>CP081940.1:0-668204 GCA_019823025.1 Methylophilales bacterium | reverse complement strand
ATGGCGCTAAACGTCCAAAAGCAACTTAATTAAACAAGAGATTAAAAAATATGCCTAGAAGAAGAGAAGTCCCAAAAAGAGCCATACTTGACGACCCTAAGTTTTCAAGTCAAGAAGTTTCCAAATTCGTAAATGTAATTATGAGTAGTGGAAAAAAATCTGTGGCTGAAAGAATAATTTATGGAGCTTTTGACCAAATAAAAACAAAAAGCGGCAAAGATCCTCTGGAGACTTTTTCATTAGCTTTAGAAAATATTCGTCCGGTTGTAGAAGTTAAAAGTAGGCGAGTTGGTGGGGCGAATTATCAAGTGCCAGTTGAAGTCAGACCATCAAGAAGATCCGCGTTGGCGATGCGTTGGCTTCGGGATGCAGCACGAAATAGAGGAGAAAAATCAATGGGATTAAGGCTCGCAGCAGAAATTATGGAGGCCTCGGAAAATAAAGGTGCTGCAATGAAAAAAAGAGATGAAGTGCATAGAATGGCAGAAGCAAATAAAGCTTTCTCTCATTTCAGATTTTAGATTTTTAACTAATTAAATAAGGTAATAAAACAAAGTGGCTCGTAAAACAGAAATAAATAAATATAGAAATATAGGCATCAGTGCTCACATTGATGCAGGTAAAACAACTACTACAGAGCGCATTTTGCTTTACACAGGGGTTAATCACAAGATTGGCGAGGTCCATGATGGGGCTGCCACAATGGATTGGATGGAGCAAGAGCAAGAAAGAGGTATAACAATTACTTCTGCAGCAACCACTTGCTTTTGGAGTGGAATGGCCAACCAGTTTGATCAACACAGAATTAACATTATTGATACCCCGGGTCACGTTGATTTCACAATTGAAGTTGAAAGGTCAATGCGAGTTCTAGATGGAGCTTGCATGGTTTATTGTGCAGTGGGTGGTGTTCAGCCTCAATCAGAGACTGTTTGGAGGCAAGCAAATAAATATCAAGTACCTAGAATGGCATTTGTAAACAAGATGGATAGAGCGGGCGCTGATTTCTTCAAATGTTATGATCAGATGAAATCTAGACTGAAGGCCAATCCGATTCCTATCCAAGTTCCAATTGGAGCTGCTGAGACTTTTAAAGGAGTTGTTGATCTTGTAAAAATGAAAGCGGTCTTATGGGAAGAGGAAAATTTTGGTATCAAGTTTGAATATGCAGATATTCCTGATGATTTAAAAGATGTATGCCAAAAGTGGCATGACAATATGGTTGAAACTGCTGCAGAAGCAAACGAAGACTTGATGAATAAATATTTAGAAACTGGTGAGTTATCAGAAGAAGAAATTAAACAAGGCCTTAGAATTAGAACAATTTCAAATGAGATTGTACCAATGCTATGCGGTTCTGCTTTTAAAAACAAGGGTGTTCAAGCTATGCTCGATGCAGTTATTGAGCTGATGCCTGCACCGGTTGATGTTCCACCAATTCCTGGTGTTGATGAATCTGATAAACCTGTTGTCAGGCATGCAAAAGATGATGAACCCTTTTCTGCGCTTGCATTTAAAATAATGACAGATCCGTTCGTTGGACAATTAATATTTTTTAGAGCTTATTCAGGTGTTGTTAGGGCTGGGGACACAATTTACAACCCTGTTAAGGGAAAAAAAGAAAGAATAGGAAGAATTTTGCAAATGCACGCGAATAATCGTGAAGAGATTAAGGAAATATATGCAGGAGATATCGCAGCAGCCGTTGGTTTAAAAGATGTAACTACAGGTGATACTTTGTGCGCAGAAAAAAATGCAGTTATTTTAGAGAGAATGGTTTTTCCAGAACCTGTTATTCATGTTGCAGTTGAACCAAAAACTAAAGCTGACCAAGAAAAAATGGGCATTGCGCTTGGAAGACTTGCTCAAGAAGATCCATCTTTTAGGGTTAAAACTGATGAAGAAACTAACCAAACAATTATTTCTGGTATGGGAGAACTTCACCTTGAAATTTTAGTTGATAGAATGAAGAGGGAATTTTCAGTTGAGGCTAATATCGGCTCACCTCAGGTAGCTTATAGAGAGGCGATTAAAAAACCGGTTGAACAAGAAGGTAAATTTGTTAAACAATCTGGTGGTAAAGGTCAGTATGGCCATGTTTGGTTAAAAATTGAGCCGAATGAAGTTGGAAAAGGCTACGAGTTTGTTGATTCAATCAAAGGTGGAGCAGTACCGAGAGAGTTTATACCAGCAGTTGATAAAGGTTTGAAAGAAACTATTACAGCGGGAGTGCTTGCAGGATATCCAATTGAAGATGTAAAAGTTACTCTTTATGATGGATCATTCCATGACGTTGACTCAAATGAGAATGCGTTTAAAATGGCAGCTTCATTTGCCTTTAAGGATGGATGTAAAAAAGCTGATCCCGTTTTACTTGAGCCTATGATGGCAGTTGAAGTTGAAACTCCTGAAGAGTACATGGGTGATGTTATGGGCGATTTATCATCTAGGAGAGGGATTGTTCAGGGCATGGAAGACAATGCTACTGGAAAAGTGATTAGATGTGAGGTTCCACTTGCTGAGATGTTTGGATATTCCACCACCGTGAGATCACTTTCTCAAGGAAGAGCGACTTACTCAATGGAATTTAAACATTACTCAGAAGCACCAAGAAATGTTGCTGAAGCGGTAATTAATAAAAATTAAATATTTAAAAAACTGTTTTATAAGGATAAGAGATTATGGCTAAGGATAAATTTGAGCGTAACAAACCCCATGTCAACGTTGGCACAATTGGCCACGTGGATCATGGTAAAACTACATTAACAGCAGCAATATCGACTGTACTGACCAAAAAATTTGGTGGAGACAAAAAAGATTTTGCAGAGATTGATTCAGCGCCAGAAGAAAAAGCGCGTGGCATAACAATTAATACATCTCACGTTGAATATGAAACAGAAAAACGTCACTATGCTCACGTAGACTGTCCAGGCCATGCGGATTATGTGAAAAATATGATTACAGGTGCTGCTCAAATGGACGGCGCAATTCTTGTATGTTCAGCAGCTGATGGCCCAATGCCTCAGACGCGTGAACATATCCTCTTATCAAGACAAGTGGGTGTTCCACATATTGTTGTGTTCTTAAATAAAGCAGACATGGTAGATGACAAAGAACTTCTTGAGCTTGTTGAAATGGAAGTACGTGAACTACTAAGTAAATATGATTTCCCAGGTGATGACATTCCTATCGTAATGGGATCAGCACTTAAAGCACTTGAAGGTGATCAATCAGATATTGGTGAGCCAGCGATTTTAAAATTAGCTGAAGCACTTGATAGTTATATTCCAGAACCAAAACGTGCAATCGATGGTGATTTCTTAATGCCAGTTGAGGACGTGTTCTCAATCTCTGGACGTGGAACTGTGGTAACAGGTCGAGTGGAGCGAGGCGTTGTTAAGGTAAACGAAGAAATTGAAATTGTGGGCCTTAAAGATACAGTAAAAACAACATGTACAGGCGTTGAGATGTTCCGTAAGTTATTAGACCAAGGTCAAGCAGGAGATAACGTCGGTGTCCTATTAAGAGGTACAGCACGAGAAGATGTAGAACGTGGCCAAGTACTTTGTAAGCCAGGTTCAATTAAGCCACATACTAAATTTACTGCTGAGATATACAGCTTAAGCAAAGAAGAAGGCGGTCGTCATACACCATTCTTTAATGGGTATCGTCCACAATTCTACTTTAGAACAACAGATGTAACGGGTGCAGTGGAGTTACCAGAAGGTACTGAAATGGTAATGCCAGGAGATAATGTATCAATTACAGCAACATTGATTGCACCAATCGCGATGGAAGAAGGTTTAAGATTTGCGATTCGTGAAGGTGGCCGAACAGTTGGCTCCGGTGTTGTAGTAAAAGTTATTGAATAAGATAAATTAAAAAAAAAGTGTTCTGAAATGAACATTCGCTCATAAAAGGAAAATTATAATGGCTTCACAAAAAATACGCATTCGCTTAAAAGCTTTTGATTACAAATTAATAGACCAGTCTGCACAAGAAATTGTAGATACTGCAAAAAGAACGGGGGCTTTGGTAAAAGGCCCAATCCCGCTTCCAACTAGGAAAGAACGCTTTGATTTGTTACGTTCGCCTCATGTTAACAAAAAAGCAATGGATCAATTTGAGATAAGAACTCATCAGCGACTAATGGATATTCTTGAGCCAACAGATAAAACGGTTGATGCTTTGATGAAATTAGATCTTCCAGCTGGAGTGGATGTAGAAATAAAGTTGTAAAATTAATTTGCGTTAGTTATAATAGCGCTCTTTTGAAACAAGCTAATCAATTGTAATTAGTTTGTAAAATAATAATTATAAGGAAATGATCATGAGCTTAGGGCTTGTAGGTCGCAAGGTAGGAATGACTCGCGTTTTCACTGATGATGGAATATCAATTCCTGTAACAGTGCTCGAGGTAGTCCCAAATAGAGTGACCCAGATTAAAACTATTGAAAGTGATGGTTATCAGGCAGTGCAAGTTGCTTATGGTAATGTTAAGCCATCTAAGTTAAACAAAGCCACTACGGGTCATTATGCCAAAGCTGCTAAAGAGGCAGGCGTTGGCTTAAAAGAATTTAAATCTAATTCAACTGATGATGTATCAAGCCACACTATCGATTCTTCTTTTTCTGTAGATATCTTTGAAAAAGGACAAAAAGTTGATGTATCCGGAGTCACTATCGGTAAAGGCTTTTCTGGAGCACAAAAAAGACACCACTTCAGATCACAAAGAGCTACACACGGCGTTTCAGTCTCACACAATTCTTTAGGCTCAACCGGACATTGTCAAGATCCTGGTAGAGTTTTTCCTGGTAAGAAAATGTCTGGGCAACTTGGCTCAAAAAGAAGAACAACACAAAATCTTGAAGTAGTCCGTATTGATTCTAAAAGAAACCTAATTTTGATTAAAGGTGCAATCCCTGGTTCAAAAGGTTCTGATATTGAAATCAAACCGGCTATTAAAGTAAAGGTAGGTAAATAATGGAATTAAAACTAATCGACAGTAAAGGCAAAGAAACTAAAAAAACTGTTAGCGCGTCTGATAACGCGTTTGCTAAAGATTTCAATGAAGGTTTAATCCATCAACTTGTTACTTCCTATATGAATAATGGAAGAACAGGCACTAGGTCGCAAAAAACTCGTGCAGAAGTTCGTCATACAACTAAGAGACCTTGGGCACAAAAAGGAACAGGTAGAGCTCGAGCTGGAATGACTTCAAGCCCAATTTGGCGAGGTGGAGGCCGAGCATTTCCAAACAGACCAGATGAAAATTTTACTCAAAAACTAAATAAAAAAGCTTACAGAGCAGGTATGAGATCTATTTTATCTGAAATCGTCAGACAAGATAGATTGACAGTGGTTGAGAAGTTTGATGTTGAAACTCCAAAAACTAAAAAGTTTTTAGAAAAGATTAATACATTGGGCGTAGAAAATAATGTGTTGATATTAATTGATGAATTCAATGAAAACTTATACCTCTCATCAAGAAACATACCACATGTACTCGTGGTTGAAGCTAAACATGCTGACCCTGTTAGCTTGGTGCACTTTCAAAAGGTAATAGCAACATCAGCTGCAATTAAACAATTAGAGGGGATGTTCGCATGAGCGTGAATAAATCATTACAAGCTGTTTTAGCTCCCCAGGTTACCGAAAAGGCAACTATGGTTGCTGATAAATATAATCAAATTGCATTTAAAGTCAAAAAAGATGCAACAAAAAAGGAAGTTAAAGAAGCTATAGAATTAATGTTTAAAGTTGAAGTCACGGCTGTCAACATTTTAAATATGAATGGCAAGACCAAAAGGGCTGGAAGATTGATGGGTAAAAGAAATGATTGGAAAAAAGCCTACATAAGTCTAAAAGCTGGACAAGAAATTAATTTCACCGGCGAATAAGGGTATAGGGAATAAATAAATGGCTATAATTAAAGTAAAAGCAACTTCACCAGGCAGAAGAGGTTTAGAGAAAGTGGTAACACCTGGCCTTCATAAGGGCAAACCGTTTAGTCCATTATTACAAAAAAAGATAAGAGGATCTGGAAGAAATAGCTCTGGAAGAATTACAGTAAGACATCAAGGCGGTGGTCACAAACAGTTCATTCGACTGATTGATTTTAAGAGAAACAAAGATGGCATTCCAGCTAAGGTAGAAACAATTGAATATGATCCGAACAGATCATCACATATTGCGCTTCTGTGTTATGCAGATGGCGAAAGAAAATATATTATTGCGCCAAAGGGAATCTCTGTTGGTGATGAATTGTTAAGCGGAAATGAAGCTCCATTTAAGATAGGAAATTCATTACCTTTAAAAAATATTCCTGTGGGAAGTACTGTGCATTGTATTGAGTTAAAACCTGGTAAAGGAGCACAAATTGCCAGATCAGCAGGTACTTCAATTCAACTACTTGCTAGAGAAGGTATTTACGCACAGCTCAGACTTAGGTCAGGAGAGGTTAGAAAAGTACACGTTGATTGCAAAGCAACAATTGGTTCTGTTGGCAATGAAGAGCATTCACTAAGATCAATTGGTAAGGCTGGTGCAACAAGATGGAGAGGTATACGACCCACTGTCCGTGGTGTTGTAATGAATCCAGTAGATCACCCTCATGGTGGTGGTGAAGGAAGAACATCTGGTGGTCGACATCCTGTTAGCCCATGGGGAACACCTGCAAAAGGCTTTCGAACACGTAACAATAAACGTACGGATAATATGAGAATAAGTCGTAGACCGTCAAATAAAAGGTAAATAAGAATATGTCTAGATCAATAAAAAAAGGACCATTTGTAGATGCGCATTTAGCAAAAAAAGTTGAGGTAGCATCTGAAACTAGAGATCGGAAGCCAATTAAAACTTGGTCAAGAAGATCCACTATACTTCCTAACTTTATTGGCTTAACCATTGCAATTCATAACGGCAGGCAACATACACCAGTCCTAATTGTTGAAAATATGATTGGACATAAACTTGGAGAGTTTGCTGGAACAAGAACGTTTAAAGGCCATACTGGCGATAAAAAAACGAAGGAATAATAAATTATGGCTATTGAAGTTTCTGCAGTAATTAAAGGCGTAAGGATATCACCTCAAAAAGCGAGGTTGGTTGTTGACTCTATTAGAGGAAAAAAAGTAGATAAGGCGCTTGATATATTAACCTTCAGCCCAAAGAAAGGCGCTGAAATTGTTAAAAAGGTTGTCGAGTCTGCGATAGCGAATGCAGAAAATAATAATGGTGCTGATATTGATGAGTTAGCAATTAAAACCATTTATGTGGATAAGGGAACAGTTTTAAAAAGACAGCGTGCTGGAGCTAAGGGGCGCGGTAAAAGAATTATTAAACCGACCAGTCACATTACTGTGACTGTGGGCAATTAAAAGAGAGAATTATGGGACAAAAAATAAATCCAACTGGTTTTCGTTTAGCTACTAATAAAAATTGGTCTTCGCGATGGTATTCAAATAGTAAAAACTTTGCCGTTCTTTTAAACAATGACATAAAAGTGAGAGAGTTTCTGAATAAGAAACTCGTGAATGCTGCGGTGAGCAGAATTTTAATTGAAAGACCTGCTAAGAATGCCAAAATTACTATTTTTTCAGCAAGGCCAGGTATTGTCATTGGTAAAAAGGGTGAGGATATTGAATCTCTAAGATCGAGCATACAAGACTTAATGGGTATTCCTGTTCAATTAAATATTGAAGAGGTCAGAAAACCAGAGATTGACGCAACTTTGGTGGCCCAAAGTATTGCCCAACAACTAGAAAAAAGAGTAATGTTTAGGCGTGCAATGAAAAGAGCGATGCAAAATGCGATGCGATTAGGTGCACAAGGGATAAAAATAATGAGTTCTGGCAGGCTTAACGGGATTGAAATTGCCAGGTCTGAGTGGTATCGGGAAGGAAGAGTCCCACTTCATACGCTAAGAGCCGATGTAGATTACGGTACAGCTAGAGCACAAACACAATATGGAATTATTGGCGTTAAAGTTTGGATATTTAAGGGTGAGATTTTTGAGGACCCAACACTACCGAAAACTGCTACAGAATCTCAAGTTGAAAAAGTAGAGCCACTTGAAAAACCAAAACCTAAAAAAACAATTAAGGCTGCAGTAAAAAAAACCAAGCCTGCAGAAGAGATTAAAAAACCTAAAGTTTCTGTAAAGAAAAAAGATGAAGTAGAAGCAGACTCCACAAAAACAAAAAAAGATGAGAAATAAAAATGTTACAGCCTACCAGACAAAAATATAGAAAGCAGCATAAAGGAAGAAACCGAGGACTTGCTTTAACAGGAAATAAGGTGAGTTTCGGTGACTTTGGACTCAAAGCTACTGGTCGTGGGAGAATTACTGCCAGACAAATTGAAGCTGCAAGAAGGGTAATGACAAGACACATTAAGAGAGGTGGGCGAATCTGGATTAGAATTTTTCCTGATAAGCCTATTACCAAAAAACCAGCAGAGGTACGGATGGGTAAGGGTAAAGGAAGTGTTGAGTACTTTGTAGCTGAAATACAGCCTGGAAAAATGTTATATGAAATGGATGGTGTTGATGAAGCAACAGCCAAAGAAGCATTTAGATTGGCTGCAGCGAAACTTCCGTTGTTAACAACGTTTGCATCTAGACACATCGGCGGTTAAGGAGATAATTATGAAAGCTTTAGATTTGAGAAAGAAAAAGAAAGAAGACCTTGATAAGGAATTGATTGAGCTTAGGAAAGCTCAGTTCTCCACTAGAATGCAAATATCAACTCAACAATCAAACAAGAATGATCAGTTAGGCAAAATAAGAAAAGATATTGCAAGAGTAATGACAGTTCTTGCAGAAAAAGGGGATAGTTAATCATCATGGCTGAGACAAAAAAAATAATAAGGACGCTAGTGGGTAAGGTTGAGAGTAACAAAATGGATAAAACCGTTACAGTCAGAGTCCCAAGACTAGTTAAACATCCTGTTGTTGGTAAGATTATCAAGTTATCAACAAAGGTACATGCGCATGATGAAAAAAATGAAATTAATGAGGGTGATCTTGTTGAGATTACAGAAGGAAAGCCTGTCTCAAAAAATAAATCTTGGGTTGTTACAAAAGTAGTTTCAAAAGCAGTTCAAGAGAATTAAGTAAATTAATGTTTTACTTGAGAAAATAGTAGCAATAATTTATAATTTTGCTCTTTTTGGCGTTCAGATAAATATTACAAGCTAACGCCCCAATACTGACCGTGGCTTTGGCCTAATAAAGTTTTATAAGGCTGGATTGGTTAAACGGATTAAGTTGGAGAATATAAATGATACAAACACAATCTAGATTAGATGTCGCCGATAATACAGGTGCACGCTCAGTAATGTGCATTAAGGTATTAGGTGGCTCAAAAAGAAGATATGCCGGTATAGGAGATATTATCAAAGTGGCCATTAAAGATGCTGCACCTAGAGGCCGTGTAAAGAAGGGCGAAGTTTATTCAGCTGTTGTCGTAAGAACAGCTAGCGGGGTAAGAAGAACAGATGGCTCGTTAATTAAATTTGATAGTAATGCCGCTGTATTGTTAAATGCGAAACTAGAGCCAATCGGGACTCGTATTTTTGGCCCAGTCACACGTGAACTAAGAACAGAAAAGTTTATGAAAATTGTGTCTTTAGCCCCAGAAGTTATTTAGGAGTTTATAAAGTGAATAAAATACGTAAAGGTGACAAGGTAATACTAAATACAGGAAAAGATAAAGGAAAGCAGGGAATTGTTCTCAATATCTTGAAAAATAACCGTGTGGTTGTTGAAGGTTTAAATATGGTAAAAAAACATACAAAACCAAATCCTGCTAAGGGAGATCAAGGTGGTTTGGTAAGTAAAGAGATGCCAATTAATATATCGAACATTGCTATTTTTAATACGAAGTCGAATAAGACAGATAAAGTAAATTTTAAAGAATTAAAAGATGGGAAAAAAATTCGCATCTATAAATCTACACAAGAAGCAATAGACGTTTAGGAAAAAAATATGGCTAGATTAAAAGAATTTTATGTTGAGACTGTTGTTAAGGAATTAACAGATCAATTCAAGTACAAATCTATTATGGAAGTACCTAGGATTGATAAAATAACATTAAATATGGGTGTTGGTGAAGCAGTTGCCGATAAAAAAGTTATGGAAAATGCAGTTGGTGATATGGAAAAAATTGCAGGTCAAAAGCCAATTGTTACCCTTTCAAAGAAATCAATCGCTGGTTTTAAGATCAGAGATAATTATCCTGTTGGTTGTAAGGTAACTTTAAGAAAATCAAATATGTATACGTTTCTAGATCGCTTAATATCCATTGCTATTCCAAGAGAGCGTGACTTTAGAGGCCTATCTCCAAAATCATTTGATGGTAGAGGTAATTATAATATGGGTATAAAAGAACAAATAATTTTTCCCGAAATTCAATATGACAAGATTGATTCTCTAAGAGGGATGAATATCACAATTACAACAACAGCAAAAACAGACGAAGAAGCTAAAGCTCTCTTGTCTGCTTTTAGCTTTCCATTTAGGAGTTAAGGTAAATTATGGCTAAATTATGCATGACTCAAAGAGAAACTAAACGTTTAAAAATGGTTGAAAAATTTAAAGCAAAACGTTTAGCCTTAAATGAAGTTATTAATGATGCTTCTGCTTCAAGAGAACAAAAAATTGAAGCAAGGCAAAAACTTCAAGCTCTGCCAAGAAATTCTAGTCCAGTTCGGTTAAGAACGAGATGTGCTTTAACAGGTCGCCCAAGAGGTGTTTATAAAAAGTTTGGTCTTGCACGAGGCAAACTTAGAGATCTTATGATGGCTGGTGAAGTGCCAGGTGTCGTTAAGGCAAGTTGGTAAAAGGGGAAAAATATGAGCATGCATGATCCGATATCAGATATGTTAACCCGTATAAGAAACGGCCAAATGAGAAGTAAGGTTAATGTTACTTTGCCTGCCTCAAAGGTAAAAAAAGCTATTGCAAACGTTCTCAAAGATGAGGGTTATATTGAAGGTTTTAGTATTGATGAAAACAATGGCAAGCCGCTATTAAATATTGAATTAAAGTATTACGCAGGTGAGCCCGTAATTGAAAATATACAGCGAGCTAGTAAACCAAGCTTGAGGCTATATAAATCAAGTAATGATTTACCTAGAGTAATGAATGGGCTTGGAGTTGCAATTGTAACAACCTCCAAGGGTGTAATGACAGATATTAAAGCAAGGGCTGAGGGCGTCGGTGGTGAAGTTCTTTGCTACGTTGAATAAGGAGAAAACATGTCTAGAGTTGCAAATAACCCAGTAGTTGTTCCCGAAAAGGTAGAAGTTACGATATCGGATGACAATGTATTAATTAAAGGTCCTTTAGGCGAAATGAGACAGGAGCTAAAAGGTCAAGTTGAGATTAAGAAAGAAGAAAATAGTTTATTGTTCTCAGCGAAAGAATCAACTAAACATTCGTTAGCGATGTCAGGTACGATTCGAGCGTTAGTCAACAATATGGTGCTAGGCGTTTCGGTAGGTTTTGAAAAAAAACTCCAATTAATCGGGGTTGGTTATAAAGCACAAGCACAAGGGAATAAAATAAACCTTGAGCTTGGTTTTTCACATTCAATCAGCCATGCACTCCCAGATGGTGTGACTGCGCAAACACCCTCACAAACTGAAATTATTTTAAAAAGCTCAGACAAACAAGTGGTAGGTCAAGTAGCTGCAGAAATTAGAGCGTATAGACCACCAGAGCCTTATAAAGGTAAGGGTGTTCGTTACGTGGATGAGTATGTGGTAATGAAAGAAGCTAAAAAAGCATAAGGAATAGATGATGACAAAAAATAATGCAAGAATTAGAAGGGCAACAAAATCTAGAGCGAACATGGCTTATTTAGGTAAAACAAGGTTATCAATACATAGGTCAAACGCAAATATTTATGCGCAAGTTATTGACGGTAAAACAAATAAAATTATTGCTTCAGCATCAACGGTAGAGGCTGATGTGAAGAAAAAACTAAAGAATACAAGTGATACAAATGCTGCAACAGAAATAGGAAAGAGAATAGCTGATAAGGCAATAAAAGCCGGTGTTAAGGTTGTTGCTTTTGATAGATCAGGTTATAGGTATCATGGTCGAGTTAAGGCTTTGGCGGACTCTGCAAGAGAAAACGGGTTAACATTCTAAAACTTAGGAACGGTACAAAAAATGGCACAAAATAAAAATAACAACACGGGCAATCAAGACAAAGGACAAACTGATGGCCTAAGAGAAAAGATGATAAATGTAAATCGTGTGACCAAGGTTGTTAAGGGCGGTCGTATCATGAGTTTTGCTGCATTAAGCGTTGTCGGAGATGGTGATGGTGCTGTTGGCATGGGTAAAGGTAAAGCGAGAGAGGTTCCACTTGCCGTTCAAAAAGCGATGGATGAAGCAAAGAGAGGTATGATCAAAGTAAAGCTTAACAACGGTACTTTATATCACTCAGTAACCGGAAGGCATGGAGCTGCAAAAGTGACTATTCTTCCCGCATCACAAGGAACAGGAATTATTGCTGGTGGCGCAATGAGAGCAATATTTGAAGTTATGGGAATCACAGATATTTTAGCGAAATGTATAGGATCAGCAAATCCCTACAATGTAGTTAGAGCAACATTGAACGGATTATCATCTATGAATACGCCAGCAGACATTGCAGCGAAAAGAGGTAAAACAATAGAAGAGATTAGAGGTTAGTTATGGCTAAAGGAAAAAAAATTAAAGTGACCCTTATAAAAAGTCCTATCCATAAGTCTGTAGCACATAAAGCTACAGTAAAAGGTCTTGGATTAAGAAGAATGCGTCATAGTGTTGAGTTAGAAGATACCCCTGCAATAAGAGGGATGATAAATGCAGTAAATTACTTACTTAAGGTAGAAGAGGTTTCAGCATGAGATTAAATACTATTAAGCCTTCAGATGGCTCAAAAAAAGAAGTAAGGCGAGTTGGTCGAGGAATTGGTTCAGGGTTTGGAAAAACTGCAGGGCGTGGCCATAAAGGCCAAAAATCTAGAGCAGGTGGCTTTCATAAAGTAGGCTTTGAAGGTGGGCAAATGCCTATTCAAAGAAGACTACCAAAAAGAGGTTTTAGATCTATGTCTAAGCCCTACAATGCAAAAGTAAGAACAAGCGAATTAAATAAACTTGATAATGGTATTGTTGATCTACTTTCTTTAAAGGCAGCAAACTTAATACCTAATATGTCTTTAAATGCCAAAATATTTCTTTCAGGCGAAGTTACCAAAAAATTAACAATACAAGGTATTGGTATAACAAAGGGTGCTTTGAAAGCTGTAAAAGACGCGGGTGGAAAGGTCGAGGAAGTTGTAACCACGAATCCTAAAGCAGAAAAGAAAGATCTAGTTAAAGATAAACCTACAAAAAAATCGAAGTAAATTTTGGCTGAAAACTCTACACTAGGGCAGTTAAGCAAAATGGGCGAACTAAAAAGCCGCCTTCTATTTTTGCTTGGCGCTTTAATTATTTTTCGGTTAGGTTCACACATTCCTGTACCCGGCATAGACCCTTTTGAGTTAAAAAAATTATTTGATTCACAAAGTGGCGGAATTCTTGGAATGTTCAATATGTTTTCTGGGGGAGCATTAAGTAGATTTACTGTTTTTGCACTAGGTATTATGCCTTATATCTCAGCTTCAATCATAATGACACTCCTCACCTCTATGTCAGAAAAATTGAAAGAGTTAAAGAAAGAAGGACAGTCAGGACAGAGGATAATAACGCAATATACTCGTCAAGGAACTGTTGTATTAGCTGCTTTTCAGGCGCTTGGTATTACGGTTGCACTAGAAGCACAGCCGGGTCTTGTTCTTGATCCTGGTTTAGCCTTCAGATTAACCTCAGTTATAACTCTTGTGAGTGGAACGATGTTTTTAGTTTGGTTGGGAGAGCAAATTACAGAACGAGGCATTGGTAATGGTATATCAATGATAATTTTTGCGGGTATCGTGGCTGGGCTTCCAAGTGCATTAGGAAATACCCTCGAACTTACAAGAACGGGAGCTTTTTCTATTCCCCTAGTGTTCTTCTTGCTAGTCGCTGTTGTTCTAGTTACTGCAATAGTTGTATTTGTTGAAAGAGGGCAGAGAAGAATCACAATTAATTATGCAAAGAGGCAAGTTGGAAATAAGATGTATGGTGGGCAATCATCTCATTTACCTCTTAAGATAAATCAAGCAGGCGTCATACCAGCAATTTTTGCGTCAAGCGTAATCTTGTTTCCAGCAACCATTGCAGGTTGGTTTGGATCCGGGGAGAGCCTTTATTGGCTGAAAGACATTAGCGCTGCGATTTCACCTGGGCAACCAATTTATATTATTATGTTTGCTGTAGCTATCATATTTTTCTCATACTTTTATACAGCCATTACTTTTAACCCTGCTGAGACCGCAGACAATTTAAAAAAAGGTGGGGCTTTTGTTCCTGGGATAAGGCCTGGCGAACAAACAGCTAAATATATAGACACAATTATGGGACGTTTAACGCTTATCGGTTCAATTTACATAACCTTAGTTTGTTTACTTCCAGAATTATTAATCTTGAAATTTAATACACCATTTTATTTTGGGGGAACATCACTCCTTATTATTGTTGTGGTAACTATGGATTTCATGACCCAGGTTCAGTCACAAATGATGTCCTACCAGTATGAAGGGCTCCTTAAGAAAGCAAACTTTAAAGGTGGGTCAGGTGGAAGGCTTTAATGGCTAAAGAAGATATTATAGAAATGGAAGGAGAGGTTTTAGAAAACCTTCCAAATGCAACATTCAAGGTTAAGCTTGAGAACGATCATGTTGTGTTAGGTTATATATCAGGAAAGATGAGAATGAATTATATAAGAATTTTGCCGGGAGATACTGTAACGGTAGAGATATCCCCATATGACTTAAGTAAAGGCAGAATTACATTTAGAGCAAAGTAAATTAGATTTTCGAGAGGGCATATATTATGAAAGTAAGAGCATCAGTAAAGCCAATGTGTATTAACTGTAAAGTTGTAAGACGAAACGGTGTAGTGAGGGTAATTTGTAAAAAAGATCAACGCCACAAACAAAGGCAAGGATAATTTTTACGTTGTTAAATAACAAAAAAATAGTTATAATTTCGGGCTTTGATAAATCTTTAGCCCTTATATATTAGGAGTTTTGTATGGCCCGTATTGCTGGAGTAAATGTATCTGATAATAAACATACTGAAATAGCTTTAACAGCTATATATGGTATTGGTAGAGTCACAGCTAAGAAAATTTGTGATGCTACTGGTATTACAGCTACAACAAAAATAAAAGATTTGTCAGATGCTGATCTTGAGAAATTAAGAGACCATATTGGTGGTTATGAAGTCGAAGGTGATCTTCGAAGAGAAGTAACCATGAATATCAAAAGATTGATGGACCTTGGTTGTTACAGAGGGCAAAGACATAGAAGAGGTCTTCCAGTAAGAGGTCAAAATACAAAGAATAATGCAAGAACAAGAAAAGGCCCAATCAGGGCTATTAGGAAATAAAGGATAATATTTATGGCAGTTGATAAAACCGTTCGTGTAAAGAAAAAAGTTAAAAAGAATGTCTCAGAGGGGATAGCTCACGTTCACGCTTCTTTTAACAATACAATAATTACAATCACAGACAGACAAGGCAATGCTCTTTCATGGGCTACCTCTGGTGGAGCAGGTTTTAAAGGGTCAAGAAAAAGTACCCCGTTTGCTGCGCAAGTAGCAGCAGAGGCTGCTGGTAAAGCTGCTCAAGAATACGGAGTAAAAAATATTGAAGTAAGAATTAAAGGGCCTGGACCTGGAAGAGAGTCTTCTGTGAGAGCGCTTAATTCAGTAGGATTAAAAATTACAAGCATCCAAGATATTACGCCAGTACCACATAATGGATGTAGACCCCCAAAAAAGAGAAGAATTTAATTAAATGTTAAACGTTAGAGAGCTATAGGAGAATAACTTGGCTAGAAATCTAGACCCCAAATGTCGTCAATGTAGAAGAGAAGGTGAGAAACTTTTTCTAAAAGCTGAGAAGTGCTTTACTGAAAAATGTGCAATTGAAAAAAGAAATTATCCTCCGGGTCAACACGGACAGAGAAGGTCATCTAGACTTTCAGATTACGGAGTTCAACTTAGAGAAAAACAAAAATTAAGAAGAATTTATGGTGTATTGGAGAAGCAGTTTAGAAGTTATTATGCAGAAGCCGATAGAAAAAAAGGAATTACAGGTGAAAACCTTTTACAAATGTTGGAATCTAGACTGGATAATGTTGCCTATAAAATGGGTCTAGGTGGATCTCGAACAGAGGCCAGACAAATTGTAAGACACAATAGTATTCTAGTTAATGGAAAAAGGGTGAATATCCCTTCATACCAAGTTCAACCAGGTGACAGTATTAGTGTTGCTGATCAATCTAAAGATCAATTAAGAATTAAATCTGCATTAGAAGCTGCTGATGAGAGAGGTTTACCAGAATGGCTTGAAGTCGATGTAAAAAAATTAACTGGAATATTTAAAAATAGACCAGAGAGGGATGATTTACCTTCTACTATAAATGAGTCGCTTGTTGTAGAGCTTTACTCTAAATAAAAAATCTAGTCTAAAAATTTAAATAAGGATAACTATGGAAATCAGCCCTACAGAATATTTAAAACCAAAAATTGTTGATGTTGATATTAAATCACCTAATAGAGCTAAGGTTACGCTTGAGCCCATGGAAAGAGGTTTTGGACATACATTAGGAAACGCTCTTAGAAGAGTGCTTTTATCTTCAATACCAGGATATGCAATTACTGAAGTAAAAATTGATTCCGTTGTTCATGAATATTCTACAATTGATGGGGTCCAAGAGGACGTAGTAGACATTCTGTTGAATCTCAAGAAAGTTGCATTAAGAATTCATAATAATACAAGTGCTACCATCTCTCTCAAAAAAGATGTAGAAGGGGAAGTAACTGCTGGTGACTTTGATGTAGGGCATGATGTTGAGATTAAAAATCCTGAACTTGTTATCGCACATTTAAACAAAGGCGGGAAGATAGATATCGAAGCTCGAGTCGAAATGGGAAGAGGTTATCAGGCAGTACCAGTGAGAAACAAAGGTCAAGAAAAAGGAACAGAATTAGGGTTTATAGGAATAGATGCTTCTTTTAGCCCTATAGATAAAGTAAGTTATTTCGTTGAAAGCGCTCGTGTTGAGCAAAGAACAGATTTAGATAAACTTATTTTAGACGTAGAAACAAATGGCGTTGTTGATGCAGAGGAAGCGATAAGGGATGCAGCATTTATTTTACGTGGTCAATTATCTGTTTTCGCGAATTTAGAAAGTGAATTAAGTGAGGTGGAGGTTAAAGAGGCACCAGTTATAGATCCAGTCTTATTAAGACCTGTTGATGATTTAGAATTAACTGTTAGGTCTGCTAACTGTCTTAAGGCTGAAAGTATTTATTACATTGGTGACCTGGTTCAAAGAAACGAAAGTGATTTATTAAAAGCTCCTAATTTAGGAAGAAAATCCTTAAATGAAATTAAAGACATCCTTTCATCAAAAGGCTTAACACTTGGTATGACAGTTGAAAACTGGCCAGATGAAGGCGTCGAAAAAGTATAAATTAAAAAATAGTTTTGGAGTAATAACATGCGACATGGTAAGGCACATAGAAAGTTAAATAGAACGAGTAGTCATAGAAAGGCTATGTTTAAGAATATGGTTGTTTCATTATTTAAACATGAGCTAATTAGAACTACCCTTCCAAAAGCTAAAGAATTAAGGAAGTATGCTGAACCAATGATTACTCTCGCTAAAGAGACTAGTGTTCACAATAAAAGATTAGCTTTCAGTCGATTAAGAGATAGAGAGATTGTAGGAAAATTATTTAGTGAGTTAGGTCCTAGATATAGCAAAAGAGCAGGTGGATACTTAAGAATTCTTAAATGTGGTTTTAGAAAAGGCGACAACGCTCCAATGGCATATGTTGAGCTTGTGGAAAGACCAATTAAAAAAGAAGAGACTCCTGAAGAGAAAAAACTAGATTCAGCGAACATAAATAATCCTATTGACGTTACACCAATAGAAGAAACTAAAAAGCCTGCGGCAAAAAAAGCAGAAACTAAAAAGCCTGCGGCAAAAAAAGCAGAAACTAAAAAGCCTGCGGCAAAAAAAGCATAGGCTAGATAATAGTTTTATTTTAAAAAACCAGCTTAAAGCTGGTTTTTTTTTGTTTATTTTAAGTATAAGTACTTATAATAAGTACATGATTTCATCCACCTAAAATTATGAAAAATAATATCGAAAGAAAAGAAAGTTTGAACGATCTGATAGATCAAATTGATGAACTATTAGAGAGTTCTGAGTTTTCTGAAAATTCTAATGATAACTCAGTGGATGAGAAGCATGCATTAATTAAAAATCTTGTCAGCAAAAAAAATATAAGCTCACTCGAAAGCTTACTAGATGATCTTCATCCCGCTGATATTGCAGATATTCTTGAGTCATTGCCAGTCCAAAAACGTTTAGTTTTATGGGATTTAGTTAAGAGTGAAAATGAAGGTGATATCCTAATTGAGGTATCTGATTCTGTGCGTCAAACCCTTATAGCCGATATGGATAGTACAGAGTTGTTAGCGGCTGCAGAGCAACTTGATACAGATGAGATTGCAGACATTGCACCAGATTTACCTGAAGAAGTCTTGAAAGACTTACTAGAAAATTTAGATATTCAAAATAGAGAGAGACTTCAGTCAGCATTATCGTACCCAGAAGATTCTGTAGGTAGCTTAATGGAATTTGAGATAACAACTATTAGAGAAGATTTAACTTTAGAGGTAGTTTTAAATTATTTAAGAAAAATTAAGAAGCTGCCAAACCATACTGATAAATTATTTGTTGTTGATAAAGATGGTTTAATTTTGGGAGTTTTGCCATTAGAAAGAATAATTGTTAATGCTCCAACAACAATAGTTAAAAATATTATGGCAAAAGAGGTAGTTTTGTTTAAGCCAGAAGATTTAGCTGATGAAGCTTCAAACGCTTTTGAAAGATATGATTTAGTTACGGCTCCTGTGGTTGATGAAAATAAAAAATTAGTTGGTAGGTTGACTGTTGAAGCTGTAATGGATTTTATTAGACAAGAATCTGATAATGAAAAATTTTCTATGGCTGGATTGAGGGAAGAAGAAGACATTTTTTCTTCAATATGGAAATCAGTTCAAAACCGATGGGCATGGTTGGCAATAAATCTATTAACGGCGTTTATAGCATCAAGAGTGATTGGTATTTTCGAAGGCTCTATTGAGAAAGTTGTTGCCTTAGCGGCGCTCATGCCAATTATTGCAAGTATTGGTGGAAATTCAGGAAATCAAACAACGGCCATGATAGTAAGGGCGTTAGCGATAGGACAATTAACCCAATCAAGCATACGATCCTTATTGTATAAAGAGATAAGTGTGGCGCTTTTAAATGGGTTGATATGGGGATCAATTGTAGGTTTATTCGCATTTTATTTATATAATAATGCTGATTTAGGTTTTGTAATGGCGAGTGCTATGGTTTTAAACCTTATACTCGCAGCGATTATGGGGGTTTTAATGCCACTTTTAATGCATCGCTTAGGTAAAGATCCCGCAGTTGGCTCAAGTGTTTTAATAACTGCAATGACAGATAGCGGAGGTTTTTTTATATTCCTTGGACTTGCAACCTTGGTTTTAACGTAAATATTTTTTTAAAAGTTGATAAAAAATGAATTTAGAATATACACAAATGCAAAGCAACTTATTTTATCTAAAAAATAATTTCACTTTAGAAACTTTGATGAGTTGGGGATTTATTTCACAATTATTATTAGTATTCTTGGTAATCGGTACAGCTTTTTTTGCAGAGTACCTGATTAGGAGAAGATTAAGTAGAAAATATATAGTAGATAATCAAAATAACCTTAAAGATATTTTTAAGTTATTCAGGCCAGCTTTCATGCTTTCAATACTTTTCAGCGCTATGTTTTTTTTAAGGGAGGGAGATCTCCAATGGAGGTTATTATATTTTGCAAATAGTGTACTAGTAATCCTTATATTTGTCAGATTAGCAATAATATTTACAAGATATATCTTAAAACCAGGACCATGGCTTCGACCTTTTGAAAATATATTTGCTGGAATTTTGGTCACAAGTTATTTGGCCTTTCAATTTGGTGTTTTAAAACAAATCCAAGATCGACTTGATTCTATAAAATTTGTCATTGCCGAAGAAAGCATCACAATGCTTTTAATTGTTGAGACTATCCTGGGGATATTTATTGCAGTTTTATTTGCAATGACGATCGCAAGATTTATTGAAAATAGAGTAATGAATATAAAATCTAAAAGCTTTAGAGCAAATCAAAGAATTGTTGTCATAAAAATACTCAAGATTTTACTTTATATTCTTGCAATTATTACAGTTCTAAATGTTTTAGGAATTGATTTATCATTTTTAACAATTTTTGGTGGAGCTTTTGGTTTAGGTTTAGCTTTTGGTTTTCAAAAGGTGGCTGCTAATTATATAAGTGGGTTTTTACTTCTCAGTGATGAATCCATTAGGGTTGGCGATATGATTGATGTTAGTGGTGAATATGGAAGGGTAACTGCAATAAAATCACGTTATACCGCTATTAGGAGACTAGATGGTATAGAAGTTCTTATACCTAATGAACAATTATTAACTAGTGAAATTACAAACCTCACTTTCTCAAATACGACTGTTAAAATACCCTTAGACCTACAAATAAGCTATGAGTCGTCTATTGATAAGGCAATGGAAGTCATTTTGAAAGTGTGCCACGCAGAAGAAAGAGTAATCCAAGATCCAAAACCAAATGTATTTGTAAAAGAATTTGCTGATAGCGGGATTAATTTACACATTGCTTGCTTCGTCGTTGACCCTGACAAAGGTTTTTTAGAGTTAAAATCGGATATTTATAGGGCTATTTTTGAAGAGTTCAAGAGTAATAATATAGAAATACCTTACCCACACAGAGTGTCGATTACGAAAAAATAAAAATTATTTTATCTTATTTTCTTTGTAGATAACGTGTTTACGAATAGTAGGATCAAATTTCTTGATTTCGAACTTTTCAGTCATGGTTCTTTTATTTTTTGTCGTTGTATAAAAATGTCCAGTACCTGCTGACGAATCTAATCTTATTTTTTCTCTCATAATTTACTCCTTAAACCTTTTTACCATCTGCACGCATTCTTTTAAGAACTTCATCAATCCCAAGCTTATCAATAGTTCTGAGCGCTGCTCCAGATATTTTCATAGAGACCCAACGGTTCTCACTTTCAACCCAAAATTTACGACTTTGAAGATTGGGGAGAAATTTTCGACGCGTTCTATTCTTAGCATGAGAAACGTTGTTCCCTGTTGTCGTTTTCTTCCCTGTTACATCACATACTCTAGCCATATCTAACCTCGATTGTTCAAATTCGCAAAAGAGGTTTATTATCCATAGAATTAGGCGTCATATCAAGTCTTTTTTACGACTTTCCGGTGCTTCCGAAACCACCATCTCCACGATCACTTTTGGAATAGTCTGAAACCAAATTAAATGTTGCTTGTGATACTGGAACTATCACAAGCTGTGCAATTCTATCCAGAGAGTTTATGGTAAATGATGATGAACCTCTGTTCCATGTAGAGATGAATAATTCACCTTGATAATCTGAGTCAATTAATCCAACTAGGTTACCAAGAACTATCCCATGCTTATGCCCAAGCCCTGACCTTGGCAGTATGAGTCCTG
This sequence comes from Methylophilales bacterium, assembly GCA_019823025.1. NCBI lineage: Bacteria > Pseudomonadati > Pseudomonadota > Betaproteobacteria > Nitrosomonadales > Methylophilales bacterium. The sequence continues at coordinate 646,416 of CP081940.1, read as the reverse complement.
CATATCCTGGGTCTTGAATAAAAATTGAGATACCTGTGGGAATCAGCTCTGTTTTTCCTGGATTAATAACTACAGGATCATCTATACACGCTCGTAGATCCAGTCCTGCAGAGCCTTCTGATGCATAAGTTGGGATATGATCTCTTATTAATGGATTAAGAATTTTAAAGTCAATTGATAGTGTCATGCGCCTTTACTCTCATGAAAAATTTAAATATATGTTCTAAGATAATTCTACTTTGTTCCTCTTTGTCAGCCTCAGGTAGATACCTTTCTTCATATTGATCGATAATAACCATCTTAGCTCTTGTTTTCCCCATTGAATGTTTAATTTCATTGCCGACAATAATGTCTAAATTTTTTGATACAAGTTTATTTTTTGCATTCTCAATTAAATTTTCAGATTCAGCAGCAAATCCAACAACTATCTTATGACTAAAATCTTTTCCTATGTGACTGAGAATATCCTTAGTTTTTTTAAGTTCTAGGGAAATATTTTTACTTTTTTTCTTTATCTTACCTTCTGTGTAATTTGGCTTATAGTCAGATATAGCGGCAGCGCTAATGTAGATATCATTTTTTTCAATATGAGAAGTAATAGAATCACTCATCTCATCATGATTCATTGCTTTTGCTGTTTTGATGCAGGATGGAAATTCATAATTGGAGTGACCAGAAATAACAGTAACCTCCGCCCCCATCATATATGCCATTTTTGCAAGATTTAATCCCATTAGACCAGAGCTTAAATTGGTAATAGCTCTAGCTTCATCAATTTTTTCAAGCGTAGCACCAGATGAGATTAAGATTTTCCTATTAGAAAAAATTTGAGGAGTTATTATTTTTTTAATATCAAGCATCATCGATTCAAAATTTATTAGCCTTCCAAAACCAACTTCACCGCAAGCCTGCTCACCTGCATCTGGACCAGAAATTACTATGCCATCATTTTTAATTGTCTCTATGTTTCTTTGTGTGGCTGTATTGTTAAACATTTCAACGTTCATCGCGGGGGCTACAAGAAGTGGGCATGACCTAGCCAGGCATAGATTGGTTAGAAGGTCATCTGCTAAACCATTAGCTAGTTTAGCAATGAAGTTACAAGAAGCCGGTGCGATTAATATTAAATCTGCAGTTCTTGCAAGATTGATATGTTCCATTCCGTTACCCTCTGTAGGTTCCCACATATTTTCTAAAACAGGATTCCCAGAAAGGGCTTGAAGGGTCAATGGGGTAACAAATTGCTTTGCTGACTTGGTTAAAACAACCTGGACAAAAAAATTATTTTTACGCAGTAGTCGAATTAATTCAGCAGCCTTGTAAGCAGCTATACTCCCTGTGACTCCCAGCAGAATCTTTTTTTTAAGCATTGTTAAGTTAAAATAATTTATTAGGAATGAAAGTATAACAAATATGAAAGATATTTTTGGAATCGATGGATGTAAATTCGGCTGGGTAGTGGCTGAAGAGAGAACTAAAGGAGACTTAAGTATAAGGCTAATTAAGGACTTAAATGATTTAGAAAGTATAAGTAGTCAAAAATCGACAGCTGGAATTGATATTCCATTAGCCATACATGAAAAAGGATTTCGTATGGCAGATGCTGAGGCGAGAACCTTATTAAAATCAAGAGCCTCTACGATATTTTCAGCTCCTGCTTTAGAAACATTGCATTCAGATAACTACACTGATGCATGTGAAATTAATGAGTCAATTTGTGGAAAAAAGATTTCAAAGCAATCATGGTTTTTATTCTCCAAAATAAAGGAAGCAAGGACAATTTTTTGTAAACCAAATAAAAAAATAAAACTGTATGAGGTGCATCCTGAGTTAAGTTTTATGTCGATGAATGATATGGGGGTAATAGAGTTAGGAAAAAAAACTAATGAAGGGTTCAAAATGAGATATAAACTAGTCAAAAAGTTATTTCCAAAATTTAATTTTGAGAAAATAAGAGCTAGTTTTAAGAGATGCGATGTTGCAGATGATGACATTTTAGATGCTATTGCAGTTCTATGGTCAACCCAGAAAATAATTGCTAATATGGCTTCTTACGTTCCAAAAAAACCAGAAACTTCTTTAAGTAAAATTTATTACTAAATGAAAAATATTGGAAATAAAATCATTTGGGCACTTGTATCACTTCTTGGCGCCTTTGCATTTTCATTAATAGCACTTCAGAGAGAAGAGTCTATCAATGCGATCTGGTTTATCACGGCAGCCATATGTATTTATACGGTTGCTTATAGATTTTATTCCGCCTGGATTGCAACAAAGGCACTCGTAATTGATGGCTCAAGGCAGACTCCCGCAGTTAAATTTAGTAATGGTCAAGATTTTGTCCCTACAAATAAATGGGTATTATTTGGCATTCATTTTGCTGCTATCGCTGGACCAGGACCCCTTGTTGGCCCAACTCTTGCAGCTCAATTTGGTTATCTACCCGGCACAATTTGGATTTTAGTTGGGGCAGTAGTGGGTGGTGCTGTTCAAGATATGGTTATTTTATTTTTTTCAGTTAGAAGAAATGGTAAGAGTTTGGGTCAAATGGCTAAAGAAGAGTTGGGTGCTCTAGCTGGCTTTGCTTCGATGATTGGTACTTTCGTAATCATGATTATCCTAATTGCTGTTTTAGGCTTAGTAGTTGTAAATGCAATGAAAAACAGTCCCTGGGCAACATCAACGGTTGTCGCGACCATTCCAATAGCAATTCTTGTTGGTTTTTATATGAGATTTATTCGCCCCGGAAGAGTTCTAGAAGCGACTGCTATTGGAGTTATTTTGCTTTTAATGGCAGTTTACATGGGGAGCATCATTGATAATTCGGAATCAATGAGAAGTTATTTTGATCATAGTGGTCTTTTCTTGGCATGGTCTCTTATTATCTATGGCTTTATCGCAGCAGTTTTGCCAATATGGATGCTCCTTGCACCAAGAGATTATTTATCAACCTTTGTGAAGCTTGGCACTATTATTTTTCTAGCTATTGCTATCGCAATTATGCAGCCTGATATAAAAATGCCTGCGGTTACTCAATTCATAGATGGATCTGGACCTATTTTTGGGGGGAGTGTATTTCCATTTGTTTTTATCACAATTGCTTGTGGTGCAATTTCTGGGTTTCATGCACTCATCTCATCAGGGACAACCCCAAAATTAATAGATAATGAAAGACACATTCCGATGATTGGTTATGGTGGAATGCTTCTTGAGGCATTTGTTGCAATTATGGCAATGGTAGCGGCTTGCGTTTTAGAGCCTGGAATATATTTTGCCATCAATAGTCCTGCTGGAATTGTTGGCACAGAGGCAAATGAAATAATCAGTAAAATCAATTCATGGGGTTATTCGGTAACCGTTGAACAGATGAACCAATTGGCTAAGGATGTTGGTGAATCTACATTATTTGCAAGAACGGGAGGAGCCCCATCACTGGCAGTTGGAATGGCGACTATTTTTGCTAACGCCTTTGGAAAGCATTTGCTCGCTTTGTGGTATCACTTTGCCATCATGTTTGAAGCTGTATTTATATTGACTACGTTAGATTCTGGTACAAGAGTTGGAAGATTCATGTTACAGGATATGTTGGGGAATCTTCACCCTAAGTTAGGACAAACTTCCTGGCTTCCATCAATAATCTTGACAAGCTTTATTGTAGTCTCATGTTGGGGTTATTTCTTATACATAGGCGTTATTGATCCTAACGGTGGAGTAAATATCCTGTGGCCTTTGTTTGGCATTGCAAATCAAATGTTAGCGGCAATTGCTTTAAGCGTTGGAACTGCGATATTGATAAAATCAGATAAGATTAAATTTGCTTGGATTACAGCTATTCCATTAGTGTGGCTTATGATAGTTACAACCTCGGCTGCCTATCAAAAAATATTTAGCGAAGATATTCGTATAGGTTTTCTTTCAGCAGCTAACTCAATGTCTGAAAAAATAAGTAATGGATATATTCCTGATTACGGAATTGATGTCGCACAAAAACTTATTTTCAATTTAAAGCTTGATGCGGGTATTACTATATTTTTAGTAATTATCTTATGGATAGTCATCATTGATGTAATCAGGATTGTATTAACAACTAACATCAAAAATCGTAAAAGAAAGCTATCAAATGTTTAGTTTTAGAAAATTATGGTTATATATACGGACAGTCAGTGGGGATAATGACTATGAAATTTACCTCGAAAATTTTAACAGCTGTAAAAAGCATAAAAAAGATTTTCCTTTATCTAGGGCTGAATATTTCAAATCAAAATTAGAGGGGAAATGGAATAAGATTAATCGTTGTTGCTAACAGAGGTTGCTTTAAAATACATAAACATTCCAAGAATCAGCATAGGAAGTGATAACCATTGACCCATAGAAAAATCTAAATAAAGCAGACCAAGGTGGCCATCAGGCTCCCTTGTAAATTCAATCAAGAATCTAAATAATCCATAAAAAATTAAAAACAATGCAGATACTTTTCCTACACTCCGTTGTTTTTTTGCGTAAAACCAAAGAATTAAAAAAAGAACAAGCCCCTCAAAAAAAGATTGATATAGTTGAGAGGGGTGCCTGGTAATATTATCAACTGCAGGAAAAATCATTCCCCATGTGGCATCTGTTGGCCTTCCCCATAACTCTTGATTAATAAAATTACCAACCCTACCAAAACTTAATCCTAAAGGAACTAATGGGGCAATAAAATCCGTTATGACTAACCATCTGATTTGATATTTTCTCGCTATCATCATCATCCCGATTAATACACCTAGAAAGCCACCGTGAAAAGACATACCCCCTTGCCAAAAAGCAAATATTTCAGCAGGATTATTTAAATAATATGTAGGCTGATAAAACAATACATAACCTAATCTTCCACCAAGTATTACACCTAGCGCTCCGTAAAAAAACATATCATCCAATACCTTCTCATCGATTAAAGACCACGTTTGATCTCTTACCTGTTTTTTACCAAAGTATATAAAAGATAAAAATCCGATGAAGTACATGAGCCCATACCAATGAAGTGCTAAAGGGCCTATTGAAATTGCAATGGGATCAAATTGAGGATGAGTCAGCATATAGGTGCAATTATAAGTTAAAATTGCGATGTATTAAAAAATTTAGGGATTAACAGTAATGCCAAAATACAGATCAAGAACGACGACAGAAGGCAGAGGTCAAGCAGGAGCAAGAGCACTTTGGCGCGCGACTGGGATGAAGGATGACGATTTTGTTAAGCCTATAATTGCAGTCGTCAATTCATTTACTCAGTTTGTTCCGGGACACGTGCATTTAAAAGATATGGGTCAATTGGTGGCTAGAGAAATTGAAAAGCATGGAGGTGTGGCAAAGGAATTTAATACAATCGCAGTTGACGATGGAATTGCCATGGGCCACGACGGTATGCTTTATAGTCTACCTAGTAGAGAATTAATTGCAGACAGCGTTGAGTATATGGTGAACGCGCATTGCGCAGATGCCATGGTCTGTATCTCAAATTGTGACAAAATCACCCCAGGCATGTTGATGGCAGCAATGAGAATTAATATACCGGTTATTTTTGTATCTGGTGGCCCAATGGAGGCAGGAAAGGTTAGCTGGGAAAATTCCGTTACTAAAATTGATTTAGTTTCACCTATGATTGGTTCAGAGGATAAATCTGTATCAGACGTTCAGTTAAAAGAGCTTGAAGAGTCTGCTTGCCCAACATGCGGGTCTTGCTCTGGAATGTTTACAGCGAATTCTATGAATTGTTTAACAGAAGCATTAGGCCTTAGTTTGCCTGGTAATGGAAGTACTCTAGCAACTCATGCGTTAAGAAAAAACTTATTTTTAGATGCAGGTAAAAGAATAGTAGATATTACAAAAAGATATTATGAAAAAAATGAAAAGGGAATTTTACCTCGAGAGATTGCCACAAAAGAAGGATTTGAGAATGCAATGAGCTTAGACGTTGCTATGGGGGGTTCGACAAATACGGTACTTCATTTACTTGCGGCAGCTAGAGAAGCCAAAGTTGACTTCACCATGAAAGATATAGATAAGATCTCAAGAAGTGTCCCTTGCTTATCAAAATTAGCACCTGCATCACAGAAATATCATATGGAAGATGTGCACAGAGCGGGAGGTGTATTTGGATTATTAGGTGAGCTCAGAAGAGCAAATAAGATTAACGAAAATGTAAGTTGTGTTCATTCTCCAACACTCGGGGAGGCAATAAATCATTGGGATATTGTAAATACTAAAGATGATGAGGTTAAAAGCTTTTTCCTAGCAGCACCAGGGGGTATTAAAACAACTCAAGCATTTAGTCAGGAAAAATTATGGCCTTCCTTAGATCTAGATAGGGAGAGTGGATGTATCAGAAATAAAAAAAATGCTTATAGCCAAGATGGAGGACTCGCGGTTCTCTATGGAAATATTGCTGAGGAGGGCTGTATCGTCAAAACAGCAGGAGTTGACGAGGAGATATTAAAATTTACTGGAAAAATCAGGCTTTTTGAATCACAAGATGCTGCAGTTGAAGAAATCCTAGCAGATAAAATTAAAGAAGGAGACGTTGTTTTGATTATCTATGAAGGGCCAAAAGGGGGGCCTGGAATGCAAGAGATGCTGTACCCTACGACATATTTAAAATCAAAAGGACTAGGAAAGGCATGCGCTTTGCTAACTGATGGCAGGTTTTCTGGAGGTACCTCTGGTCTTAGTATAGGACATGTATCACCTGAAGCTGCAGAAGGTGGGGCAATTGCATTGGCTGAAGAAGGTGATATCTTAGAAATTAATATTCCTGAGAGATCAATAAATTTAAAAATTACTGACGAAGTCATGCAGAAGCGGAGGGAAGCTATGGATCAAAAAGAAAATGCTTGGAAACCTAAACCGAGACAACGTAAGGTAACTGAAGCTCTAAAAGCTTATGCGATGATGACAACAAGTGCATCAAATGGGGCTGTAAGAGATATCAATCAATTAGAAAAATCATAATGAAGATCAGTCAAAATATTAAAATTTCAAAAAATAAAGATGGACTAAAATTTATAGATATTAATAATGATAAAGCTGATGCAAAGATTGCATTGCAAGGAGCACATGTCGATTGGTGGAAACCGAAGTCAATACAAGATGATATTCTATGGCTATCCTCAAATGCACGTTATGAAAAAGGAAGGTCAATCAGAGGCGGTGTACCGATATGTTGGCCATGGTTTGGTGAGCATCCAACTGATAATGGTTTTTGCTTACATGGATTTGCAAGAGTTATACCCTGGGAATTGATTGAATCGAGTGACTTAAAAAACGGCGCAACAAAAATTGTTCTTAAGATGATTCCAACAGAAACTGTAAAGAAGCAACTTACATATAATTTTGAGCTTATCTTGAGTATTGTTGTTGGTGAAACTTTGAGTCTCAATTTAAAAACGACTAATTTATCTGATAGCCCTTTTACGATAAGTGAGGGGTTTCATACTTACTTTTATGTGTCTGATATTGATAATGTGAAAGTTTCAGGTCTTGAAAATGCCTTATTTACTGATAAGAATCAAAATTTTAAAAAAGGAATTGAGAGGGATTCAATTTCTCTAAAATCGCCTATAGATAAGGTTTATTTAAATTCCAGTAATGATTGTTACTTGGAGGATAAGAAATTAAAAAGAGTTATAAGCATTAAAAAGTCAAATAGCGATTCATTGGTTGTTTGGAATCCAGGTAAAGAAAAAGCAAATGCGATGAGTGATATGGGTAAAAAAGACGAATGGAGGCGGATGGTTTGTATAGAGACAGCTAATACACTTGAAAACTCAGTTGTAATATATCCAAAACTTTCGCATAGTATTTCGACTGAGTACTCTGTCCAAGAGTATTAAATAATTTTTACAATTAATTTCATTTAAGGTTATTAAGTTTGCTATGCCTTATTGAATAACCGAAATAAAATACTACCCCAAAAGTAAGCCATGTTAAAAACCTTATCCAGGTATCTGTTGGAAGAAAGAACATTAAAGCTCCACAACATAAAATACCTAACAGTGGTATCAACGGATGCCATCTATTTTTAAAAGTATTTTTTTTATGCTTTGAGCGTAACGCTATAACTCCGAAACAAACAATTATAAAAGCTGAAAGTGTGCCAATATTAACGATTTCAGCAAGTTCACCCAGAGAAACAAATCCCGCAATAGATGATATGATAATTCCAGTTGTAAGTATTACTTTTACGGGCGTTTTTGTTTTTTTATTCACTCCACTTAAATATTCCGGTAGTAAACCATCTCTACTCATAGAAAAAATGACTCTTGTTAATGCATAAAATAAAACAAGCATCACAGTCGCTAAACCAAAGATAGCTCCAGTAGCTACCAAAGCAGATGACCAAGAATATCCTAATTGAGATAGGGCAAATGCGACAGGATCTGATACGTTCAACTCCTCATAATAAATAACGCCAGTAAGGAGTGCTGAAACGATAACGTAAAAAACCGTACAAATCATTAATGAGTATAAGATACCTTTTGGCAAATCTTTTTGAGGGTTAATCGCCTCTTCTGCAGCAGTAGAAACAGCGTCGAAACCCACGTAAGCAAAGAAGACAATCGAAGCCCCAGCAAAAATTCCTATCGTTTCACCATCCGGCAGTCTATCAAACCATCCAAAAGGAATGAATGGAGTCCAATTACTTGGGTTAACGTTAAAAAGTGCAATAAAAATAAATATCAAAATTGCACTTATCTTGATAAACACCATTATCGTATTTAATTTAACACTCTCTTTGACACCAGCGATAAGAAGCATCATGATTAAAATGATTATGATTGACGCGGGAAGATTAATTACTCCACCAGCACTTGGAGGATTAATTAAGTATTCGGGAAGACCAATATTGATAGCAACTAGTGCATTATTAAAATAACCTGACCAACCACTTGCTACAGCTGCAATTGCAACGCCATACTCTAATAAGAGTATCCAGCCAATAATCCATGCAAAAAGTTCACCAAATGCGACGTAGGAATAGCCATAAGCACTTCCACAACCTCCAATAGATGAGGATAGTTCAGCATAAGATAATGCAGCAAATGCACATGCGGTTCCTGCAATTATGAAGGAGATAATAATTGCCGGACCTGAGTGAGTAGCAGCAACAATGCCCGTTAAAACAAAGATACCTGTACCAATGATACATCCCACACCAAGCAAGGTTAAATCGAAAGCACTAAGACAACGCTTTAATTGTGTATTTTCATTTTCCGTTAACCCTTTTTTTCTAAATAATTGATCTAGCATTTTGGCTTTAAGCCCAGTCTTTAACGATTAAAAATTTTGAATACAACTCTTCCTCTTTACTACCTTTTTCTGGTGAATAATCATATTCCCATTTTACTGATGGAGGCATAGACATTAAGATTGACTCAACCCGACCTTTTGATTGAATACCAAATAATGTTCCTCTATCTTGAAGAAGGTTAAATTCAACATAACGCCCTCTTCGGTATTGTTGAAATTCTTTTTCCCTATTCGTATATGTATGATTTCTTCTTTTTTGAAGTATGGGTAGATAAGCTTTCAAAAAGGTATTTCCGACTACTTTTGTGAAATCAAAAGAAAAATTAAAATCATGCATATTAAAATCATCAAAAAATATGCCACCAATCCCTCGTGGTTCATTACGATGATTTAGGAAAAAATATTTATCACAGTTTTTTTTAAACTCAGGATAAAGATCTTCGCCAAATGGATTAAGTGCCGTTTGAATTGTTTTATGAAAATGAATAGCATCTTCATTAAAACCATAATATGGCGTTAAATCCATACCCCCGCCAAACCACCATACATTTTTATTATTTTTTTTTGCGACAAAAAATCTTACATTCATATGTACAGTAGGAATATAAGGATTCTTAGGATGAAAGACTAAAGAGACCCCCGTAGCTTCCCAGTTGCTATCAGTAATCTCAGGATGAGCATCGGTTGCTGATTTTGGGAGTTGCGAGCCAACAACATGTGAAAACCCGATACCAGCCCTTTCAAAAATATTTCCATTTTCTAAAATACATGTTGTACCACCACCACCTTCCGCTCTTTGCCAGGAATCAACTAAAAAATTTTTGCCGTCAACTATTTCAACGGCATTTATGATATCTGTTTGTAATTTTGTAAAGTAACTCTTAACAGCTTCATTATTTATTTTATTTTCAGTCATTTTCTTATTATAGCTTTTGTTTCAAAGTCTTGTATTTGGCTAGGTTTTTTATTTTTCCCTATTCTTCCTTTAACCACATGCACACTCTGACCATAATGACGGCATGCCTCCCTATAGTTTTTAATAGGACGCTTTTTTGTTCTATTTGCGCTTGTTGAGGTGATAGTCATTCGAATTGAAGAGATCAAATCCTTACAAATATTAAAATCAGGAATTCTTACAGCAACCTTTCCATTACTTTTAAGCCATGATGGACATTTTGCGTTTGCTCTTATTAACCATGTGTGTGGCCCAGGCCATTTGGCATATAGCATCTGAATTTGTTTTTTATTAAACTCCTTAACAATACCTTTGTTTTGTTCAAGTTCTGAAGAAATTAAAATAAAATTTTTATTTGCAGGCCTTTTTTTTAGAATATTTAATTTTTTAATGCTTCGAAAATTTCGAGGGTCACATCCCAATCCAAAACATGACTCCGTAGGATAAGCAACCACTCCTCCATTAGCAATAAATCTTTTAAGCCTTAAATTTCTCACAACCTTAATTTAATGCTTTTTTTCCAATGTCTGTTCGAAATTGTGCCCCATTAAATTCAACCTTTTTCAAGACGTCATAAGCTTTATTTTTTGCAATTTCAAGTGTCCTTCCTTTTGCAGTTACTCCCAAAACACGTCCACCAGATGTCATGATTTTACTATTTTCTATATTGGTACCAGCATGAAATATGAAGGTGCTATCATCTTGATTGTTTGGCAAATTGATTTGATCACCGAGAATTGGTTTTATAGGATAGTCTTTTGAAGCCATCACGATTGTAATTGCATGCTCTTTATCCCAATTAATTATAACCCCTTCTAATTCTTGCTTTGCAGCTTTAAACAATACTTTAAATAAGTCACCTTGCATTCTGAATAAGAGAGGTTGAGTTTCAGGGTCACCCATACGACAATTAAATTCAAGTGTCTTGATATTTTTATTAGGATCAACAATTATTCCTGCATACAAAAATCCTGAAAATTCTATTCCCTCTTTTTTCATACCTTCAATGGTGGGAATGATAACTTGATCCATTATTTTTTTATTTACCTCATCTGTTACTATCGGAGCTGGTGAGTATGCGCCCATTCCACCTGTATTGGGACCGGCATCATTATCTAGTAAGCGTTTATGATCTTGACTTGAATCAAGAGGTAATATGGTTGAACCATCGCAGATTACGATAAAACTGGCTTCTTCTCCTGCTATAAACTCTTCAATGATAATTTTTGTTCCAGCACTCCCGTAAATTTTTTCACTTAGCATCAAATCTACAGCTTCATGTGCCTCTTCATCGGTCATTGCAACAACCACACCCTTTCCCGATGCAAGTCCATCTGCTTTAATTACGATGGGGGCTGGATTATTTTTTATGTATTCATGTGCAGAGATGGTATCTTCAAAAGTAGAAAATTTTGCTGTTGGTATCTTATGACGCGCCATAAAACTTTTGGAAAATTCCTTAGAACTTTCAAGTTGCGCTGCAGCTTTTGTCGGACCAAATATAGCTAAATTATTTTTCTTAAAGTCATCGACGATGCCAATTGCTAGGGGTGCTTCTGGGCCCACCACAGTTAAGTCAATTTTTTGTTTAGTTGCGAAATCAATAAGGTCTTGGATTTCTGAAATATTAATATTTTCTATATTACTATCAAGTTCAGTTCCACCGTTACCTGGAGCTACATATATTTTTTTCACTAATGGGCTCTGAGATATCTTCCAAGCTAGAGCATGTTCTCTGCCTCCACCACCTATAATAAGTACCTTCATTATTTAGTGTTTAAAATGTCGAATGTTTGTGAATAACATGACAATGCCATGTTCATTGGCTGCATCAATTACCCCTTCATCTTTGATACTTCCTCCAGGTTGAATGATGCATTTAGCACCATGACTTGCAATTACATCAATACCATCTCTAAAAGGAAAAAAAGCATCTGAGGCAACAACGGACTGTGCTAGATCTATATTCGCATTGTCAGCTTTAAGTGAAGCAATTTTCGTACTATCCACTCGACTCATTTGCCCAGCTCCGATTCCTAATGTTTGTTTATTTTTACAAAAAACAATGGCATTTGACTTTACATATTGAGAGACGACCCATGCAAATTTCATGTCATCAAGTTGCTCTTCTGTTGGCTTAAGATCAGTGACGACGTTACAATCATTAATATCAAGAGTATGAATATCTGGTGTTTGAATTAACCACCCACCTCCTATTTTCTTAAAATCAAATTCTGTATTGTTATTTTCAATTTTAATTTTCAGTAATCTAACATTGGGTTTATTTCTAAAAATTTTTAATGCCCCCTCCGAAAAATCTGCAGCTATGATTACTTCAGCAAATTGATTGATTATTAAAGATGCAGTTTCTTGATCTAAACTTTTATTAAATGCAATGATTCCTCCAAACGCTGAGGTAGGATCAGTTTTAAAAGCGGCCTCATAGGATTCCTTTAGGCTGCCTGTTGAGGCAACGCCACAAGGATTAGCATGCTTAACTATCACACAAGTTGGTTGAGAAAACTTTTTGACACATTCCCAAGCAGTATCTGAGTCATTAAGATTATTAAATGATAATTCTTTACCTTGAATTTGATCAAAGCTTGATAAGGATCCAATATCTTCATTTGTGTCTTTATAAAAGGCAGCTTCTTGATGAGGATTTTCTCCATAACGTAAATCCATCACTTTGTTAATTGTTTTTTTTAATTGATCAGGAAACTGATTTTGGTTATCGGATGATAAATAATTATTGATTGCTGAGTCATAAGCCGACGTTTTTTCAAAAGCCTTTTTTGCTAATGAAAAACTTAAATCTGAGCTGATTGAGCCTTGATTTTTATTCATCTCATCTGTAAAAGACTTATAATCTTTTGGATTTGTTAAAACAGCAACATGCTGATAATTTTTTGCAGCAGATCGAATCATGGCAGGCCCACCAATATCAATGTTTTCTATTGCAAGCTCTAATGTGCACCCTTCTTGATTGATAGTTTCTTCAAATGGATATAGGTTGACTACAACTAGATCAATAGGGTCTATTTCATGGTTCTTCATTGTCTCATTGTGCTCAGGATTATCTCTCCTACCTAAAATCCCGCCATGAATTTTCGGATGAAGTGTTTTAACTCTTCCATCAAGCATTTCTGGAAATTTTGTGTAATCACTAACCTCAGTCACATTAATTTTATTTTCTCTTAAAAGTTTAGCTGTTCCACCTGTTGATAAAATCTCTATGTCATAAGAACTTAAAGATTTTGCTAACTCCAAAACATTAGATTTATCAGAGACACTGATTAAAGCCTTTTTAATTTTTATCATTTAATTATCTAGATTGTATTGTTTAAGTTTTTTTCTTAGGGTATTCCGATTAAGGCCTAGCATTTTCGCTGCTTTACTCTGGTTACCTTCGGTTTTATTCATGATATACAAGAGTAGGGGTTTTTCTACAGTATTAATGACCATTTCATAGATAGCAGTAGGCTCATCTCCATCTAAATCATTAAAATATTGATCGAGAAGTGTATCAATATTATCTGGTAAATTTTTTTTCATTATCTTACAGCGAGTTCTTTATCATTAGACTGATCTTCATATGCGATATATTTATTTTTTTTACTTAAGTCTTCAAAGAATAAATGAATGTAGTCAATTTGCTCATTATTATCTTCTATTTTATTCATAGCTGCACGAAAATAGGCTGAATTTTTTAATCCCTTTGTGTACCATGATATATGTTTTCTTGCGATTCTTAAGCCTTTATTCTCCCCATAAAAGTCATAAAGATCCTTAACATGTTCTATCGTAGTCTCATGAATTTCGTCATTTGTGGGTCTTGTTAAATATGTGCCCGTTTTTAAATAATGGTCAATTTCTCTAAATATCCATGGCCTTCCTTGTGCAGCTCTACCAATCATTACAGCCTCAGCCCCTGTGTATTTTAAAACGTATTGAGCTTTCTCAGGTGTGGTGATGTCACCATTTGCAATTAAAGGCATTTTGATTTTATCCTTAACTGAGGCAATGGTATCGTATTCAGCATCCCCCATGTAAAGACATGCTCTTGTTCTTCCATGCATGGTCAATGCTTGGATGCCCGCATCCTCTGCAATTTTTGCAATAGTCACAGCATTGCGATTATCTTTGTCCCACCCCGTTCTAATTTTTAGTGTGACAGGTATATCAACAGCACTCACTACAGACTCAAGTATTTTCTTTACTAATTTTTCTTCTTTAAGTAAGGCAGATCCCGCCATTACATTACAAATTTTCTTTGCAGGACATCCCATATTAATATCAATAATCTGAGCCCCTCGGTTCATATTATATTGAGCTGCTTTTGCCATCATGTCAGGATCTGCACCTGCAATTTGGACTGATATAGGCGCAACTTCTCCTTCATGATTTGCTCTTCTTAACGTTTTTTCACTTCCATAAAGAAGAGAATTAGATGTTACCATCTCACTTACAGCCATACCTGCACCAAATTTTTTACAAAGCATTCGAAATGGTCTATCTGTCACCCCAGCCATTGGGGCTAAAATAATATTATTTTTAAGTTTATGTTTTCCAATAATCATATCAATGCGCCATTGTAATAATCATAGATATTATTTTCAAGACTAAATATTTCGCCAAGAAATTTTCATTTTGTCTAGGTTATCTTTGATGAAGTTTAAGGCTTCCTTCACATATCCTTCTTCACCCCTAACTCCAAGCTCAAGCATCTTTTTTGGATGCATTTTTGGGAGGCTGTATATTTTAATTCTTTGATATTTTGACTGAGCCAGATCCATTAAGTCAATCAAACTGCTTTCACTTACATTGTCTAACCAAATAGAGTAGTCTTCATATTTTTTTGATCTTTCTGTTTTTGAGAGATGATTCTTAAGCACCCAGTCAATCATTGGCCATGCCATCTCAGGAAAGCCAGGCATGAAGAAATGTTGATTTATAAAAAAACCAGGGATATTGTTGATTGGATTTGGAATTAGAGATGCTTCCTCTGGTAAGTCTGCCATAAGAATTCTCTTTGGATATGCTTCTTCACCAAATTGTTTTTCAATTAAAACTTTTGCTTCGGGATGTCGAATTAATAATTTTTTGTGAGCCAGAGCAGCAGCACTTCGTGTACAGTCGTCAGGCGTAGCGCCAATTCCACCGAAACAGAAAACAATCACTCCTTTTTTTTGCTCTAATGTTTTTTTAATCTCTTCGGTTTCATCAGAAATATAATCTGCTCTAGATATATGAAAGTTATGTTTTTTTAATGTTTCAATTAGGTGAGTAAAATGCTTATCTTTTCTTTTGCCAGAAAGAATTTCATCACCAATAATTAATGCATGGATTTCCTTTTTCAAACTTTTGGTCATTTTATTTTCTTTATCAATGTGCTTTCTCCCAATTTTCGCCAGCATTAATCTCTACAATTAAAGGGATATCGAGTTTGGCAACATTTTGCATAATTTGAGGTATTTTTTTTGTGAATTTTTCTACTTCATTGGCAGGTACTTCAAATACAAGTTCATCATGAACTTGCATAATGACTTGCCCTTTTAAGTCACTATTATCATCAATCCACTGTTGTACTTGGATCATCGCTAGCTTAATTAAATCTGCAGCTGTACCTTGCATAGGCGCATTGATGGCAGCCCTTTCTGCTCCTGCCTTTCTAAGGCCATTTGATGAGTTTATCTCGGGTAGCCATAGACGTCTTCCAAAAAAAGTTTCTACATACCCATGCTCTCCTGCGAATTGTTTAGATTCTTCCATATATTGAAGAACAGTTGGATATTTATTAAAGTATTCTTGAATATAATTTTGAGCATCACTTCTGGTGATATCTAAAGTTTTTGCCAAGCCAAAGGCTCCCATTCCATAAATTAAACCAAAGTTAATTATCTTTGCATATCTTCTTTGTTCTGATGTAATTTGTTCAATATTTGTATTAAATATTTCTGATGCGGTAATTGTGTGAATATCCTTATTATTTTTAAATGCCTCTATAAGACCCAAGTCTTTTGAAAGATGCGCTAAAATTCTTAATTCGATTTGAGAATAATCTGCGGATATTATTGAAAAATTTGGTTTGGCAATGAAGGCCTCCCTAATCTTTCTTCCCTCAGAGCTTTTAATGGGAATATTCTGTAGGTTTGGATCAGAGCTTGCCAGTCTTCCAGTTACGGCAACAGCCTGGTTGTAGCTCGTATGAATTCTTCCGGTAGATTGATTTATCATTAATGGGAGTTTGTCAGTATAAGTAGATTTGAGTTTCGCGAGAGTGCGATATTCTAAAAGAATTTTAGGCAATGGATAATCTTTCGCGAGCTCTTGCAGAACTTCCTCTGAGGTCGAAGGTGTTCCGGTAGGGGTTTTTTTTAATGGTTTTATTTCTAATTTTTCAAATAAAATTTCACGCAACTGTTTTGGTGAAGCTAAATTAAAAGGTTGGCCCGCAAGTTCGTATGCTTTGCTCTCTATTTTGATTAATTCCTCTCCAATTTTTTGGCTTTGTTGTCCTAATAAATGGGCATCAATTAGCACGCCATTTCTCTCAATTTCAATTAATGCCTTCATACTTGGAATCTCAAATTTTTGATAGATCTCTAATAATTTTTTTTCACTTTTCAACTGATCTTTGAGGACATGATAAAGCTGGAAGGTGACATCGGCATCTTCAGCTGCATAATCTAGTGCATCATTAATATTAATTTGGTCGAACGTCAGTTGCTTCACCCCTTTACCAACCAAAGATTCATAAGTTATACAATCATGACCTAAATATTTTTTACTAAGTTTGTTCATTCCGTGGCTTTGATTGCTATCAATTACATAACTCATAAGCATGGTGTCCTCATTGATTCCATGCATTCCTATCCCTATATTTAAAAAAACATGCGCATCATATTTTATATTTTGACCTATTTTAACTATTGAATCGTCTTCTAAGATGGGCTTAAGTAATTGAACGACTTCACTCTCATTTATCTGCTCACCCTCAGCCACCCCCATATGATTTACTGGAATATAAACAGCCTCACCTTTTTTCAAACTCATTGAAATTCCAACTAGTTTTGCACTCATGACATCAAGTGATGTAGTTTCTGTGTCAATGGCAACTAATTTTCTTTTTTTTATTTCCTCAATCCAAACTTTTAATTGAGCTGAATTTTGAATTAAAGTATATTTTTTTTGGTCATCAAATTCTGCGTAATTATTTTGGTTTATTTCATCTGTGGGCGTGCTTGTTTTATTGGCATCTAAATTTTTAAGCCAACTAGAAAAATTAAATTCTTGATACATTTTCTTTAACGCACTCTTATCTTCCGATGTTTTTTTAAATTGATCCCATGACACATCGATATCTAATTCAGACCTTATGGAAATAAGGTCTTTTGCAATAGGTAACCATTTAAGAGAATTTTTAAGGTTTTCACCAACAGCTCCAGTAATTTGATCAGCATTTTTGATAATATTATCAAGCGAATTGTATTCATTAAGCCATTTTAGTGCTGTTTTAGGACCCACTTTATCAACGCCAGGAATATTATCCGCCTTATCCCCAATGATAGTTAAATAATCAATAATTAGATTGGGCAAAACGCCAAATTTAGCTTTTACTCCATCGGTATCTAAGTGTTCATTAGTCATTGTATTGACAAGGGATATATTTTTATTGACCAGTTGCGCTAAATCTTTATCGCCAGTTGAAATAGTGACCGATATATTTTCTTCATTCGCTTTCTTAGCGAGTGTTCCGATAACGTCATCTGCCTCAACTCCCTTTTTAACAAGGATTGGCCAGCCCATTGCATTAATAGCTTTATGGAGAGGTTCAATCTGTATCGATAAATCATCGGGCATTTTTGGTCGATTGGCTTTGTAGTCTTCAAAAATATCATTTCGGAAAGTTTTTCCCTTTGCATCAAAAACACAAACACTGTAAGTACTTTCATATTTTTTATGGGTATTTTGAAGCATATTTAATACACCATAGATAACTCCAGTTGGAAATCCTTCTTTATTTCTGAAATCGGGCATAGCATGAAATGCACGATATAAATATGAGGATCCATCAATTAGGAGCAATGTTTTCATAGATTTTTAAATTATTTTAAAAAATAATTTTCATTATACCTATGTATTCGAACCTTTTTTTGGATAAAAAACTACTGTTGACTATCTGATTTTGATAGACTTACGATATGAATAAAATTTTTACATCATTGATTTTAATGCTTGGTTATATTTTCTTTTCGGCCACAGCATGTGCTGAAAAAACTGAAGTGTTAGAGGAGGTACCATCTCCACCAAACACATTAGATTCAGGATACGAATATGAACCTGAAATTACAATTCGAAAAGAGGGGACAAAAAGAATTGAAGAGCATAGGGTTAATGGCAATTTATACTATATTAAAGTTACTCCAGAAGGATTTCCACCATATTACCTTGTAAGAGAGACAGAGGGTGGCGATTGGATTCGTCAAGATGATTTAAAACCCTTAGTCGTTCCTCAGTGGGTTATTTATAGTTGGTAGCTTTTTAGCTTACTCAAGAATTAAATAAAAAAACACTCAATGGCTGTTTACACATCAATAACAAAAGAGGAATTGAAAGCATTTTTAAGTGATTTTGATGTCGGCACATTGCAAAGCTTTGATGGAATATCCTCGGGAGTTACAAATACAAACTACCTGATAACAACGAGTTTAAATAAATATATATTAACTTTATTTGAACATCATTCTATGGGTGAGCTTCCCTTTTTTATTAATTTAATGACATTTTTATCAGACCATAATATAGATTGCCCCAAACCCATTTTAAACAATCAAAAAAATTCTATTAACTTGCTAAAGGACAAGCCAGCGTTATTAGTTTCTTTTTTAAACGGCTCAGAAGTTGAGGAAATAAATGAGATTCATTGCTTTGCTGTTGGAAAATCTCTCGCAAAAATGCATACTATTACAAAATCTTTTTCAGAAAAAAGAAAAAATGACAGGGGCTTAGAATGGATTAAAGATAAGTTTGCTGGAATGAAATCAAAATTAACATCGATAGAAAAAAATATGATTGAATTAGAAATAGATTTCTTAAGCCATCATAATGTTGGTGATTTACCAAAAAGTACAATCCACGGAGACTTATTCAGAGATAATGTTTTATTTTTAAATGAAAAAAGACCAAGTTTTATTGACTTTTATTATGCTTGTGAAGAGGTGCTGGTTTTTGATATTGCTATTGCGTTAAATGATTGGTGCATTGATGCTGATGGAGCAATTGATAAAAATAAATTAACAGAATTCATTGAGGGATATGAGACAGAAAGACCCCTTACTAAAGAGGAGAAAGTCTTCATGCCTTTAGCACTTAGGTGGGCTGCACTAAGATTTTATATATCTAGGCTCGAGCACATTCATAGCAATCCTAGTGCTGAAATTCTTGCGGTAAAGAATCCTAATCAATTTAAAAATATATTAATCGACAGGCAGGTTACGGGGTACAGGTTTTGAAAAAAACACTAAACAAAGCTCATAGATGGGTTACTGAGAGCCTATTATTGACTAAGTTAAATTTCAAGATGACTTTACTTTTAGGAAGTGTTTATATATTTGCTTACCTTCTTGTTCCAAGTATTCCGGGCTTAAGTTTTATTAGTCCATTTTTAATCATCGCTTGGCCTATTTCAACGATAATATTTATAAATTTCTTTAGATTGAGTCAAAATAAAAAAGAAACGGATTTAAAAGCCTTGCTAAAAATAAACAAAGAAAATATCAGAGTTCTTATTTATCTTGGGGTAATTTGTTTATTTTATTCATTATTAATTTCTCTAATTTTGAGTCCAGACATAAATATTATTTTGGCTGCTGCAAGTGAAGCTGAGATAAGTGAAGATTTTTCTAATAATCTAGTTAGCATCTTTATAAAATTTATAGTTTTGGCAATACCTATTCTCATGGCAACTTGGTTTTCGCCTATCTTAATTACCTATCATAATTTTGGATTGATGAAAGCAATCAAATCAAGCTTTGCAGGTGTATTGCTTTCAATTATTCCTATTACACTCACTTGGCTTATTTTATTAGGAGGCTTTATCTCGTTAATTTTTTTAATGATTATGGTGTTTACAATACTTGGGTCAAGTGTAAATGTTCTGATGTCCTACGTTCTGATATTTTTATGTATGTTGGTCTTGGCAGCTTATATTTCAACATTATTTTCTTTTCAATATACAACCTATAAAGATATATATAAATCAATAATCAAATAGTCACGCTTTGGTAAGCTTTGCATACTCCATTGCTAACATTTTAATTCCATGATTTTGAAATTTTATTTCAATTCGAAGGTCATTTTCATTTCCTTCGTAGCCTATGACTGTTCCACCTCCAAATTTATCATGCTTGACCATAGAGCCAATTTTTATCTCATATTGATTATTAGAGATTTGTTTACTCAGTTTTTTAAATGAGTTTGCCGAATTATTACGATATGAGCTTCCAATAGGGTTGCTATTATTAATTGGCACATTTATTTTTTTTGTTAATGATTCTGGTATTTCATCTAGAAATCTTGAAGGAAGATTATAAGTAGGTTGTCCGTAAGTCATTCGAGATTGAGACAAGGTAAGATATAGTTTATTTTTTGCTCTAGTAATGGCAACATACATCAATCGTCGCTCTTCTTCTAATCCATTATTTTCATTCAAACTTCTCTCATGTGGGCAGAGTCCATCTTCCAAACCAGTGATAAATACTGTATCAAACTCAAGTCCTTTAGATGAATGAATGGTCATGAGTTGTAAAGCATCTTCACTTGCTGCAGCTTGTAATTCACCACTTTCAAGAGAGGTAAAATCAAGGAATTCAGCTAAAGTCAGTGATTTTTTTTTGTTTGGTTCTTCCTCGGAGATACTATCTCTATCTTCATTGAGAAATGATTTTGCTGCAGAAACAAGTTCATTTAGATTTTCTACACGTGAGCTACCATCTTTATCTTTAAGGTAATGATCTTTTAGACCAGAATGTGAGTTAATTATATCAATTGATTCGTCAATATTTGTTCCATGAACTTGATCTTCAATACTTTGAATTAATTGAATAAATGCAGATACTTTTAGGTTTTTACTTTCAGAAATAAAAATTTTCGCGCCTTCCCACAAAGAACACTCATTCTTTTTTGCATGGTCTTGCATTTGTTCAATAGCTCGTGCGCCGATGCCTCGAGTTGGAAAATTTACAATTCTCATAAAGGCATTATCATCTTTCTTATTATTAATAAGCCTAAGATACGCTAGAGAACTTTTTATCTCGGCTCTTTCAAAGAACCTTAAACCCCCGTAAACTCTATAAGGGATATTATTAGAGACCATGGCCATTTCAATAACTCTTGATTGTGCATTATTCCTATAAAGAATAGCTATCTGGTTGTAATCAGTACCTGCACGATGACGCATTTTAATCTCATCTAAGATAAAGGCTGTTTCTGAACGATCATCTAAAGCTGTATATTGTTTAATTAAATCTCCATCTCCGGAAGCAGTCCATAAATTTTTACCCAACCTATCATTATTGTTTTCAATAATTGCGTTGGCTGCATTAAGGATATTATTTTTAGATCGATAATTTTGTTCCAGTTTAATAACATTTTTGATATTAAAATCTTTCTGAAGATCTTTCATATTTCCAGGTCTTGCACCTCTAAACCCATAAATTGATTGATCATCGTCTCCCACAGCAAAAATAAAGCTTTCAGTAGAGGTGAGCATTTTCAGCCACTGATACTGTAGGCGACTAGTATCTTGGAATTCATCAACAAGGATATGCTTAAAAATTTCTTGGTAGTGTTGACGGATCGCTGAGTTTTTTTGGAATAACTCTAGGCAACGTAACATAAGCTCTGCAAAATCAACTACACCTTCTTTCTGACATTGCTCATCGTAGGCTGCATAAATAGAATTGAGTTTTTTAGATACATCATCATAGGCTTTAAACTTTTGGGATCGAATACCTTCCTCTTTATTATTATTAATAAAGTACATTGCCTCTTTTGAGGAAATTAAGTCCTCATCGATACCTATAGTCTTTATAACTCTTTTAATCGCTGATTTTTGATCTGCGCTATCAAGGATTTGGAAGGTTTCAGGTAAATTGGCATCAACGTGGTGCTTTCTTAAAAAACGATTGCATAATCCATGAAAAGTACCTACCCACATTCCTCTGATATTAATTGGTAGTTGAGTCGAAATCCTTGTTAACATTTCTTTTGCTGCTTTGTTAGTGAACGTAACAGCGAGAATGGCTCCTGGACTTGCAAGCTGATTTTCAATTAACCAAGAAATTCTAGATGTCAGAACTCTCGTTTTACCACTGCCGGCACCGGCAAGCACAAGCGCTGATTGGCTTTGAAGCATGACAGCTTCCATTTGTTTTTCATTTAAATCTGCATAAATAGCTTTAGAAACTGTTGTTAAATTCATAAAAACACATGCTACAGTAATTTTTTTTTGTTAGTAGTTTTTTAGTATTTTTTATGAAAAAAAAGACCTCGGTTAGGAGGCCTTTTAATTTATTTCAACATGGTATTTCTGGAATTACATCATGCCACCCATGCCACCCATGCCACCCATGCCACCCATGCCACCCATGCCACCCATATCTGGGGCACCAGCTGCAGGAGCTTCCTCTTTAGGCGAATCGGCAATCATACATTCTGTCGTTAACATGAGTCCAGCAACGGAAGCTGCATTTTGAAGTGCAGATCTAGTCACTTTTGTTGGATCTAAAACACCCATCTCAACCATGTCACCATATGTCTCATTTGCTGCATTAAATCCGTAATTACCTTTTCCAGAAATTACGTTATTTACTACAACTGAAGCCTCTATGCCAGCGTTTGAAACAATCTGTCTCAATGGATCCTCAATTGCTCTGAGAACTATATTGATACCAGCTTCTTGATCAGAATTGCTACCTTTAACTTTGCTAATTGCGTCCTTTGCTCTAATAAGAGCAACACCGCCACCAGCAACAATACCTTCTTCTACAGCTGCTCTGGTAGAGTGTAGTGCGTCTTCAACTCGCGCTTTCTTCTCTTTCATCTCAATTTCAGTCGTTGCACCCACCTTAATAACTGCAACTCCACCCGAAAGTTTAGCAATACGTTCTTGAAGTTTCTCTTTATCGTAATCACTTGTAGATTCTTCCATTTGAACTTTAATTAAATCAATTCGTGATTTGATATTCGCAACAGATGCTGCACCATCAATAATGATAGTATCTTCTTTGCCTACCTCAATTTTTTTTGCTTGCCCAAGATCCTCAATTTTTACACCTTCAAGAGTTAGGCCAACCTCATCTGAGATTACGGTACCTCCTGTAAGGATTGCGATATCTTCAAGCATAGCTTTTCTTCTATCACCAAACCCTGGGGCTTTTACGGCTACTGCCTTAATAGTCCCACGTATATTATTTACCACTAGAGTAGCAAGCGCTTCTCCCTCAATTTCTTCGGCTATGATTAGGAGGGGTTTGCTAGCTTTAGCAACTTGCTCTAAAACTGGTAATAAGTCTTTAATATTTGATATCTTTTTATCATGCAAAAGGATATAAGGATCTTCAAGAAGCGCGATTTGTCTTTCGTTATTGTTGATAAAGTAAGGTGATAGATAACCTCTATCAAACTGCATACCTTCTACAACATCTAATTCATTAGTAAGACCTGATCCATCTTCAACAGTAATAACACCCTCTTTACCGACTTTATCCATTGCATCCGCAATTATTTTACCTACTGATTCATCTGAATTAGCAGAAATAGATCCGACCTGAGTAATCTCTTTGCTTGTATTACATGGCTTACTTAGTTTATGAAGCTCACCGACGCCAGCTTCTACTGCCTTATCTATACCTCTTTTCAGATCCATTGGATTCATGCCTGCAGCAACTGATTTCATTCCTTCACGAATAATCGCTTGAGCAAGCACTGTGGCTGTGGTGGTTCCATCTCCAGCATTATCTGATGTTTTTGAAGCCACTTCTTTTACCATTTGAGCGCCCATGTTTTCAAATTTATCTTGTAACTCAACTTCTTTAGCTACAGATACGCCATCCTTTGTAATTGTTGGGGCCCCGAATGATCTTTCAAGTACTACATTTTTACCTTTAGGTCCAAGTGTTACTTTTACTGCATTAGCAAGTGTGTTTACACCTACTACCATCTTTTGGCGAACCTCGTCACCAAATCTTACATCTTTAGCTGCCATTTATTTTCTCCAAATTTGTGTATTTATTTAAATTTTTACTCAATGATTCCCATAACATCTTCTTCTTTCATAACAAGGAGTTCATCACCATCAACTTTTACTGCTTGTCCAGCATATTTGCCGAAAATTACTTTGTCACCCACATTTACGTCTAATTTTCTGACATTACCATCATCAAGCAGCTTTCCATTACCAACTGCTTTAACAACGCCTTGATCTGGTTTTTCGGCTGACGCACTTTCTGGAATTACAATTCCTGATGCAGTGGTACGCTCTTCTTCTTGTCGCCTTACTATCAAGCGATCGTGTAAAGGACGAATTTTCATATATAAGTTCTCCTAGTAGTGTATTCTTTATTAAAATTTATTTTAGAGTTAGTCTGAGACTAAAACTAGCACTCTATTTATTAGAGTGCTAATAATAGAGATGAATACTACAAATTTCAAGTCTTCAACAAATTTATTTATAATTTAAATTCTTATGTTTACGAAAAATAACTATAGAAAAGTCGGTCAAACCGAACTAAGAGTTTCACCCATCACACTTGGGACGATGACTTTTGGAGACCAGAATACTCAAAGTGATGCTTTTGAGCAGTTAGACTATGCCGCATCAAAAGGAATCAATAGTATTGATGTTGCTGAGATGTACCCCGTACCTCCAAAAGCAACTACATGCCATCGAACTGAAGAAATCATTGGGAATTGGCTTGAAGGTAAAAAAAGAGAAGATTTTGTTATCTCGACGAAGATTGCAGGTCCTAGGAGATCTATTGATTGGATAAGGGGGGGGCCAAAATCATTAGATAGAGAAAATATTAATGAGGCCGTTAATGATTCCTTGAAAAGATTAAAAACAGACTATGTAGATCTCTTATATCTTCATTGGCCAGAGAGAAATGTTCCCATGTTTGGAGGTTATAAATTTGATCCCAAAGATGATTTTCTAAATAAAGAAAAAATTAACTGGGTATCAATTGAAGAACAACTTTTAAGTATCAAACATTTAATTAAAGCAGGAAAGGTGAGATATTTCGCTTTATCAAATGAGTGGCCTTGGGGTTTAATGGAATTTATAAGGCTTGCAAAAATTAAAAATTTACCTTTAGTTTGCACTTTGCAAAATAGCTATAGCTTAATTAATAGAATCGTTGAACTAGGCATGACTGAAATATTCTTTAGAGAGAAATTATCATTTTTTTCATATTCTCCATTAGGATTTGGCCACCTTAGTGGAAAGTATCTTAAGGATCCGAAGGCACCAGGACGAGTTAATCTTTTTCCAGGCTATGGTCGAAGATATAACAAGAGTGGTGTCAAAAAAGCAATCGAAAAATATGATGCGTTAGCAGCTAAAAGAAATATGAGCTTAACTGACTTAGCATTAAGTTTCGTTTATTCACAATGGTTCGTGACAAGCACTGTGATTGGAGCTACAAATATGAATCAACTAAAACAGAACATTGCAGCTTACGGTTTAGATACTGTTGATGAAGAACTAATTCAAGAAATTGATGCTATACATCTTGATGTAATGAACCCAGCACCTTAAATACCATGAATAACAAAAAATATATAAAGAGAAGCGTCAAGTCGGTTTGGCATCCTTGCACTCAGATGAAGCATCATGAAAATCTTCCTCTGATCGCTATTGAAAAGGGAAAAGGGACTTGCCTATACGATTTTGATGGGAAAAAGTATCTTGATGTGACTAGTTCTTGGTGGGTAAATTTATTTGGGCACAATAACAAAATAATAAAAAAATATATCACTAGACAACTAAATACCCTCGAACATTCTATGTTAGCTGGGCTTACCCATTCCCCCGTGATAGAGCTATCAGAAAAATTAAGTAAATTAACTAATTTGGGGCATTGTTCTTATGGAAGCGATGGAGCAAATGCAGTAGAAATTGCACTAAAAATGAGCTCTCATTATTGGAATCAAATAGGTTTTCCCTCAAAGAATAAATATATTTATTTAGAAAATAGTTACCATGGCGAAACACTTGGGGCGCTTGCGGTTACAGATGTTCCAATTTTCAGAGCTCACTACGGAGCTTTAATAAAAAATTATATAAAGACAGATTCACCAGATTTAAGACTAAAAAAAAATAATCAGTCATCTGATGAGTTTCTTGACGAAAAATTAAAAAAATTAACAAAAATTTTTGAAAAAAATCATCAAGTCACTGCAAGCATTATCATAGAGCCGATGGTGCAATGTGCATCAGGAATGGGTATTTACGATGCCAGGTTTCTCCAAGGAGTAAGAAAGTTATGCGATCAGTATGAAGTTCATCTTATTGCAGACGAAATTGCTGTTGGGTTTGGGCGAACAGGAAAAATGTTTGCTCATCAGCATGCAAAAATTACACCAGATTTTGTATGTTTATCTAAAGGTTTGACGGGTGGGTATCTTCCAATGTCCGTCACCTTGACCTCAGATAAAGTCTACAGTGCATTCTATGATGATGATATTAAAAAGGGATTCCTACATTCGCATAGCTATACAGGAAATCCATTAGCATGTAGTGCAGCATTGGGAACTTTATCTATTTTTGAGTCTGATAATGTTTTGAAAAAAAACCTCATATTGTCAAAAAAAATAAATCGGTTATTTTCATCTCTAGAAGATCTTCCAATAACTGATCTCAGAAATATTGGAATGATTTGGGCATTTGAGTTAGATTCGAAAATATCAATAGATAAAGTTCTGGCGTATTCTTTAAATAAGGGCGTATTAATTCGACCTATAGATAATACTATTTACTTTATGCCCCCATACTGCATGAAAGAGACTGAGGCTAGAGAAATGATAAAGATAACTCGAGAAGCAATTTTGTATGCAAGCACATAACAGACTGACCCTGAAAATATTTTTTTTCTTATGGATTATTGTTTCTGTCTCCGTTTCTGCGGAACTGCCGCAGCCATATAAGAAATTAATAAATAAATATAATTTTAAAAAAGATAGTTTTAGCATTGTAGTAAAAAATCTAACTGCCCCCGAAAAAAAAGCAATTATCTACAATGGCAGTAAAAATTTTAATCCAGCTTCACTTACCAAAATAATTACATCATTTATAGCACTTGATAAATTAGGGCCTAATTATAAATGGAAATCTGACTTTTATTATACGGGTCAGTTAAAAGATGACACTCTTCAAGGAGATTTAATTTTTGTTGGCAGGGGGGATGCGAGTTTTTCAATAGATAATTTAGAATTTCTAATAAGAGAGATACAAAAAAAAGGGGTAAAAAAAATAGAGGGGAATTTAATTTTAGATAAAAGTTATTTTGGTAAAATCCCTAACATAATTGATTTTGATGCTGACCCAATGCGGGCTTACAATGTTTTACCAAATGCTATTTCAATTCAATCAAATACGATAAATTTTAAATTCACACCCCTTGATAACAAAGTTAACATTGATGTTAAACCAAAGCTAAACTATCTAAAGATAAAGAATAACTTACGGCTAAGTAATAAAAATTGTGTCTCATGGAAACAGTCACTCGATTATCAAAAATCTAATGATTTTTTGGATGACACGATTATTTTTCAAGGTTTCTTGAGTAAGAAATGCTTTAACAAAGAAATTGATTTATCTGTCACTGATAATAGTAGATATTTTTATGAAGCTTTTAAGTATCTATGGACACAAAATGGGGGAAGTTTTTTGGGGGGTTATTGGGTTAATGATAAACAAAAGCTTGATGGTAAGTTACTTGCAAGTCATTTATCAAGACCACTCGGTGTTCTTATTCGCGACATGAATAAGTATAGCTTAAACTTGATGTCAAGAAACTTAATATTAACCGTGATGAAAGAGGATTTAAAAAGGCAAGTCACAGAAGACGATGTAAATCTATTTGTTTTGAATTGGTTAGGTAATAATGATATTTCTACCAATAATATTTTTGTTGAAAATGGAGCTGGATTATCAAGGAAGACTTTTATTAATGCTGACAGTCTTCTGGAGATAATGGAAAAAATTTTTGAACATCCCTATATGCCAGAAATGCTATCCTCCTTTTCCATTTTAAATGAAGATGGCACACTAGAAACCAAAATGCCATTTTCTAAGGCAAAAAAAAATGGTCATTTCAAGACGGGGTCATTAAAAAACGTAAGTGCACTCGCAGGATATTTGGTTGATAAAGATAAAAATAAAAAAATATTAATTTTTTTAATGAACGATAAAGAGGCAAATAAATCCTATAACTTTCAAAATGAGCTGATTAATTTAGCGTTCGAATCAATTTAAAATATTACTCGAGGATTAAAGAAATGATAAAAAATATATTGATATTAATTACGATGTTATGCTGCACTTCATTATCATATGCAATAGAACTTGTTAACGAGGAGAAAAGCAAAATGCAAGACAAAGGAATTTCAGATTTAATTATTACAGATAACAAAGTTGGTGACGGGCGTGAGGCTGAAAAAGGACTTACTGTGACTGTTCACTATACAGGCTGGCTTTATGAGAATGGAGAAAAAACTACAAAGTTTGACAGCTCAGTTGATAGAAGAGAGCCATTTAGTTTTGTTCTTGGAGTGGGTCAAGTTATAAAGGGATGGGACAACGGGGTAAGCGGGATGCAGGTTGGTGGAAGTCGTACCATTATAATCCCATCAAGTATGGGTTATGGTTCAAGAGGGGCGGGAGATGTTATCCCACCAAACTCAGATCTTATATTTGAAGTTGAGTTGATTGAGATTCAGTAATTTTGAAAACTAAAATAAAATGGATGCAGGACGTCAGCTTTAAAGGGAGTTCTGAATCTGGACATGAAGTTGTATTAGACGGCCCTAAAGAACTCGGGGGGAAGGGTTTAGGCATGAGACCCATGGAAATGATGCTGATAGGAATGGGTGGATGTACGTCATTTGATGTGGTCACTATTTTAAAAAGATCAAGGCAGCAAATTACCGGATGTATTGCCGAAATTGAAGCGACAAGAGCAGATGAAATTCCTAAGGTGTTCACAAGTATCCATATCCATTTTTTAATTAAAGGTATTGATCTTCAAGAAAAGGCTGTTGAGAGAGCAATTGAATTATCAGCTAATAAATATTGTTCAGCTTCAATTATGTTAGGTAAAAGCGTGAAAATAACGCATGACTTTGTAATTAGCGAAGAATAGTTTCAACCCTAAGTGCGTCATTAGTTTTTACTATATTAATCAAACGATCAATATTTGGATGACTTCCGGGATTTTTTTTTGCCTCAGCTGTATGTTCCGAAAATAGTTCTAAGCCTTTTTGAGCTGCCGCAAGATTTATTTCTTTGAAGTTTTTATACAAATAAAAATATACCTTCAATGACCCTTGGGTCCCTTGCATATTTTCAATGGCATCGACTAAATTATCATTTAGATCATAAAGATTAATTTTGTCTATATGCTCGATGTCGGGCAGAACGTTTAAAACCTGTTTGAATGATTGAGTCATAATAATTAAATTTTGTAGGTTAGTGTAGTCATAATTTTTGATGTGATACCCATAACTTTTTTTATTGGTTTTGGTAGTTCGGCGGCACCTAATTCCTTCGCAGAAATTTCATGTTGGTGCTCATCAAACTTCATCTGCTCTAAAATTTTTTTTGTCTTTACATCATATTTAGAAAGCTTAACAAGATGCTTATCGAGATGAGAGGAAACCTGTTTCTCTGTTTCAGCCAAAAACCCTAAGTTATATTTTTTATCAATGATGCTTGCAATACCCCCAATTCCAATTGATCCAATATAGAGAATAGGATTAAGTAAGCTCGTTTTTCCACTTAACTCGTCAATCCTTTCTTCACACCAAGCAAGATGATCAATTTCTTCACTGGCTGCTTTTTGTAAATTTTTTTCAATCAATTTATCTTTATTGAAAAGCAGTTGCCCCCTATACAGAGCTTGCGCACAAATCTCTCCTGAATGGTTTACTCGCATCAATTGAGCATGTTTTTTCTTAACCTCAGGGTTGAGGTCTTGTTTATTTAGAATTTTTTTATCGGGTCTAGGTCTCTTTGATGAGCTTGGGCTAAATAAGATTTTTAACCCAAACTCAATTTCATCAATAAATTTGTCGATGACCATTTATTTTAATTTTTTAACATTGAAGCTTGATCACCCATTCCTTTGAGAATCTTTAGTGCTTCAACGTATTGGATATCTTCATCTGTACCAAACTTAATCGGCTTGAAATTTTTAAGCGCTTCTTTTTGTTCAGGTGTCGGCCCATTTGTTATGGGTTTGTCATCTCTTTTACCTTTATCTTGTGGATTTGAGAGGCTATCAGGAATATCTTCCTCGCGATAAGCCAGTGATTCAGTTCCATCTTTAACAGTTATATCTGGTTCGATTCCTTTACCTTGTATAGATGTTCCATTTGGTGTGAAGTATCTAGCTGTAGTTAATTTGATCGCTGAACCATTCATCATTGGCAGTATGCTTTGAACCGAACCTTTACCAAAGCTGCGTGTACCTAATATAGTTGCTCTTTTATGGTCTTTAAGAGCGCCAGTTACAATTTCAGCCGCTGAAGCAGACCCATTATTAATGATGACGACCATTGGAACATCCTTAATATCTTTAGGCAGAGACTTTATATAATTATTTTTTTCAAAATCACCCCCTGGTCTTATATAATTTTCTGGTGCGGTAGTAAGGCGCATTTTAGAATCAGGTGCACGCCCTTCGGTATAAACAACTAACTCATCATCATCAAGAAAGGCAGCTGAAACCGATACCGCTTGGGTTAGTAAGCCGCCGGGATTATTTCTCATATCTAAAATGATCCCATTAAATGCATGTTTATTTTCTTTCCTTAATTTTTTAATTGCTTTAGCTAAATCTTCACCCGTCCTATCTTGGAACTGTGTAACTCTGAGATAAGCATAATCCGGTTCTATTAACTTTGCTTTAACGCTTTTAGTTTTAATTTGCGCTCGAGTGATTTTGATATCAATTGGATCTTCAACATCTTCTCGTAGAACTCTAATGTCAATCGAGGTACCTGGCTTACCCCTCATTAGTTTAACGGCATCATTTAAGGTGAGCCCTTTTACTAAGGTATCATCAAGCTTGATAATTAAATCACCGCTCTTGAGGCCGGCATTGAATGCTGGTGTGTCCTCGATTGGCGTGATGACTTCAACAAATCCATCTTTCATTCCTACTTCGATTCCTAAGCCACCAAATTCACCGGCAGTACCTTGTGATAGATCCTTATATTTATCTTTATCGAGGTAGACGGAATGTGGGTCCAATCCAGATAACATGCCTTTAAGTGCTTCATCTAGTAATTTTGGATCTCCAATCTGATCAACATAATCCGATTTAATCTTACCGAATACTTCTGCGAAAGTTCTCAGCTTATCAATGGGTAAATTATTTGGATTATTTTTGTCGGCGAAAACAGGCAGGTTAAATGTAAATAAAATACCTATTAAGGCGCCGACTAATACAAGTGAGAATTTTTCAAATTTTGAACGCATCTAATGACCTTTATTGATTTTTTTAAAAAAAAATATATAAGAATTATTATTATTTTAATGCATAAACACTTTATAAAAAAATAATTCTATATTAACCCTCAACTGACATATATTTATGAATTTAAGTTCCATGTGAGTTAACCTTTAAACTATGACTGCCCATCAAAATTCTACGACTGACGATTTCTTTAGTGTAAATGGCCCTTTAAATGATTGCCTTGAAGATTATCAACTAAGGACCGAGCAAGTTGAAATGGCAAAATCAATTATTGGCACGATTGAAGACACATCATCTTTAGTTGTAGAGGCTGGAACGGGCGTTGGTAAAACCTTTGCCTATTTATATCCAGCACTTTTAAAGGGAGGTAAGGTTGTTATATCAACAGCGACGAAAAACTTACAAGACCAACTTTTTTTCAACGATATTCCTAAAATAAGAGAGGCTCTTAAAATCTCCGTGAAGGTAAATATTTTAAAGGGAAGAGGAAACTATATTTGTAAACTTAGGATGGAAAATACAATTCAGGAGGGCATGTTTTTTAACAAAGAGGATGCTCAACATTTACATCTAATTAAGGCTTTTTCAGATAACACCGATTCCGGTGAGGTGTCTGAAATCAGTGAAATACCAGAGACTTCAACTATATGGCCAATGGTCACTTCGACAAAGGAAAATTGTCTGGGACAGGATTGTGAATTTTATAAGGAATGTTTTTTAGTAAAAGCACGTAAAGAGGCACTAGAATCAGAGGTGCTTATAGTAAATCACCATTTATTTTTTGCTGATTTTGTCTTAAAAGATGAAGAATTATCAGAGATTCTCCCCAAAGCGAATACGATAATTTTTGATGAGGCCCATCAAGTTCCATTAGTTGCATCTTTTTTTCTGGGTCAATCCATTTCTTCTAGTCAAATATCTAATTTAATCCAAGACTGTCAACAAGGATTAAAAAAATATCCAGATACCATTAAGGTTTTAGATACTTTATCAAAAGACTTTCAAGAAATTGTTTTTGAGTTAAAAAAAATAGTAAGCCCATTTCCTGCCAGACTAAATATCAACAATCTTAAGAACTACGAAAATTTTGAAAAAACTTATAATTCTCTAATTGAAAAATTAGAATTATTAGGAATTACTTTATCAAAGCATTCTGAGGAAAATGCAGAGCTACAAAAGCTGTTTGAAAGATCTTCGGAGCTTAATATAAGATTTAGCTCTTGGTTGAAAAAAGATAATCAAAATAATATTTATTGGTTAGAGGTTTTTGCCAGGACAGTTCAATTTAATGAAACCCCCATAAGTATTTCTGAACAATTTAATAAATTTCAAGAGAAAAGTGAAAGTGCATGGATATTCACTTCGGCAACCTTATCAATCAATGGGAGCTTTGATCACTTTGTGAAGCTACTCGGACTTGAAAAAGCAATGACCCAATATTTACAGAGCCCATTTAATTATAGTGAAAATGCATTTTTATATGTGCCAAAAGAAATCCCAGATTCAAAGGATGAATTATTCAATTTAGTTTTGGTTAAAAAGGCATTACCCCTTCTCAAAGCATCAAAAGGTAGGGCGTTCGTTTTGGCCACAAGCTTAAAATCAATGGAGCAAATTGGTGCTTTATTAAAGGATGAACTCAAAAAAAATGAAATTGATTATCCAGTAATTACACAAGGAGAGGGCCCTAAAAGTGACTTATTGCAGCAATTTAAAAAACATGGAAATGCAATTTTAATTGGTTCATTAAGTTTTTGGGAGGGTATCGATGTAAGAGGTCGGGCATTGAGTTTAGTTATAATTGATAAGCTTCCATTTCAATCACCAGGAGATCCTGTATTTGAATCAAAAATTAAATTATTATCTGAAGAGGGGATAAATGCTTTTATGTCGATGCAACTGCCTGAAGCGATCATAAGGCTTAAGCAGGGGGTGGGAAGACTTATTAGGGACGATCATGATAAAGGGGTTATGGTTATTTGTGATAAAAGAATTATTGAAAAGTCATATGGTATTAAGATTTGGAAAAGCCTCCCTCCTTTTAAGAGAACAAGGAATGAATCTGCCGTTATTAATTTTTTGGAAGAATTAGAATGAACATTTTATCAATCGACACCTCGGGTCAACTTTTATCTATTGCTTTACTAAAAAATGATTCTTTAATTGAGGAATCGTATTCATCTGATAAAAAACATTCTGAAAATATCCTACCTTTATTGAAAAACTTAATGGATATAAGTGATATTAATTTTAGTGATCTTAATGGTGTTGCCTTTGGCGCAGGCCCAGGATCATTTACAGGGGTCAGAATTGCTGCGGGTGTGGCATACGGTATTGCATATGCCCATAATTTACCTATTGTAGGAATCAATAATCTAGAGGCTATTGCCAAAAAAGTAAATAAAGATGTCGTCATACCTTGCGTGGATGCAAGGATGGGAGAGTTATATATGGGCGCATATAAGAGGGTCAATGGTGAGCTGGTTTCAATTATTGATAGCGGTGTCTTTGAGCCATGCGATTTACCTAATTTAGATTTAGTAGATGGTGTTATCGCCGGGTCAGGTGTTTTTGAATATAAAAAAATTCTAATTGAGAGATACCAAGACCAAAAAGTTATAATTGATGAGAATGAATACCCATTAGCAGGTGCAATTGCTCAATTAAGCATAAAAAGGCTAGATAAAAATTTTAATCTTAAAAATGCCGCACCTATATATATTAGGAATAACGTTGCCAAAACTATCAGTGAAAGAGAAATTGATCTTAAAGCCAAAGAAAGAAAAATTTAGCTTCATAAATGTAGAGTTGAGTGATATAGAAAAAATTGTCTTGATTGAAGCAGATTGCCATATTTCGCCTTGGTCAAAAAAAAATCTTCTTGATTCGATAAGTGCTGGCAATCTATTTCAAGTGTTAAAAGGTGATGAATTAATTATAGGTTATTACATTGCAAGCTTCGCAGCCGATGAATGTGAACTCCTAAATATCACGGTAAACAAGCATTTTCATAAGCAAGGCTTTGGGAAAATTATAATAAGTCACCTAGTTAAAAATTGTTTAGAAAGAAAAGTGTCAAATCTATTTTTAGAGGTCAGAAGGTCAAATAAAAATGCTATTCTGTTATATGAAAAAAAAGGTTTCAATGAGGTTGGAATTCGACCAAATTACTACAAAACATCAAATGGAAATGAAGATGCCATTTTAATGGCGTTAAGCTTTTAAATAAATATGATAGAAAAAAAGGTTGCATACGAGGAACTGAATTTACTCCCAATTTGGCTGAATAAAAAAAGTCCGAAAAAAACTACACAGGCCTTTTCTAACATTGGCTTATATTTTTTTAAAGAATTAAATATTTCAATTATAGTGCCCGAGCTTGATAGCTTAACCAATGATGCAAAAGAATTATTTAAAAATATTCATGTGTATATGAATTCTATTTCAGTAAATTCAAAATACTTGGGGAATATAGAAGAAGGGGAGATTGATGTAATATTAAAGAAGAACTCAATAATTCACATATTCTTCATAGGGGGATCGAACTCAATGGGGTTACATGATTTAGATGTAACTATTAAATCATTGCCATCGTTAGATGAAATGTTGTCAAACCCGGATAAGAAGAAAAAGTTATGGCATGATATCCAATCATCATTACAAGGTGAAATGAAAGGAAATAATTAAAAATGCGAGCATCAAAATTCTACATTGCAACAAGGAAGGAATCTCCAGCGGAGGCTGAACTTTTAAGTCATCAGTTGCTTGTAAGGGCAGGTATGGTTAGATTGCTTGGGTCAGGCCTATACACCATTATGCCATTGGGCCTCCGGGTGTTAAAAAAAATTGAAATGATTATAAGGGATGAGCTTAATAAGGCAGATTGCATAGAGCTTTTAATGCCAGCCATTCAGCCTGCTGACTTATGGAAGGAGTCCGAACGTTGGGAGGAGTTTGGTCCTCAAATGTTAAAAATTAAAGATAGGCATGAGAAAGAGTTTTGTTTTGGGCCTACGCATGAGGAAGTGATCACAGATATTATAAGAAAAGAAATTAACAGCTATAAACAATTACCTATCAATTTCTACCAAATTCAAATGAAATTTAGAGACGAGATAAGACCTAGGTTTGGCGTTATGAGGGCTAGAGAATTTTTAATGAAAGATGCATATTCATTCCATACCAATTTTGATTGTCTCAAAGAAACATACCAAAAAATGTTTAAGGT
The DNA here is from genome assembly GCA_019823025.1 of Methylophilales bacterium. Classification (NCBI taxonomy): domain Bacteria; kingdom Pseudomonadati; phylum Pseudomonadota; class Betaproteobacteria; order Nitrosomonadales; species Methylophilales bacterium. The sequence goes on along the minus strand of CP081940.1, from coordinate 610,190 downwards.
ATATGAGAATATATTTAATCGCATTGGATTAAAGTTTAGAGCTGTGTCAGCAGATAATGGGGCTATCGGAGGCGATGCATCTCACGAGTTTCATGTTCTTGCAGATTCTGGCGAAGACGTTCTAGTCTATGATGAGCATTCTGATTATGCTGCGAATATTGAATTAGCAAAAGATAACCCTAATATTGATAAATTTAAAACCTGTCGAGGTATTGAGGTCGGTCACATTTTTCAATTAGGATCAAAATATTCTGAAAAAATGTCTGCTAATTTTATTGCAGAAGATGGATCGTCAAAACCTGTCATCATGGGTTGTTATGGGATAGGTGTTTCAAGAATTGTGGCAGCGACAATTGAACAAAGCCACGATGAAAGCGGTATCATCTTTCCTTCATCAATTGCACCTTTCGAAGTGATTATTACGCCTATTGGATATGATAAAAACAAGGAAGTGAGAAGCTATGCAGATAAACTTTATGATGACTTAATTAAACAGGGCTTTGATGTCCTTCTAGATGATAGAGGCCTCCGCCCAGGCGTGATGTTTAGTGAAGCCGATCTAATCGGTATACCTCATAGGGTGACGGTAGGGGATAAAACGATAAAAGATAACAAATATGAGTATAAAGGACGAAGTGAGCAGAGCTCATTAGTTATTAATCTCGAGGAGTTGTTAGGTAAACTTAAGAATTAGTTAGTCCAGTACCTTGTATGCATGATAAGTACCAAACTCACCCTCAGAGTCAATATAAACGAAGTAATATCCGTTAAGCGTGTAACCTAGCCCGTTAAAATAATTTTTTGAGCGTAACTTTAATTTCTTAGGTAACTTACTTTCTCCTTTATATTTACCTTCGGTGTCATAAATCAAAAATCGTTTATTTTCAACATCAAGTAAAATTAACTCGTTATCTTTAACATCTGTGAAAGCAATAAAATGACTTGCGACATCAAAGGGCTTAACATTTGGTGTTTTAAAATCAAGTTCTATTGTTTTTTTAGCAGTAAACTCTTCTGCATCTACAACGATGACTTTGTTTGATTTTTCTTGTTTCGCAAAATATAGGTTATTTTTACCATCATAAGAGGGCATTGTGCCTGAGCTTTCAAAAGCAAAAACTGTATTGATAATATCGTTTGATTTACCTGTTAATAATCCATCATCATCAAGTTCTAAAGTGTAGATTCCTGTCATAGGAGCGAATCCAGCTGAAGCTGATACATTGTATGTAATTGTTTCCAGTTCAGCTTTTTTGGTATTGAAATAAATTGATCGGTTGTCAAAGCCGGGTCGGGTTGATTCAATATAGTTACCCTTGTCATCGTATGTATGGATTAAAGATTTAGATATGGGTGCCTGACTGTTAGAACCCATGGGTGCTAATCCACCATCAGCAATATAATATTTTTTTTCTACTGGAATATAGGCGAGTGTTTGTGGCCTAGTTGTTGGTTGTTTTTTGAGAGGAATCTTAAAAACTAGTTCTGCCTGTTCCTTAATCTCGGCATTGATGTTACTTGCAAAAACTGTAGCGGTTGATAGTAAAACAAGCAGCAATTTTTTCATTTTAATTATTCCGTTTTCAATTAATTATTATGTAAGTCTTCTTTAAGCATTTTTTGTTCAATAAATATTGCATCACCATAGCTAAAGAACCGGTATTTTTTACTAATAGCGTGAGTATATATTTCTTTTGTAAATTCATATCCAGCAAAAGCAGACACTAACATAAGAAGTGTACTTTTTGGAAGGTGAAAGTTAGTGAATAAACCATCAACAATATTAAATTTATATCCAGGTGTTATAAATATATTAGTCTTTTGATTACCAGTTTTAATTTCATTATCCATAAATGATGCTTCAAGCGCCCGCATGCAAGTTGTTCCAATCGCAATAATACGACCACCTTCCTTTTTAGTATTTAGAATTTGATCTTTTAGCTGTTCAGTGATATTAAAATATTCAAAGTGCATTTGGTGATCAGAAATATTTTTGGTTTTGACAGGTTGGAATGTCCCAGACCCTACATGCAATGTTAAAAAGTTATAGCTAATTTTATGTTGTTTAAATCTTATGAAATCATTTTCTGTAAAGTGGAGGCCAGCCGTTGGAGCTGCTACTGCACCTAAATTTTTAGCAAACGTAGTTTGGTATCTTTCTAAGTCTTCTGCTTGATCTTTCCTATTGATATATGGAGGTAGTGGGACATGACCAAATTCTTCAAGCAACCTTGTAAAATTAGATCCAAATAATTTAACACGGAATAATTTTTCATCTAGTTTTGTTACTTCTAAAAAAATTGATTTAGAAATAAATATTTTGAGCCCAATGTGTATTTTTTTTGAAGTTTTAATCATTGTAAGTGCATGATTAGGGTCTATGATATTTTCTATTAAAAGCTCAACCTTTCCCCCCGTGGCTTTTTCTCCAAATAATCTTGCCTTAATTACTTTGGTATCATTAAAAATTAATAGATCTTTGGGAGATAAGTAGTCATAAAAATTTTTACAATGACTATCTAGTAGGCTAGTTTTGTTTGGATTTACAATCAATAATTTGCTGTCACCACGGACTTTTGGAGGTTGCTGAGCAATTAAGTTTGTTGGGAGTTCATAATCAAAATCATCGATTTCCATAAGCGTCATTGGTTGATATACTTACGGCTTATTTCAGCCGGGATGGCGGAACTGGTAGACGCACGGGATTCAAAATCCCGCGCTGGCAACAGCGTGAGAGTTCGATTCTCTCTCTCGGCACCAATAAATATTAAAAATTTAATCATGATTGAACATAAGTTAATTAAACCAGAGACGCATGAGATTATTGTTCGGCCTAATCCAGCAATGTCATGGTCATTAATAAAAAAAATATATCTTTGTTTTGTTATTTTAATCCTAATCATCGCAATTATTTTAAGTTATATAAATCTTTATTTAGCAATTCCATTTTATGGGGTTGAAACGATATTTTTAGGATATGCCCTATATATAACTGCTTTGAAGAGCACGTTCTATGAAAAGATTATTATAGGCCCGACTGAAATAGAAATTTCTTTTGTTCAAGGAAAAAAAATCTCTAATGTAAAATTTATTAAAGAGTGGTCAAAATTTTCTTTTAATCCTCCAACCAATCTGAAACATTCAGAGATATATATATCAAAGTCGGGAAAAAAAACCTATATTGGAGCAAAAGTAAATGAAGAGAATAGGAAAAAATTGTTTAATTTATTAAAAAGATTTTAAAAAATTGTATTTGAGTAATTGAAATACTTTTTTTTTGCTGATAAAATTGTTACAATTTATTAACAATATCAGAAAAAATCTGAGTTAATATTCTCGAGTGAATCTATTTGTTGGAATTTTAATGGCTTTGTTGAGTCACTAACAAGAGTTCTTTGTAATGAAATTTAATAAACTAAATAACTTAATTAAAGGTAATTCAAATTGAAATCAATTTATCAAAAGTTTCTTGCCCTTATACTATTTACTCCACTCACAGCATTAGCTGACTGGGGTCTTAACATGACTCAGGGAGTGACTCCCATCAGTAAAGAAATTTATGATATGCATATGCTTACACTTTGGGTGGTAACTATAATTGGTATCTTAGTATTTGGTGTTATGTTCTGGTCAATATTTCATCATAGAAAATCTAAGGGAGCTAAGGCTTCTAAATTTTCCCACAGCACAACTGTTGAAATTATATGGACAATAGTTCCTACTGCAATAATTATTGCACTGGCTATTCCTGCAACAAAATTACTTATTAAAATGGATGATACTTCCGAAGCAAAAATAACCATTAAAGCTACAGGCATTCAATGGAAATGGAAATATGATTACTTGGATGAAGATATTACTTTATATAGTTCACTTGATCCTAAAAGCCAAGAAGTTGCTCAAAGAGATTCTGGACAAAATCCGATGGAATATGAAAACTATCTTCTAGATGTAGATGAGCCTCTTGTTGTTCCAATTAATACAAAATTAAGAATATTAACAACTGCTGAGGATGTAATTCATGCTTGGTGGGTTCCTGAGCTGGGTTGGAAGCGAGATGCAATACCCGGGTTCATAAACGACAATTGGGCAATAATCGAGGAGCCTGGAACTTATCGAGGAAATTGTACTGAAATATGTGGTAAAGGACATGGATATATGCCGATTGTTGTTAAGGCTGTTTCAATGGAAGATTACGAAGCATGGATAGATGATAGAAAGGCATTAAAATTGGCTGCATTAGAGTCACAAAATAAAACTTTGACAATGGATGAGTCAATGGCTGAGGGAGAGAAAGTTTATAAAAAACAATGTCTAATGTGCCACCAAGCAAATGGTGAAGGTGTCCCTGGTGCATTCCCTGCTCTGGCTGGAAGTGAAATTGCATTGAAAAAAGAAAATACACTTGAGCACTTATATAGAATTATTTATGGTAAAAATCTGATGCCAAAATTTGGTGACCAACTCTCTGACGTTGAAATAGCGACAGTAACCACATACGAGAGAAATGCTTGGGGAAATAATACGGGTGACCTTATACAACCAAAAGAAGTAGCTGAAGCAAGAAAGAATCAAACAAAATAATATTTAAAATTTTAATTTAGGAAGCAATTATGAGCACATTAGCAAAAGACACACATCATGATCATGATCACAAGCCAACCGGATTGAAACGTTGGTTTTTCTCTACTAACCACAAAGATATTGGTACGTTATATTTGATATTTGCCCTGACAATGTTTTTTGTTGGCGGTGCTATGGCCATGATTATTCGTGCTGAGTTGTTTCAACCAGGCTTACAATTTGTAGACCCTCAATTTTATAACTCTATGGTGACCATTCATGCATTAGTAATGATATTTGGTGCAGTTATGCCAGCAGGTGTAGGTCTTGCAAATTGGATGATACCGCTAATGATTGGTGCGCCAGATATGGCTTTACCTAGAATGAATAATATGAGTTTTTGGATACTCCCATTTGCTTTTGCTTTGCTTTTAAGCACAATATTTATGCAAGGTGGTGGGCCTGCAGGGGGATGGACGATGTATCCGCCCCTGGTTCTTCAAACAGGAGATGCATTCCCGTTTCTGATATTTGCTGTCCATTTTTTAGGGATATCATCAATAATGGGTGCAATTAACATTATTGCGACAGTGTTCAATATGAGAGCACCAGGTATGTCATTGATGCAAATGCCATTATTTGTTTGGACTTGGGTTATTACTTCATTTTTATTAATTGCTTCATTACCAGTTTTAGCAGGAGCAGTAACAATGCTTCTCACAGACAAATACTTCGGAACGAGTTTTTTTAGTGCAGCTGGTGGAGGGGACCCTGTATTATTCCAACACATTTTCTGGTTCTTTGGGCATCCTGAAGTTTATATTTTAGCCTTGCCAGCCTTTGGAATAGTTTCTTCAATTATCCCAACATTTTCAAGAAAGCCATTATTTGGCTATGCATCTATGGTTTACGCGACTGCCTCGATTGCAATTCTGTCATTTTTTGTTTGGGCTCACCATATGTTTACTGTAGGGCTTCCCATCAAAGGTGAATTGTTCTTCATGTATGCAACAATGTTGATTGCTGTTCCTACTGGGGTAAAAGTATTTAACTGGATGGCCACTATGTGGAGGGGATCAATGACCTTTGAAACTCCTATGTTATTTGCAATAGCATTCGTTATATTATTTACTATCGGTGGTTTTTCTGGACTGATGTTAGGTATTACTCCAGTTGACTTTCAGTATCATGATACTTATTTTGTTGTTGCTCATTTTCATTATGTTCTTCTCACAGGTGCGGTATTTGCCTTAATGGGGGCAGTATACTACTGGCTTCCAAAATGGACAGGCCACATGTATGACGAAAGGCTAGGAAAGATACACTTTTGGCTTTCTACAATAGCAGCTAATATACTTTTCTTCCCTCAGCATTTCTTAGGACTTGCAGGAATGCCAAGAAGAATACCCGACTATAATATCCAATTTGCTGATTTCAATATGATATCAAGTATTGGTGGATTTGCTTATGGCCTTACACAGTTACTATTTATCTATATTGTAATAAAGTGTGCTCTAGGTGGTAAAAAAGCGAAAGCAGTATCTTGGGAGGGCGCGAGAGGTCTTGAATGGACAGTTCCATCACCTGCACCATTCCATACATTCGAAACACCGCCTAAAATTAGAAAAGAAATGCTTGAAAACGGTTAATGAAGTCGTCTGATAGGAAGGTAAAGCTTAATAAAAAAAATAAGCGATTAGCAATAATATTAGGTTTAATGGCTTGCTCTTTTTACGGGTTATTTGTTTTGATGTTTACATTTTAAATGGGTAATAGGGGTACAAAAAAGACTGCCATCACTTTGTTTTTAGTGACGATACTAATGTTTGGTTTTGGTTATGCTATGGTCCCATTGTATGATGTATTTTGTAAAATCACAGGGTTAAATGGCAAAACAATTCGTGTAGTTGAGAGTGATGTGAAAGAAGAATACAAGTCTGATCGAATTGTGAAAATAAGGTTTGATTCAAATATTAATGGTGATTTGCCTTGGAAATTAAAGTCAAATGTTAAGACCATGAAGGTTCAGCCAGGCAAATTTTATGAGGCGACTTACGTCGTTGAGAATCTGTATAACGGTGATGTGACAGGACAGGCTATACCGAGTGTTTCTCCTCAGATTGCATCGTTATATTTTAAAAAAGCTGAATGCTTTTGTTTTATAAACCAGTTATTAAAACCTGGCGAAGTTAAAGAAATGGTAGTAAGGTTTGAAGTTGATAAAGATTTACCGGAGGAAGTAACTGCCTTAACATTGTCTTATACTTTTTTTAGAGCAAAAAAAGTAGCAGTTAACTAAAAGTTATTTAATTAAAAATATATAAATAGGAAAAACTATGGCATCTCAAGAACTTTATTACGTCCCTGATGGCAGTAAATGGCCAATTATCGCAACCCTTGCACTATTTACATCTTTCTTAGGTGGTGCCGTTTGGTTTAACGGTGGAGATATTGGAAAATTTATACTATTTATTGGTTTAGCTGCAGTAGTTTATATGTTTCATGGTTGGTTTAAGGATGTTATCAAGGAAAGTTTAGCAGGAAAATATAGTAAACAAGTCGATGTTAGTTTTAGAATGGGTATGGGTTGGTTTATTCTTTCAGAAGTTATGTTTTTCGCAGCTTTCTTTGGCGCTCTATATTATGCAAGAGAATTCTCTATTCCTTGGTTAAGTGGAGAAGGTAATGGAGGGCACAACGGGACACATGAGTTTCTATGGCCAGCATTTCAAGCTGCGTGGCCTATGAATGTTATGCCAGATCCATCAAGATACACTCAATACACCAATGTTATACCAGCATTTGGAGTACCTGCACTTAACACTACATTACTGTTGTTAAGCGGTGTAACTGTTACACTAGCTCATTGGGCATTACAAAAAAATAATCGTAAACAACTTTGTTCATGGTTAGCTGCGACAGTTCTTCTAGGTTTAATCTTTCTTGGTTTTCAAGTTTATGAGTATGTCCATGCGCATCAAGCGCTTGATTTGACATTGAAGGGTGGTATTTATGGGTCAACATTTTATATGTTGACTGGCTTCCATGGTTTTCATGTGAGCATGGGTGCATTAATGTTAGCTATTATTTTGTATAGATCAATAAAAGGGCACTTCAGCAAAAAAGATCATTTCGCATTTGAAGCCGTTGCCTGGTACTGGCACTTTGTTGATGTAGTTTGGCTTGGATTATTTATTTTCGTATATTGGATTTAGGTTTAATTGAAAAAAAAGGTTATCAGTAGGTAACCTTTTTTTTATGCATAGTTCGGAGATAACCAACCCATATAAAACCCAAAGAACAATAAGATAAATAGTAAAATCGATAAGACAATTCTTACGGTCAAAGATTTGACCATGTTAAAAGATTTCTCATCATCTTTCATCAAGAAATGTAATCCTTTGGTTAATGAAAGTAAAATTAATACAAGAAGTGCTATAACGATGAACTTATAAATAGATGCTGCATCCAAAATAATTTCCCCAAGGATAAATGTGCTTTTAAAAAACTATACATTTAAATTTAAACTTTTTCCTGCATTAATATTTGCAATTACCTTTTGTGGCTTTATTGCCCTAGGTTTCTGGCAAATTGATAGGGCCGATCAAAAAAATGCTCTAAATTCAAATTATACAGATAGACAACAAGAAGCTGCTATCGTTCTTGATAAAAATAATGTAATTGATGAAAAATCGAGCCTTCTATGGAGAAAGGTTGAGTTTGAAGGTTCATTTATAAATAAACAAAATATTATTTTAGATAATCAAATATTTAATCAAATTGCTGGTTTTAACATTATTACACCGTTTAAAATCAAAGGCTCAGATTCTATAGTTTTAGTTAATAGAGGCTGGCACCCAAATTTAAAAAATCGTGAGATGCTCCCAGTTATTAATGAGATTGAAGGAAAAATATTGCTCTTAGGATATGTTGCCGATTTTCCAGTAAGCGGAATAAAATTAGGAAAAAATAGCATTGAGACACTTAATTCTCAAATTTTTAGGTTCCAAAGGCTAGATAAACTAGAACTTGATTATTTTCTCTCGGCGAATGTAATGCCTTACATGATTTATCTTAATCCAATTATTGATAAAGAGTTTTATGAGAATTTTAAATTACCTGCACCTGACTCACAAAAGAATTATGGATATGCCTTTCAATGGTTTGCATTTGCAATTACTCTTTTAATTATTTTTATAAGGCTTAGTATGAAAAGGAAATCCAATGGTAAATAAAAAGTCAAAAGCGAGAATCATTCTATTAGGTGTCGCTTTAATATTCATAATCCCTATTTTTGTGAGTTGGTATTTGGTTTTCTTTACTGAATTTAAAAAAGAAGATGGAGGTACACAAAAAGGTACGATCATTTCTCCAGTTATCTCATTGGGAGAGTTAGAAGTTTACGATATCAAGAATGATGCTGTCTCATCAATAAATGACAAATGGACTTTAGTCTTTTTCGTAGAATCAGAATGTAATCAATTTTGTGAAGATAAGCTCTATGAAGTAAGGCAAATCAGGCTTGCCTTGGGTAAGGATAGGGATAAGGTTGACCGTCTTTTGGTATCAACAAAAATTCAGTCATGGGAAGCATTTTCAGATTCGTTTAATGGGCAGAAATACATTGATCCGAAAAGTAAGGATTATGAACGTCTTGTTAAAAAATTTGAAGAGTATCCTAAATTTGATATTAGTGGGACTTACTTGATTGACCCATTTGGTTTTTTGATGATGAAATATAAATTAGATGCCAACCCTATGGGAACTATTAAGGACATTGAAAGACTTATTAGGAACCAGAAATAATTATTTTAAAAGTTTAATAAGTTTTTTATTAAATTCATTAAAATCAATTTCTCCAATAATGGTGTTTATTACATAGCCATTTTCATCAAGTATTATTGATGTTGGAGTTAGTTTGACGTTGTTAAACTTATTTATTATTTCTTTATTAGTATCAAGTACGACAGGAAAAGGAAGATTATTATTTTTAGTAAAACTGATGACTCGACTTGGGGGATCATAGTACATTGCTACAGCAATTACCTCCAACCCTTGGTCCTTATATTGATTGTAAGTTTCAATAAGTCCAGGCATTTCATTGATGCAGCCTGGACAATCAGTTGCCCAAAAATTAATAAGTGTGATTTTACCTAGCAGCTGCTGTGAAGTTATTTTTTCACCACTGATAGTGGTTAGATTCAGATCTTTAATAGTTGTAGTTTGTAGGCTTAAAAATAAAAGTACAGTAACAAAAGCAATAAGCAAGATAGATATGATTTTATTGTTTTTCAATTTAGATTTTTTTAGATACATGTTTAAAGTATTTATTATAACCGGTAATGAATACTTCTTAATGAGAGGATAGGTATGATTTGGTTCAAAAATATAGTACTTGGTGCTACGATGCTTGCCTTATGTGTGGTTGTATTTGGTGCGTATGTTCGATTAACAGATGCGGGTCTGGGTTGCCCTGATTGGCCTGGTTGTTATGGAACTTTAACGGTCCCAGAAAGTGTGGCTGCAATCGAAAAAGCTCAAGCTAATTATCCTGAGAGCTCAATTGATAATAAAAAAGCGTGGATTGAAATGATTCATCGATACATTGCAGCTATTTTAGGTTTTTTAATTTTATCTTTAGCTTTCTTAGCATATAGAAAAAAAGATGAGATAAATGTGAAACCGTCACTTGTTTATGGGTTATTAGGACTTGTAATTGCGCAGGGGATGTTAGGGATGTGGACGGTAACAGAGCTTTTAATGCCCATAATAGTCTCATTGCATTTGCTTGGAGGTATGACAACGTTAGGATTATTGACTTATATTTCACATCGTCATTGGGGCACAGTCAGTGATAAATTAATTAGCTTAAACCCTGCCTCTATAAAAATAATAAGATTTTCATTTGTGATTCTATTTATTCAAATTTTTTTAGGAGGCTGGACAAGTACAAATTATGCAGCACTTGCCTGCACCGATTTCCCAACATGTCACGGTGAACTTATACCACCTATGGATTTTAGTAATGGCTTCTCTTTGTGGAGAGAATTGGGTGTCACTTCCGAAGGTGAGGCTTTAACCCTTCAGGCACTTCAAGCAATTCAATGGGTTCATAGAGTTGGGGCTTTTATCTTTGTCTCCTATTTTTTATACGTTATTTATTTAATGAGTAAGTTTAAGTCATGTAATCTATATAGAAATCTTCTAATCATAGTTATAGGCTTTCAGTTTGTTATTGGAGTTCTAAACTTACTTCTCCATTTACCATTAGCATTAGCAACAATGCATAACCTTGGCGCTGCTTTATTAGTTATAATAACGGTTATTATTAATTCAAGAATTACACCAAAGTATGACTAAAGCACTTGAAAATAATGAATTTCAAATAAACGCAGAAAAGATTAAAAATTTTCTGACTCTTTGTAAATTAAGAGTTAACTCACTAATCGTTTTTACAGCAGTTATTGGGATGTTTTTAAGTACACCTGGGATGGTCCCATGGAATATTTTATTGTCAGGCATTTTAGGAATAGGTTTTGTGGCAGCAGCAGCAGCAGCATTTAATTGCCTGATTGAGGAGAGTATTGATAAGAAAATGGCAAGAACTCGAGCCAGACCTCTTGGCACTGGAAAAATTAACCAGCAAGAAACATTAGTTCTAGCATCTATAGTTGGCCTCATAGGATTAGCAGTCCTGTTCTTTTTTGTAAACTTCCTCACTATGTGGCTCACGTTAATAACTTTTTTTGCTTACGCGGCGATCTACACAGTATTCTTAAAACCTGCTACCCCAATGAATATCGTTATTGGAGGTGCCTCTGGAGCAATGCCACCTGTATTAGGTTGGGCCGCAGTCAATAACCAACTTTCACCTGAAGCGTGGATTCTTTTTTTAATAATATTCTGTTGGACGCCTCCGCATTTCTGGGCTTTGGCACTTTACCGTCGCGAGGAATATGCCAAAGTTGGTATCCCAATGTTGCCCGTAACGCATGGTGAAAAATTTACTTTACTACATATCATTTTATACACTATTATTTTGGCGATAGTTACTCTCATGCCCTTTAGTGTTGGTATGTCAGGGCTTATTTATTTATTCTTTGCAACAATATTAAACGCTGTATTTCTTTATTATGTTGTTGTGTTGTACAGGAATTATTCTGATAAACTATCAAAAAAAGTATTTAATTATTCGATTTTATATCTGAGTTTAATATTTGCGGCTTTTTTAGTCGATCACTACTATAAATTTATTTTTGTTTAACTTTTAATTTAGTAAGAGAGGGTTTTATGAGCAAGGAAAATAGTCATTTAAGAAGCGTTTTAGAAACTGTAGGAGTTGTTGTGGGCAGCTTTATTTTTGCAATAGTTGTTATTGTAGCTGCTACAAAAAAAGAGAGTCCTGAACCTACAAAAAATGTAGTCGAGAATACAGTGGTCGAGGAAAAAGTTGCTGAAGCCGATGTAAAACCTGTAGCAGAAGTTAAGGTGGCTGAGGCAGCAACAGAAAAAGCTGGAGATAGCGGCAGCATTTCAGGTGAAAAAATTGCCCAAAAAAATTGTGCGTTATGCCATGCAAGTGGGATGATGAATTCACCTAAGATTGGAGATAAAGAGCAGTGGGCGCCAAGAATAGCTCAAGGTAAAGAAATGCTTGTAAACAATGCAATTATGGGTATTAGAACTATGCCTGCTAAAGGTGGAAATCCATCACTTTCAGATGCAGAAGTTGCTGCAGCTGTTGTTTGGATGGCAAATTCATCAGGTGGTAACTTATAAAGCGTTAGAAATCTAAATGGCAACTTTTGCTATTGGTGATGTTCAAGGTTGCTATTACTCACTACAAGACTTAATAAAAAAAATACCATTTGATTCAACTAAGGATGAGCTTTGGTTTGTCGGTGACATTGTTAATCGAGGTAAATTCTCAATGGAAACACTTTCCTGGTGTTTCGAAAATAGAAGTAATATCAAAATTGTCTTAGGTAACCATGACCTTCACTTCCTAGCCATTTTTTTTAAGCAAAGAAGGCATAATAAAAAAGATACATTAAATTCCTTGCTTGAATCTAAAGAAATTAATCAATTGGTCGAATGGGTGTTAACTTGGCCTTTAACATTTATTGGCGAAAAAAAAATTCTCGTGCATGCAGGCATTCATCCATGCTGGTCCTTTGATGAGGCATATAAAAATTCCAACGAAACCTGTGTACTCATGCAATCTGATCCAGAACATTTTTTTAAGGTTATGTATGGAAATATGCCAAATATTTGGAGTGGGGAGATGAGTAGAGATGAAAAAATGAGATTTTCTGTAAATGCATTAACGCGAATGCGTTGCCTAAATAAAGATCAATCACTAGATTTTAAATATAACGGATCTTTGAATAATCTCCCAGCTCACTTAAAACCCTGGTTTAGTTTTAAGTCTATTTTCAAAAGAGATAAAAGAATAATTTCTGGACATTGGTCAGCAATCGAGCTTCATCACCATCCTTACGGCACATCAATCGATTCAGCCTGTATTTGGGGAAAGAAATTAACGGCATTGCGTTTGGAAGATAATAAAACCTTTTCTGTTGCGGTTAACAAGAAAGATTTAAATTAGTTTCTTACCAAATAATCCTTCTATTTCTGATAGTGATGGAGTATGGTTTTGTCCACCTTGTGTTTTAATTTTTATGCTTCCCATAACCGAGGCAAGCTTTCCTGTATTCTCCCAACCTAGTTCGTTTGCGATCCCATAAAGCAAACCCGCTCTGTAAGCATCGCCGCATCCAGTTGGGTCTACTGGAGAATCTGCTTTTATTGAAGGTATCGTAATCTTTTTATCACAATAAATCTCTGAGCCTTGTGCACCTTTTGTAATTATTAGAGCTTCAACCTTACTTTGGATTTTGCTGACACTTAACTCTGAAACTTTAATAAGAAGCTCAGCTTCATAATCATTAACGGCAATATAGGTTGCTTGGTCTATAAATGTATTCAATTCATCTTTATCAAACATCGGAAGGCCTTGGCCTGGATCAAAAATAAAAGGGATATTTTTTTCAGAACATTCGTGTGCGTGCTTTATCATTCCTTCTTTCCCTGCTGGTGCAATAATTGCTAAATCAACTTTCTCAGTAACACTTGAAATACTATTTTGATGAGATTCCATCATCGCACCTGGATGAAAGGCCGTAATTTGATTATCATCTAAATCAGTAGTGATGTAAGCTTGTGCTGTCAGACTATCGGTAACTTCTTTAACATAGTCTTGGACAATATCAAGCCTACTCAGTCGTTTTTCATAAGAACTGAAGTCTTCTCCTACGGTTGCCATTAAAATTGAGTTTGAATTAAGTAATGACAAATTATAGGCAATGTTACCCGCTGTCCCACCAAAATTTCTTTTAAGTTCAGGTACAAAAAAAGAAACACTTAGCTTATGAATTTGATCAGGCAAAATATGATTTTTAAAATAATCTTGGAAGACCATAATAGAATCGTAGGCCAACGAACCTGAAATTAAGATATTTTTCATAAAGGTTTAAATACCACTAAAAAAATTATAATTATAAGAAATGCAACTGGGACTTCATTAAACCATCTAAAAAAAATATGACTGTGTTTATTTTTATTTTCTTTAAAAGCAAAAAAATATTTAAAACAATATAAATGATAAATACTTAAAAGTAATACACAAAGGATTTTAAGATGCAGCCATATGCCTGAATAGTTATATTGAAACATTAACCAAAAACCAAATGCAATTGTAAGAATGCCTCCCGGTGTCATAATTCCATACAAAAGTTTTCTTTCCATAATAATAAATCTATCAATACTTATTTTATCAACGGCCATTGAATGGTAGACAAACAATCTTGGAAGATAAAACAGCCCGGCAAACCAAGTAACCATAAAGATGATATGAAAAGATTTAATCCAAAGCATGAACTTTAATAATACTGAATAATCATATATATATTCTCTCATATGTTATGAGAGATACTATAATTAAATAATACTTTGTACCGAAATCCTTGCATGGTATTCTTAACCCTTAAAAACGACTGTATTAAATGAACGCACCCCTATCATCTGTATTAGCTAAGCTTCCATCCTCTTCTTCAGATAGATTAAGAGAGATACCTTACAACTACACCTCTTTTTCGGATAAAGAAATTGTTATACGTTTTCTTGGCCATGATATATGGAATATCATCCTAGAGTTAAGATCTGAGAGAAAAACTGGGCGTTCTGCAAAAATGCTTTTTGAAGTTTTAGGTGATTTATGGGTCGTGAAAAGAAATCCTTATCTCCAAGATGACTTATTAGAAAATAAAAAAAGACTAAATATGCTTCTGAAAGCAATGCGCCACAGGGTTCAGAGTATTGAAGATAGAAGCTTTGGCAACATGAAGGCAGCGCAGTTAACAAAAGCTGCTAGAACTGCGATTGATGAATTTGAGTTAGAGTTCCAACAAGTAAAAAAGTTAAGAAAAAAAGTTTATTCTAGACTTAAGAAATATACTAAAAAACACAACATTCAGTTTGATGGCTTAGCAAGAGTTTCTCATGTTACAGATGCTACTGATTGGCGTGTTGAGTTACCGTTCGTAGTAGTAAATCCGGACACTGAATTGGAAGTGTCCACCATCGTAAAGGCTTGCATCAAGTTAGGTTTAACGATAATACCTCGAGGCGGGGGGACTGGCTACACTGGTGGTGCAATCCCACTAGTATCTCAGTCAGTAGTAATAAATACAGAAAAGCTAGACAGTGTGAGTCAAGTCGAATATAAAAATTTACCTGGAATTACCCAAACAGTTCCAACAATTCATTGTGGCGCAGGGCTTGTTACAAGAAGAGCGATGGAAGTTGCATCAAATGCAGGTTTAGAATTTGCAACAGATCCGACTTCTGCTGATGCTTCATGCATAGGTGGAAACGTTGCGATGAACGCGGGTGGAAAAAAAGCTGTTCTTTGGGGAACGGCTTTAGATAACCTTGCTTCTTGGAAGATGGTTGATCCTAATGGAGATTGGGTTGAAATTGAAAGGTTGGCTCACAACTTAGGCAAGGTTCATGATACTGAAACAGTTAAATTTCAGATAACTAAGTTTGATGAAAATGGTATCAACCCTAAAGAAAACCCTGAAATTCTTGAAATATCTGGCGCTAACTTTAGAAAAGCTGGATTAGGTAAGGATGTCACTGATAAGTTTTTAAGTGGGCTGCCAGGTGTTCAGAAAGAGGGATGTGACGGACTAATAACTTCAGCAAGATTTATTCTCCATAAAATGCCTGAACATATCAGGACCGTCTGCTTAGAATTTTTTGGAAGTGTCAGCGACGCTGTTCCTTCTATCGTCCAAATTACAGAATATTTAAAAGAATTTGAAGGCGTTTCCCTGGCTGGTCTTGAGCACTTAGATGAGAGGTACATAAGAGCTGTTGGTTATTCTACAAAAGCAACAAGATCAGAGAGACCCAAGATGGTATTAATTGCAGATATTGCCTCAAATGATGAAGATGAGCTTGGTTCAGTTGCTTCAAAAGTTGTTCAAATTGCAAACATAAAAAATGGAGAGGGTTTTATTGCAGTTTCGGCGGAAGCCAGAAAGAGGTTTTGGCTAGATAGGGCTAGAACAGCGGCAATCGCTAAACATACAAATGCTTTTAAAATAAATGAAGATGTTGTTATTCCCCTGCCCAATCTTGGTAGGTATGCCAATGAAATTGAAAAAATAAATATCGAACAATCTATTTCTAATAAATTAAAATTAATTACAGAGTTGGAAGCGTTATTTAATTTTAATTTTTTAAGCAATTTTAAAAATGATTTGGATGAAGGCGTTATTGAAGAAAAGAAACATATCGCACTAAAACATCTTGCTTCTGTTAAAAGTAAATGGGTAAGCTATTTGGATGGGTTTCAAACGACTTCAAAAGATTATCCAGAATTATCTGAATTCATTGGCGATAATACAATTTTTGACCTAATACAATCCCATAAACTAACGATCTCATGGAAGAGTGAATTAAAAAAACCTTTAGAGGATATATTTAATGGGAGAGAATACGCTGATATAAGAGAGATTATCAATAAAAAGCATCAAGACATTTTGAAATCAAGACTCTTTGTGGCACTTCATATGCATGCGGGTGATGGCAATATCCATACAAACATTCCTGTAAATTCAGACAATTATGAAATGATGCAAGAGGCTCAAAAAATTGTTGCTCGTGTCATGAATCTGGCTAAAAGTTTAGATGGCGTTATTTCTGGAGAGCATGGCATTGGAATTACAAAGATGGAATTCTTAGAACCATCAGCAATAAATACCTTTGCTGAATATAAGAATAAGGTCGACCCTAATGGAAACTTTAATAGAGGTAAGTTGTTACCTGGCTCAGGGTTGATGAATGCTTATACACCGAGCTTTGGCTTATTGGAGCAGGAATCAATTATTATGAATCAGTCAACAATTGGCTCTATCGCAGATTCAGTGAGTGATTGTCTGAGGTGCGGTAAATGTAAGCCGGTATGCGCCACTCATGTGCCAAGAGCTAATTTGCTTTATAGCCCTAGAAATAAGATTTTGGCAACATCATTGCTTGTCGAAGCTTTTTTATATGAAGAGCAAACTAGAAGAGGCATTTCAATTAAACATTTTGATGAATTTAACGATGTCGCAGATCATTGTACAGTTTGCCACAAATGTTTAGCTCCATGTCCCGTTGATATTGATTACGGTGAAGTCTCAATTTCAATGAGAAATTTTTTAAGAGAACAAGGTAAGAAGCACTTTAATTTTGGAAACTCAATTGCAATTACCTATCTAAATTTAAAGGACCCATTAACAATCAAACTAATGAGAAAAGTGATGATTGATTATGGCTATAAAATTCAACGATGGGGACATAAGGTTTTAAAAAAATTAAAATTAACAAATTTTTCTAAAATATCACCAGCTGCAACCGTTAAAAAACCTGACGTAATTACACAAACTATTCATTTTTTGAATAGGCCAATGCCTAAAAATATGCCAACAAAAACATCTAGAGGATTATTGGGTATTGAGGATGATAAAGTAGTTCCCGTAATCAGAAATATAAGTAAAACGAATGAAGAATCTGAGGCTGTTTTTTATTTTCCTGGCTGCGGGTCTGAAAGATTATTTTCTCAAGTAGGCCTTGCAACTCAAGCTATGTTATTTGAAGTTGGAGCGGTCACAGTGTTACCGCCCGGATACCTTTGTTGTGGGTATCCTCAAACTTCGTCAGGTGATGAAATTAAAGGTCAGGAGATTACGTCAGACAATCAAGTTCAGTTCCACAGGGTCGCAAACACTCTAAATTATTTAGATATTAAAACGGTAATTGTGTCTTGTGGTACTTGTATGGATCAACTACAAAAATATGAATTTGAAAAGATATTTCCTGGATGTCGCCTTTTAGACATTCATGAGTACCTGATGGAAAAAAATATTAAGATGGATGGAATTTCGGGTCAACAATATATGTATCATGATCCATGTCATAGCCCAATGAAAACATATGAGCCTACAAAGGTGGCAAGCACTCTGATGAATCAATCTGTGCCTTTGAATGACAAATGCTGTGGTGAGTCTGGAACATTTGCAGCCAGCAGACCAGATATAGCGTCACAGGTGAAATTAAGAAAACAAGAAGAAATTCAAAAAGGAATTTCAGAGTTGCCTGTTAATGCAACGATGGATGAAAAACCAGTTAAGATTTTAACGTCTTGTCCATCATGCCTTCAGGGACTTCAGCGGTATGGGGATGATACTAAAACAACTGCTGATTATATTGTTGTTGAATTAGCTAAACATAACCTGGGAGAAGGTTGGCTTGAAGACTATGTTGAAAAGGCAACAAAAGGTGGAATCGAAAAAATATTGTTATAGAAATGGTAATAATATATTCAATGTCGTGCCTTGAACGGCTCTTGTTATGTACCGCTCTTTTTTTTCAGATAATACGTAAGCAAAATAATCCGTTCTACCAATAATTTTTCCAAACTCTCTTTCAAATGATAGGTTTTGAGAATCATCATTAATTTCATTTGTAACAAGGAATAGCTCTCCATTTTTTTTCTTTTTTGTCGATAGTCGCCAAACAATGACTTCAACATTTCGAGCGGCGTTGTAGATAAGTTGTGGGTCAAGTGAATCAAACATATCAAATTCTTTTTGATTGTCATGGGCCGTTATTAGCATAGTGTATAAACCGGTAATAAGTGACAGCACTCTGTCACCTTTGAAATTCTCATCAAACACTTGATCAAGTGCTTCAATTCCTTGGGCATCGTTAATTTCTTTAAATTTCCAGCTATGTTGGGTTGTAAATAGCCAGTTGACTGTAACTTCAGGGCTGTCTGATGTGGTTTTCCTCAGCTCCGCAGGATTTTTTTTATAAAACTTTAACGCAAGAATTCTTAAACTTTCGGTATTCTCTTTAATTTCATAATCAGCCATTCTGTCAAAATCTGTCTTTGTGAGCTGATTGAAAGAGCCTTTGTCATATTGTGTAGAATCCTTCCTTTCTAATGACGAATTACAACCCATTAAAAATAAAGAGAGAATTAAAAAAAATCTTCTCATGAAGATTTTATTATTCTATCTTTAGGGAATATTAGCTTAAAGGTACTCCCGTTATTTAATTCACTTGATATTTCTAATTGGCCCTGATGTTGCAACATAATATTTTTTACAATTGATAGGCCAAGCCCTGTGCCTCCCGAAGATCTGCTTCTATCCTCATCTACTCGATAAAATCGCTCGGTGATCCTGTTAATTTTATCTTTTGGTATTCCTACGCCACTATCAGTTACTTCCATAATTGGTAAGTTATTTATAAGGCGCCATGTAATAAGAATATTACCTTTCTCAGGTGTATAGCGGACAGCATTGCTGATTAGATTTGTGAATGCACTTTGTATTTCACTTTTTGATCCATAAATATTTAATTCATTATCGATATCAAATTTAATTTTCTGTTTCTTTTTGTTTATTTTGGTTGTGGATATCTTGATATTTTCAAACAATCTTTTAACAGAAATTTTTTCCGACCTATTTTTGTTTAGGCTCGCTTCAATATTTGAAAGTAGTAATAAATCATTTATTAGATCCTTCATCCTATTTGCCTGATCACTCATGAGCGTAAATATTTCTTTTGTATCTTTAGTAAGATTATTTTTTGGCTGATCTAGTGTTTCGATAAAACCTGTTATCACGGTGAGAGGTGTTTTTAATTCATGGGTAAAATTAGACACAAATTCTTTTCTAACTAATTCATTTTTAAGTATTGATGATATATCTCTTGCTGTAAGGAGTTTTTGATACCTTCCAAAAGGAATTATTTTTACTTCGATATGATTAATATAGTTTTCAGTATCAATTTGAAGTGGAGTTTCATAATCTCCCGCGTCAAGATATTTTTTAAATTCTGAATTCCTAAAAATATGCTGAATAGGTTTATTTAAGTCTTTTTTTGGATGTATGCCAAACATTAGCTGCGCTCTTTTGTTGCACCAAATAATTTCGTTTGAATCATTTAATGAAACAACACCATCTAAGAGGGCGTCTGCTGCCTGGACAAACTGTTCCATAGCAGTAGTGAGATCTTTTTTTGATTTGGTATCGAATCTGTAGTTTTTGTATATTTTAGAAAATATGTCTTGCCAAATACCCTTTCCATCAGGAATTTCTGAGGCTTTAGGTTTATCTAGCCATTTAGATAATTCATTTATCCAAAAGATATGAGAAATGAGATAAATAATTAAACTTATTATGAAAAAAATAACTGCTATATCGAAGCTAAATAATTTTGAGACAACAATGCTTAATAGAAAGATGAGAGTAATAAATATGAAGGTTCGGAGTCTAATATCTTGCAAGGCAATTATTCTTTAATGTTAAAAATTAAATTCATTATAACTTTATATTTTTATGAGAGATGTTTTTCCGAAACGCTATAACCTGCACCCCGTATTGTTCTGATGATTTTATCATAGCCTTCATTTGCAAGGCAGGCACGGATTCTTTTGATATGAACATCAACTGTTCTATCATCAATTTCAGATTTATTTCCCCAGACTCTATCCATAATTTGATTTCTACTAAAAACTTTATTTAAATTTTTTATAAATAAGTGAAGTATTTTAAATTCAGTTGGCCCAATTTTAATTAGTTTGCCTTTGATAGTTAATTGATGCTGGAGGGGGTCCAAAGAAAGATCTAAAATATTTACTGGTTCATCAGTTAATTCAGGAGAGCTTCTTCGAAGCAGAGCATTGATTCTTGCGATAAGCTCTTTTGGGCTGAAGGGTTTGGTGAGATAATCGTCAATTCCAGAATTTAAACCCATAATTTTATTATCTTCCTCACTTTTAGCAGTTAACATGATAATTGGAATTTTTTTTGTATCAGAATTAGCACGCAGTCTTTTAGCAAAAGTAATGCCATCCATACCGGGCAACATCCAATCTAAAACGATTAAATCCGGTAATGTATTTTTGACTAGGCTGTCGGCAATTTCTGCACTGATTGCTCTTAGGGGATTAAAACCCGATTGATGAAGATTTAGAGCAATTAATTCTAAAATTGCATTTTCATCTTCTACGATAAGTATATTAGCTGCCATTATTTTATATTATGACATTAATATGACAAATTTATGACATTAATTAAGTATTTTTTTTTACATCCTGAATATTTTTTTTCATGTAGTATTATTAAAAAAAACAATTAAATAAAAATTCTAGGATATCTTTTCATGTTTGATTCTCTTGCAAAAAACAAAATTGTCGCAGATAAATCTTTTAATAGGTGGATGGTGCCTCCTGCAGCATTAATGATTCACTTATCAATTGGAATGATTTATGGGTTTAGTATTTTTTGGCCTGAACTTACAAAATTGGTAGGTACTGAATGTGGTGCCGATGTAAGTTTCTTTGAGCGCATTTTTATTACTTCGTGTGATTGGATGCGGAGTGATGTTGTCTGGACTTTCGCTATTGCAATTGTTTTTTTAGGACTGGCAGCAGCTCTATTTGGACATTGGTTAGAAAAAGCCGGACCAAGAAAGGCAGGCGTAGCTGCTGCTATATTTTGGGGTGGCGGTCTTATGGTGACATCCTTAGGAGTATCACTTCATCAATTATGGCTTATTTGGTTGGGTGCTGGTGTAATAGGCGGTATAGGATTGGGTCTTGGTTATATTTCACCTGTCTCAACTTTGATTAAATGGTTTCCTGATCGAAGAGGCTTAGCGACTGGAATGGCAATCATGGGATTTGGAGGTGGCGCTATGATTGGAATGCCTTTAGGAGATTATCTAATTAAAGCGAATGGAGTGGGAGAAACTTTTTTCATTATGGGATTAATATATCTTATTGCGATGACCATCGGTGCATTTGGATATCGTGTTCCTGCTGAGGGTTGGAAGCCAGAAGGGTGGAATCAGGTTGCAAGAAAAACAAACAATATGATTTCTTCAAGTCATGTTCATGTTAGCAATGCTCACAAAACTCCACAATTTTGGTTGTTATGGGGAGTTCTATGCTTAAATGTTTCTGCGGGTATTGGTGTATTGTCTGTCGCAAAGCCAATGTTTCAAGAGATTGCAGCGAGTAGTTTTGACCCACTTATTATAGGTGCAATTGCCACAGGATTTGGTGCATTGCTATCATTAGCCAATATTATAGGAAGAATTTTTTGGGCATCATCATCTGATTTTCTTGGCAGGAAGTTAACATATGCAATATTTTTTAGTCTAGGAACAGCGCTTTATTTGGCAGCTCCATGGGCAGGCATAAATCAATATATAGCTACTTTTGTTCTTATTACATTGGTTATTCTTACAATGTATGGAGGAGGTTTTGCAACGATTCCTGCTTATTTAGCGGATATTTTCGGAACACAACACGTTGGTGCTATTCATGGCAGACTTTTGACAGCATGGTCATTAGCTGGAATTGTAGGACCAATGCTTATTTCTTACCTAAGAGAATATCAATTAAGCATGGGTATTCCAACAGACCAAGCTTATAACTCAAGTTTTAAAATTTTGGCAATGCTTTTAGTTGCAGGCTTTATTTTGAATTTATTAGTTAAGCCAGTAAATAAAAAGTTTGGTATGACACCAGAAGAGTTAAAAGCTGAACAAGGTGCAATAAAAGGAACTCAAACCAATTCACCAGTAGTTGCATCTGTTACAAATACCTCAATGCAAAAGATTCTACTACCTCTTGCCTGGATTGTAGTTGGAGTGCCTATCACTTTAGGAATTCTTAATGCCCTACAAAAAGGTATAATCATCTTTCTTTAAACTAAGGATTAAATGTTGAGCAAGAAAGATATTAAAAGCTTAAATGTAGGTATTGTTTATTCTCGTTTCAATGAGTCCGTTGTAAAAGAGTTGCTGAATTCCTGTGTCGACCAGTTAATACATGAGGGTATTGATGAAAATCATATTTTGAAAAAAGAGGTTCCAGGCGCACTTGAAATTCCAATGATGATCAATGCTTATGCAACAAAAAAAAAGTTTGATGTACTAATCGGTGTTGGAGCCGTAATTCGGGGAGAAACATATCACTTTGAGGTAGTATCCGATCAATCAGCTAACGGTCTAATGCAAGTTCAATTAAGGCATAACATTCCGGTTATTAATGCAATTATCACTACAAATTCAGGCGAAGAAGCTTTTGCGAGGACCAAAATAAAAGGTAAAGAAGCTGCTGCCGGTGCTATTGAAATGGCTTTATTAGTAAGTGATATATGACTTTAAAACCAAAACCACAATCAAGAAAAAAAAAGATCAACAATAGGCGTAAGTCACGAGAATTGGTCATGAAAAGTGTTTATCGGGGTCTCGTAAATCAAATTGATATCACTCAAATTAAAAAAGACATACAAGATGACCCAGACTTTATTCGAGCAGATCAAGACTTGTATGAAGAAATATTATCTGGAGTCTTTAAAAATATTGACTCTTTAAAGCAAGAAATTGAATCATATATTGATAGAAGTTATGAGGAACTAAGCCCAATTGAGTTATCAATTATATATTTCTCATTATATGAACTTAAGTATTCTATGTCCGTACCATATAAAGTGGTTATAAATGAAGCGGTTGAAATTGCAAAAACCTATGGTGGGGCGGATGGCTATAAATATATTAATGGAATACTTAATCAAGCTGCCAAAGCAAATAGAGTTAATGAGGTAAAGAGAGCTTAAATCTTAATATTTTTTAATTTTCCCCTTTCCCAAAGTAAAAAACTTCCTGATTCGTGCCAATCGCTTAAAACCACTCTCTTTGATTCAAGCCCGTTAATTTTATAGGTATGAATTTTTGGTCGATGTGTATGTCCGTGAATCATTATGGGAGGATTATTAAATTCATTAAATAATTTTTTTACAGCAAGTTCATTAACATCCATGATCTCTTTATTTTTAGAACTTTTATCATAGTTACTTTTCTTCCTAGCAAAGTTAAATATACAATCCTTTAAATATTTTGGAAACAATAAAAAACCCTTTTTACTAATCCAAGATCTTGAAAATTTTCTAAACCTTTGGTATTTCTTGTCATCTGTACATAAAGTATCCCCGTGAAGGATAATTGCTTTTTCTTTTCCAAGCTTAATTAGTTGGTGATCTGGAAGAATAGTGATATTTGTTTCTTTAGCAAATTTTTTACCAATTAAGTAATCTCGATTTCCACAAATAAAAAATATTTTTGATTTATTGGATACTTGTTTCAATAAAGCAATAACCTTTTTAAATTGATTGGTATCATCACCTGGCCACCAGTCAAATAAATCACCTAAAATAAAAATATTTGGATAATTTTTAACATAGTTATTTATGAATGAAACAAAGTAGGCTATATCTTTTTTGGACGAGTCATCAAGATGAATGTCTGAAAAAAATATAGCGCTATCTTTTATATGAATCAGGCGGAAGCTTCCTCTATTATGATATGTTCATTAGGAACGTCTTGATGACCATTTGCAGAACCAGTTGATACCTTTGCAATTTTATCTACGACATCCTGTCCCTCAATAACCTTACCAAAAACGCAGTACCCAGCACCATCTTGGCCAGGAAAATCTAAGAAATTATTATTATTTACATTAATAAAAAATTGCGATGAGGCTGAGTCTGGATCCTGTGTTCTTGCCATTGCGATACTATACTTTTCATTTTTAAGCCCATTATCGGCTTCATTTTTGATAGGTGCGTCAGTCTGTTTTTGTGACATATCTTTTGTGAATCCGCCACCTTGAATCATAAAGCCATCTATGACACGGTGAAATATAGTGTCATTAAAAAAGCCTTTACTAACATAGCTTTCAAAGTTCTTAACAGTGATCGGGGCTGCCTTTTCATTAAGCTCCAACACGAGTGATCCTAAATTTGT
Organism: Methylophilales bacterium; assembly: GCA_019823025.1. NCBI lineage: Bacteria > Pseudomonadati > Pseudomonadota > Betaproteobacteria > Nitrosomonadales > Methylophilales bacterium. The sequence goes on along the minus strand of CP081940.1, from coordinate 585,191 downwards.
TTTTATAGTTACGTTACTCATAAATTATTTGACCTTTATAGAATTAATTTTAACTGTTTTGATAGGAACATCACCCATCCCATTCTTGACTCTTGTTTTTAATTTACCGATCTTGTCGACAACATCTTGACCTTCAATGACTTTTCCAAAAACACAGTAACCAGGATTACTTTGTCCTGAGTAATCCAAAAAATCATTATTTTTAACATTTATAAAGAATTGAGAGGTTGCAGAATCTGGTATTGAAGTTCTTGCCATAGCAATGGTGTACTTTTTATTTTTAAGGCCGTTATCAGATTCAATTTTGATTGGCGCATCAGTTTGTTTTTGTGACATATCTTTTGTGAATCCGCCACCTTGAATCATAAAGCCATCTATGACACGGTGAAATATAGTGTCATTATAAAAACCTTTATTAACATAACTCTCAAAGTTTTTGACAGTGATGGGTGCTTTCTCAGGGTATGTTTCTATAACAATATTTCCTTTGGAAGTATTTATGAGAAATTGAACATTTTTTTCTGCGAAAATACTTGTGCTTACAAAAGATAATAAAAAAATAATAAACAGTTTTAAAGTGTATTTCAAAATATAACTCCAATTGTATTTGTAGGTTAACGTAATTAGCATAAATTCTGCGTGTTATAATTTTTGCATATTTAATGCGAAATCTATCATATATTAATTTCGTCTACCAATAAAGGAGAGCCCTTCAAAGTTTATTTATTATGCTTTCAATCTACAACACCTTAAATAATAAAAAAGAGATTTTTAAATCTATTGAGCCTAGTAAAGTCAAGATGTATGTCTGTGGAATGACTGTTTACGATTTCTGCCATATTGGACATGCGCGCGTCCTAATTGTATTTGACATGATCACAAGGTGGTTAAGAGAAAGTGGGTATGAGGTGACCTATGTAAGAAACATTACAGACATTGATGACAAAATCATAAAAAAAGCGATTGTTGATAATGTTGACTATAAAGTTATAACAGAAAATTTTATCAAAGAGATGGATCACGATGCTGAACAACTCGGTATTATTCCGCCAACGCTAGAACCAAAGGCTACAGATCACATAGAAGAAATGATAAAGATGATTGAGGATTTAATAAGTAAAGGATATGCCTATAAAGCTGATAATAATGATGTCTTTTATGCAGTCTCAAAATTTGAAAGTTATGGAAAATTGTCCGGAAAATCACTTAAAGACCTGAGAGCAGGGTCTAGGGTAGAAGTCGATGAATTTAAAAGAGATAACAATGATTTTGTTTTATGGAAGTCAGCTAAACCAAATGAACCATCATGGGACTCACCATGGGGAGATGGGAGGCCTGGTTGGCATATAGAGTGTTCGACAATGAGTAACAACCTGTTAGGCCAAACCTTCGATATTCATGGTGGTGGGCAGGACCTTCAATTTCCACATCATGAAAACGAAATTGCGCAATCTGAAGCTGTTAATAGCTGTCAAATGGCTAACTATTGGATTCATAATGGATTCGTAAAGATAGATGATGAAAAAATGTCAAAGTCACTAGGTAATTTCTTTACAATTAGAAGTGTTTTGGAAAAGTATCAGGCAGAGGTGGTGAGATTTTTTATTTTAAAGGCCCACTACAGAAGTCCCTTGAATTTTTCTCAAAAAAACCTTGATGAATCAAAGCAAGCAATTACAAAGCTTTACCTAAGTATTAGAAATTCAAAAGCGAACAAAGAATACAAGATTAATTGGAATTTAAAATATGCCAATGATTTTAAAAAAGCGCTGAATGATGATTTTAATACTCCTGACGCGATAGCAGTCCTTTTTGAGCTAGCTTTAGAAATAAACAAAAATCAAAATATTGAAGATATTAATTTATTAGTAAAATTAGGAAACGTAATTGGCATTTTAAGTCACGATGCTGAAGATTTTTTACAGGATAATCTTAGCGAAGAAATTGACGTGGAGGGTATTATAAAGCAGAGAGACAAAGCAAAAGCTGCTAAAGATTATCATACGGCAGATAAGCTAAGAAATGATTTACTCGAAAAGAATATTTTAATTGAAGATACTCCTTCAGGGACTGTTTGGAGAAGAAAATAATGGCCATTAATTTGAAAAAAATATTAAAGAATGATATCAATAATATAAAGGGACTTAGATTAGGAATAACAAATGCCGGTATCAAGGATGATGCATCAGATTTATTAGTTGTTTCACTTCCAGATAACAGTTCCGTTGCTGGTTTATTTACTCAAAATCAATTTTGTGCAGCCCCAGTAATAGTATCTAAAGATCACCTAGCGCAAGGTGACAATATTAGGGCGCTTGTCATTAATAGTGGTTGTGCGAATGCGGGAATGGGCCAACAAGGTATGGATGATGCAAAAACAGTTTGTAAGTCCTTGGCAAAGCATCTTGATATAAATGAAAGACAAGTTTTATCATTTTCAACAGGACTCATTATGTCAAAATTACCAGTTGAAAAGATTGTCAAAGCAATACCAAATGCTTTAAATGATTTGAATGAAAATAATTGGTTTGAAGCTGCAGAATCAATCATGACTACAGATACAGTTCCCAAAGTATATTCAAAAGTTATTAATCTAAAAGATAGAGATGTCACTATCACAGGGATATGTAAGGGATCTGGCATGATATATCCAAATATGGCAACGATGTTAGCTTTTATAGCGGTTGATATAAATATCCCTAGTGACTTACTGAATGAACTCATTTCTGAAGTTTGTGAAAAAAGCTTTAATTGTATTTCTGTTGATGGGGACACATCTACAAATGACTCATTTATTTTAATGAGCATACCTGCAGATAAAGGTTTTATGCTGAAAAAAAATAGTGATGATTATCAAAAAATTAAAGTAGCTATTTTTGATGCGGCATCCTTTCTAGCGCAATCAATCATAAGAGATGGAGAGGGAGTAACAAAATTTTTAACAATATCTGTAACTAAATCATTAAGCCATAATGAGGCAAAGATGATTGGAATGGCTATAGCAAATTCACCACTAGTAAAAACAGCTTTTTTTGCCTCAGATGCAAATCTTGGCAGAGTGCTATCTGCGATTGGTAATAGCCAAGTAAATGATCTTGATTTAAATAAGATTGATATTTATATAAATAAAATTTTATTTGCTAAGGCAGGGGCAATTTCAGATCCATTTGATGAAATAAAAATTTCATCAGAGATGAAAAAAGATGAAATAAGCCTTCATATAATGCTTGGAAGAGGTACAGAAGAAGCTACGATATGGACAACTGATCTATCACATAAGTATATAGAAATTAATTCTGAATATAGAACATAACAATAAAAATATCCAAGTCGCTGTTGGAATTCTTAAAGATTCCGATGGTAAATATTTATTGGGAAAAAGACTAGATTCTCAAAGTTGGGCAGGTTGGTGGGAATTTCCTGGAGGTAAATTAGAGATCAATGAAAGCCCGTCTGAAGCACTAAGAAGAGAGATCTTTGAAGAGCTTGGTGTTGTCATCAAAAAATATAAACAATGGACAACAAGAAGGGTGGTTGAAAAAAATAAAATAACAATCCTATATTTTTTCTTAATAACCTCATGGACGGGGATGGCAGAGGGAAGGGAAGGCCAAGAATTACAGTGGGTTAATTTAAAAAAATATAACGCAACAAAAGTTTTACCGCCAAATCAAGTTATTCATCATGCCTTAAAAAATAACTTACCTGATATCTACGCAATCACTAATTTGCAAGAAATATCATCTGACAATTTTTTTCAAGCACTAAAAAGACAGGTTAATGATGGTCTCAGGCTTATACAGATAAGAGAGAAAAATCTCATAGAAGCTGAGTTAGAAGCTTTAATCATTCGAATAAAAAAAATACTTCAACATACCAATGTAAGAATTATAATTAATTCATGCATAGACTTGGCTTATGAATATAAACTGGATGGCGTGCACTTGAATTCAAAACAATTGCACGAATTAAGTCATTTCCCTAAAGATTTACTGGTGGGCGCTTCATGTCATTCGGAAAATGATCTTATGGTGGCCGAGGAAAAAAATGCAGATTTTGCAGTTCTCGGATCAGTTAAAGAAACCCTCACTCATCCTGGTATTGAACCTATCGGTTGGGCAAAATTTAATAAATTAGTTGCTAACTCTAATATACCAATTTACTCAATCGGAGGTATGACGAATAATGATATTCCATCATCTTTTGACCATGGCGCGATAGGAATTGCTTCTCAGCGAGCTATATGGTCTAAATAGATTATTATTTAACAACAAACTTAAATACTTTTGTTATTTTATTGTCTTTGTCATCCTTAAAAACAAAAGTTAGATCTAAATTTTCCCCAGGCTTTAATTTTTCTACAATACCAAACAACATCAAGTGGTCATTACCCGGCGACAAAACTAATGGAGAGTTAGGCCCTAATTTCGGCTCAATTAATTTCCGCATTTCCATGACACCATAAGTCATCTTCATTGAATGTAACTCAATATTTTTAAAATTTTTATTGGAAACCTCTATAATCTTAAGGTTAGTAGTAGCTTTAATTGTTGCAAAACCAGCCGTAACATCAACACCTGGCCTTGGCATTTTTATAAATGCCTTTGAAACTGTTATTTCATCTACACCAAAGGCAAATGATGAAATTAAAATTAATGTAAAAAAACTAAGCTTCATTTTCAGATGACGTATCATTTTCTTTTCCTTTAATAGTAAATTGTTCTGAAGCCCAAGCGCCAAGGTCTAATAGCTTACATCTATCAGAACAGAAAGGATTACTTGGGTTATTTTGAATGTAGTTAAAAATCTTTGAGCATGTTGGACAATGTTTTTTCATAAAAGACTACTGTTGACTAACACCCATCTTAAATTTTATCTTTTTCCCAGTATCAGTGTTTTTCGTAAGAGACGAAAATTGAATATTTATAGTATATTTATTAGATGTTAAATTAGGGTATAAATCCATTTTTTGTGGGAGTTGAAGTTGAATAAAGTCATGTTTAAATGAAGGATTTAATTGATAGTTTACTAGACCATTTTTGTTACTTTCTATAGATTCCAATTTGACTGAATCTCTTAAAGTATTCAAATAGGTTGTGATGCTATTAAAAATAGGTAGGTAGGGATCTATCTTGCTAAAAAAATATTGCTGTTTGGCTTTCGGACTTAATTGCTTCAACCAGAGTTGTAGCTGAGGAAGATCGCTACTCACAATGCCGGTTGGAGATAATGAAGAGGTCTTGATCTCTTGTAAAAACTTATCATTACCAAAAAAATTTCCTTGTGGTAAATTTATTTTACTCAAACTCTTTTTTGCATCCATTAATTTTTTAATTTGATTTATAATTTTTTTAGTTTTATTCAATTGCTTTTTTTTTAAAATAAGCTTGTCAAGTTCTTGTGAAATTTCAATTTTTATATCTGCCCTGGACGATGTAGAACGTATATTAAAATATGATTCAAAGCAGGCAACTTCTGAAAAGTTAGTCATATTTTTAATTTGAGTATTAAGTCTTATGAAAATATTCTCAATAGACATAAGCCTTCTTGTTCTCTCATTAAGAGGTAATTCAAATTTGTACATTAATTTATATCCTTGAGTAATTTTTTATAATAGCTATCTAATTGAGTTTTCAGATGGTTAATATTTCCATCATTCACAATTACTTTATCCGCTAATAACTGTTTCTCTTGTCGATTCATTTGGTTCTTAATAATCCTATTGGCTAATGCCTTTGAAACGCTATCTCTTTTCATAACGCGCTCAATTTGTATTTCAAGGTCGCAATCAATTAATAAGGACTCATCAATAAGACTTATATAATTCTTTGTTTCAAAGAGCAGTGGAATAACTAATACTATATATTTTTCATGCTTAAATTTATTTAATTGTTTACTGCATTCTTCAAAAATAATTGGATGTAAAATTGATTCAATTCTTTTTTTTAAATCTAATGATGAGAATATCTCTTCTCGAAGAAGCTTTCTATCAATTGCCCCTTTTGTGTCTATATATTTTTCACCAAATTCTTTTTTAATTTCTATATAACCAAGCTCACGCGGCTTCATAAGATCATGGGTGATTTGATCAAGGTCAATAATTTTTAAACCTAGTCTTTTAAGTATTGTTGCTGCAGCACTTTTACCTGAACCTATGCCACCAGTTAATCCAATAATAAACATAGTTAACCTTTATATTTTTTAAACTATCCCCATATTAATGATAATGATTATATGATAACTTATAAGTATAGGTATGAAAGATAATATAAAAAATAATAAGCTTGATAATGATAATTTGCTCTTATCTGATGCAGTAATCTGTAAAGTTGAGTTAGATTTAGGTAAGTGGCTTGAGCAACTGACTGGTGGAATTGGCTGGGAAATATGGTCAGAATCAGAGAATGAACATTATGTCTCTTATCATCTGAAGTTTAAACAACAAAATGCAGAAATAACGCTATATCATTCTGGTCATGCATCGGTCTTAATTGATGAAAAGCCAGTTTTTGATGGTGACCTAATCGAAAAAAGAAATCCAATTGCTAAATTAAGCTATTACAATATTGATGATGGTGAAAAAATTTCACTTCATTGATTAAACTTTTAAACGGATCTAAATAATGAGAATCTAGCTAGCTTTAATAAGCTGTCTTGGTATTTTTTATTATGCTTTCCATCAAGAAGAACTTCAATTTTATTTAGGTGCTGTTTTGAAATTCCTTTAATCTCATCTATTGCACCACTTTTTTTAATTAGCGATACTATGCTTGGCAAATAATTAATATCACCTGTTTTAATAGCTCTAGTAAGGATTTCCCTATCTTTACTATTCGACATTTTTATTGTGAGTATTAATGGAAGGGTTACTTTACCTTCTCTAAGGTCATCACCTATGTTCTTTCCAATCTCATTTGAATTCCCAGAATAGTCAAGAATATCATCAGCTAATTGAAAGATAATTCCAAAATGTTTGCCAATTGTTGAATAAAGCTCAACTTGGTTTTGATCTTTATTATTAATGATCGCTGCAATTCTCCCGCAAGCCTCAAAAAGTTTTGCAGTTTTGAACTCAATAACCTCGAAATATTGTGATTCATTTATTTGAGGATTATGGCTATTTATAAGTTGAAGCACCTCACCTTCAGAAATTTTATTCGTAGCATCGGCAAGAACCTGCATTACACTCATGTTATCTATTTTGACCATCATTTGAAATGAACGAGAGTATAAAAAATCTCCAACCAAAATACTTGCTGAATTACCAAAGACTGTATTAGCAGTTTGAATATTTCTTCTTTTTGTCGACTGATCAACAACATCATCATGAAGCAACGTGGCTGTATGAATAAATTCTATGATGGAAGCTACTTCATGATTAGATTCAGTTATTTCACCATCTAGACCAGCTAATAATAAGTGGAAAATAGGCCTCATTTTCTTTCCCCCACTATTCAAGATATAGGTTGATATCTGATTAATTACCGGTATGTCAGAGCTTAAATGACTTTTAATTACTTTATCAACGAAATTAAGGTCTTTATGAATAGGTTTTGTGATTTCTTTGAGATTCACTATGTGTCTTGGTAGTCTACTGAATGTGATCAAATTTTAACATACGTAAAAATAAATGAGCAGATAAATGAATCAACATATTTTAAGTCAAAAATTAGATCAAGCTATGATCAAGCCATTGTAATTAATTGATAAATTATTATTTTTTCAGTATAATCGCGGTCTAATTAAAGATATAAAGGTCGTTCTGATGTATGCATTAATCAAGACAGGTGGTAAACAATTCAAAGTTTCAGAAGGACAACTTCTGAAGGTAGAAAAATTAAGTGCTGAGGTTGGTAAGCCATACAGCATAGACAACGTTTTGTCTGTAATTGATGGGGAGAAAGTTACTATAGGAACCCCTTTAGTAAAAGGCGCAGTTGTGACTACTACTGTCGTATCGCATGGCAGAGGTGATAAAGTTAAAATATTTAAGATGAATAGAAGAAAGCACTATAAAAAATCTCAAGGCCACAGACAGAGTTTTACAGAAATTAAGATTGATAAAATAACAGTAAAATAAGGAATTTTATAAATGGCACATAAAAAAGCAGGCGGTAGCTCCAGAAACGGGAGAGATTCTGAATCTAAAAGATTAGGTCTAAAAATATTTGGCGATCAGTTTGTAAAAGCTGGCGGAATTATTCTAAGGCAACGAGGTACAAAAATGCACCCAGGAGAAAATGTTGGGCTTGGTAAAGATCATACCTTATTTGCAAAAGTAGCTGGAAAAGTTAGCTTTACAACTAAAGGTGCTTTAAAGAGAAGGTTGGTTCACGTTTCACCTTCTTAAAAGTAAAATAATTTAAAATAAAGCCCTGTCAATTGATAGGGCTTTTTTATTTGGTGGTATCTGATGAAGTTTATTGATGAAGCAACAATTAATATTTACGCAGGTGATGGAGGGAATGGAATTGCTACTTTCAGAAGAGAAAAATATGAACCTATGGGAGGACCCAATGGTGGTGATGGAGGAAGGGGGGGGAGCATATTCTTTGAAGCTGATGAAAATGTAAATACACTCATTGATTTTCGATATGTAAAAAATTATAGAGCTCAAAGAGGTGAAAATGGCAAAGGTTCAGATTGTTATGGTGCCGGTGGTTCAGACCTAACTTTGAAAGTTCCTGTAGGCACGCTCATAACAGAAAAACAATCAGGACAAATATTTGCTGATTTTAAGCAACATGGCATTAAAGTACTTTTGGCTAAAGGTGGAAAGGGAGGGCTAGGTAATATTCACTTTAAATCAAGCACTAATAGGGCACCCAGACAATTTACTGAAGGTGAGCCTGGACAAGAATTTGAATTATATCTAGAACTAAAGGTTTTGGCAGATGTGGGATTATTAGGGATGCCTAATGCTGGAAAATCTTCTTTGATACGACAAGTATCTGCCGCAAAACCAAAGATTGCAGATTATCCATTTACTACGTTACAACCAAATCTTGGCGTGGTGAAAGTTTATGATCATAAAAGTTATGTGATGGCAGATATTCCTGGATTAATTGAGGGAGCCTCTGAAGGGCAAGGATTAGGACATCAATTTTTAAGGCACTTATCCAGGACAAAAATATTACTTCATTTAGTTGACTCTGCCCCATATGATGAAAAAATAGACCCAGTAGAAGACATAAAAAAAATTATTAATGAATTAAAAAAATATGATGAGGAATTGTTTAAAAAACCAAGATGGTTAATATTAAACAAAATTGATTTAGTCGATGATATCACTCATATAAAAGATAGAATTATTAAAGAACTAGGTTGGGATGCACCTATTTTTGAAATATCAGCTATTAATGGCGAAGGCTGTGATAATTTATCAAAAAAAATTATGGAATATATAGATTCAATTTAAAATTATGAAAAAGCTTAAATTCTCTGACTCAAAAAAAATCGTAATCAAGATTGGTACAAGCACAATAACCAATGATGATGGGTTTGATAAAGAATTTTTAGATAAATTATCTTCCGAAGTTTCTTCCTGGATAGACAATGGTATCGGAGTAGTAATTGTTTCTAGTGGAGCAATTTTTGCAGGCTTAAGAAAACTAAAGGTTAGTACTAAGCCTAATGTTTTGAGTGAGCTTCAAGCAGCAGCAGCAATAGGACAAATGGATTTGGCGCAAGTGTATAAAGACGTCTTTACGCAAAATAATAAAATCGCAGCTCAAGTTTTACTGACCCATGAAGATTTGAGTGATAGAAAACGATATTTAAATGCTAGATCAACAATTAATAACTTAATCACCAATGGTGTAGTGCCAATTATTAATGAAAATGATACGGTTTCAACTGAAGAGATACAATTTGGAGATAATGATAATCTTGCAGCGATGGTAGCTAATTTAATTGAAGCAGACTATCTTGTTTTATTAACTGATCAAGAAGGTTTATTTTCTGATGACCCAGCTGTTGATAAAAATGCTTCTCTCATCAAGAAGGCTTTTACTGATGACGAGAAACTAGATTTATTAGCAAAAAAAACATCATCAACATTTGGTACGGGAGGTATGGTGACAAAAATTGAAGCCGCAAGAAGAGCATCCCTGAGTGGTACACATACGATCATTGCAAATGGGAAGATTGATGAAACATTTTTTAAGTTATTCAATAATGATCCTGTCGGTACTTTTTTAGAGTCTAGACTTGAGAAAAAAATAGCAAAGAAAAAATGGCTTGCAGATAATTTAAGGAGTTGTGGAAGATTAATCCTTGACGAGGGTGCATCTATAGCAATATCAGATAAAGGTAAAAGCTTGCTTCCGATTGGTATATTAGGGGTAGAAGGAAAGTTTGATCGTGGTGAGGTTGTGTCATGTGTGAATGCCAAGGGAGTCGAGATAGCTAAAGGACTCGTTAACTATAATTCGGTTGATTCAAAAAAGATTTGCGGTGTTTCAAGTGATGAAATTGAATCTATTTTAGGTTTCATAAATGAAGTAAATATTATTCATAGGGATAATCTCGTAGTTCTATAATGTTTTAAGGGGGAGGGGATGAATAAAGAAAAGGAAGTTGTTGCCATTGTAATGGGTTCAGAAAGTGACTGGCCCACGATGAAGCATGCTGCAACAATCTTAGATGATTTTGGAATAAGTTATAAAGCTGAGGTTGTATCTGCTCACAGAACTCCTGATTTAATGTATTCATTTGCAAATGAGGCAGAAGCTAATGGGTTTAAAGTAATTATTGCAGGCGCTGGTGGTGCGGCACATTTACCAGGCATGATTGCCTCAAAAACAAACCTTCCTGTTCTGGGGGTGCCCATAAAAACAACATATTTAGAAGGTAAAGATTCCTTACTTTCCATTGTCCAAATGCCCAAAGGAGTTCCAGTTGCAACATTCGCAATTGGAGAAGCAGGCGCATTCAATGCTGCTCTATTTGTAGTGAGATTGCTTGCAGAGGCAAATAATGACTTAAAAAATAAACTTAATGAGTTTACTAAAACTCAAGAACAAAAAGTTTTTAATATGAAACTAGAAAGCTAATAACTATGAGTAAAGCGATAAAGCCACCTGCAATGTTAGGAATGTTGGGAGGAGGTCAATTAGGAAAGTTTTTTGTTGAAGCTGCTCACCATTTAGGTTATGAGGTGACGGTATTAGATCCTGACCAAGAGAGCCCAGCTGGAAAAATAGCAGATCATCATATTTGTAGTTCATTTTCAGATAAATCCTCACTAGACTTAATGGTTAAAAACTGCGAGGCAATTTCGACTGAATTTGAAAATATACCATCGGAAACTATTAGTTATTTGGAGAAAAAGGTTAGAACCCACCCAAATGCTCTAGCCATTTCGATTGTTCAGAGGCGAATAAAAGAAAAAGAGTTTATCAAGAGCCTCGAGCTTCCTATTGGGCCTTGTGAACCAATTAATTCTATTGAATCATTTTCAGAATTTGAAAATAAAAAGCTATTCCCAGCAATTCTTAAACAATCAAAGTTTGGCTATGATGGAAAAGGTCAGCATCTAGTAAATTCAATCAGTGAAGTTAAAGCAATATTAATTGGGTCAAATGAAAATGAGTTTATTTTAGAAAAAAAATTAAATTTAGATAAAGAAATTTCTGTGGTTTTATCTAGATCATCAGACGGCGCATCAGAAATATTTCCCGTTATTGAAAATCAACATGAAGCAGGTATTTTAGATTTATCTATTATACCGGCAAGGGTAAGCGAAAATTTTAAAAAAGAGGCTGTTAGTTACGCACTGAAGATAGCAAAAAATTTAAACTATGTTGGGACAATTGCAGTTGAATTTTTTATTTCCGACGATAAGCTTTATGTAAATGAGATTGCACCTAGACCTCATAACTCAGGTCACTTTAGTTTAGATGCCTGTAACGTAAGTCAATTCGATCTGCAAGTGTTGAGTCTAGTTGATAAAAGTTTAATAGAAATTAATTTAGAGAAAAATGCTGTGATGTTAAATTTATTAGGTGATTTATGGTTCAAAAATGGAGAGCCTAAAACACCAAATTTTGAAGAAATAGAGGGACCAGGGATAAATATACATTTATATGGAAAAAATCAGCCACGCAGTGGTCGTAAAATGGGACACATCACAGTGGTTGGAGAAAAGCTTGAGAATTTAATTAATAAGGTTGAGGAAATAAGGTTAAAACTACTGGAAATGTAAGAGAATTACATTTCCAAGTTTTACATAGATTTAATTGCTGTGTTTAGTCTTGATTTATGACGAGCTGCTTTATTTTTGTGAATAATTTTTTTATCAGCGATTCTGTCTATAACAGAAACATTTTCTTCAAAAGCTTTTTTTGCAGCTTTACTATCTCCGCCTTCAATTGCCGATTTAATTTTCTTAATAGCTGTCCTCAGTGTTGAACGAAGACCCACATTATGAGCTCTTTGTTTCACTGTTTGCCTTGCTCTTTTTCTTGTTTGAGCCGTATTGGCCATGTGCTAATCCTTGCATCAATTTTTAAGTTGTGTATTTTATCCATTTTATGAATTAGATACAAGTTTTATTAAATATTTATAGGTAAATAATTGATTAAACATAATAAAATCTGAATCTGGTACCGTGATAAAATTAAACTAAAATTTTAATCGTATAATTTAGCTGACTATGAACTTATTAAAAACATTCTTTGGTATTGGTGGGATGACAACAATATCAAGAATCCTTGGTTTTATAAGGGACACAGTTATTGCAAGAATTTTTGGAGCTGGTTTAGAGAGTGATGCTTTTTTTGTTGCATTTAAAATTCCAAATTTATTGAGAAGAATTTCAGCTGAGGGGGCTTTCACTCAGGCATTTATACCTATATTGTCTGAATATAAAACAAAAAACTCCTCTATTGAGTTAGAGTCATTTATCAATAAAATTTCAACCTTACTAGGTCTTTTCCTTATATTAATTACGCTATTAGGAGTTTTTGGCGCACCTTGGATTATTTACATAACTGCACCTGGGTTTGTGACAAATCCTGAAAAATATAATCTAACCGTTGATTTGCTGAGGATCACTTTCCCCTATATATTTTTTATTTCACTTGTATCTATGGCGGGGGGGATCTTAAATACATTTGGAAAATTTATTGTGCCTGCTTTTACACCTGTTTGGTTAAATATCTCATTTATTCTAGGCGCATTATTTTTTGCTGATTATTTTAATCAGCCAGCTTATGTTCTAGCTTGGTCAGTTTTTGTTGGAGGAATTCTTCAGCTAATATTTCAAATTCCATTTTTAAAACAAATTGGATGTATACCAAAACTTGACTTTAACTTTAAAGAAGATGGTGTATGGAGGGTTTTGAAATTAATGGGCCCCTCTATATTAGGTGTGTCTGTGGCTCAAATTTCACTTCTCATCAATACAATTTTTGCTTCATTTCTCTCTGTAGGTAGTATTTCATGGCTTTACTATGCTGATAGATTACTTGAATTTCCAGCAGGCATATTGGGTGTTGCATTAAGCACTTTGCTTTTACCTAGCCTATCAAAAAGTTTATCTAATAAAGATAAATCAGAATATTCAGAATTAATAAACTGGGCCCTTAAATTGGGTATTTTGTTGGCAGCGCCGGCAGCAGTAGGCCTAGCCATGCTCGGTGTTCCTCTTATTACAACGCTCTTTTACTACGGGGCCTTTACTGAATATGATATTTTAATGACTCAAACAGCGCTAATTGCCTACAGCGTTGGTCTGGTGGGTTTAATTTTAATTAAAATATTAGCCCCAGCCTTTTATGCTCAGCAGAACATTAAAACACCAGTCAAAATTGCAATTTTTACTTTATTTTGTACACAAGCAATGAATCTCTTATTTATTGGATATTTACAACATGCAGGTCTAGCTCTTGCAATTGGCATAGCAGCATGCATCAATGCAGGTTTATTGTTTTATTTTCTAAAGAAGGAGAAATTATTTATATTAAATAAAGGCTGGCTTAAATTTTTAACCAAAATTGTAATTGCTCTAGGCATAATGATCATTTGTTTATTTTTTCTTCGGGGTACTATCGACCAATGGGTTGATTACTCATTTATACAAAGGGCAGCAAATTTACTGCTTATAATTAGTATAAGTGGCGCAATTTATTTTGTTAGTTTAAAATTCTTAGGTTTTGAATTTAATTCATTTTTTAGAAAATCTCATCACTCATCGTGAAAATAATAAGGAACACTAACTTAGAGCAATTCCCATGTGTCGTAACTATTGGTAATTTTGATGGCGTACATTTAGGGCATCAAGCTTTATTAACTGAAGTCAAGAAAAGAGCCCATGATCTAAAATTAGAAAGTGCAGTAATTACTTTTGAACCTAATCCAAAAGATTATTTTTCTCAGAATAAACCTCAAACGAGAATTTCTAGCCTAAGAGAAAAAATAGAACTCTTTAACGAAATAAAAATAGATCGGGTACATATTATTAAATTTAATCAGGAATTTTCAAAGGTAACGGCTAATGAATTCATTAGCGTATTAATCAAACAATTAAAGGTAAAAGAAATTGTTGTAGGAGAAGACTTTTGTTTTGGAAGGGGTCGAGAAGGGAGTATAAAACAGTTATCGGCGAGTAACATGAAACTAAATATTAAAAATAAAATCCTTATGGATGGAAAAAGAATTTCAAGTACGCTCATAAGAAATCTTCTGGCTAACGATAAGCTTGATGAGGCAAATAAATATATAGGAAGGCCATATTCTATATCTGGCAAAGTTGTTCATGGTGAAAAAAGGGGAAGAAAGATTGGTTTTCCTACTGCAAATATCCATATGCGGCATAATCGTCCTCCATTAAAGGGTGTCTTTGCTGTAAAATTCCAAAATCATTTTGGCGTTGCTAATCTTGGTATTAGACCCTCAATCAAGGGAGAGAAAAAATTGCAACTTGAGGTGCATTTGTTGAATTTTTCTTCAGATTTATACGGCCAACATGTAAGTGTTATTTTTTTAAAAAAATTAAGAGACGAAAAAAAGTTTAAGTCACTTGAGGAATTAAAAGAGCAAATAAAATTAGATGTAATTAAAGCAAAACTTTTTTTTGATAAGAAGAATTTATGACAGAGCAAAACAAATATAAACTAAATCTCCCTGAAACTAGCTTTCCAATGAGGGGTAACCTCGCTAAGAGAGAGCCTGAATGGTTAAAGAGCCTGGAAGATAAACAAATCTATGACGCCATAAGAAAATCACGGTTAGGAAAGGAAAAATATATTCTTCATGATGGCCCACCTTATGCAAATGGAAATATCCATATTGGCCATGCCGTAAATAAAATTTTAAAAGATTTTATTATTAAATCAAAAACTTTTTCTGGTTTTGATGTTCCTTATATCCCAGGATGGGATTGCCATGGTTTGCCAATTGAATTAGTTATTGAAAAAGAACATGGGAAAAATTTAAAGCCTCAAGAGTTTAGAGACCTTTGCCGAACTTATGCCCGAGAACAAGTAGAGAGTCAAAAAAAGGATTTTCAAAGATTGGGTGTTTTCGGGGAATGGGATAAACCTTATCTCACAATGGATTATAAAATTGAAGCAAATATCGTAAGGTCATTAGCAAAGATTTACGAGAGTGGCTATTTATATCAAGGTGGAAAGCCAGTTAATTGGTGCACAGATTGTGGTTCTGCTCTTGCTGAAGCTGAAGTGGAATATGAAGACAAAAAATCAATAGCCGTTGATGTGGCCTTTAATTGTTCAGATAGAGAGGCCATTGAAAGAATTTTTGATTGTAAAATTAATAAAGATATTTTTGCTGTTATTTGGACAACCACGCCTTGGACCCTTCCAGCCAATGAAGCAATTTGTGTCAATCCGAAACTTGAGTATGGGTTATATGAGATAGAAGATAAATTTTTGATACTTTCAACTGATTTATCAAAAACAAAGCTGCAGTCATACGATCTTGAAGGCAATTTGGTAGGTTCATGTGATGGGGCAGCGCTTGAAAATATACAATGCCGTCATCCTTTTAAGGAAAAGGATGTATCTATCATTTGTGGATCTCATGTAACAACAGAAACTGGTACAGGTTTGGTTCATACTGCGCCAGCCCATGGGGTTGATGATTATGTAGTAGGAAGTCGCTATAACTTACCGATTGAAAGTCCGGTAGATAAGAATGGAAAGTTTACCAAAGAGACTGATATTGTTGGGTCATTGAATGTTTGGGATGCAAATAAAAAAATTATAGAGACACTCAAGGCAAATGGAACACTAGTATCTGTAGAAAATTTTATCCATAGTTACCCGCATTGTTGGCGACATAAAACTCCAATTATTTTTAGAGCGACGGAACAATGGTTTATTGGGATGGATATAAAAAATAAGAATAATATTTCGTTGCGTGGTCAAGCTGAAGAAGTAATTAAAAAAACAAGTTTTTTTCCAAATTGGGGGGAAGGTAGGCTGAAATCAATGATTGAAAAGAGGCCTGACTGGTGTATTTCAAGACAAAGATCTTGGGGGGTGCCAATTCCAATATTTCTAAACAAGGAAACAAATTTACCGCATCCAGAATCTATTTCATTTTTTGAGAAAATTGCCAAAATGATGGAAAAAGAAGGGGTTGATGCCTGGTTCAATTTAGACATGAATTCGATGCTTGGTGCTGATGCAGATGCCTATTTAAAATCAACAGATACACTAGATGTTTGGTTTGACTCTGGCACTACCCATCAATCGGTAATTCAAGACAGAGAAGAGTTAAATTATCCTGCAGATCTTTATCTCGAGGGTTCTGATCAGCATAGAGGTTGGTTTCAATCAAGCTTGTTGACCGGCTGTGCAATTAATGACGCAGCTCCATTTAAGGCTTTATTAACACATGGATTTGTCGTTGATGGTGAAGGCCATAAGATGAGTAAGTCTAAAGGTAATGTAATTTCCCCCCAAAAAATTATTAACCAATATGGGGCGGATATTTTGAGGCTATGGGTAGCCACTACTGATTACTCCGGAGAGCTAAATATCTCTGATGAGATTATTAAAAGAGTGGCAGATAGCTATAGGAGAATTAGAAATACCTTGAGATTTCTAATCTCTAATATTGAAGATATAGATAAAGAAACTCAATTGGTGCCACCAGAGAAAATGTTATCTATTGATAGGTTCGCCTTGTATCAAACTCAAGTTCTTCAAGAATCAATAATAAAAGATTATGATTCATTTAATTTTTATTTAGGCATCCAAAAGTTTGTTTCCTTTTGCTCAGAAGACTTAGGAGGATTTTATTTAGATGTCATTAAGGATAGGCTTTATACAATGAAGGAAAACTCACATGGAAGGAGGTCAGCTCAAAGCGCCCTATTTCATATAACGCAGTCATTAATTAGGATTATGACACCAATCTTAAGCTTTACTGCACACGAAGCTTCACAAACTATTTTTAAAAATAATAAAAAAAGTATTTTTACTGAGACTTGGTACCAATTCCCAAAAAATTTGGTAGAAGATAAAAACCTAAATGATTGGAAAAATATTTTAGAAATTAGAGGTCTTGTAAATAAAAAAATTGAAGAGCTCAGAGAAAAAGGTATTGTGGGATCCTCTCTACAGTCGGTTATTGAGATTGGTGCCCCGTTAGAGATTTATAATAGCTTAAATGTATTTCATGAGGACCTAAAGTTTATATTTATTGCCTCTAAAGTTACTATCAAGAAAAATGAAAAACTAGAAGTAAATGTAAATAAAAGTGAGCATCAAAAGTGTGAGAGATGTTGGCATTATTGCGTGGATGTCGGTCTAGATGAAAGTCATAAAGAGTTATGTGGAAGGTGTATAAACAATCTTTATGAGGATGGCGAAATAAGACTTTATGCTTAAATTATACTTGATTAGTTTATTTGTTTTTTTGTTAGATATTCTTTCAAAAAATTTCATTCAAAACAAAATAATCTATGGTGAGCAACTTGAGATAACATCTTTTTTAAGTCTTGTGCACTTTCAAAATACAGGAGCAGCATTTAGTTTTTTGAGTGATCAAGGTGGTTGGCAAAGATATTTTTTGATTGCTATTTCATTGCTTGCTGTTTTATACATCCCGTGGCTAATAAATCAATATAAAAAAAATATCTTAATTGCAATAGGATTGCTTCTTATTCTTGGGGGAGCTATTGGTAACCTCTATGACAGAATAAGCTATGGTTATGTTATTGATTTTATCTATCTTCACATTGATGAATTTTATTGGCCTGCATTTAACGTTGCCGATAGTGCAATATCACTAGGCGTATTGTTGTTTCTTTACGGTTCATTTAAAAATTATAAAAAGATATAGAGGCTAATTTGATTCAAGTTTTTGGAAATATTGTTGAATTAACAAATGGTAGAAAGCTTTACGACATTACACCAAAAATAAAGGATTGGATAAATGCAGAAAAAGTTAATACAGGATTGTTGACGTTAAATATTAAGCATACGTCTGCAAGCCTTTTAGTAAATGAAAATTATGATTCAGATGTTTTGATAGATTTAGAAAATTTCCTTACAAAATTAGTTGTTGATGGCGACAAGGCATATAGTCATATTTTAGAGGGGCCAGATGATATGTCAGCCCATATAAGAACTGCATTGACTCAAACCAATCTATCGTTTTCAATAAAAAATAAAGAAATAAATTTAGGGACGTGGCAGGGTATTTTTCTTTATGAACATCGATTTGGTAGCTTTGAAAGGTTTGTAGATCTACATTTTATTGGAGACTGAATTTTTTTTATTTGGTCCATTTAAGAGGATTAAAGGGTTTACCGTTGTGTCTCAGCTCATAATATAGTCCGTTATACTTATTTCCCCCACTGTTTCCTGATAGAGCAATAATTTCTCCCCCTTTGATGTATTCACCTTTTTGTTTTAAAAGTGAATCATTATTCCCATAAAGGCTCATATAATTTTTTCCGTGATCGATAATTATTATATTTCCAAACCCTCTAAGCCAATCAGAAAAAACAACTTGTCCGGCAGCAACAGATTTAACATTCGACCCCTCTTTAGCTTTAATAAATAGGCCCTTCCATCTTGTTCCTGTATCCCATCTCTTGGCATTGTACTTATATAAAACTTTACCTTTTACAGGAAGTTTTAGCTTCTTTTTAAGTTTGGCAAAATTAATCTTATAAGCTTTTTTATCAACGACTACTTTCTCTTTTTTAGTATCTTTTTTTTCAGCTTTTCTTATTTTTTCTTCTGCCTTAAGCTTCAACATCAGGTTCTTGATAATAGAGCTTAATTTTTTCTCGTCTTGCTGTAACTTTAGTTTCTTATTTTTTTGAGATTTAAGTTTTTTTGAAATTTTATTTAAGGTTAGTTTTTTTGCTTTCTTTTTCTTTTCTAACTTCCTTGCATTTTTTTCTTTCTTCTTTCTAAGTTGCGTTACATCTTTGAGAATTTTTTTTGTCGATTTTTTTGTCGAACTAATTTTCTCCTTTGTTTTATTAATTTTAAGGATATTGTCATTTTGTGCTTTAGTTAGGTAGCCAATATAGTTAACTTGTCTTGAAACTTCATTAGGATTTATCCCTTCTATAAACAACTGTAAGTATCCTGGTTTTGGCTTAATATATGTCTGGTAGAGTATTTCGTTTTGTAATTTTTTACTTTTTAACAATTCTATTTCTAACTTTTTTAATTTTTTACTTAAGGCGGATAACTTTTTTTTGTTATTTTTTTGTTTCTTTTTTACTTTAAAAATTTCTCTCTTTGTGGCACTAATTTCTTTTTCGTGTTTTTTTAATGATCTATTTAACCCTTTTTTAACTTTTGAATTTTTTTTAATTTGTTTGTCAATTGAATTGATTTGCTTTTGAATTTTATTTAAGTTACTTTTGGCGTCATCAGTTTCCCCGGCAACAAGAGCTAACGATGAAATGCCTAATATAATAATGAGGAGTGTGTTCAGAATATTTTTAAATAATTTCAATTAAATTTTTTCCAGTCATTTCTTTTGGTTTTTTCTCACCCAGTAACTCTAGGATAGTTGGTGCTATATCAGATAGCTGTCCTCCATTCTTAATAGATTTTATTTCCCTCCCTACATAAACAAATGGCACCTTATTCACGGTATGCTGAGTATGTTTTTGTTGATTTTTAGTATCCATCATTACCTCTGCATTTCCATGGTCTGCTGTAATTATCATCTGACCACCTATTTTTTTTATTGCTTTATATATTTCATGGATGCATTTATCAAGTACCTCAATGGCTTTAATTGCTGCCTCTAAATTTCCAGTATGTCCTACCATATCTCCATTAGCATAGTTACAGACAATCAGATCATAGCTCTCGGAGAGGATAGCTTCTTGTAGTTTTTCTGTAATTTCATATGCACTCATTTCTGGCTTTAAATCATACGTAGCCACGTTTTGTGAAGGAACTAGGATTCTCTGTTCGTTTTTATATTTTTCTTCGACACCCCCATTAAAGAAAAAGGTCACGTGTGGATATTTTTCTGTCTCAGCTATACGAAGTTGAGTTTTATTTAGATCTGAAATATATTCACCTAAAGAATTTTTTATATTAATTGGTTTAAATATGCATTTAGCTTTTTTTTGTTTTTCATCATGACTCGTCAATGTTAAATAATTAATATTGTGAGGTCTTGAAGGTCGTTCAAATTCTTTAAAGGATTCATTGAGGATGCTATCTGTTAACTGTCGAGCTCTGTCAGATCTAAAATTCATGAAAACTACCATGTCATCATCACTAATTCCTGAATAACTTTCTGATTTTTTTATAAGTGTGGGGGTTACGAATTCATCAGACTTTCCTCTAGCATATGACTCTTTGAGGGCTTGCTGAGCTGAGGATTCAGTATGTGGTGAAGATGCACAAGTAATTGCATCGTACGCCAAATGCGTTCTATCCCATCTATTATCTCTATCCATAGCATAAAACCGTCCGGAAACTGTTTTAATTTCACCAAGATTTATCTTTTTACAAAAATCTTCCAGTTTTTTTATATATTTTGAGGCAGATTTAGGGGGAGTATCGCGACCATCGAGGATGGCATGAATAAATACATGCTTAACATTTTGTTTCTTTGCTAATTTTATTAAAGCAAGAATATGATCTATGTGGCTATGAACACCTCCATCAGATAGAAGTCCTAAGATGTGCAAGGCATTGTTGTTT
Source organism: Methylophilales bacterium (assembly GCA_019823025.1). Taxonomy (NCBI): domain Bacteria; kingdom Pseudomonadati; phylum Pseudomonadota; class Betaproteobacteria; order Nitrosomonadales; species Methylophilales bacterium. The sequence continues at coordinate 564,027 of CP081940.1, read as the reverse complement.
TGTGAAATTTTTTCTAATCCAGGAATTAATATATCATTTGAGAAAAAACTCTCATCTTTTATTGATTTATTAATTCTATCTAAGTCTTGGTCAATAACTCTTCCAGCACCTATACATAAATGACCTACTTCTGAATTTCCCATTTGGCCTTCAGGTAGGCCGACAAATGATTCTGATGCATTGATTAGGCTATTAGGATAAGTTTTGAGTAAGTGATCCCAATTTGGTGTATTCGCAGAGAAAATTGCATTATATTCTTTGTCACTGCTGTGACCAAAACCATCAAGAATGAGCAGCAATAAAGTATTTTTTTTCATTTAATTAATTATTGGAATGAATTTATTTTTATTTGACACATCAATTATAATACCAATTCATTACTATTTAATTATCTTATATTAAGTGAATTTAATTTATGAAAGAAATTCTTATGTACAGTTCTCAGTTTTGCCCATATTGTGTGAATGCGGAAAAACTGCTCCTTAACAAAGGAATTAAAAAAATTAAAAAAATTATGGTTGATGAAAATCCTTCTCATATGGATGAAATGATAAAAATTACAGGTGAGAAGACTGTGCCTCAAATCTTCATAGGCGATCAGCATATAGGAGGCTTTGAGCAATTAAGATCAATTAATAACGATGGAAATCTAGACAAACTTATCCTTGAAGATTGAATTATGTAAAAGCAAATATTTATTATTCTATGTTTAGGGGATAGAATGTGGGTTATACAAATTTGAATTTAAATTAAAGTTAGGAAAAAACATGGCCGAAGATAAAAAAACAAAGAAAAAAGCTTCAACAAAAACTGAAACATCTGAATCAAAAAACCAAGGGCCAGGCTTTGGCATCGAAAAGCTGTTTCTAAAAGATGTCTCTGTCGAGATACCTAATTCCCCTGAAATTTTCACTAACAGAGAGGCGCCTCAGATTTCTGTTGAACTCAATAACGCCGCAAAACCTTTATCAGATGGCTATTATGAAGTTAGTTTGCAAGTTACGGTAACATCAAAACAATCTGAAGAAACTGCATTTCTGGTTGAAGTTACCCAGTCAGGCATCTTTAAAATATTAAATGTTCCAGAAGATGGAATGGAGATGGTTTTAGCTATTACATGCCCCAATATATTATTCCCTTATGCCAGAGAGGCTATTTCAGATTTAGTTACCAAAGCTGGCTTTTCACCTGTACTTCTTAATCCGATTAATTTTGAAACGATGTACATGCAGCAAAAAGAGAAAGATGCGGGAGCTGCCAAAAGGGCTAATTAGTTTGGTTGAAAAACTTTATAGGTTCGTAATATTTTTTTCTCTTATTGCAATTAGTTTTTTTGTCCATGCTGACTTTATTTCAGTGAATGTAAAGCAAGCTGTTTTATTTGAGGGACCGTCTAAAACAACAGAAAAAATGTATATTGTAACGGAAGGCTACCCCCTTGAAGTTCTTGTCAGCCTCAAAGATTGGAAAAAAGTTAAAGATCACAACGGTAAAATTAGCTGGATAGAGTCGAGATATACACATAAAGAAAGAACTGTCCTAATTACAAAAGATGATGCAGTGATTTTTAATCAAGCAAATGAAAAGAGCCATAAGTTAGCCAATGTGGAAAAATTCGTGGTTTTAAAACTTAATTCCCCAATCCTTTTTGGTAATTGGGCACAGGTAAAAACGCAAATAGAAGGCCTAATAGGCTTCGTAAATGCTAGAGAAGTATGGGGCTTATAGGGTGAAGGTTTGTGTATTGGGGGCTGGTGCGTGGGGAACTGCACTCGCTATTCATCTGGCAAGAAATACTTCTGTGACATTATGGGCAAGGGATGCAGGCCATATCTCTGGTATGAAAAAATCAAAATCAAATCCAAAATATCTTGGAGATTTTAAGTTTCCTGATTTATTGTCATTGAATGATAATTTTAAGGATGCGGTATTAAATTGCGATTTTATTCTGTCTGCAATACCAACTGCAGGGTTTAGGAAAGCATTAAAAGATTTAAAAAGTATAGGCTCTGAGGCCCCAATTTTATGGGCCAATAAGGGGCTTGAAGCCTCTTCAGCAAACCTCCCATTTGAAGTTATTAATGACGAATTTTCAAGTTCAAATTATGATTCAAGAAGCTGTGGAGTTTTATCTGGACCAAGTTTTGCAGCAGAGCTTATAAGAGGTCTTCCTACTGCTGTCACAATTGCGACAAATAATGAAGATTTTTCAAAAAAAATTGCACCTCTTTTTCATCATAATAATATGCGATCTTACATTAGCTCAGATATTGCAGGTGTTTGTGTTGGAGGGGCACTAAAAAATGTAATTGCTATTGCCGCTGGGATTTCTGATGGAATGGGTTTTGGTAATAATGCACGTGCGGCCTTAATCACAAGAGGACTTAGCGAGATAAAGAGATTTGGTTTAAAGGTAGGTTCAAACCCAGAGACATTCTCAGGATTATCTGGGATGGGTGATCTGGTCCTGACATGCACAGGTGAATATTCGAGAAATCGTGAAGTTGGTTTAAGACTGGCTAAGGGAGAATCACTTCAATCTATTTTAGATGGCTTAGGTCATGTTGCTGAAGGTGTCTATACAGCCAAAGAGGTATCTAATCGTGCATCTTTACTTAATATTGATATGCCCATTACCAATGAAGTTAATAATGTTCTTTTTCAAGAAAAGTCAGCTAAAGAGGCTGTTTTAGATTTAATTCAACGACCAATCACGCAAGAGTAACAACGTTCAACTTCCATTTTTAAAATTTAATTGGCGCCATGCCTCATATACAACAATCCCCACACTATTGGATAGATTTAAACTTCTATTATTTTTGACCATTGGAATCCTAATTTTCTCATCAATTTCATCCGAATTTAGTATCTCATGAGGCAGGCCTCTTGTTTCAGGTCCAAATATAAAAGAATCATTCTTCTGATAGCTGAAATTTGTATACAAAGACGTAGCTTTTGTTGTCACAGCAAAAAACCTTGTTTTGTATAAAGTTGTAAAGCAGTCGTTGATAGAATCGTGCTCTTCGACATTAGAGAGGTCTATGTAATCTAAACCTGCTCTTCGTAAATTCTTACTACTTAGGTCAAACGCGTATGGTTTTATCAGATGAAGCTTTGAGCCCGTGTTAGCACAAAGACGAATTATATTTCCAGTATTAGGCGGTATTTCTGGCTCAAAAAGAATTAAATTAAACATATGATTAAAATTTATACAGTTGTTAATAAAAAATATAAAAAAACTTAACAATTCATCTATAATAAGTATGTTAAAAGTATATAGGATTTACAATGGCTAAATTAGAATCAGCGATAAAAGAAAAAACTGTTTCATTTATAAGTCCCAAAAAAACTAAACAAACAATTCAAAATGAAGTTTGGAAAAAAGTAGCCATTCAAGGCTTATTTGATCAACCATTTAATGATTTGTTATTCCAAGCTCATCAAGTTCACAGAAATAATTTTAATCCCAATAAGGTTCAGCTTAGCACTTTATTATCAATTAAAACGGGCGGCTGTTCTGAAGATTGTGGCTATTGCCCCCAGTCGGCAAGGTACGATACGACGGTTGATAATGAGCCAATTATGAATATAAAGGATGTAATTTCGGCAGCAAAACAGGCTAAAGATGCAGGTGCTTCGAGATTTTGTATGGGAGCCGCATGGAGAGGCCCTAAAGAAAAAGATATCGGTTTAGTTGAAGAGATGATTTCCGAGGTTAAGTCCCTTGGCTTAGAAACATGTGCAACTTTAGGTATGCTAAAAGATGGTCAAGCAGAAAGGTTAAAGGAGGCAGGCTTAGATTACTATAACCATAATTTGGATACCTCCCCAGAATATTATGGAGATATTATTACAACTAGGACATACCAAGATAGACTTGACACATTGAGCAGGGTGAGAGATGCAGACATTAATGTTTGCTGCGGCGGTATTGTTGGTATGGGTGAGTCAAGAGAAGATCGTATTAATCTTATTTACCAACTTGCAAATATGAATGTTCCCCCTGAGAGTGTGCCTATTAATTTATTAACCAAAGTTGAAGGTACCCCTCTGATAGATGCATCCGAGCTTGATCAATTTGAGTTTATCAGGATGATAGCAATCGCAAGAATCTCTATGCCCAAAAGTTTTGTAAGGCTTTCTGCGGGAAGAGAGAGTATGAGCGATGGTATCCAAGCATTAGCTTTTTTTGCAGGAGCCAACTCAATTTTTTATGGTGAGGAGCTTTTAACGACAGGAAACCCAGATGTTGAAAAAGATCAGCAATTATTTAAGCGTTTAGACATAAAGCCTATATAAATGATTCTGCTGGATGAAATTGACTCCTTTCTTAAAGATTTAAAAAAAAGATCACTTTTCAGAAAAAGAGTTGTTGTTAGCGAAAGAAAAAAAAATCAAATTAAAATAAATGGACGTTGGTTAATTAATTTTGCAAGTAATGATTATTTAGGCTTATCCCAAAACAGCTCAATTAAAAAAGCTATTATTAGTGGGATTAATAAATATGGGAATGGCGGAAGTAGCTCCCATCTTGTTTCAGGTCATACAGAAGCCCATCAAAATATAGAAAAAATTACAAAAAATAATATAGGGTTCGCATCATCAATATTATTTTCATCTGGCTATCTTGCAAATTTAGGGATAATCACAACAATTGCAGAAAAAGATTCATTTATTTATGCGGATAAACTTAATCATGCCTCACTTAACGATGCCTGTATTTTAAGTAGGGGGAAATTTATTCGGTTTCCACATAATGATATGGCCGCATTAGAAAATCATCTAAAAAAAAGCAAAACAAAAAAGAAGAAGTTTATTGTTACTGATGGCGTATTTAGTATGGATGGCGATATAGCAAACATTCCTGAATTAGTAAAATTAGCTAAAAAATATGATGCATATTTATATATTGACGATGCGCATGGTTATGGGGTTTTGGGAAAAAGTGGTCAGGGAGTATTGGAGCATTATGAACAAAAGGATTCAATTAAGAAGATTGCAAAAGATAGGATTATCTATACATTAACTCTTAGCAAAGCTGTAGGTGTTTCGGGAGCCCTAGTATGCGCCAATAAAAAAATTGTTGATCTTGTTATAAATAAGTCTAGAACATATATCTATACAACAGCTGAGCAACCTGCACTTATGTATGGCATCAAACGATCATTTGACATTATTAAGAAAAACCACTCACTGAGAAGGAAAGTAAATGACCATATATATTTATTTAGAAGGCTAATCAATCATAAAAATCTTTTAGTAGACTCTATTACGCCGATTCAGCCACTAGTTATTGGAGATGATAAGAAGATAATAAAGATTTCTAACCTTCTTATTGAATTAGGTTTCTACGTCCCAGCTATAAGACCTCCGACTGTTCCTAAAGAAAGTGCACGCTTGAGAGTTTCAATTTCAGCCCTTCATTCCAAAGGGGATATCAAAAAATTAGCTCAAGCCATAAATAAAATAATTGAAAATGAAAATTAATTATCTAGGGGGTAGGGGAGAGCCTCTTTTAATGATTCATGGTTGGGGAGTAAATAGTAAAATATGGATTTCTTTGGTAGATGAATTAAAGTTTTTTACTTCAGTCTATGTAGTTGATCTTCCTGGCATGGGAGGTAGTTCATCTATATCGCCATATACATTAGATAATTTAGCAAAAGAGATAAAAGCTAATGTGCCAATAAAGAAGTGCAGTATTCTAGGATGGTCATTAGGAGGGCAAGTTGCCATGAACTTGGCAATTAGAATGCCTGAATTTGTTGAAAAATTAATTTTAATGTCTACAACACCATGTTTTGTTGAAAAAAAAGATTGGCCTTACGGTGTAAATAAACAATTTTTTTCAAATTTTGAAATGGAAGCAAAGCAAAATTTAAATAATACCCTTATGAAATTTTTTTTAATTCAAACAAGAGATATTGATGATTCAAAAAATGTGATGAGATTTTTAAAAAATGAATTTATTGAATTAAAAGATGAAAATAAGAGTGGCATGCAGCTCGCGCTTAATGTTTTAAAGGAGACTGACCTTAGAAATGAAGTACAAAAAATTGATAAGCCCACATTAATAATTGTAGGAGATAAGGATAGACTTACAAGTTCAAAGTCGTCTATCTGGCTATATGAAAAAATTAAGGGAGCTACATTAAAAGAGATAAAAGGAGCTAACCATATGCCATTTATAAGCCATAGGGAAATAATGACTGAATCAGTTAAAAAATTCTTACAAAATGATCAATAAAAAAATAAAAAGAATAGCATTTAATCGAGCTGCAATGACATATGATGATTATTCAGTTCTACAAAAACAAATCTCATTAGATTTATTTGATCGTCTGTCACTTATTAAGATAGCACCAAATTTTATTTTAGATTTAGGTTCAGGAACAGGTGAAAATAATGCAGGTTTTAAAAATATTTATAAGAATAAGAATATTATTAATTACGATTTTTCAGAAAGAATGTTGATGACTGCTAAATCTAAAGAAAAAGACTTTTTAGGGTTAAATAAATTACTAGGAAAGAATAATATCTCATATATTTGTGGAGATATTGAGCATTTACCAATTAAAAAAAATTTAATAGACTTGGTTTGGACTTCAAGTTCTCTCCAATGGTGTAATGATTTAAATAAAACATTTTTAGGGATTAAAGAAATTTTAAACTATGGCGGGCTATTTATTTTCAGTACATTTGGCCCTAAAACATTAACTGAACTATCAGCAATCAATAAAAAACTATCACAAAATAATACCGTGAATAGTTTTACCGATATGCATCAAATAGGGGATATGTTAGTGTCAAATGGTTTTTCTGACCCCGTTTTAGATTCAAATGAATATACGCTTACTTATAGTAATGTTGAAAAATTATTTCTAGATATTAAAAGTATAGGCGCCACAAGCTCAAATGCTTTTCAAATGAGAGGCCTTAGAGGCAGAGATTACTTTAAAAGAATGGCTGCAGAATATGAAAAATATAAAAAGTCTGGATTACTTCCTGCAACATATGAAGTAATTTATGGGCATGCTTGGAATATGAATAAAAATCAAAACTTCAAAACATTCGAAATAAAACATGAATAATACTTTTTTTATTACAGGAACGGACACAGGTATAGGTAAAACTTTTGTGACTTGTATTTTAATGCAATTTATTAAATTCCATCATAAAAAAGTTATAGGTATGAAACCAATTGCCGCAGGCGTTGATATAAAAAAGGGCGAAACTACCAATGAAGATGTAAATTTACTACAATATGAATCATCCTTAAAATTTAAAGTAGGGGAGATTAATACATATTCATTTGATGAGCCTATAGCTCCACATATTGCCGCTCAAAAATATAATATTGAAATAGATTTTAAAAAAATAAAAATGCATGCAGCAACTTTAAAAAGTAGGACAGATTATCTTTTGATTGAGGGAGCAGGGGGATACCTAGTTCCGTTGGGCGAGAGCACCTCTATAGCTGATTTAGTCGACGAACTTAATATTCCAATTATTGTTGTCATAGGTATTAAATTAGGTTGTATAAACCATAGTCTTTTAACTATAGAAGCAATATTAAAAAGAGGACAAAAAATCTTTGGATGGGTGGCGAATATTTTAGAAAATAATATGTTGGAGGTTGATGCAAATATTTCTTCATTGAGACAAAGAATCAAGCAGCCTCTTATTGCTACCATCCCATACAGTCCAGACCGAAAACCTGAAAATTTAAAAAATTATGTAACCTGGCCAAATGATTTATAGAGATTATTAGCAGCTATATATCTTTTAATTTTCTCCGGCATAATATTTCTCACTTCTTTACCTTGGTGGATTCTTTCTCTTATTTCTGAAGAGGCTATATCAATATAATCTATTTGGTATTTATAAATATAACCGTTTCTTTTAAGCTTTAAATTACTAAAATTCTCTTCTTCATGTTGCTCAAGAAATTCTCTTATTTCACTATCATTAATAAAAGACAGACTTGAAATCTGCCTATCAACTAAAATAATATGTGCGTAATTAAGAAGTTTCTCCCAGTTTTTCCATGTATTAATTTTTAAGAAATTATCACTCCCCATGATAAAAAAATTAATGGCATTATTGTTTTCAAAGAAGTATTTTAGCGTATCAATTGTATATGATTTTTTCGCGTTAAGGCTATTGTCTGTCTCATATGTGGACACATTTAACTTGCTATTTGTTAGAGCAAGTCTGATCATATTTAATCTGTGATCTACTGATGTTAGATTTTTATCCGTTACTGATATTCCGGTGGGTATGAAAAAAAATTGATCAAGTTTTAACTTATTGATCAAGCTATCGGCAATCATTAAGTGACCATTATGAATGGGATCATATGCCCCACCAAACAATCCAACGAGAGGCATCGATTTTAAATTATGATCTAATTTCACCTTGACCAAATACAATATATTTTAGAGATGTTAACCCCTCAAGTCCAACCGGCCCTCTTGCATGAATCTTATCTGTTGAGATACCAATTTCTGCCCCTAGGCCGTATTCAAAACCATCAGCAAATCTTGTTGAGGCATTTATCATGACACTGGATGAATCTATCGATCTAATAAATTCAAGACCATTAGCTTCGTTATCCGTAATTATTGCTTCAGTATGCTTAGATGAATATTTATTGATATGATTTATTCCCTCCTCAAGAGAGTCGACAACAATACATGAAATATACGGACCAAGATATTCTTCAAAGTAATCCTGATCAGTGGCAAGTCTAATTTCATCAATAATATCTTTTGTTCTTTTGCACCCGCGGATTTCGATATTTTTTTGAACAAATATTTCATAAATTCTAGGAAGAAACTCTTCAGCCATTTTTGATGATACAACAAGTGACTCAAGCGTATTGCATGTTCCTAGCCTTTGAGTTTTTGAATTGTCTACGATAGAAACTGCTTTATCAATATCTGCAAACTCATCCACATAAATATGACAATTCCCATCTAAGTGTTTAATCACAGGTATCGTTGCGCTATCAGTTATCTTCTGGATAAGGCTTTTACCCCCTCTAGGGATAATGACATCAACAAATTCATCCATCTTAATCAGGCTGTCAACTAACATTCTGTCTGTAGATTCAATAATTTGTACAGCTTTTTCAGGCAATCCCGACTTTATAAGTGCTTTAGTAATTAATTTCCCTAGATATTTATTAGAATTAATTGTTTCACTACCACCTCTTAAAATAATGGCATTACCTGCTTTGATAGCTAATGAAGCCGAATCAATTGTTACATTGGGTCTTGATTCGTAAATCATGCCAACCACACCTATCGGGACTCTCATCTGACAGACCTCTATCCCACTAGGCCTTTTTTTTCTATTGATTACTTTGCCAATTAGGTCTTCCAGGTCTTTTACTTGTAATATTCCATTACACATACCTTCAATGTTAGATTGAGATAACGTCATCCTATCAATAAAGGCTTCATCAAAATTTCCTTTATTAGCCTCTAAAAGATCTAAAGAATTAGCTTTAATTATATTTTCTTGATTATCTTGAATAGACATTGCTAAAATTTCAAGAAAATCATTCTTTTGATTCGTTGTCACATAAGAAAGTTTATGACTAGCATTTCTTGCATTAGCTCCAATATTTTGAATATATTTATCCATTTTTTAAATTTATTCCTCTATTCATCATTTTTGCTATTCCCATTGAAAATCTATTTATTTCTAACCAAGGGTCTCCCATTTTGATACCCTTTCCGATTTGGTCTATCTCCTGAATTTTATTTAAACAAGCTACTACTTGTTTTGAAGTTAATGATCTAATTGTTTGCGTAGCTAAATTCTGAGAAGCACCAAATATTCTTAATTTCATTAAGACATTTGAGTTAATAGATTGATTACTTGATAACTTAATCCTAGAAACAGCTTTGAAAAACCAAGCGAATAAGCCATTAATCATTAAGGGCTGAACACCTTCTTCTCTTAAGTATAGGGCTGCCTCATTTGTTTTTTTTATGTCTCCATTGATACAATGTTCGATAAAATTAAACCCATCATATTTTGAGCCGTTAGTGATAAGACTTAAAAGCATTGATTCATTAACTTCTTGCTTGTCATAGATTAATTTTAATTTTTTTATATCATTTTCAGCTTGCATTAGATTGCCCATTGAATAATTGGTAAGAAGTTTTTTTGCTTCATTTGTAAGCTTCACTTGATGAAAGTGAGCTCTATCTTTTATTGCTTGCATGATTTGTTCAGTATTAGGTTCGTCAGCAATAATTATTAGACTTAAGCCTTTGAGAATCTCATACCAATTCTGCTTTCTGAACTCCTTAAAATCTTTTTTAAAATAGAAAATAAAATAGCTGTTTATATGCTCACTAATTTTTTTTAGAATATATTCCTTAATTTCTTTTTTGATGATTCCATCAGACACTTCAAATTCATAAATTATTTGTGAGCTAAAAAGTGACTGATTATTAAACGTGTGATCAAGCTGATTAAGATCAATGGCATTTTCAACTTTTATTAGAATTTTATCTATTGAATCATTTTGACAAGACTTATTGATCTCGTCTTTTACAGTACAAATTTGTATTGGTTCTTTGCCAACAATCACCAAACAATTTTTTTTATTTTCTCTAAGGTCAGAAAGTATATTTTTAGGCGCAAATTTTACTAGCATTTTATTTTGAGAGTGAAATTTGGGTAGCCATTGTTTTAATTAACTGATCTTCCATACCTGATAAAAGCCTTTTTTCTTCTTCATCTTTAGCTAGAATATCTGCATCATCGTAAGTATAGGTTCTTGTAGCTTCAATCGTTACAGGCAGGTTCCATGCACCTCCCTTATTTTTGAATCGATAGGTTACATTATAATCTAATTGGTATTCACTTACCGCACCTGTTCCCGTCAAGGTTAAAATCGTTTTAGTAAATTTATTTTCAACTATTTCTACAATTTTTTCTGCTTCAGAAGCGCTTGCTATAGTGATTCCAGCTTGTCTAAATTTGCGTTGGAGAGTTTTATTGAAACCTGATGTCCCTCCTGAAATTGAAATAGAATTAAAATTTGCTTGGATATCACCTCTTAGTTGAAAGCCACATGCGCTTATGATTAAGATAAGCCCGATGATAGATAATTTTTTAAGAAAAATTTGCATAATTAATTTTTCACCACAATGTTTACTAATTTATTTTTAACATAGATAATTTTTATTATTTCATTGTTATCGGTGTACTTTTTTATATTTTCTTGAGAAAGTGCTTTATTTTTAATTTCACTTTCTAAATCTTCAATTGATATTAGCATATCTGCTCTCAACTTACCGTTTACCTGAAGCACAATTGAAATTTCATCTTGGATTAGAGCATTCTTATCAACTTTTGGCCATTGTGATTTTTCGATTAGTTTTTCAGGATGAAGAGCCTCCCATAATGCTTTTGAAATATGAGGTACGAATGGATTCAACATCAATATCACATTCTCAAACATCTCTTGCCTTAATTTAAATGATATCGTTCTCATATCAAGTGACTTTGTGTAAGTATTAATTAGCTCCATAATTGAAGATATGGCTGTATTAAAGCTATTACGTCTAGTTAAGTCATCTGTTACCTTTTCTATCGTTGAGTGAAGTTTATAACGTAGATTGGTTATTTCTTTTTCACTTATACTACCTAAATCTTTATTATTATTCTGGTGGATTAAGGTCAATGACCAAAGTTTTTTTAGGAATCGATGAGTGCCTTCAATACCCTTATCTGACCATTCTAAGCTTTGTTCTGCTGGGGCAGCAAACATTATGAATAGTCTGGCTGTATCAGCACCATATTTTTTTATCAATTCATTAGGGTCAACAGTGTTGCCCTTTGATTTTGACATCTTAGTACCGTCCTTAAGAACCATCCCTTGCGTTAATAATTTTTTAAATGGCTCACTTGTGCTAACTAATTTCATATCAAATAAAATTCTATTGAAAAACCGTGCGTATAGAAGATGCAAGATTGCATGCTCAATACCACCAACATAATAATCTACTGGCAGCCAATATTTTGCACGTTTATCAAGCATTGCATCAGATTGATTAAAACTTGCATACCTTGCAAAATACCAAGAAGATTCAAAAAAAGTATCCAGGGTATCGGTTTCTCTTTTCGCTTTTGCACCGCAGGTTGGGCAATTACACTCTGTAAAATCTTTTAGTTTTTTTAGAGGCGATCCTTGAGCATCAATTCTAATATTTTCTGGTAACTCAATGGGAAGATCTTTTTCGTCGGCTGGAACGTCTCCACATTTTTCACAATAAATCATGGGAATTGGACAGCCCCAATATCGTTGCCTCGAAATACCCCAGTCTCTTATGCGGTATTGTATTTTCCCCTTACCTTGCTTTATGGACTCAATTTTTTTTGTAATAATTTCTTGGGCACTCGAGCTCTCAAGCCCATTAAATTCATCTGAATTGATCAATGTTCCTTTACCTATATAAGGTAATTCATCATGTTCTGAATTATTTTTTATAACCTGTATGACGCTTAAATTATATCTATTTGCAAACTCAAAGTCTCTTTCGTCGTGAGCAGGAACAGCCATAATTGCACCCTCACCGTATCCAGCTAAGACATAATTTGCAATCCAAATAGGTATTTTTTTGTTTGAAATGGGGTGCAAGGCGAATAGGCCAGTAAAAATTCCTACCTTTTCCGCTGTAGCTATATCGGCTTCTGAAACACTATTACTTAGCTTTTTGATAAATGATTGCACTGTAACATCATCAATCATTTGACATAATTTATGTTCTGGGGCAATCGCTAAAAATGATGCTCCCATCAAAGTATCAGGTCTTGTGGTATAAACTTTAATACTGTTAGTCTTGTCTTTTAAATGGTCACCATTATGGACGAGTTTAAAATCAATCTCACAACCTTCACTTCTCCCAATCCAATTTTTTTGCATTGTTTTGACTTGGTCTGGCCAATCATCTAAATCTTTAAGGCCATCAAGAAGATCGTCTGCGTATTTTGTAATTCTCATGAAATATTGTGGGATCTCTTTTCTTTCAATTAGAGCACCTGATCTCCATCCTCTACCTTCAACTACCTGTTCATTGGCCAGAACAGTTTGGTCAACTGGGTCCCAGTTTACAGTTGATGTTTTTTTATAAATCATATCCTGTTTGTAAAGTTTTAAGAAAAGCCATTGCTCCCACTTATAGTATTCAACAGAGCATGTTGCAATTTCTCTTTGCCAATCAACGGCCAGCCCGAGTTCTTTGAGTTGATCTCTCATATGTTCGATATTTTGATACGTCCATTTTGCTGGCGCAGTATTATTTTCAATCGCTGCATTTTCGGCAGGTAGGCCAAAGGCATCCCATCCCATAGGTTGCATAACATTAAACCCATTCATTAATTTAAATCTTGAAATTACGTCACTAATTGTGTAATTTCTGACATGACCCATATGAAGCTTGCCACTTGGGTAGGGGAACATGGATAAAACATAGTATTTTTTGTTATTTGAATTTTCTGATGATTCAAATGATTGATTGATATCCCAATAACTTTGAATATTTTTTTCTATTTCTTCAAAAGGATAGTCTTCTTTCATATTTATTTTAATTTATTTGCAATTGTTGAATTTATATTATCAGGCTTATCTACTCCATCAATTGAAATAAAATTAAGTATCTTCGATGAATCTTTTTTTGCTAAATTTGAATAAAAATTAACAAGTGGTTCTGTTTGCTCATGATAGGTTTTGAGTCTCTTGATAATTGTACTTTCTTTGTCATCATCACGGATAATGAGTTGCTCTCCTGTTACATCATCGATACCATCTTTTGCTGGTGGGTTGTGAGTTATATGATAAATTCTGCCAGATGCAGGGTGAATTCTTCTGCCTGTGAGTCTATTAATGATTTCATTGTCTGGAACAGCGACTTCTATAACGTACTCGATAGAGATTTTAGCATCTATCATTGCTTGAGCTTGTGGAATTGTTCTTGGAAAGCCATCAAGAAGAAAACCATTTTTGCAGTCATCCTCATTAATTCTAAGTTTAACTAAATCAATTATTAGGTTGTCAGGAACTAACTGGCCTTGATTCATAAAATCTTCAGCCCTCAGGCCTAAATTTGTTTTACTTTTTACTGCGGCTCGGAGCATATCCCCTGTAGATATTTGAGGGATGTTATATTTTTCCTTTATGAAAGAAGCTTGAGTTCCTTTGCCAGCTCCTGGGGCACCAATTAATATTATTTTCATTTTTAACTCCTAAAAAAACAGTTGAATTATATCAGCAATCAAAATTTATATTATTTTGCGTGACATAATTTTCTAATTTTATAAATTGATCTATTGTCAGTGCCTCAGATCGAATTTTTGGTGATATTTCAAGATTAAAAAAATCTTTATCAAATAATATATTTTTAAAGTTGTTTTTAATTGTTTTTCTTTTTTGGGAAAAAGCTACTTTAACAATTTTTTCAAAGCTATCTTTATCAATGACTTTAGGACTTACTCTTTTTTTTCTTATCAATCTTATAAATGCAGAGGTAATTTTAGGTTGTGGGGAAAATGCTTCTGGTGGTATCTCAAATAAAAGTTCAGTGTCAAAATAATACTGAAGGATAACCGATAATCGACCAAAAGATTTGTTTGATGGTTTAGCGGTTATTCTCTCAGCAACTTCTTTTTGAACCATAAAGTATAATTCAGATGAAGAGCTATATATTTTTGTAAGTTTTAATATTATTTCAGTCGCTATGTAATAAGGTAAATTTCCAATAATTTTATTAAATTTTTTAAAGAATTTATCATTCATACCTAGAACATCTTCAGCTAGTATGGATATATTTTTAGTGCTAATTTTATTCCTTAAAATTTTTATCATATCAGGGTCAATTTCAACAACTGAGATATGATTAATTTTCTTTAATACCGGTTCCGTGATTGCACCTTTGCCAGGACCAATTTCAAGTATATTGTTTTCCTCTTTTGGATTAACTTCCTTAATGATTTTAGATATGAAATAGCGATCAACTAAAAAATTTTGGCCAAATTTTTTTTTTGCTTTCAATATTGATTTTTAGCTAAACTAATCGCTAATTTAATTGATTCAAAAAAACTACTTGGGTCAATGTTATTTGAGCCAGCAATGTCAAGTCCAGTACCGTGATCTACGGATGTCCTTATAATCGGTAATCCAAGTGTCACATTTACGCCTTTTCCAAAGGTGAGAGCTTTAAAGGGCGCTAATCCTTGATCATGATACATCGTGAGATAACAGTCTGTATTTCTCATTATTTTTGGTGTAAATGCCGTATCTGCAGGAATAGGGCCCATTAATGAAATACCGAACCCCTGCATTTTCTTAATAGCTGGCCTTATTGTTCTTATTTCTTCATCACCAAACTCACCATCTTCTCCGCTATGTGGATTTAAACCAGTCAATGTGATTTTTGGAGAAGTGATTTTAAATTTTTTTTTCAGTTCACTATGAAGGGTTGAGATAGTATTGCATAAATTTTTTTGAGAAATCTTGCTTGGTACATCCTTCAGTGAAATATGGGTTGTAGCAAGTGCTACATTTAATTTTTTGCTGGATAAAAGCATTACTTCATTTCCTTTAAAACCGCAAGCATCTGCAATATATTCTGTGTGACCAGAAAATTTATTTTTTTGCGATGAAAGAATTTTTTTATGGATTGGAAGCGTAATTAACGCATCAAATTTTTTACTTAAACACAGCTCGATTGAAGTTTTTAATCCCTTTAGCTGCTGTAAGGAATTACTTTTATCAAGTTGTCCGGCAACAACTGGATTTTTATAATCAATATTGATTATTTTAAAGTTTCCATTTCCTAAGTGCGAACCTAATTTTGTTGAAACCTTAATGTTTTTTCTCATTTGCCTAGCTCTGGAAAGAATGGCATCTTTATTTCCGATAATTGTGATATCTGCCTGAAATTTTTTAAAGGCCAACATCACACATAGGTCCAGTCCTATTCCCGCTGGATCGCCAGATGTAATAATAAGATTAGGCAATCTTTTCATTAGTTTTCATAAAGCCATATTTCTACATGCGCCCCCTCCCTTAATGTTTTGACCCAATCATTGAATCTGATATCAGTTTTCTGCTTGAGTAAATTTTCTTTCACTTTTTTTCTTAATGACTCTGATGAAAGATCCTTTTTTCTTCTATCACTTACTTGGATCAAATGCCATCCAAGTGCCGTTTTAAATGGTTCGCTAATTTCATTTAATTCTAAATCATCCATTTCTTTTTCAAATTCAGGGATAGTATCTCCTGGATTTAGCCAACCTAGATCTCCTTTATTTGCAGCGGAGCTATCTTCTGAATATTTTTCAGCAGCCTCAGAAAAACTCATACCCTCGATAATCATATTTCGAATATTCTCTAGTTTTTTATTGATATCATCCTCAGATATAATTTGATTCTTCTTAAGTAAGATTTGTTTAACTTTTGATTGCCTAACAACTATAGATTCTATTTCAAATTCTTCTATTCGATTCAATTTAATCAAATGAAAGCCTGATGAGCTTTTTATTGGTGCACTTATTTCTCCAATATTCATTGATTCTAAAATCTCTATAAACATATCTGGAATCTCATTAATAATTTTTGATCCAACCAACCCTCCCTTTGTGGCCATTGGACCATCTGAATAATCTATTGCTACTTCATCAAAATTATTTTCTTTAAGCTGATTTATTACTTTTTTTAATTTATTTTTTGTTTCATCATCATCATAAACAGCATCACCATCGTTTTTAACATTTTCTATAAAAATATGAGAATAATTATACTTGGTGGGTGTTCTTTCTTTTTGAAGCTCAATGAAGTTATCAATCTCAAATTCAGAAATTTTTATATTTGCACTAATGATTCTTTTTTTTACTTGATCAAAAAGTAATTGCATACGAATATCATTTCTAAAGTCAGAATATTTTGAACCATCTTTTTCAATTTCTTTAATAAGTCCTTCAACAGATAAATTGTTAGATTTAGCAATATTATTCATAACGTTATTGAGTTGTTCTTGATTAACTTCTAAGCCTTTCGTCAATGCATAGTCATAGACTAATTTTTCAGTAATCAGTTGATCTAGAGCTAATTTTGTAATTTTCTTATCAGAGGGCTCATCTTCTCCTTGTTGAGATATTGCTTTTCTCATACTTTCTTTTTTTTTGTTAAGCTCTGAATTTGTAACTGTTTGTGTTTCAACAATAGCAACTATCGTGTCAACTTCAATATATTTTTGTGCAGTTGAAACTGGATTTATCAAAAAAATATTTTGAAGGATTATCAGTGCAAAAATAAAAATAACTTTAGCTATCATTTAGTTGTTAAAAGTATCTTCTAAATTTTTTTCGCGGTATTGATCAGGGAGGTCACTTGCAAATGAACTTCCCTTGACCGTTCTATTCATTTTTTCAAATAAGCTTGCCTTATCTCCTTGGCCAAATGATCCAAGATCACCGATTTCAAGCATCATAAAAAATGTATTAGTAGAATTTTCATCAGTAGCTAATTGAAGTCTATGGAACATGAACTGAGCTGTCCAGCATCCTGCATCATATTCTGCACCAAGCATTGATTCAATATCATGTCGCTCGTAAATATCATAATTATAACTTGCTAATGCTGACCATCCGTAACTTACTGGCCATTGACCAGATAATAAGTATTGTTTGACGTCATATTCGCCAGATGAAGGATTTAAAACCATACGATAAGAAGCATTTAATACTTTCCCTGGTTCGGGTTTAAATCTAGCAGCAGCTGTGAACTTGTTTGTCACATCCTCAGAAAAGTTGTATTCATAATCACTAGTTAATCTTAATGATTTGGTTAGGTTTGCTTGAGCGCTTACTAAAAAATCTGACGTATCTCCTTTATAAGATGAATTAGCATATTGATCCTCCTCTAATACTTTTCTATCAGATAAGTAAAATCTTTGCGCCATGGTTAATAACGCCCAATCATAACCTGAATCATCTAAAATTCTTGTAGTAAGAGCTGTTGTAATTGCATTGGTATCCATCACTCTATCTTGACCAGAAAACTGATTTTCTTGGAAAATTGTAGTTGAATTTAATTCATTCAAAGATGTGTCAAACATAGGAATTTCAGTTTGGTCTTCATATGGTGTGTATGTATAAAAAACTCTGGGCTCCAGTGTCTGAATAAAATTGTACCCACTCAGCTCAAAAGGGCGATCAAGATATAAGCCAGAATCAAGCGATACAGTTGGAATGGCTATGCTTTTTTTGGAAGTTTGAGCATCATCAAGGTCATAGTGTCTTAAATTCGCTATCAACTTTGGTTTTAAGTATCCAAAACTAGCCTCAATTGGAAATGAAATGCTTGGAGTTGAGGCAACCCTTGAGCCTGTAGCAATATTATTTGCTGCATTATTTCCAGTATCAAACTGGTCATACATAAAATTTGCATCTGTTTGTAAAAACAGTGATTGATCTGTTTTATTCTCCCAATCCTTCTTAAAACTTACATTAAAACTTGGTTTTAGCTCATATGGAGATGCTGAAGTTAGGTTTTGAAATTCTTGCACCTTCAAGCTTGCTTTGATATCAGATAGATCATCAGTCTTGTTATAATCTAAATGTGCTGTTTGTCTTAAACTTACCTGGCTGGTAACGGCAATGCTTGTTGACATATCTGCAAAATAATTATTATCACCACTTTTCACCTTTTCATATTCGATCGTTCCGGTAAACCCATGACCAAAATTGTGCTTATGTCTAATATCCAATAGATATCGATTATCTATATCAGATTCTTTATCCTTATTTAGGTATTGAATTTGCGATGTGCCTGCAAAATTTTCACTTAAGTATCTATATTCACCATCAAGTTGTAATCCACGTTTTGCCATATTTCTTGTCGTAATCGTCGCATCATGGGTAGGAGATAAATTGAAGTAATATGGAATTGACATTTCGAAGCCACTTGTAGTTGTAGATCCAGCTGTTGGAAGTAACCAGCCAGACCTTCTTTGAGATGTGGTTGAAAAGTCAACATAAGGTGAGTACATAATCGGGATACCTCTAAGCGAAAGCACAGCATCCTTTGCTTTGATGTTGCCTGAAGATTGATCGATAACTGTCTCATCACTAGATATGAACCATTCATTCTGACCTGCCTCACATGTTGTAACTTTTGCGTTTTCTAGTTTCTTTCTATCTTCACCTTCTAAAAATATTTTTGTAGCAGTACCTCTTAGTTCTTTGTTGAATTTAGAAGTGCTATCTTCATTAATATTTGCTACGAAAGATGCATTTGCAATAGAACCAGTATTTTCAGTTAAAGACATTTCCAATTCTGAGCCTTTTAGCTCGAGGTCTGGAGTGGTAATTTTAATTTGACCCTTAGCATAGAGTTCTTCAGAGATCTGATCGTATTCTATAAAATCAGCTGTTATAGATTGATTGCCCTTTAAAATTGAGGCATTTCCAGTGGCCCTAAGCTTTCTATCAAGAATGCTTTCTAGAGAGTCACCTTCAATAAGTACGCTATTCTCTGACAAGTTTTGATATGGTGTGGATGCATTATTATTTTTCTCATCAGCGATAAGAATTGTGTTTTTTAATAGAAAAAACACAAATAAAAAAATCCATATTTTTTTTGTTCTTAAATTCAAATTATACGAAACCTGATATAGTCATTTTAATCATTTAAATTTTAAATAAACCTTTGTCTATATTTTAAAAACTAATATATAAATCAGTGAGTTGTGGATTATAACTCATGTAAATTAAAAAAGAACTTATTTATCATCAAAGAGATAATCATTTGGATAGTTTAAAAAGAATAGATTTATTAAAAGATTGGCTCTCCAAAAAATTAGAAATAGATTTTTCTATTTCTACTGCCTCGAGTGATGCAAGCTTTCGAAGATACTTTAGGGTAAAAACTGTTGAAGATAGCTTTATAGTTATGGATGCTCCACCTCAGAATGAATCGATTGAAGCTTTTTTGAAGATTAGACAGATTCTAAATACAGTAAATGTCAATGTTCCAGATATATATGATGAAGATGATGAGCTTGGATTTATCTTGATGCAGGATTTCGGAAGAGATACCTATCTAGATGTCTTAAATGATGATAATCAGCAACGTTTATATAGCGACTCAATTGAATCAATTATTCAAATGCAGAAATTGGTTAAAAAAGATCTATGTCAAATCTACACTCAAAAAATACTTTTTGATGAAATGACTCTTTTTATAGAATGGTACCTAAAAAAATATAAAAAAATTGAGCTAACTAATAAAGAAAATGAGGAGTTATTAGCTTGTTTTGAAAAAATTATTAAAAAAGTTTCAAAACAAGAGAAATTTTTTGTTCACCGTGATTATCACAGTAGAAATTTGATGAATCAAAAATCAAATAATCCTGGAATTCTGGATTTCCAAGACGCTTTAGAGGGACCAGTCACATATGATCTTGTTTCACTTCTAAAAGATGCATATATTGAATGGGATGAGGAAATCGTCCTAGACCATGTCGTAAGATATTGGGAAAAAGCAAAGATCAATAAACTTATTATAAATTTAGAATTTTCAACTTTTTATAAAGATTTTGAATGTATGGGTATTCAAAGACATCTAAAAATTTTAGGTATCTTCGCAAGACTCTCGATTAGAGACAAAAAAAATCAGTACCTTGAGAACATTCCATTAGTTGAGAAGTACTTAATGGATGCGACTGAGAGGTATCGAGATTTTCATCAACTAAGAAATTTTTTGGATAAAGTAATCAAATGAAAGCAATGATCCTTGCTGCAGGTAGAGGAGAGAGAATGGGTAACTTAACTCAAAACTGTCCCAAACCCTTATTAAAGGTGAAGGGGAGGTGCTTGATAGACTGGCATTTGATTAAATTATGTGAAGCTGATTTTAAGGATATTGTAATTAACGTGGCATATTTATCAAAAGAGATAATCAAATTTGTCGGTGATGGCTCTAAATGGGGATTAAATATATCTATTTCTGAAGAAGAGCAAGCGTTAGAAACTGCTGGGGGGATTAAAAAAGCAATTAAGTACCTTGGAGATGACCCATTTGCAGTGATTAATGCAGATATTTTTTCAGACTATAATTACAAAAATTTAAAAATGATATCTTTACAAAAAAAGAGCATGGGCCATCTGGTTCTTGTCAATAACCCAGAGCATAATCTCAAAGGTGATTTTGGCATAATGGATGATGGAATATTAACTATGAATTCTGAAAGGCCTTTGACCTTTTCAGGTATAGCTATTTATGACCCTAAATTTTTTTCTGAATTGGCGGAGGGAAATAAAATAAAATTAGCACCAATACTAGAAATTGCAATAAGTAAAAAATGCATTCAAGGTGAATTATTTGAAGGGCTTTGGTCAGACGTAGGTACCCCAGAGCGTTTAAATATGCTTAATTTAGATGAGTGAAGATATGAAGGATTATAAAGAATTTAAAAATAGAAGGGATAGGCTTGCAACTCGAATAGGTGACAATGTTGCTATCGTCGTAAACGCTAAGGAATCCATAAGAAATAAAGATTGTTACTACCCATTTAGATCTGATAGTACCTTTCATTATCTATCAGGGTTCCCAGAGCCAGAGACAGTTTTGATGATTTTTGGCGGTAAAAATCCAAAATCTATCATTTTTTGTCAGCCGAAAGATGAATTGAAAGAGGTCTGGAATGGTTTTATTTATGGTCCAAAGCAAGCATCTAAGGAATTTTTATTTGAAGAGGCTTACCCATTAACTGAGGCCCACAAACTAATTCCTAAATTTTTAAAAAGTAAGAGTGTATTTTTATTGCCATCTTCCAAGATTGATAATATTTTGAGTCTTAAGTGGTTCGAGGAAAATAATAAATTGAGAGAAGATTTATCCGAAATCCTTGATGATATGAGGGTGGTTAAAAATGATTTTGAAGTCAATTTAATGAGAAGGTCAGCAGATGTTGCCGCTAATGCCCATATACATGCAATGAAACTAACCAGACCTAATAAATACGAGTATGAAATAGAAGGTGAAATTTTAAATCAATTCTTTAAGGGCGGTGCACGGAACCCAGCATATTCCTCAATAGTCGCGTCTGGGATTAATGGGTGCACACTTCATTATGTAGAAAACGACTCCCAAATGAAGGATGGAGATCTGCTATTAATAGATGCTGGATGTGAAGTAGGAAGTTATGCTTCTGATATAACAAGAACCTTCCCTGTGAATGGCAAATTTTCTTCAGCCCAAAAAGAAATTTATCAATTAGTTCTGCTTGCTCAAAAAGCTGCCATTGAAAAAGTTAAGGCAGGAAATTTTTTTGATGACCCGCACAAAGAGGCACTTAAAATTATCATTAATGGTTTAATCGATTTAGATATTTTAATTGGCTCAAGGGATGAGGTTTATGAAAAGGAGTTATATAAAGAGTTCTTTATGCATAGAACAAGCCATTGGCTTGGATTAGATGTTCATGATGTAGGTAAATATTTATCTAAAAATAATTCGTCAGTGGCTGTAAAGTTCTCCGAGGGAAATGTTCTAACTATCGAGCCAGGTTGTTACATTAGGCCATCGGACAATGTGCCTAAAGATTTCTGGGGCATAGGGGTGAGGATAGAAGATGATGTTTTAGTCACCTCTGATGGCTATGATGTTTTAAGCAAGAATGCGCCAAAAGAGATTAATGAGCTTGAAGCAATTATTGGGACGTCAAGTGCCTGATTGTGCAATTATTGGCGGTGGGCCAGTTGGCCTGATATTTGCAATATTAAGCCGCACCAGCATAGGCAATGTTCAAATTTTTGAATCTAAAGAGCATGATTCCACAAATCATGATAATAGAGCACTCGCCCTTTCAAACGGAAGTCGACTCATTTTGGAGGAAATAGGGGTATGGGACCGATTAGAAAAAAAAATTACAAGGATAAAAAAAATACATACAAGTCAGGCTGGTTCTTTTGGCAGGACCATGCTAGATGCTGCAGAATATAATGAGGAAGCATTAGGTTATATTATCTCCTACGGGGATTTGATGAGAGCCCTTCAAGAGGAAGTAGAATGCATAAGAAACGTTAAGATATCTTATGGAACAAAGGTTACTGAATGTTCGGACAAAGAAGCTTCATTGAACCTTACATTGCAAACCAACAATAAAACTAAAAAATTTAAAAGTGAATTTGTTGTCTTGGCTGATGGGACAGCCGAAGGAATTGAAGGGTTAGAATTAAATAAGAAAATAAAACACTTCAATCATGCTGCAATTGTAACAAAGGTTTTGTCTGAAATACCTCATCGTAATATCGCCTATGAAAGATTCACTTCCAAGGGGCCAATTGCCCTGCTACCAAATAAAGAAGATAAATTCTCACTGGTTTGGACGGGGCCGTTAAAATTTATAGAAGACCTTAAAAAATTGAATGATGAATGTTTTTTATCACAGCTTCACGAAAGCTTTGGAGACAGAGTTGGAGGATTTAAAGAGTGTGAGAAAAGAATATCATTTTATTTAAAACAAACACATGTAGAGGTAATACATTCAAATATTGTCGCACTAGGAAATGCTTCACAGACCATGCATCCTGTTGCCGGCCAAGGTTTAAATACAGGGTTTAAGGATGCATATAAACTTAGTCAGTCCTTAAGAGATGATTTAAATACTAAAAATCTAGAGACCTTGATTAATGGCTATAAACAATCAAGGTTAAGTGAACGAAAGAAAATACTTGGTTTTACTGAGTTGCTCGTAAAGAGCTTTTCGAATGACTTGGTAGGCTTTAAAAAAGCCAGGGGTTATGCGCTTACCTTATTAGATATTTCAAGACCCATCAAGCAATCATTTGTTAGGAAGATGAGCTATGGTGAATAATATTCAAAATAAGATTATTATCGTAGGTGGGGGTTTAATCGGGGAGCTTCTGCACTTGATGTTGAAATCAAAAGGTTTTGAAATCAACCATTTCACAAAAGACTCAAGTGTTAAAAACAGAACTTTTGCGTTATCTCCATCCTCTGTAGATTGGTTAAGGTCACTTGGTCTACCCTCAATTTTTTTTGAGTCACTGAGCGAAATTAAAAGTATGAAAATATTTGATAGCTCTGTTAAGAACTCGGTCACCCTTAATGCGGACGACGCACAAAAACCAGCACTTGCTTACATGGTAAATGAAAAAGATTTTGATGAAGCGATTAAGAACACATTTGATAATAAAAATTTAAAAAAACTATCCACTGATTTTGAGATTCAAAAAAAACAAGATCAAGCAATTCTAAAGTTACCTAATGAGGATCATATGGCATCGATTATAATTGCATGTGATGGTGCTAACTCAAAGGTTAGAGAAAAAATAGCAATCGATCTTCGTAAGCACAACTTTAATCAGACGGCGCTATCATTTGAGCTTAAAGTTAAATCCGAAATACAAAAGCAAGCATTTCAATTTTTCTTAAAAGAAAGTATTTTAGCAGTGCTGCCAATGAGGGAAGGATTAGTCTCGATTGTTTGGTCATGCAATTCTAACTTCTTCACAAAACTTAATGGCCTTGATGATAAATCTATTGAGAATGAATTAAGTCAAATTATCGGTAATTATTATAAAGATATAAAAATCGCCTCAAAAAAAGAATCCTTTCCACTTTTTATGAACAGTGTTGAGAGTATTTTTAAGGGTCGTGTTTTGCTTGTTGGTGATTCAGCTCACTTTATTCATCCTATGGCAGGACAAGGATTAAATCTTGGTATAAGGGATATTATTTACTTAGAAAAAATTATAGATAGAAAAAAATATCTGGATATTGGTTTGAGAGGTTTTTTGCGTAAATACGAGAGAGCGAGAAAGGAAGATGTGAGTCAGATGGGGTTTTTAACGCTTGGCCTTAATTGGATTTTCTCAAAGAAATCATCTATTGTGACTAGTTTGATAGAGAAGGGTATGGGCGTGCTCGATAAATCAAAATTTCTAAAACAACAACTTATTAAAAAGGCTATCTCATGATAAAAATTGCGCTAATAATTTTTTTAACCTTTATCAATTTACACGCTATATCGGGCGAGAAAGAATTAAGAGAGGTTATTAAAAAAACTTACCCTGAATTAACGATTAAAAGTATTCAGAAAACAAACTATAACGACCTTTATGAAATCTTTATTGGAGGCCAAATTATTTATAGTGATGAAGACTTTAACTTTTTAATTGTTGAGGGTAGGGTAGTTGATCCAAAAACAAAAATAGACCTTACATCTGCAAGGCTGGAGGAACTAAACAAAGTAGATTTCGATAGCCTGCCTTTTAAAAATGCAATCAAAGAGGAAAGGGGTGATGGAAGCCGAAGAATCGCTGTCTTTTCTGATGTAGATTGCCCATTTTGCAGGAAGCTTGAGAAAGAAACTATATCTAATCTAAAAGACGTCACCATTTATACCTTCTTATACCCACTAGCTATTCACCCTGATGCAATGAATAAGTCAAAAAAAATATGGTGCTCAGGAAATAAAACAATCGCCTGGAATAATTACATGCTTAAGAATAAACTTCCAAAAAATGACGGTAATTGCGACACTCCGATTGAAGAAAATTTAGAGCTAGCCAAGAAACTTGGCATATCCTCAACCCCAACGATCATTGTATCCAGTGGAAAAAGAATTGAGGGCGCCTTACCTTATGAAGATATCATTAAATACATAGAATAATTTTTTTGTAAAATGGCTTGACTTTTATTCGGCACAGGAGTTAAATTCGCTTCAGGTGTTTGGTTTATTCGTATCAGTCGTTCTTCTAGGTTTACAATCTACAGACAACATATACAGTAAGCGATTCTTTAGGGGCCTCCCAAATTTGTAAAGGATGTATCGTAATGGCAACAGGAACAGTAAAATGGTTTAATGATTCAAAAGGTTTTGGTTTTATCACTCCAGATGATGGCGGTGATGATTTATTTGCTCACTTTTCAGCAATCGTTGAAGAAGGTTACAAAAGTTTGAAAGAAGGTGCTCGTGTGACTTTTGAGGTAACTGAGGGTCCGAAGGGCAAGCAAGCTTCAAATATCCAAAAAGCTGACTAGTAAATAAAGGGTTCCTCGGAACCTTTTTTTACATATTTGCAATAATTTCTGTTGCAAAGTCAGAAGTTGACAATGCCTCGCAACCTGAAATTTGGGATGCCAGGTCTACCGTAATCTTGTTTTCTTTCAAGGTCTTCTCAAAGGCTCCAGATATTACGTAGGAAGCTTCTGTCCATCCAATATATTCGAGCATCATTTGTGCTGACAGTATTAATGAGCTTGGGTTAGCCATATTCTTGCCTGCAATATTTGGTGCAGTTCCATGTGTAGCCTCAAATATACTTGCCCCGTCTGACATGTTTGCCCCCGGTGAAATACCTATACCTCCAACTTGAGCTGCTAATGCATCAGAAGCGTAATCCCCATTTAGGTTTAACGTAGCCACTACATCATGATCTTTTGGATTAAGTAAGACCTCTTGAAGAAAGGCATCTGTAATCATATCTTTAATGATAATTTTTTTGTTGATGGCGTCTATTTTTTGATTAGTCGGTATCTCGTAAAAACCAAGATTATTTACTTTTGCATTGAATTCTTTTTTTGCTACCTCATACCCCCACTCTTTAAATCCACCCTCCGTAAATTTCATGATATTGCCTTTATGAACTATTGTTACAGACTTACGATTATTATCGATTGCATATTCAATAGCCTTACGAATCAACCTTTGACTTCCTTCCTTTGAAACTGGCTTTATTCCAATAGCAGCTGAGTTAGGAAAGCGTATTTTATTTTTATCACCAAATTCATCAAGTAGTCCTATAATTTTTTTTGCTTTATCTGATGAGGCGTCATATTCAATACCAGCATAAATATCTTCAGTATTCTCTCTAAAAATGACCATGTTTACGTTCTGAGGGTTCTTAACTGGACTCGGTACGCCTTGATAATACCTTATGGGCCTCAGACATACATATAAGTCAAGTGACTGCCTTAGCGCAACGTTTAACGAACGAATACCCCCACCGACAGGCGTTGCTAATGGTCCCTTGATGGACACAATAAATGATTTCAACGCATCAATAGTCTCATCGGGAAGATATACACCCTCACCATAAATGTCGGTAGCTTTTTCTCCAGCAAAAACCTCCATCCAAGCAATTTTTTTGTTATTTCCATATGCCTTTATGATAGCTTTATCGACAACGGCTTGCATTGCAGGTGTTATATCACTTCCAATACCATCTCCACATATATATGGAATAATTGGATTATTGGGAACATCCAATTTCAGGTTAGAATTAATACTTATTTTTTCCCCATCAAGAGGAACGCTAATTTTGCTATCCATTCTATTTTCCTTATTGCTTAAAATTTTATGCTGATTTTATTTAATAAACCTTATGGTGTTATCAGTCAGTTTTCAAAACATGAAAAGTATTCAACACTAAAGGACTTCATACCCTATCAAAATGTTTACCCTGCAGGACGTTTAGATACTGATAGTGAAGGTCTTCTTATTTTAACTGACAATGGTGCTTTTCAAAATAAAATATCGAGCCCAAACAATAATGTTTTTAAAACCTATCTAGTGCAGGTGGAGAATATTCCAAATATCAATGATATAAACAAATTAAGTAAGGGAGTAATAATAAAAGGGGAGTTAACAAAGCCCGCGAGGGTTAAAAAAATTGATGATCCAAATTTATGGTTAAGAAATCCACCCATAAGAAAAAGAAAACTTATACCCACCTCTTGGTTAGAAATTAAAATTTCAGAGGGGAAAAATAGGCAGGTGAGAAGAATGACGGCAGCGATATCTTATCCTACACTTCGGCTAGTAAGGACAGAAATAGGTGAATTCAATATCAGCGATATTAAGCCAGGAGAATTTTCTGTAATCGAAAGGTAATTTTTTTTTAAGTATGATGCAAATGATATAATCACTAAATAATAAACTAGGTTAATTAAAAATATGTCAGGAAATTCATTTGGACAGATCTTTACACTGACTTCCTTTGGTGAGTCACATGGGCCTGCTATTGGCGGCGTTATTGATGGCTGCCCTCCCGGAATGAAGCTGGCTGAATCAGATATTCAAATTGATCTGGATCGAAGAAAGCCCGGAACCTCAAAGTTCGTTACCCAGAGAAAAGAAGATGACTCTGTTGAAATTTTATCAGGGGTATTTGAAGGGGTCACAACGGGAGCTCCTATTGGGTTGATCATAAGAAACAAAGACCAAAGAAGTCAAGATTACTCAAAAATACAAGAAGTTTTTCGTCCGGGGCATGCTGATATCACCTATCTTAATAAGTATGGTATTCGTGACTTTAGGGGTGGTGGAAGGTCAAGCGCAAGAGAAACTGCAATTAGAGTTGCAGGGGGCGCCATTGCTAAAAAGTGGTTAAAGGAAAATAAAGGCATTGAGGTTATGGGCTACCTTAAGCAATTAGGTGAAATTGACATACCATTTAAAAGCTGGGAAGTAGTTAATAAAAACCCCTTTTTTGCACCCAACGAGTCAATATTAAAAGACCTTGAAATATATCTTAACGATATTCGAGCAGATAAAAATTCTGTGGGCGCTAATATTTTTGTATGTGCTAAAAATATGCCTATAGGACTGGGCGAACCAGTTTTTTCAAGGCTTGACGCAGACATTGCATCAGCGATGATGAGTATTAATGCGACTAAGGGAGTTGAAATTGGAGCTGGGTTCAATAGTGTCACTCAAAAAGGTACTGAGCATAGTGATGAAATGAGCTCTAAAGGCTTTAAATCAAATAATGCTGGCGGTGTATTGGGCGGTATATCAACAGGACAGGATATAGCAGTCAATGTTGCTTTTAAACCCACCTCAAGCATTCCGCAAGATAGACATTCCATTGATACCGATGGCAATGAAGTCGATATGAAAACGACTGGGCGACATGACCCATGTGTCGCAATTAGAGCCGTACCAATCGTTGAAGCAATGCTTTCTTTAGTAATAATTGATCATGTCTTAAGGGATAGAGCCCAAAATGCTGATGTAGAAAGAAATAATCCTTTCTCAGTGTGACCCCATTTTTTTATAGTCGTCTTTCAAGCTTTTACTTTTGTTACTATTTTTTCGTAGGCCTTTTCGTGCCTTACTGGGGGATTTATCTTAAATCTCTCTCATTTAACGCATTACAAATTGGTGCTTTACTCTCGTTATTTCAGATCAGTAGAATTTTTGCCCCAAATGTCTTAGGATGGGTTGCAGATCAATCCGGTGAGTATATTAAATGGATTAAGATATCCTCTTTTTTTGGGTTTATTATTTTCATGGGTATTTTTTGGTCAAATACCTTTGTAAATATTTTTATCGTCATGATGGCAATGAGTATTTTTACAAGCTCAACGCTCCCACTTGCGGAATCACTGACATTGGCGCACTTAAAAGCGAATAAAGCTGATTTAAAATATAGCCATATAAGATTATGGGGTTCAATCGGATTTATTGTTGCCGCGCTATCATTAGGCATCATGATTGACTCTTATGGAGAGAGATCATTAATATATGCTTTATTAGTAACGCAATTAGTAATTTTCCTTTTAGCCTTTATTCTTCCTGAGAAAAAAATAAATTTTACTCAATTTAATAAAAGGTCCATATGGCCAATATTAAAGAGGAGAGAGGTAATAGTGTTGCTTTTAAGTTGTGCCTTAATGGTTTCTTCACATGGGTTGCTTTATAACTTTTACTCAATATTTTTAGAAGACCAAGGCTATTCTGGGGCTACCATAGGGCTCCTTTGGTCTGTGGGAGTTGTATTTGAAATATTAATTTTCCTACTTATGCCAAAAATATTGAGTAAATTTACTCTTAAGTCAGTACTTTTAATAAGTCTAGCCTTAGCGGTTTTAAGATTTTTCTTAATAGGGGCATATGTAGACTCGATATTAATTCTTATAGCTGCTCAAATAATGCATGCAGCCACTTTTGGAAGTTTTCACGTTGCATCAATCCAACTAATTGCTCACTTCTTCTATAATGAACATCAAGCTCGAGGTCAATCTTTGTATAATAGTATTACTTACGGCGTAGGCGGTGCAATTGGCGGGCTTGGTGGTGGTTATATGATTGAATATAGCGGAATGGCGGACACATTCATGCTCTCAGCTATACTTCCGTTAGTGGGCTTTATTGTCCTTTTGTTGGGATTAAAAACTAAATTCAAAGCTGAATTTAAATAAATTAAATCAGCTTTTGATCAGTGCGTAGGCAGAGTGGTTGTGTATTGACTCAAAATTTTCAGACTCGACTACAAATGATTTAATTCTTTTGTCATTTTTTAGTTCTGTTGCAATATCTCTAACCATATCCTCAACAAATTTTGGATTATCGTAAGCCTTTTCTGTAACAAATTTCTCATCTGGTCTTTTAAGAAGGCCATATAATTCACATGATGCTTGCTTTTCAACGATCTCGATAATTTCCTCAATCCAAACAAATTCATTTGCATGAACAGTTACCGTCACATGCGATCTTTGATTGTGCGCCCCATATTCAGATATGCTTTTTGAGCATGGGCAGAGGCTTGTCACAGGCACAACGACTTTTGTTGAGTTTTTATATTCACCATTACTTATTTCACCAATGAAGGTTACCTCATAATCTAACAAGCTCTCAACTTTCGATATAGGAGCAGATTTATTAATAAAATACGGAAAGTTCATGAAGAGATTGCATGATTTCGACTCCAATCTATCAAGCATAGCCCTGAGGATTCCTTCAAAGGATTCAACTGATATTTCTTTATCATTTTCGTTAAGAATTTCAACAAATCGGGACATATGTGTCCCTTTGAAATTATGAGGTAGTTGCACATACATATCAAAGTTTGCGATTGTATGCTGCGAGCCACTTGATTTATCTTTAACAACAATGGGATGTTTGATCGCCTTGATACCAACTTGGTCAATATCAAGATGTCTCTTATCTGCTATATTTTGAACGTCTTCGATCAATTCTGGAGATGTCGGTCTATTCATGAGTATTTAAATTATTCTTAAAGTAATACGATATGTTAGCATCACTTAAAGTTCATAACAATTTTCTTCCTAATGCTATCTTTATCTAAGCCGCATTGCTTGTATATCTCATCTTGTGATCCCTGACTAACAAATTTGTCTGGAATGCCTATCGTTATTGTTGGAATTACTATTTTATGTTTACTTAAAACCTCAAGGACCGCTGATCCGGCACCTCCATGGACCGTATTATCTTCAACTGTCACTAGAAGTTTATGGGTTTTGGCGTATTTTATAATTGCTTTTTCATCGATAGGCTTAACAAATCTCATATCAACGAGCGTTGCATTTAAATTGTTTGCAACATCGATACATGTATTAAGGGTTGGGCCAAAGGCTAATATAGCTGTTCTTTCACCCGAAATAAGTGTTTTACTTTTTCCAAGCTTAATATCACTTAGATTTTTATTGAGCTTGTTACCTAAACCATTTCCGCGAGGATATCTGACTGCGCACACTCCCTTGTATTTATAACCGAATTCAAGCATGGCATAAGATTCATTCTCATTACTTGGTGCCATCAGAACGATGTTAGGTATACATCTTAAAAAAGAGATATCAAAGTTTCCTGAATGAGTTGGACCATCAGCCCCAACAATCCCTGCTCGGTCAATAGCAAATAACATTGGAATATTTTGAAGGGCAACGTCGTGAATAAATTGATCATATCCTCTTTGTAAAAAAGAAGAATAAATAGCAACCACTGGCTTAATGTTATTAGATGCAAGGCCAGCAGCAAATGTTAATGCGTGTTGTTCAGCAATTCCTACATCAAAAAATCTCTTTGGATATTTTTTAGCAAAGTTTGTTAAGCCTGACCCATCAGCCATTGCTGGTGTAATGGCGCATAATTGTTTATTTTTTTTACCGGCGTCTAGAAGCCAATTGGAAAAAACTTCGGTATAACTCATCCTCTCAGAAGATGTACTTTTTTTACTAACGCCATGAAATTTATTCGGATCAGATTCAGCCGGTGAAAATCCAAATCCTTTTTTTGTGGCTATGTGGAGAAACTGTGGTCCACTTAGAGATTTAATATTTGTGAGTGTATCAATCAATATATCGATATCATGACCATCAATAGGACCAATGTAATTGAAACCAAATTCCTCAAATAGAGTTCCGGGAATCATCATACCCTTTACATGCTCCTCTGTTTTTCTTGCTAACTCAAGAACAGGTGGTAGGGCTGAAAAAACTGCCTTACCAGATTTCTTAACACTGCCATAAATTTTTCCAGAGAGTAGTTTGGAAAGATAATTATTGAGCGCCCCTACATTTTTTGAAATTGACATATCGTTATCGTTTAGGATGACAAGAAAGTCGTTATCTGAGGCTCCAGCATTATTTAAACCTTCAAAGGCCATACCGCCTGTCATTCCACCGTCTCCGATGACAGCTATGGCTTTATTTGAAGATTTTCTAATTCTAAAAGCCTCGCTCATACCAAACGCGGCAGAAATTGATGTGCTCGAATGACCTGTCCCAAAATTGTCATAGATACTTTCTTTAAGATTTGGAAAGCCTGAGAGGCCACCCTTTTTTCTTAAAGAGCCCATCATATCTTTTCGGCCAGTAATAATTTTGTGTGTATATGTTTGGTGACCAACATCCCAAACAATCTTATCGTTTGGCGCATCGAAAACATAGTGAATAGCTAGTGTGAGCTCTATGGCTCCTAAATTTGACGATAGATGTCCACCCGTCTCAAAAACACTTTCAATGAGAAATTCACGAATTTCTTTAGCTAAACCTTTTAGCTCTGGCCTAGAAAGTTTTTTCAAATCTTTAGGACTTTTAATGTTGTCTATTAGCATTTTTTCTTAGTAATCTCTTGCATAAATCTTATCAATTAAATGATTAAGAATTTGAGTATTTCCTGGAATTTTTTTTACAAGTTCTTTAATTTCTAAATAAAAGCCTTCTTTTATTTCTTTTGATTCCACAACCCCTAGGATACTAACATAGGTAGCTTTATTATCTTTCTGATCTTTACCGGATGTCTTGCCAAGGTTTTCAGAGGTAGATGTGCTATCTAATATATCATCTATTATTTGGTATAACTGCCCAAGAAGATATGCTAATTTTGAAATTTTTTCCTGTACTGATGGCTCAAAAAAATTTGATATTGAATATGACATTGTGCAGGCTGCATGTATGAGCTCTCCTGTTTTTTTTCTCTGTATTTTTTCTAATAGCTTAATATCAATTTCTTTATTGGAGCATTCCATATCTAATGATTGACCATAAACCATTCCATTGATACCTATAGCTTTGGAAAGAAAGTTGAGCAAGTCAATTTTTTTTGCGTCATTAACACATAAATCCGGTGAAACTAAAAATTCAAAAGCCAGTGATTGGAGTCCATCACCAGCTAAGATTGCTTGAGATGCACCGTATTTGACATGACAGGAGGGTAAACCTCTTCGAATTGGGTCGTCATCCATGTCAGGTAAGTCATCATGAGTGAGTGAGTATGCATGAATAATTTCAATCGAAGCCGCAATAAAATCAAGATTAGTTTTGTCGGTAGCATTAATTTCACCAATAGCATATATCAGTAATGCTCTAAATCGTTTGCCGCCATTTAATAATGCATAATTCGCTGCTTCATGGATTGTATTCTTGGTATTAGGTGTATATAATTTTTTTTTTAAAAATTTATTAATTCTATCTTGGTGAGAATTTTGCCATGAATCAAATGCATTATTCATCGGTATTAAAATTCTCTAAATTACCTTCTTTTGAAAGAATTTCTACTTTTTGCTCTATTTTTTTTAGTTTTTTTTGGGCATTTTTAATTAAACTAATACCTTTTTCATATGACTTAAGTGAATCCTCTACGTTAAGGTCATTACTTTCCATTTTATTTACAATTGATTCAAGTTCGGCAATAAGCTTCTCTAGATTTATATTTTCTGTAGTCATCACCCTAATCTCTTAATAAAAAATCACGTACATCATAAATTTCTTCATTAATAACCTCGTGCCCCATTTTATATTCTTTTAAAACAAAATTCTTAATAATTTTAAGTTTTTCATAGGAGGCCTTAGCTAAATTGATGTTGATAACATTGTCATCAACCCCATGAATTGCTTGAATTTTAAGATTGGATTTTTCTTTTGATAGAGTTATTTCTGGGCAGTAACCAGAGAGCGAAACTATTTTTGTAAAATTAAATTTTGAAGTTAAACCAATGTACTGTGCTAAAACAGCTCCTTGTGAAAAACCACCTATAAATAATTTATTCTTATTTGAGATTTTGAGTTGGTTTTCTAAAATCGATTCGATAAATATCATTGATTTTTGTAAACCTAATTCGTCTTGCTTTTCAAAATTAAGTGATTCGATATCATACCAGCCACGCATCTCAACGCCTTGATTCAACGTAATTTTCCTGTAGGGAGCATTTGGAAGAATGAATGTAAATTGTTTTAGATTAAGTAGATTAATAAAGTCTACGAAATCATTTTGATCGGCACCGAGGCCATGAAGCCAAAAAACAATAGCTTTTGGTAATGGTTGTGGATTGATTGTGAGCATTAAAAAAGCGGAGTAAACTATCCGCTTTTAATTAAATTTTAAAAAAATTATTGTGACTCAACATATTTTTTAAATCCAGCCAATCCAGGTCCAACAATTTCTTTTACAGCGGCCACAGCAGTAGCATCATCCTGTCCTTCTGGGATGGGTGGGTTTAATTTATATGTTCTATAAAACCTTGCTGTCCATTGAACAACCGACTCATTATCATTTTCACCTTTTTTGACTCTAATCTGTGCATTGTAATCAGAAAAAGGGACATCTGTTTTTATAAGTTCGTATTTAGCTTTCATTAATTTATCTTTGAAGGATCTTACCTTCATAATTTTTTCGAATTCAGAATAATTCTTCAATGCTTCCCATGTTTTTTCTGGAGAGGCTGCTATTATCACAGACTCTTGAACCTTTTGTGGCGTTGGGCCATGAGAAAAAGCTAGAGTAGAGAATAAGATACCCAGTAGAGTAAAAATTATTTTTTTCATTCCTTATAAATCCTTTTTTTTGTTTTTTAATAATTCCATATACTACTATAAAAACTTTACTGAAGTATAAAATCTCCAAAAGACCTGCTCTGCGCACCTGTCTTGATTTCCTTAATATGCTGAAAGCTTTCAGTATCGAAAATTGAAACTGAATCACCTCCCCAGTTGGTTACAACGAGCAAATTTTGATTAATATCAAAATCTAAATTTTCGGGTGTCTCGCCCGTGTCTAATGTTTTTATTATTTTTTTTGAACCTAGATCATAAATAGTAATGGTGTCATCAACAGTATTTGTTACATATGCAATCTTATTATGAACTCTAACGTTATAGGGGTGCGCTCCAACCATGAACTCATATTTTGACCAATCTACTAGGTTTATAATGCTTACAGAATCATCATAAACATTTGCCACATAGGCAAAATCATCTTTTGAGTAAACACCAAAAGGATGATTTCCTGTCTCTATTTTTTTTACTAAATCGTCATCTTCATTATAAATTTCTAGGGTATTTGCATCTCGGTTGGTGATTACTTGATACTTATATTTTTTGTTATAAGCTATTCCTGAGGGCGTGACACCCACTTTTAATTTACCGGTCACTTTCATTTCATCAGCTGATATTGTTAGGACATTATTTTGAAACCAGTCAGTAACATAAACTTCTGTCTCTTCTGAGTTAGAAGCAAGACTGAGAGGGGCAGTTCCGAGCTTGATTGTTTTTATTAGTCTGTCGTTTACTGCATCAATGACTGATATATCGTCCGTACCAACATTTCCCACAAAAACTAATTTCTTCTTCTG
The DNA here is from genome assembly GCA_019823025.1 of Methylophilales bacterium. Lineage (NCBI taxonomy): Bacteria > Pseudomonadati > Pseudomonadota > Betaproteobacteria > Nitrosomonadales > Methylophilales bacterium. The sequence continues at coordinate 528,099 of CP081940.1, read as the reverse complement.
CAAAATAGTTATGCCAAGCGGAGCTACTCCGACTTTTAATGTTTTTAATGTTTTTAATGTTTCTAAGTCAATTATTGAAACCGTATTGTCACCTTGATTCGTTATGTAGGCTTTGGATGCATTATTAATTTGAAAGGAAGATGAAAAATAAAAATAAAGAATAATCAGAAAAAAAGTTAAAATGATTAAGATAGATGCTTTTAAACTAAATATTGATAATTTTTTTTGTTTTAACATGTTGTAAATTTTTAGTGTTAAAGATTGTTTGAATTAAATAGGGATAATACCAATGATTGATAAAGAAGGATATCGTGAAAATGTTGCGATAGTCATAATTAATGACGATCATAAGGTACTTTGGGCCAAAAGAACGAATGAAAATGCTTGGCAATTTCCCCAAGGAGGAATTAAGTCAAATGAAACAATTGAAGAGGCAATGTTTAGAGAATTAAAGGAAGAGGTAGGCATCGATGAGAGTAAGATAGAAATCTTGGGAAGAACAAATGACTGGTTATATTATGATGTTCCAAAGAATTGGGTAAGAAAAGACAATAATTTGTACAAAGGGCAAAAGCAAATTTGGTTTTTATTAAAATTTCTGGGAAATGAAAATGATATATATCTTAAAAATTCACCAAAACCTGAATTTGATAATTGGTCATGGGTTGATTATTGGAAGCCAAATGATGAGGTAATTGATTTTAAAAAAGAGGTTTATTCAAAAGCATTGATACAATTAGAAACTTTCATAAATTCTAATTAAATAAATTCAGCAATAATTGACTCTCCATTCTTAACTTTTTCTCCGACCTGGACCTTCACGTTAGTTTTAAGAGGTAAATAAAGATCAACTCTTGAACCAAATTTAATAAACCCATATCTTTCACCCCTTTTCACGTCATCACCTTTATCTTTGTAACAAAGGATTCTTCTGGCAACAAGTCCTGCAATTTGAACGCAGGTAATAATTTTTTTTGGGTTATTTTTTGATTGTATGATAATCGCACACCTTTCATTTTCATTTGAAGCCTTTGATAGAGCTGCATTTAAAAACTTACCAGCGTAGTAAACTTTCTTTAAAATTTTTCCATCAATAGGAGCTTTATTCGAGTGGACATTAAAGACATTCATAAAGACACTTACCTTAATGGACTTCTTTTTTTGATAAGGATCCATTGTTTCATCAATCGCTATGACCCTTCCATCTGCACCAGAGACCACTACATTTTTAGCGCTGCTAATTTTTCGTTGAGGGTCTCTAAAAAACTGAATAATAAATATACTTATTATCCAAAATGGGACGGAGATTGAGTAACTTATTGTAGTTAAATAAGCACTTAAGATAAGACTAATAGCTATATATAACCATCCCTCCCTGGCGATAATAGGATAATTTTTTATCTTCAATTGACTGACTTGTCTACAATTTTTTTAATCCAAGGCATCATCTGTCTGAGTGATTCTCCAACCTGCTCTATTTTATGTTTACGTTGGGTTTCTCTTTTAGCTGGAAGATCTCCAACGTTCTTAACAAATTCTTTTGCGAAAGTGCCGTCTTGAATTTCTTTCAGTATTTCTTTCATTCTTAGCTTAGTTTCAGGAGTAATAATTCTTGGGCCCCTGGTGACATCGCCATATTCAGCTGTATTTGAAATTGAGTATCTCATATTAGCAATTCCACCCTCATACATTAAATCTACTATTAGTTTTAACTCATGCAGGCATTCAAAATATGCCATCTCAGGCTCATAACCTGCCTCCACTAACGTTTCAAATCCAGCTTGAACAAGTGCTGTGGTCCCTCCACAAAGCACCACTTGCTCGCCAAAAAGATCTGTTTCTGTTTCATCCTTGAATGTTGTCTCTATAATTCCTGTTCTCCCACCTCCAATCGCTGAAGCGTAAGACAAAGCAATTTCTTTTGCACTCCCAGTTGCATCCTGCTTAATGGCAATAAGGTCTGGAATGCCGCCACCCCTAACAAATTCAGATCGAACTGTATGTCCGGGCGCTTTTGGAGCTATCATAATCACGTTGAGGTCATCTCTAGGATTGATTTCTCCAAAATGGATATTGAAACCATGAGCAAAGGCTAATGTTGCGCCTTTTTTGAGGTTTGGCTCAATCTTTTCAGAATAAATTTTGGGTTGGAATTCATCTGGCGCTAAAATCATAACCAAATCTGCTGAGCTGGTAGCCTCTTCGATTGATTTTACATTTAAATTAGCTTTTGATGCTTTCTCAGCGGATGAAGAGCCCTCCCTTAACCCAACAACAACATCAACCCCAGAATCACTTAAGTTGTTTGCATGAGCATGACCTTGAGAGCCATACCCAATTATTGCTACATTCATACGTTTAATAACATTCAAATCCGTATCTTTATCGTAATAAACTTTCATACCATTCCTTAAAAAATTATATTTTTAAAATCCTATCGCCACGGCCAATACCCGAAGCACCTGTTCTTACAATTTCGACCACAAAAGCACTATTTAAGCTTTTTAGGTAATTATCTAGTTCAGTAGATGTTCCTGTAAATTCAATTGTGAGTATATTCTCTGAGGAGTCAATAATTCGACCTCCATAGCTATTACTTAGTTGTTGAACTTCATCTCGGTATTGCTTATTAGCTTTAACTTTGACCAAAACTAATTCCCGTTCAATATGATCCCCATCATGTAAATCAAGAACTTTAACCACATCAATAAGTTTATTCAATTGCTTTATGATCTGTTCAATCACTTCATCAGAACCACTTGTTACAATGGTCATCCTTGAAAGTGAGAGATCTTCAGTAGGGGCAACTGATAGAGATTCAATATTGTAACCTCTAGCTGAAAAGAGCCCTGATACCCTTGAAAGAGCACCTGCTTCATTTTCCATAAGTAATGAAATAATGTGCCTCATTTATAAATCTTCTGCATCATCAGCTAAAATCATTTCTGACAAACCTTTACCGTTTGGCACCATAGGGAAAACATTTTCTGTCTGATCAGTTATAAAATCTAAAAAAACTAACCTTTCTTTAAGTTTTGGGGAGAATGCTTCTTTTAATGCACCTTCAATATCTGATGAGTTTTCAATCTTCATACCAACATGACCATAAGATTCAGCAAGTTTTACAAAATCTGGCAGAGCATCCATATAAGACTCTGCATAACGGTTTCCGTAAAAGAACTCCTGCCATTGTCTAACCATACCCATATAACGATTATTCAGATTAACAATTTTTACAGGAAGGTTAAATTGCTTACATGTTGAAAGTTCTTGGATACACATTTGGATTGATGCTTCGCCAGTTACACACGCAACCTGTGAGTCAGGAAAAGCAAGTTGACAGCCCATCGCATAAGGAAGGCCAACACCCATTGTGCCCAACCCTCCTGAATTGATCCATCTTCTTGGTTTATCAAATGGATAGTATTGTGCAGCCCACATTTGATGTTGCCCTACATCTGAAGTGATAAAGGCTTCACCATCTGTGACTTCATGAAGTTTTTGTATAACTTTCTGAGGTTTAATTTGCGTGCCATCATCCTCATACCTCATACAATCTTTTTGCTTCCAAAGATTTATCGTCTTCATCCAATCAGTGCGTAAATTTCCAGAACTATTTCCTTGAAGCGCTTTGAATGCAGAAATGAGATCTTCAAGAACAAGTTTGACATCACCTACAATTGGGACATCAATTTTAACTCTTTTAGAGATAGAGGCAGGGTCAATATCAATATGAATAATCTTTTTTGGTTTGGCTAAAAAATGATCAGGATTCCCGATCACCCTATCATCAAATCTCGCGCCAACAGCTAACAAAACGTCGCACTCTTGCATTGCCATATTAGCCTGATACGTGCCATGCATTCCTAGCATACCTAAAAAATTTTCATGGGAGGCGGGAAATCCACCTAGCCCCATTAAGGTATTTGTTACAGGAAAATCTAGAAGCTTAATAAACTCTGTTAAGGCTTCAGATGCATCTCCAAGCACTACGCCACCGCCTGAATATACCATTGGCTTTTTAGCGTTAATTAGTAAATCCAACGCTTTATTAATTTGGCCACTATGTCCTTGGGTAATAGGATTATAAGACCTTAGAGTTACATTTTCAGGATACATAAATTCAGCTGTTTCAGCAGTAATATCCTTGGGTATATCTACAAGTACAGGACCTGGTCGGCCAGTTGCTGCCAAATAAAATGCCTTTTTAATTGTGCTTGCAATATCATTAATGTCTTTGACTAAAAAATTATGCTTTACGCATGGCCTTGTAATACCAACAGTATCGCACTCTTGAAAAGCATCTTGGCCTATCGCATGAGTTGGCACTTGACCACTGATAATGACCATTGGAATTGAATCCATGTGAGCAGTTGCTATTCCTGTAACTGCGTTTGTAGCTCCAGGTCCTGATGTAACTAATGCTACACCAACATCACCAGTTGCCCTTGAGTAAGCGTCTGCCGCATGAACGGCTGCTTGCTCGTGCCGAACAAGCACATGTTTGAAAGATTTTTGTTGGAAAATCGCATCGTATATATTTAATACCGCACCCCCAGGGTAACCAAAAACAAATTTAACATTCTCTTTCTGGAGACACCGGATAGCAATTTCTGCACCAGTAATAATTTCAGCTGTCATGGAATACTATATCGATAAAAAGATATGATAACCTTTTGCAATATCTTCCTCAAGCCTATAAAGGCTTTTGAGGTGAAAAAAGCATAGAAAAGTCAATGGATCTTATATTTTTAGTAATTGCACCTATAGATATTCTATCAACGCCAGTTCTTGCATAATGTAAAATATTTTTTTCGTTTATATTTCCGGAAGCCTCGAGCAAAGCTTCACCATGATTTAGCTTCACTGACTTTTTACAATCCTCAACTGAAAAGTTATCTAAAAGTATATTTTTTACGCCATGGGAGAGCGCTTCTTTTAGTTCTCTAATATTTTCAACCTCAACCTGAATATGTTCTATATGTTCTATGTTTTTAAGCATACTTCCAATAGAGTCATAAGTGTTTTTGTGATTTTCTTTTAACAAAATTTGATCGAATAAGCCTATTCTCTGATTATATCCCCCTCCAATTAAAACGGCATATTTTTGGGCAATCCTTAGGCCAGGAATAGTCTTGCGTGTATCAAAAATTTTAGCAGAAGTACTTCTCACTAAATTTTTAAAATGTGCAGTAGATGTTGCTGTACCAGAGAGTAGCTGCAAGAAATTTAATGCAACCCTTTCACCCATCAAAATAGAGGCAATAAATCCCTCCACAACACAAATCAATTGATTTTCTCTTATGCTTTCTCCATCCTCGACCAACCATGTAATTTTAATATTTTTATCTATTTGTTTAAAGCATTCATCGACCCATGCTTTGCCGCACAATATCCCTTTTTCCTTTGTTTTAATCTGAACCTGACCCTTGATATTTTTTTTTAATAAATTTGATGTAAGATCGGATTTGCCTAAATCTTCTTTTAATGCGGAGGTGATGTTCGTTTTTATGGCATCGGCCAACATAGCTTGTGAAAAACTATTTTCTCTCTCCATTTAGCTAATGGCCTTTTTGATATAACCGCCGCCAAGACAAACATTACTCTCATAAATCACCACAGATTGCCCAGGAGTAATAGCCCATTGTTTCTGGCCAAACATAATTGAACAGTTACCTTTCGAGTAACTGTCAATTTCACATGGCGCATCCATCTGTCTATATCTTGTTTTAGCTGAGTAAACCCAGTTAAGCTTAGGAGATTTCCCTGAAATCCAATGCATATCATTTGCGGATAAACCATCACTTTGTAGAAGAGGGTGGTCATGCCCTTGCCCCACTAAAAGGGTATTATCTTTATTATTTTTATCTAAAACAAACCAAGGCAAACCATTTCCAGTTTTTGTTCCCCCAATGTTGAGACCTTGTCTCTGCCCAATTGTATAAAAATTAACCCCGTTATGCTTCCCAATCTCTTTACCGTCCTCATTAATGATTGAGCCTGGAGTTTTCTTTATATATTGACTGATAAAATCTGCAAATGGACGCTCCCCAATAAAACAAATACCTGTTGAGTCCTTTCTGTCATGATTATGCAAAGAATGTTTTTTAGCTAAATCTCTCACATCTGATTTTAATAGACCACCCAGAGGAAAGACAGATTTTGCCAACTGCGATTGGTTAAGGCGATGTAAGAAATAACTTTGATCTTTTGTTCCATCAAATCCTTTGGATAGATAGTGAAGACCATTTTTTTCAAAGACATTTGCGTAATGACCGGTAGCTATTTTTGACGCTCCCATCTTGATTGCATGATTGAGGAAGGCTTCAAACTTAATTTCTGAATTGCATAATATATCTGGATTTGGCGTTATCCCTTTTTCTAGGCCTGAAATAAACAAAGAAAAAACTTTATCTTTATATTCCTTTGCAAAATTTACGACTTCTATATCAATACCTATCTTCTCTGCAACCGAAACTGCATCAATTAGATCTTGTTTGCTTGTACAAAACTCATCGTCATCATCATCCTCCCAATTTTTCATGAAAAGGCCAGTAACTTTGAAACCCTTATCTTTTAAAAGCCAGGCAGTGACTGCAGAATCAACACCTCCTGACAGACCTACAACGATATGTTTATTCATTACTTTGACTAATTTCTTTTGACCTAGCGTGAGCAGCTTTGATTGCTTGATTAAATATTAAACTAAGGTTTTCTTTTTCAAAAACTTTTAACGCTACCTCAGTCGTTCCTCCTTTAGATGAAACCTTGGAGATCTGTTCTTTTAGATTTTGGATGTTCAATCCCATTTTCCCAGAGCCAATAAGAGTCATGGCGACTAGTTTTTTGGCATCTTTCTCAGAAAGACCAAGCTCTTGTGCTGAATTAATCATTACCTCCATGATATAAAATATGTACGCAGGTCCACTTCCTGATATCGCTGTTACTATATTCAAATCAGTTTCTTTTTTTACCCATAAGATTTCACCAACAGAATTAAAAATTTCTGAGACAGTATTTTTTGAATTTGTTATGTCACTAACAGAACTTCCAAATAATCCTGTTATGCTATCTCCGTTGCTAGCGCATAAGTTTGGCATCGCTCTATATATATTTAGAAAGTTTTGAAGATGTGAGAGATTTTCTTGAATAATATAATCTTTAATTGAAGTTGTTGTGACTCCAGCTGCAATAGAAATTACTACGGGCAAATCTTTTTTCCCCATCATTAATGAATTAATTTCATTACATATCGATTTTATCTGATTCGGCTTAACAGCTAAAATAACAATATCTGAATTACAAAATTTAATACCCTGAAGGCTTTTAAGTAATTGGGTTTTGCTATGTCTTTTTTTATCTATAGAAATACGTCTATCTTCATCTTTTTCGATTAAAAATATTTTTTTGAATAAGGATCTATCAAGCCTTTGATAAATTGCCTCCGCCATGTGTCCATATCCAATAAAATAAAGTTTATTTTTTGCCATATTTATCTTGCACCAAAAATTTTTGTTCCTATTCTTACAAGGTTAGCTCCATTCTCAATTGCTAACAAGTAGTCATTGGACATACCTATTGATAATGTATCCACAGAGCTGTAACTAACTTTTAAGTCTTCATACAGTTTTTTTAACAACCTATACTGGGATACCAAATTTTGGTTCTCATTTGTTTTTGATGGAATTGCCATAACACCTCGTAACTTTAAGTTTTTAAGGTTACTGATGATTTTTGCAAATTCTCTTACATCATTAAGACCTATACCACTCTTGGTATTTTCCTCACTGATGTTTACTTGAATGCAAATATTTAAGGGTTTTTTTGAGTGCCTATATTGGTTTAATTTATCTACTATTTTAATTCTATCAACTGTCTGTACCCAAGAAAAATTTTCTGATACGAGTTTACATTTGTTACTCTGGATAGGGCCTATGAAATGCCATTCAATCTCAAGGTTTTCAAGTAATTTCTTTTTCTCCAGTGCTTCCTGTAGGTAGTTTTCACCGAAGATTTTTTGCCCTGCGTCATATGCACTTTTAATCGTAATATAACTTTGACCTTTGCTAACTGCAACTAATCGAATATCTTTTTCTATTTTGTGAGAATTTTGTTTAATTTCATCACGAATCAAATTTAAATTTTCTTTAATTTTAAGCATATAAATGAAATAAAAAAACCAAGCAATTAGCCTGGTTTGTTTAAAAACTCTAAGGCATTTTTATTTTTTCTTTTTAGCAACTGGTTTCTTCTTAGCAACTGGTTTCTTTTTAGCTACTGGTTTCTTCTTAGCAACTGGTTTCTTTTTAGCTACTGGTTTCTTCTTAGCAACTGGTTTCTTTTTGGGACTTTCATCCCTTCCAAGCAATGCATTAATTAATTTTTCAAGCATAAATAAGTCCTTAATTATATTAATAAAAAATATTATATATATATTTATAACAAAGGGGTTAAATATAAAATTATGAATAAAGCTATTAGTTAGTCATTTTTTCCATAACTGCCATTCTGATGCCTATTCCATTTTTTACTTGTTCTAAAATTACGGACTGCCTCCCATCAGCAACTTCTGTATCAATCTCAACTCCTCTATTAATAGGTCCTGGATGAAGGACTATGCAATCATTCTTTGCAAATTTTAAACGCTCTTCATTTAAGCCGTAGGCTTTAAAATATTCTTTTTCAGATGGAATAGTATCTTTAATCATTCGTTCCTTTTGAATTCTAAGCATCAAAATAGCATCTACATCCTTTAAGCCATCGTTCATATTACTAAATGCTCTTACATTCAGTTCAGAAATATTACTTGGCATCAACAGCTCGGGACCTATAACCCTCACTTCTTTTACTCCAAGTTTATTTAAGATATAAATTTCCGACTTTGCTACTCTTGAATGTTCTATATCACCTACGATTGCAACCTTAAGGTCACCAAATCTTTTCTTATAAGATTTAATAGTATAAGCATCTAAAAGTGCTTGAGTTGGATGCTCTTTATTTCCATCACCCGCATTAATAATATGTGCCTTATTTTCAATATTACGAGCTATTTGTTCTGGAATTCCAGGCATTGAGTGTCTAACGACAAAAATATTTACACCCATAGCTATTAAATTGTTTATTAAATCAAGAATTGACTCGCCTTTTGATTGTGACGATGTAGCTATATCGAGATTGATAACGTCTGCAGATAACCTTTTTGCAGCAATCTCAAAAGTAGTTTGTGTTCTTGTACTATTTTCAAAAAAAAGATTACACACAGTTTTTCCCTGCAAAATTTTATACTTATCAATACTTTGATTCTTTTTAAGAAACTTATCTGCACTTTTAAAAATGTCGTTAATAAGTGAAATATCCATCTCATCAATTGATAACAAGTGTTGAAGGTCTGTGGGCTTATTTCCTGTTATTTTCTTCATAATGAGAGGGCGTCACTATTTTTATGAGATTCAAAATAAGAGTCTAAAATTATCATGGCAGCGACTTGATCAATGATATGTTTCCTTTTCTTTAAATTTTTTTCTAATGCCTTTAATCTGAGCTCTGCTTCGGATGAGCTAAATCTTTCGTCAACAAAATGAACGGGGATATTAAATTTATTTTTAAGTTTTTCACCGAATTTATTTGCTAATGAGCTCATTCTGGATTGACTGCCATCATCATTAAGAGGGTAACCAACTATCAACAGGGTTGGTTTCCATATTTCCAGTAATGATTCAATTTTGCTGTACCTATCAATTTTTTTCGATGCTTCTATTGTTTCAAGAGGGTGAATATTATTTGTAATATTATTTCCGATTGCTACCCCGACCCTTCTTTCTCCAAAATCAAAAGATAAGATATTTCCAGTAAGCACTTTTTGGTTCTTAGTTTCGGTCATATCTCATCTGACATAAATAAAATGAGGTAAAAAAAAGGGGAATAATTTTCCCCTTTGTTTTTTTAAAAATTAAAATGTATTTATCTTTTTTCAATAATTATATTTTATCATAAACTAAATTTAGTTTAGGTATCATTTTCAATAAATTCAGTGACTTGAAGACCATACCCGGCCATACTAGGCATTTTTCTTGGGGCGGCTAAAAGTTTCATTTTTGAAACGCCTATGTCAACTAAAATCTGTGAACCTATTCCATAACTTCGAAGATCAGTTGATTTTTTTAAGTTAATATTTTCATGATTCAATTTACTTGTAATATTGTTTTGAGATTCGTTATAGTTTAGTAAAATAACTACACCATTTTTTTCATTACTAATTTTTTTCAGCGCTTTTAGTGGCGGCCAAGAATGGGGAGTTTCTTTGCTGACGAAATCCAATATTGATAAAGGCTCATGAACCCTTACAACAACTTCATCATCTTCTTCTATATTACCTTTCACAAAAGCTAAATGCGTATTTTTTGAAAGTAGGTCCGAATAAACAATAAGTTTCATCATTCCAAACTCAGTATTAACTCTTTCCTCACTTATTTTTTTTATCAACTTTTCTTTTTTACTTCGGTATTCAATTAAATCAGCAATTGTTCCAATTTTTATTTCATGTTTTTTTGAGAATTTTAATAAATCTGGAAGTCTAGCCATACTTCCATCATCATTTAATATTTCACAAATAACAGATGCTGGACTCGCTCCTGCAAGTACAGCAAGATCGCATCCGGCCTCTGTATGGCCTGCTCTGTATAAGACACCACCCGAATGCGCGATGAGCGGAAATATATGACCGGGTCTATTAATGAATGTATGATCCGATTGAGGTTGAATGGCAGATATGATTGTTGTAGCCCTATCTCCTGCAGATATACCTGTGGTTATACCCGAAGAAGCATCAATTGAGACCGTAAAGTTTGTTCCAAGTTTACCTTGGTTATCTTCAACCATCAGTGGGAGTTTTAGTTTATGGGCTTTATCCTCCGTCAATGTTAAGCAAATAAGCCCTCTGCCATATTTGGCCATAAAATTGATGAATTCTGGTGTAATGTGATCGGCGGCTATTAAAAGATCACCTTCGTTTTCACGATCTTCATCATCCACAAGGATGACCATTTTTCCTTTTTTTAAATCAGTTATTATGTCTTCGATATTATTCATAAAAAAATTTGTTTATTTTGTATAGAAATTTTGAAGGTACCTTGCAATCATATCAATCTCAATATTTACCATGCCGCCTATTTTTAGTGATGATAAGTTTGTTGATAGCAATGTATGCGGGATTAGATTGATATAAAAAATATTCTCAACAACGTTATTTACAGTCAGGCTTGTACCGTTTAATGCCACTGAGCCTTTATCAGGGATGAATTCCATTAATTTTTTTGAGACTTCTACGCCCCAAACTTCACACATATCTTTTTTTTCAATACTACGTATAAAACCTACTTCATCCACATGACCTGTGACAAAGTGACCTGAAACCTTTCCATTAAATCTAAGGGATGTTTCAAGATTCAGTTTCTGAGATATTTTGAAGGGCGAGGTTCTGGACAATGTTTCTTTAGAGATATCAAAACTTAATAGATCCTCATTAATATCTGTGACTGTTAAACAGATGCCATTAACAGATATGCTGTCTCCGATATTAATATCCTTTAACTTTTTATCAGAAAGGGTGACGTTGACTTTTAAATCTTCCCCCTCTTTATCTATGGATTTGATTATGCCAATTGATTCAATTATTCCAGTAAACATGCCATAATTCTAGCAGAATGCTCATATCGAAGTTTAACTAAATAGATATTCAATGACCAAATCAGTTAAAAATAAAAAATTTTATGAATTTTGGATCGCACTCAGGTATACAAATCTAAAAAATACTAATCAATTTATTTCATTTATCTCTTTGACAAGCATCATTGGCATTACATTGGGTGTGATGGCACTGATAATTGTCTTGTCAGTAATGAATGGATTTCAGGATGAACTAAAATCAAGAATTTTAAGTGTGACCTCTCACATAGAAATAACAAAGCCAGGGAAAGATCTTAATAATTGGCAACAGACAAAAGAAACAATTGCTAACAATATGGATATTAAAGGAGTCTCTCCATACGTAGCAGACCAAGCAATGATTTCAGTTGGTAAAAGAAACAGGGGGGTCATGGTCAGGGGTATATTTCCTGAGATTGAAAAAGATGTGAATGATATAAATACAAAAATAAGTTCCGGAGCATATCGTCTCAATGCGGGGCAATATAATATTTTAATTGGGGTTGATCTTGCAAGATATTTAGGTGTCTCTGTAGGCGATAAAATTGCGATGATTTCATCTAAATCAAACTTTTCTGCTGCAGGGATAATGCCTAGATTGAAACGCTTTAATATTTCGGGAATTTTTGATTCCGGAATGTATGAGTATGATGCAGGTCTGGTCTTGATAAACTTAAAGGATGCACAAACATTTTTTAAAACAAACAATAACGTCTCAGGTTTAAGGGTAGAGCTTAATGAGATTGACGATACAGAAAAAATCTCTGGCTATTTAAAAAATATTTTTAGCTATGATCCTTTTATTTATGTATCAGATTGGAGAGCTCAGCATGCCAACCTTTTCACTGCTATTAAATTAGAAAAAAAGGTTATGTTTATTATTTTAACTTTGATTATAGCGGTCGCAGCTTTCAACATTGTTTCTACATTGGTTATGGGGGTAACTGAAAAACGATCAGATATAGCGATTTTAAGGACTATTGGCGTAAACCAAAAAAGTATTATGTATATTTTTATTGCACAGGGATTCATCATAGGAGCCTTAGGTACATTGTTAGGAATTATTTTTGGAGTTGCGATATCGTTAAATATATCAACAATCGTACCATTCATCGAAGGCTTATTTAATACAGAATTTTTAGCTAAAGATATTTATCTTATTTCTACTGTCCCCTCTAAAGTTATTATTACCGATATTTATAGAATAGGTCTAATGGGATTAACTTTATCCTTGGTTGCCTCAATTTATCCAAGCTATAAAGCTTCAAAAACCGACCCAGCAACAGCTTTAAAATATGAATAATTACTTTCAAATTATCTTAAAAAATGTAACAAAAAATTTTGAAGGACTCGATGTCCCAGTCCTTAAAAATTTAAGTTTTAATATAAATTCATCAGAGAAAGTTGCTATTCTTGGCAGCTCTGGCTCTGGAAAAAGTACTCTTTTGCATATTATTGCCGGGCTAGACTCACCCTCAGAAGGAAAAGTTCTTTTTAATAATCTAGATATGGGAAGTCTTTCTGATAACAAAATGGCAACACTAAGGAATCAACATATAGGCTTTGTCTATCAATCACACCATTTATTAAATGATTTTTCATCCATAGAAAATGTAATGATGCCACTCACATTGAGAAGGGGTGATTATTTAAAAGATTTCAATCAAGCAAAAAAAGTATTAAAAAAATTGGGTTTAGGTAAAAGATTAAATCATTTTCCACATCAACTTTCGGGGGGTGAGAGACAAAGGGTTGCTATTGCCAGGGCAATGGTCACTGCCCCTGATTTAATTCTAGCAGATGAGCCAACAGGTAATCTGGATCATAAAAATGCAAATTTAATTTTTGATTCATTTTTAGAATTAGCAGATGAATTTAAGACAGCAATAGTTCTTGTTACACACGATCTATCATTAGCTAAAAAGATGAAAAAAAATTATCTCCTAGCTTCGGGAAAACTTAAATCAAACTAGTATAATATTGTAAAAATAATTTAAAGGAGTTTTATATTGTGTGGGAAATAATTCAAGCAGCTGGCTGGCCTATTTGGCCACTAATCTTAACTTCCATTATTGGTGTTGCAATAATCTTAGAAAGGTTTTGGTCGTTAAGAAAGAGTCAGATTATTCCTGATGGATTAATAGTTGAAATTAAGACTATGATTAAGCAAAATAATCTTGATAACAATAAAATAAATATTTTAAAGAATTCATCACCCTTGGGTGATCTACTAGCTGTTGCTATTTCTAAGAGGAAAGACAGTGTTGAAGGAATTAAGTCCGCTCTAGATGAAAGGGCTGGAATTATAGTTCACAACCTAGAGAGATATCTTGGTGTTCTCGTCACAATTGCAACTGTGGCGCCTCTTCTTGGGCTTTTCGGTACAATTATTGGTATGGTTGAGTTATTTAGCTCATTTACAAGCAGTGGGCATGACGTAGCAGTATTTGCTCGGGGTATATCTATTGCGCTATATAACACTGCGGGGGGTATTGTTGTTGCTGTCCCTGCAATGATAGCTTATCGTTTTTTTAGATCAAAAATTGATAATTACTTAAATGAGATGGAGCATTATGCTATTCAAATTGTTGAGATTTTAAAAGGATAGCTTTTAAAAATATGAATTTTAGAAAAAAATCAAAGCAAGATGATTTAGAGATTAATTTTATACCTTTAATTGATGTCCTATTAGTTATTATTATTTTCTTGGTCGTAAGTACAACTTTTTCAAAATTTAGTGAATTAAAGATCAATTTACCCACCGCTGAAGCGAATCAAGTAGATAAAAAAGTTGAAAAAATAAATATTTCAATATCCGCAAATGGTGATTATGCAATAAACGAATCACCCTTAAGAACTTCGGCAATTGATAACATAGTAACTAATTTAAGAAATGCAGCTATTTCAATAAAAGACCCCGTGATTATAATCAGTGCTGATTCAGACTCCCCACATCAATCTGTTATTAATGTTATGGAGGCAGCAAGAATTGCCGGTTTAACTAAAATTACCTTTTCAACCAAAGTAAAATAACAACCTAATGTCGAATGAGATGGCGGCTAAAGGAACATTAAAAAATTATAAAGAAGTTTATATGCGTTTATTTAAATATGCGCTTACGTATAAACTCATTTTAATTTTCAGTATTGTTGCTATTGTCATTACGGCTTTGGCAGATACAAGTTTTTTAGCTTTACTAAAAAAAATAACAGACGAAGGTTTTGTAAGTAATCCTAACAATCTAACCAGCCTTATCCCCCTCATACTTATTTTTATTGTTCTGATAAGAGCGTGTGCAAGGTTTTTTTCCTCTTATTCTTTGAGATGGGTTTCAAGAAAAATAGTAGAAAAATTACGTTATGACATTTTTGATAATTTAATGAAGCTGCCTATATTTTATTTTGATAGCAACACAACAGGCATTCTGATTTCTAAGATTACTTATGAAACAGAGCAACTCCAAACCATAATAACAAAAGTGACCCTTATTGCTTTAAGGGATAGCTTTACTATTATTGCTGTTGTTAGCTATATGTTTTATCTAAATGCTTTACTGGCTTTCTTTGTGCTAATTATTTTACCAATTACAGCCTATTTCATAAAAAAAATTATACCGAAACTTAGGGATGCCGCAGGTGAATTTCAGCGGCTAATGGGAGATATAACCAAAATAGCTGAAGAAGCTATATCTGGTCAGAGGATTGTAAAAATTTTTGGCGCCGCTAAATATGAGAGGGATAGATTTAGCAAGTCAATTAGCCGTAACCGACAAATGGGCACAAAATTAGCTCGACTAAGCGCAACCAATAGTCTTATTATAGAGATTATAGTGGGACTTTTATTTGCTGGGGTCCTTCATTACTCTCTTTCAAATCTATCTCCTGGTGAATTTATCGCCTTCATTGGAGCTGTTGTTTTAATTACTACACCTATTAAAAGGCTATCAGCATTGAACGAGCAAATTCAAATCGGCTACGCAGCGGCAGTAAGTATTTTTTCGGTCATGGATGAAAAAAAAGAAAAAGATTTAGGAAAACACAACTTAAAAAAAGCTAAAGGTATGATTGA
This sequence comes from Methylophilales bacterium, assembly GCA_019823025.1. Classification (NCBI taxonomy): domain Bacteria; kingdom Pseudomonadati; phylum Pseudomonadota; class Betaproteobacteria; order Nitrosomonadales; species Methylophilales bacterium. Next base: position 512,328 of record CP081940.1, on the reverse strand, counting down.
GTTTATTAATGTTTGTTTTTCATATCCGAAAAATAATAAAGCTGTTTTATCTGACATTAATTTCAGTATTAAAGCTGGAGAAAAGGTTGCTTTAGTAGGCAAGTCTGGAGGTGGCAAAACGACTCTCCTTAACCTAATCCCAAAATTCTATGATGTAAGTTCTGGATCCATTCTGTTAGATAATTTTGATATAAATGAAATTTCAAATAATTCATTAAGAAAAAACCTAGCCCTGGTTAGCCAGGACACCATATTATTTAATGACACAATTTTTAATAATATTGCATACGGTAATTCAAAATCTGTTTCATTAGAAAAGGTTAAAAAAGCTGCAAAAGCTGCGAATGCGTTTGAATTCATTAATGAACTTCCTAATGGATTTAATCATATTATAGGAGATAGGGGAGTTAGGTTGTCAGGAGGACAGAAGCAAAGAATAGCAATTGCTCGAGCTATTTTAAAAAATGCGCCAATTTTATTGTTAGATGAGGCTACCTCTGCACTCGATTCAGAATCAGAGCGTTTAGTCCAGGCAGCACTAGATAATTTAATGACTAAAAAAACATCTATTGTTATCGCACATCGTCTTAGCACAATAAAAAATGCAGATAAAATTATTGTCATGGACCAAGGAAAAGTAGTTGGGGTAGGTAAACATAATTCACTGATAAAAAATAATAAATTCTATTTAAAGATTTACAAGAAAGGATTTGATTAAGTTGATATCAGTTGACCAGATTTTTAATAATCAATATTACAAAAAATCAAGTTGGATCTATCTCCTTATCCCAATCAGCATTTTTTTTTACTTTTTTAGTAGTTTAAAAAAATATTTATACAAAAAAGGATTTCTAACGACAATTAAAATAAAAGTACCCGTTCTTATAATTGGAAATATTACACTTGGTGGAACAGGCAAGACACCATTAGCTTTAAACATAATTGAAAATTTTTTAAAGGAAGGTTTAAAGCCTGCACTCATATCGAGGGGTTATGGAGGTAGCGCCAATAATATTAAAGAAGTTTTTGAGTTTAGTAATGTTAGGGCTGTGGGTGATGAGGCGTTATTGATTAAATCTAAAAGTAAAATACCAATTTTTATTGGAAAAGATAGGGCAAATGTTGCAAGAATTTTACTTAAAAAATATCCTGAAACATCCATAATTATTTCTGACGATGGATTACAACATCATAGGCTAGAAAGAGACTATGAAATAATTGTAGTTGACTCACAAAGACAGTTTGGGAACGGGCTTATATTTCCAGCTGGACCTTTGAGAGAGGGTATATCAAGGCTCAAGCAAGTAGATGCAGTTGTTTATAAAGGCGTAAATAATAATTCTAATTTTTATCAAATGAAATATATCACCAAGCATTTTAAAAATTTATTAACAAACAAAAAGGCTATATTAAAAGATATTAAGGATAAAAAAATAGTGGCGATCACAGCAATTGGAAATCCTGAGAGCTTCTTCTCAACTTTGGAAGGCTATGATTTAAAATTTAAAAAAGTTATTTTTAATGATCATTATTTGTTTGATAAGAATGATTTTATTAAATATGCAGATTACAATATAGTCATGACAGAAAAAGATGCTATTAAATGTAAAAAATTTGCAACTAAGAATTTTTGGGTCTTGCCATTAGAAATCAAAGTCGATGATAGATTATTTCGAAACATATTAAAGAAGGTAATGTAGATTATGGATAAAGAATTACTCAAAATCTTGGTTTGCCCTGTTACTAAAGGGCCACTAGTTTATGATAAAGATAAAAATGAACTTATTTCTAAATCTGCTAAATTAGCTTACCCAATTAAGGATGACATCCCAATTCTTTTAGAAGATGAAGCAAGAAAGCTAAAATGAGTTTCTTTTTATTATGAGCTTTAATATCGTCATACCTGCAAGACTTGAAAGTTCGCGTTTGAAAGAGAAGGTATTGATCGATATTCATGGAATACCTATGGTAATCCATGTTGCACAAAGAGCAAGTTTGTCTGGCGCCAAAAATATTGTAATTGCTACGGACGATAAAAAAATTGCGGATGTCGCAAGTTATTATAATTTTAAATCAATAATGACTAATAAAAATCATCTCTCCGGAACTGACAGGTGTTTAGAGGCCTCAGGTATTAGCATGTGGTCTGATCAAGAAATTATTGTCAATGTTCAGGCAGACGAACCATTAATCGATCCAGCCCTAATTGATCTTGTTGCTAAAAATGTTACTGAAAGCGAGTCGGGTTATGTAACAGCATGCAGTGAATTTAAATCATATAAAGAATTTATAAATCCAAACAATGTTAAGGTTGTCTTAGATAGGGATGAACATGCACTATATTTTAGTAGGAGCTCCATTCCGTATTCACCATCTACAGATTTATCGCATAATAATTATGCTTACCATCATTTGGGCATATATGCATATAGACTAAATACACTTAAGCAATTTTGTAGTTTTGCTATTTCAGATCTTGAAAGAATTGAGAGGCTCGAGCAATTACGTGCCTTGTCAAACAATTTAAAATTAAAGGTAGTGCTTTATGATGGGAATCCGATAAAAGGGGTTGATACTCTTGAAGATCTTAATTTAGTCAGAGAAATGATGGTTAAAAAATAATTTTTTTTTAAACTGCGTCATTTCCTTTTTCCCCTGTTCGAATTCTGATGACTTCATTAACATCGCTAACAAAAATTTTACCATCTCCAATCTTACCTGTATGTGACACTTTTATAATTGTCTCGACAGCTTTATCAAGAAGTGAATCACTTACAACAAGATCAAGTTTTACCTTGGGAAGGAAATCTACAACATACTCAGCCCCTCTATATAATTCAGTATGTCCCTTTTGTCTTCCAAAACCCTTAACTTCGGTAGCAGTTAATCCCATGATCCCAATTTCAGAAAGAGCCTCTCGCACTTCATCTAATTTAAATGGTTTAATAATTGCTTCAATTTTTTTCATTTATTTCCCCTGGTAAATTACAACTGGAATCTATTTGTTATTGGGTAGCGCCTATCTTTACTAAAAGCTTTTGAAGTTATTTTTGGACCCGGCGCAGACTGTCTTCTCTTAAATTCATTAATTTTAATTAATTTTACAACTTTTTTTACTAGTTTTGTAGAGAAACCGAATTTAATCAAATCTTTTTCACTGAAGTTCTTTTCAATGTGAAGATCAATTATTTTATCTAATATTTCGTATGCGGGAAGTGAATCCTCATCCAATTGATTCTCTGTAAGCTCTGCAGAGGGTGCTCTATCTATAATCCTTTGTGGAATTATATTCTCTTTATAATTTATTTCATTTGCAATCTTATAAACCATTGTTTTAGGTACATCCTTTAAGACGGAAAAGCCACCAACCATATCTCCATAAATTGTTGAGTATCCAACAGCCATCTCACTCTTGTTTCCTGTTGCAAGAACCATACCATTAAACTTATTTGCATAAGCCATCAATATCATCCCCCTTATTCTTGCTTGAATATTTTGTTCCGTAATGTCCCTTTTTAATCCTTCAAAGTCTTTTTTGAATGTTACTTCAAAATTCTTAATATGTTTTTGAATTGATATGCTCTTATAATTAACTCTAAGATTAGAAGCAAGTTGCTTTGCATCCTTTAAGCTATAGTCGGATGTAAATTCACTTGGCATCATGATTGCAGTTATTTTTTCTCTACTTATAACTTTAGAGGCTATAAAAAGAACTACAGCAGAATCTATCCCACCAGATAGCCCAAGAAATAATTTATTTATAGAGTTCTTCTCTATGTAATCTTTCATTGCGAGTATTAAGCCATTTAATAAATTATATACAAGAAATTTTTCCTCATTCATTGGATTAATTTGTAAAATAGAATCTTCTAAAATTTTTCTATGGAATGGAAACTTTTCAAATTTTCTAGTAATCAGCATATGATTATTATTAGAAAAATCTGCAATAATATTTTGACTGATAAACTGACCTGAAAAAAAGCGCAGATTATTTGGGTTGTATTTTTTTGGCTTTGTTATGAACGAATTTCCATCAAATAGTAACTCATCCTGACCTCCAACACAGTTTAGATAAATCAAGGTGAAATCATTAAGATTATTAAGTCTATTTTGAATAATAGTAAACTTATTTTTAGTTTTATTAAATTCATATGGGGATGCATTAACACAAACCACATATTCAACATTTAATTTACTTAATTCTTCAAGAGGACCTTTCTCCCAAATATCCTCACAAATAAGTAACCCAAAAACCTTCCCTTTATGCTTAAAAACTCCGGGTTTTTTGCTGGATGAGAAGTATCTCCTCTCATCAAATACACCATAGTTTGGAAGTTTTTGTTTGTCATAAACTTTATTAATTTTCCCGCCATATAATAATGAAATTGAATTGAAGAGTAATTTATTTTTTCGTCTAGGATGCCCAACAATAATTTTGAGTTTTGGAAATTTTTCAGCTATCTCAATTAAATAATATTGACATCTATCAATAAACTCTGTTTCAAGAAGAAGGTCTTCAGGGGGATAACCACAAAGGCTTAGCTCAGGAGTAATTAAAATTTCAGCTCCATTTTTAATTGCTATATCAGCATGTTTTTTTATTAGATTAGCGTTGTATTTTAAAGCGCCAACCTTTGAATTTATTTCAGCGAGACTTATCTTCATGATTTAATACTCACCACCTGCCGTTCTAATTAAATCAACCATCGCTTTGTTTTTTGTTTTTAATGCATATACAAGTGGAGAAAGTCCATATTGATCAGTTACATTTAAATCTACGCCCTTATCAATCAAAAATTTAACTACATCAACTGATTCGTTCTCAACCGCATATTGAATAATAGGCGTACCTTCTTCATCTTTATGGTTAATATCAGCTTTATACTCAACTAGTAGTCTAATAATTTCAAAATAATCTTTTTTTACTGCCCACATTAATGGAGTCCACTCAAATTTATCAAGAGAGTCAACCTCCGGTTGGTGAACTAATAAAAATTCTGTGGCTTCAACCTGATCTTTATTCACACAATATACCAATGCTGATTTACCAAACTTATCCTTTAGATTAAGAAGCGCTCCATTCTTTATTAATATTTTTATGGTGGGTACATTTCCACTTTTACATGCAAGCATAAGGACTGTTGTTGAGGAAGAATTTCTTGTATTTGGGTTTACTCCTTTCTTAATAAGTAAGTCAAGTGTTTGATGGTTTCCTGAGGTTGCTGCTAGCCCATAGGCAGTCCAACCATCTGAATCGGTTACTTTTAAATCGGCATTATTGTTGATAAGAAGCTCAACCATATCACTATAGTTGTTTTTAGATGCATACATCAATGCAGTCCAACCATCTATTTCTTGTTTATTTACTTCAGCACCTTTTGATATTAGATATCTTGCAACTTCTACTTGATTTTTTCTTGATGCATACATAAGAGCTGTAACTTTGTTCCCATCTTCGGTATTGGGGTTACCACCACTATCAATAATTGCTTCAACAGACTCTATATCTCCTTTTGATGAAGCTGTTAAAAGGTATGGAATATCCTCTGATTTTATTGAATAAGAAAATAAAAAACAAATAAACAATATGATGTTGATAAAACTTTTCATTAATATTTATCCATAGCACCTTTCATTATTTCTCCCATTTCAGCTGGTGAATGCGCAATGAAGACTCCCGCTTTCTCTAAAGCATTTATTTTGCTTGTTGCTGTACCAGAATTTCCCGAAATAATTGCACCGGCATGCCCCATTCTTTTTCCAGTGGGTGCAGTGATCCCTGCTATGTGAGCTACAACAGGTTTTTTAATATTATTTTTTATGTGTTCTGCAGCTAATTCTTCATCATTACCACCAATTTCTCCAACTAGGATAATACCTTCTGTCTCACTATCTTTTTCAAACATTGATAGACATTCAATAAAGTTAATACCTTTGATTGGATCCCCACCAATACCAACACAAGTTGATTGCCCATAACCAATGGAAGTTGTTTGATGAACAGCTTCATAGGTAAGTGTTCCTGACTTAGAGACAATCCCAATCTTTCCTCGTTTATGAATATTGGCAGGCATAATTCCGATTTTACATTCGTCCGGAGTAATAATTCCTGGGCAATTAGGGCCGATTAATATAGTTTTATTTCTGGTAATTGTTTTTTTTACTTCCAACATTTCCAATATAGGAATACCCTCAGTAATACAAACAATTATCTTTATTCCGGCATTACTAGCTTCTAGAATAGAGCTAGCAGCAAATTTGGGAGGTACATATATTACTGTTGCATCAGCATTTGTATCTTTTATCGCCTCTTTTACTTCGTTGTAAACAGGAAGGCCTAAATGAATTTGGCCACCCTTCCCCGGGGTTACGCCTCCGACCAAATTTGTGCCATATTGGATAGCTTGTTCACTATGAAATGTTCCCTGCCGACCTGTAAAGCCTTGGCAGATAACTTTTGTATTTTTATTAACTAAGATTGACAAATTAAGCCTTTGAAAAAATTACCGCTTGTTTTGCGGCATCACCTAAGCTGTCTGCAGAGGTTATATTTAGTTTACTCTCGTCTAAGATTTTTTTCCCTAATTCAACATTAGTTCCTTCAAGCCTGACAACGATAGGAATTTGGATCCCAACATCTTTTACTGCAGAAACAATACCTTCGGCGATAACATCACATCTCATAATGCCACCAAATATATTTACTAAAACTACGCGGACATTTTTATCAGATAAAAGTATCTTAAAAGCCTTACTGACAGTTTCAGCAGACGCTCCACCACCAACATCAAGAAAATTTGCAGGTAGCCCACCTGAATGTTTTATTAAATCCATCGTAGCCATCGCAAGTCCTGCTCCGTTGACCATGCAACCAATGGTTCCCTCTAAGGCGATATAATTTAATCCAGCTCTATGAGCTTCTGCTTCTTTTTCGTCTACTTGTGACCAATCAAAGCTCTGCTTGAGATTCTCATGCTTATAAAGAGCATTATCATCAAGTGAGATTTTACAATCAAGAGCTAAAACTTTCTTATCTTTGGTTACGATTAATGGGTTAATTTCGACAAGAGATAAGTCTGTATCTAAAAAAAGTTTGAAAAGATTCACTACAAATTTATTAAAGTCATGATGAGCTTGAGTAGGAATCTTTAGTTTTCTTGATAAGCGATCAATTTGTTTTTCTGTTGGAAAGTTTCCAAAATCAATAAATTCTTTAAAAATTAATTTATCATTTGATTTAGCTATTTCTTCAATTTCTGTTCCTCCTTCAGTTGAACAAAGAATAATAATTGACTCGGTTTGTCTATCAATAAGAATTGAAAAATAAAGCTCTTTTTGAATTGAAATTTTTTCTTCTATCAGTATTTCGTTAACGGGTTGACCGTGAGGTAAGTTTTGGTAAGTCACAAGTCTTGAGCCTAGTTGGTTAGACATAAAACTCTCAGCATCTTTTAAGTTACTAATTAATTTAACCCCACCTGATTTTCCTCTTCCTCCAGCATGTATCTGTGATTTAAAAACAAATGCTTCATTTTTTTCTAAAAGCAATCTTATGCTGTTTGGTATTTTTGAGTTTACGAGATGACCCTTAGGTATATCGATTTGATACGATTTTAGTAACGTTTTCGATTGATATTCGTGTAGGTTCATGAGACAGAGATTTAAGAAAGTTACATGATATCAGAACCTTACTGGCTTGTAGACAAAAAAATAGCGTAGTTGACTACGCTGTTTTATGTCGTACATTTAATCTAGAAGCATACATCTTCAATTGGGTTGCAGCCATCATCTTTAACACCGAGAGATAGTAAGTATTCAGCCATCTCATCATTGCCTTGATCTCTCATAGCAAAAATAAGTGAAACATCACCTTTGAGTTTCTTTTGCATTTCGATTCCATTTTCAGACAAAAACAACACCATTTTTTTATTGTTGTTGAATGCAGCGTGTATTAGCGCATTCCAACGTGTTACTGGATGAACGTAATTAATATCAGCACCTTTCTTGACCAAGTACTCTAATACTTCTTGTTGGTTTTTTGCTGCTGCCATTAAAAGTGGAGTCCAAGCAAAATAGGAATCTTCAAGATTCACATTCATTGTTTCAACATACATTTTGACTGTTTTAATATCTCCAACATTAACTGCTCCAGTAAATTCCATTTCTTGATCATCATTTAGAGCAAATGTTAGTGAAGAAAAAAGTAATGAAAGTAAAGTAACTAAAGATTTTATTGATTTCATAATTATTCCTGTCTATTTTTAATTAAAATATTTATTAACGTTGGCGAACATTCTATACCAAGGACCAAATTCTTCCCAATTTTTCGGATGCCATGAATTTTGATCGCTTCTAAAATTCCTTTCAGGATGAGGCATCATTATAGTAACTCTGCCATTATAACTACTTACTCCAGTCACAGAACTTAGACTACCGTTTGGATTATTTGGATATGATAAAGTTCCATTTTTGTCATCAAATTTTAAGGTAATCTGTTCATTTTTATACATCTTAATTAAATTGTTTTCATAAGAAAAACTAGCCCTTCCTTCTCCATGCGATACAACTACCGGAATAATGCTATCTGCCATTCCATCAAAGAATAGCGAGTTATTTTTCCTAACCTCAACTGACAAAAATCTTGCTTCAAATTGCTCAGATTCATTTTTTATGAATGTTGGCCATAAGTCAGTGCCTGGAATAATTTCTTTAATGTGACTCATCATTTGACAACCATTACATACGCCTAGCGCAATTGTATTGTCTCTTTCAAAAAACTTTTGAAATGAATCACGAACTTTTTCATTAAAAAGTATGGAGTTTGCCCAACCCCTTCCAGCACCCAAAACATCCCCATATGAAAAACCTCCACATGCTGCTAACCCCTGAAAGTCATTTAAATTTTTTCTTCCATCGCTTAACTCGGACATATGAACATCAAAAGAATCAAAGCCAGCATAATTAAAAGCAGCAGCCATTTCACTTTGTCCATTAATACCTTGCTCTCTCAAGATAGCTATCTTCGGTTTTGTTTTTTTTATGTTTACTGATTTTGGAATATCAAAATTAATTTTTGGCTTTATGCCTTCAAAGGAGTCATCAAGTATTAAGTCAAACTCTTCCTTAGCAGTTTTAGGATTATCGCGAATTGATTGGATTTTATAGCTTGTTTCTGCCCAATCCTGTTGTAACTTGCCTCTTGAGCTTTCTAAAATCAAATTTGACTCATTATAAATTTTTATACATTGTTTATTATTAGGGGCTCCGATCACTTGGGCTGCAAGGCCTAATTCATCATTTAAATATTTTAAAATTTCAAATTCATCATTTTCTAAGACCTGTATAACCGCACCTAATTCTTCATTAAATAAAAAATTAACCATTTCATCTTCTACATTTAAATTTAAGTCGATACCACAGTGACCAGCAAAAGCCATCTCGAGGACTGTTGTAATAAGACCTCCATCGGAACGGTCATGGTAAGCAAGAATTTTATTTTTCTTGTTTAAATTTTGGATACCATCAAAGAAATTTTTGATTAAACTCGGATCATCTAAGTCAGGTGTAACTCCGCCATTAATATTATTAACACTGTTAAAGCAAGATCCACCCATCCTATTTTTGTTATTTCCAAGATCGATTAAGATCAATGAGTTTGTTTTTTCAGGGTTGAGTTGTGGAGTAAGCGTTTTGTTAACATCATAAGTTTCACTAAAAGCCGAAACTATCAATGATAGTGGTGATGTAACTGTTTTTGAATCATTGTCATTCCATGAGGTTTTCATGGACATAGAGTCCTTACCAACCGGAATGCTTATTCCTAATTTTGGACAGAGCTCCATACCCACTGTTTTGACAGCTTCAAATAGCTCATAATCTCGATCGTTTTCACCTGAGGCAGCCATCCAATTGGCTGATAGCTTAATTAAGCTTATATTTTTAATTGCACTGGCTGCTATATTTGTAATTGCTTCTGCCACAGACATTCTTGCGGATGCCGCTGCATTCGTAATTGCGATAGGAGCTTTTTCTCCAATTGCCATTGCTTCACCCGTGATCGAATTAAATGTACTTTTTGTAACCCCAACATCGGATACTGGAACTTGCCAAGGGCCTACCATCTGATCCCTTGCAACTAAGCCTGTTACGGAGCGATCAGCAATAGTAATAAGAAAATTTTTGCTCGCAACGCTTGGGAAATGAAGAACTCTAGAAATAGAACATAGAAGATTAGTTAATTTGAACGAAAAAGACTCTTGGGCAGTATTTGCAGGTTTTTTAACAATTTTTTTAAGCTTTGGTGGATTCCCAAGCAACACATCAAGGTTCATATTAACGACATCATCATTCAATAAAGAGTCAGATATTATAAGTTTCTGTTGATCCTTTGCTTCTCCAATCACGGCAAAAGGGCACCTCTCTTTTTTACAGATAGAGGAAAACTGCTTAAGACTTTCTTTATTAACAGCTAGCACATAACGCTCTTGTGCCTCGTTTGACCAAATTTCTTTGGGTGACATAGATAGCTCTTCATTATCTATTTTACGAATATCCATCATTGCACCAGCACCCCCATCATGGATTAACTCTGGAAAAGCATTTGAAAGGCCCCCTGCACCTACATCATGAATACTTAATATGGGATTCTTGTCACCCAATTGCCAGCAAGCATCAATAACCTCTTGAGCTCTCCTCTGTAACTCTGGATTACCTCTTTGTACAGATGCAAAATCTAGATTCTCTTGATTTGATCCTGTGTTCATACTTGATGCAGCACCACCACCAAGCCCAATTAGCATTGCTGGCCCTCCCAGCTGAATAAGAAGGTCACCCTCTGAGAGCGATTTTTTGTGAGTATGTTTATTGCTAATACTTCCGACTCCACCTGCGAGCATTATTGGTTTGTGGTAACCAATATTTTCCCCATTGTGGTGAGTCTCAAGTGTACGAAAGTAGCCGAGTATATTTGGCCTTCCAAATTCGTTATTATAAGAAGCCGCACCAATTGGCCCCTCAATCATTATTTTTATTGGTGAAGCTATTCTATCGGGAGAACCGATAGGATTTCTTTCCCAAGGTTGAATAAAGTCAGGAATATTTAAATTGGAAACAGAAAATCCACATAAACCTGCTTTTGGTTTTGAACCTCTGCCAGTTGCTCCTTCATCTCTTATTTCACCTCCAGCCCCAGTTGCAGCTCCAGCAAAAGGAGATATTGCAGTTGGATGATTATGGGTTTCAACTTTCATTAGGTAGTGAGTTAGCTCTATATTTTCACCAAATAAATCTTTTTTATTTGGATAAAAACGCTTAATCTCTGAACCCTCTATGATGGATGAATTATCAGAATAGGCTACGACGGTATTTTGAGGTGATAGCTCATGAGTGTTCTTAATCATCTTAAATAACGATCTCTCTTGAGGTTGGCCCTCAATCTCCCAATCAGCATTAAATATTTTATGTCTACAATGTTCAGAATTAGCCTGTGCAAACATCATAAGCTCAGCATCGGTAGGGTTTCTATTCTCTGAGTTAAAATATTTATAAAGGTAATCTATCTCTTCATTAGATAATGCGAGGCCTTGAGAATGATTAAAATCCTGAAGTCTTTCTAAACCTCCATGGGAAATATCAATATGACTTAATTTTGAAGGTTGCTTATGAATGAAAAGATCTTTTATACTTTCCTGCGAAAGAAAAATTGAATCGGTCATCTGGTCGTAAATGAGACATCCGATCTCTATAAAGTCTTTTTTTGAAAGCTTCTTATTAGATTTTGTTTTAAAGGTAAATAAGCTTAGTTTTTCTGCTCTTAATATGTTTATCCCACAATTATTTATTATATCTGTTGCTCTGGAACTCCATGGAGAGATTGTTCCAACTCGAGGTCCAATAAATAAGTTATTTCCAATTTTAAGGTTGGTTAATGAACCTTTGTCAGAGTTAAGAATTTTTTGGAGGTTTTGCTTAGCACTTTCAGATAATAAGGTATTAGATTCAATTACATAAGTGTCATTTACGTCGATAGAAATTATTTCTGAATTTTTGTTTTTTACTTGATCTTCCAGTGCTGTTTTACGAAATTGCGAATATATTTCGTTGCCTAAAAAAAATGTAATTTGATTTTTTTGCATCTTGCTGACGATAAATGATTAACCTAAATTTGCTAACCTGAATAATAAATGACTTTATAAAATAACACTAATCATTCATTTCATTTTACAAAATATTCGTAACTCTGATAGAAAATAAAACTAGCTATCCATGCTAGCAGGAGTGACCAGATGACAGACTCTAATGTTAACCGCCAGCTTTTTGATTCATTACGAATAGTCGCGATGGTTGAAACACATGGTGTATAAATTAAAGTAAAAATCATAAAGCTTATCGCTTGCCCATTAGTAAAAATTTCTTTTAGATGATTGCCGAGCTCTAAACCCTCAAAGCCAAATATAACGGCTAATGCACCAATGAGTATTTCTTTGGCTATGAAGCCAAACATTAATGCAACGATTAACATTTGATCAATACCGATAGGGCTAAAAATAGGCTCAAAGAAGCTACCAATTCTTCCAGCATAAGTGTTCTCGCTCGCAACTGGATACTCGCTGGGGAAGTAGGTAAGCAACCATACAGCAACCACACCTAAAACAATAAATTTTGTAGCTCGATTTAGAAAGTTAAATACCTCGTGATTACCTCTTTTAAATATATGAGAGATTGTTGGAAAGCGATAGGGGGGTAACTCAAGAATTAAAGGCTCACGATTTTTATATTTATTTTTAAAAACTATCGCAGTTAGGAAAATAGTAAAGAAACTAAGTAAATATAAAAAGAATAAAGTTAATGCCCCATAGAATGAGGATAAGAAAGCCAAGGTAAGGAACAAAAAAACCTGAAGCCTTGCTGAGCAGAGCGAAAAAGGGATAGTTAGCATAGTCAAAAATCTTAAGTTCTGATTACGCATAATTTTTGTCCCCATAAGGGCTGGAACGTTACAACCGTAACCCATGAGCATCATTACAAAACCTCTTCCATCCAAACCCATCTTTTCCATCAATTTATCCATTAAAAACGCGGCCCTTGAAAAGTATCCGCTATCTTCTACGATGGTCATTACAAAGAAAAAAATAATTATTATCGGGACAAACGCAGCCACTGTGGTAAAGCCAGCATACAAGCCGTCGAATAAAAAGCTTTTAAGTAGGGGTGGTAAGTTAGTTGATAAGTCTTGAAGGTGATTTATCTGTAGATAGCTAAACAAATCTCCCATGTATTCCTGAATGGGGGCACCTAATGTGTAGATAAATTGGAACAAGCTGAAGATAATAATTAAAAATATTGGAATTCCAAAAAATGGATGAAGAAAAATACTATCAAGCAACTTAGTTTTTTTATCGTTTAAGATAAGAGGCATGTTTACTGTTTCATCAAAAACCTTTTGCGATAAAAGTTGCTCATCAATTGCTTGAAGATCAGCCTTTATTTTTTTTGGAGTATTAATTGTATTATTTATCTTCTCGAGTCCTTGGCCATACTTGGCACTGATTGGAAGGACTGGACAACCAAGTAACTTCGTCATTTGTTCGAAGTCAAAGGTGATGCCTAGTGCTTTGGCTTCGTCAATCATGTTAGCCAATATGATGACCGGAACCCCAAGTTTTTGTATGCTTATAGCCAGGGGGAGCTGTCTATCAATTTGCGTTGAATTCATAATAAAAAAGACTTGGTCTATTTTATTGTTATCAATAAAGTTTATTACGACCTCTTCATCCTCAGAATAACCATTTAAATTATATATTCCAGGCAAATCAATTAGCTCGGTCATTCCACCATTTATTAATGTTTTTATACTGCTTAGATCGACAGTTATCCCCGGCCAGTTTCCAACTCTTGCCGAAGCACCGCTGATTTTATTAAAAAATGTGGACTTGCCTGTATTAGGCATTCCTATAAGAACTGTTTTTTTCATTTAAATGATTTTTTTACTCTTGAGATATTATTATTTCTTTTGCGACTAGATTTCTTAACATTAGTTGAGTTGTGCCAACCTCAACATGAAGGGGTCCGTCAAAACTAGATTTTCTTATAACCTTTATTTCTTTATTCTTTTTTATGCCAAGCGCAATCAATCTATCATTGAAGGAGGTTTGTTTTACAAACCCTTCAACTATTGCAATCTCACCTTCGCTTAGTTCAGTTAAAATCATTTAATAATTTTAAATGAGAACTATTCTCATTACAAGAATTTAAAGTTCTTTTGGCGCAAATGTTTTTAAACTTAAGGCATGAATTTTTTTGGGTATAAGACCTTCAAGTGCTTTATAAATAATACGGTGGCGCTCCATCGTATTCTTGCCCTCGAATAATTCACTGACAATATATAAATTAAAATGCTCTCCACCTGTATTGCCTTTATGGCCTCGGTGCAATTCACTTTCGTTTTCTAAATTGAATTGAGTTGGTTTTAAAAATGTAAGTCTTTCTTTAATGATATCTTCAGTCATTTTTGTAGTTACCCAGGAAGCACCCTAATGAAAGGCTTTACCTCAACATCCTCATATACATCCATCGAAACGTAAGGATCTTTTTTTGTCCAAGTCTCTGCATCATCTATGGATTTAAACTCAGCAACAATCATGCTCCCAGTAAAACCTTCTTCGCCTGGCTCTAAGGAATCTGAGCTAGGGAAGGGGCCAGCTACAAGCAGTCGTCCCTCATTTTGAAGTTTTACCAATCTTTCTCGGTGAGCCTTGCGTCCCTCAAGTCGGAGTGAGAGGCTGTTAGGTCTGTCCTTGCATAAAATAACGTACCACATTTATTTCTTGCTGACCTTTGAGATGTAGAGGGTTAGAAAAATGATGTATATAAACAAGATACCTGTAATCCCAAAAAGCTTAAAATTTACCCAAGTATCTTCCTCGAAATTATAGGCAACATATAGGTTGATAAACCCGAGAACTATAAAAAATAAACCTGTGGCATTACTTAAATGATCCCAGTGAACTTTTTTTAATTCTATTTTTTTTCCCATCGCAAGCGTAATTAAATTTTTGTCAAAGAATGAGTTTGAGATAAATAAAATTCCTGCAAAAAGCCAATATAAGACGGAGGGTTTCCACATGATGAAGGTTTTATCTTGAAAGATAATAGTTAGCCCACCTAGGATTGTAATGGCAGCTCCATTAAAAAGTAACATCTTGTCGATTTTTTTATTTTTGAAATAGTCATAAAATACTTGGAGAAGGGTAACCGCGATCGCAACAGCTGTGGCAGTGAAGATGTCATAGATTTTATAAGCAACAAAAAAAAGAATTACTGGTAAAAGATCGTATAAAAATTTCATTGGGAAAACTTTCTCTATTCTTGAAGGTTAATAACTAATATAATTATAGTGTAAATATGAATATACCTATAATAGATCTTCATTCCCATTCCAATATATCTGATGGCCTTCTGACCCCTTCTGATTTGATGCTTCATGCTGCTGAAAATAATGTTCAGGCCATTGCATTGACAGATCACGATGATATTGCCGGACTAAAAGAGGCAGGTGATGCTGCGAAAAATTTGAATATTATCTTTATTAATGGCGTAGAAATTTCGGTCACATGGAATAAAAGAACCCTTCATATAGTTGGCTTAAATTTTGATAAAGAGGATAAGCCGTTATTTGACGGTTTAAAAAAAATAAGGGATGGTCGCTTCAAAAGAGCGCAGCTAATGTCAGATAGTCTTGGTATGGCAGGCATTCAAGGAGCTTTGGATGGGGCTAAAACCTATGCCAAAAGTAGCACAATAGGAAGAATTCATTTTGCGCAATTTTTAGTTTCGCAAGGGTATGCAAAAAATATTGGAGCAGTTTTTAAGAAATTTCTTACGCCTGGTAAGCCAGGTTATGTTGATCATGAATGGATTTCCTTGGAAGAATCAATAAATTTAATTAATGGGGCAGGAGGCGATGCAATTATTGCCCATCCTGGACGCTATGATATGGGTAGTAAGCTCTACCCTCGATTATTTCAGGAATTTAAAGACTTGGGTGGTGCTGGTGTAGAGGTCATGTCAGGAAGCCAAGATCCATCGCAGGCCAATTATTTCTCTAATCTCGCTGAAAGTTTTGATTTATATGCTTCGTGTGGGTCAGATTTTCACGGAAAAGGTATTTCTCATCGGGCGTTAGGCAATATAAGCCAACTACCGGATAACTCTATTCCCATATGGTCTAAGTGGGAAAATTTAAAAAAGTTATTTAATTGAATATGAAAAATTACTTCCCATCAATCATTGCTTTAAAGTTTAGTTTATGGATTTAACCCTCATTCAAAAACTTGCAGCTTACTCTTTGCCTATCATATTTGCTATTACTGTTCATGAAGCTGCACATGGTTATGCTGCTAAATATTTTGGAGATATGACAGCATTCCATCTTAATCGTATCTCCTTAAATCCGCTTAGACACATAGACCCGCTTGGCACGATAATCTTGCCCGCACTATTATTTTTTTTACAGGCAGGTTTTATTTTTGGTTGGGCAAAACCTGTCCCCGTTAACTTTTCTAATTTGCGGAATCCTAAAAAAGATATGCTATGGGTCGCCTTGGCAGGGCCGGGTGCAAATCTCTTAATGGCAATTTTTTGGACAATTGTATATTCAAACCAACAATTGGTACCTAGCATCGGACAAAATTTTATAGGCGTTATGGCGGTAGCAGGCATTCAGATTAATATTGTCTTAATGGTATTAAATTTACTGCCTCTGCCTCCATTAGATGGTGGAAGAGTGGCAGTCAGCTTGCTTCCTTATCCTTGGTCAAGTAAATTGGCAGGGTTGGAAAGGTATGGGTTTTTCATTTTAATTTTTTTGCTTGCAACAGGTTTATTAGGAGCGATATTGTCTCCGTTAATAAGAGTTAGTCAGAATATTATCTTGACAATTTTTGGTTAAAAAGGGTATTAAAAATGGCAATTGAACGAGTAGTATCTGGCATGAGACCGACTGGCAGCCTACATTTAGGACATTACAACGGCGTTCTAAAAAATTGGGTAGATCTTCAACATGAGCTTGAGTGCTTATTTTTTGTTGCCGATTGGCACGCGTTGACTACTCATTATGACGCACCTGAAATTATTGAAAAAAATGTCACAAGTATGGTTATAGACTGGCTTGCCGCAGGCGTTGATCCTGCAAACGCAACCATTTTTATTCAATCAAAGGTTCCAGAGCATGCAGAGCTTCATACACTTTTGTCAATGATCACACCCTTGAGTTGGTTAGAGAGAGTGCCGACATATAAAGATCAACAAGAAAAGTTATCTTCAAAAGATTTATCGACTTATGGGTTCTTAGGTTATCCGTTGCTTCAGAGCGCAGATATTTTGATTTATCGAGCAACGCAAGTCCCTGTGGGCGAAGACCAGGTTCCACATATCGAATTTACACGAGAGGTGGCAAGGCGCTTCAATCATTTATATGGAAAAGAAAAAGGGTTTGAGGAAAGGGCTGAAGAAGCAATAAAGAAATTAGGTACAAAGAAGGGCCAGCTTTATAAAGAGCTTAAGGATGCATACCAAGAGGAGGGGGATGAACAGGCTTTAGAATCAGCCCAGTCACTTATTGATGAGCAACAAATCTTAAGTTTAGGAGATAAAGAAAGATTACTAGGTTACCTGGAGGGTGGAGGAAAAATTATTCTGATAGAACCTGAATATAAATTAACGCCCGCATCTAAAATGGTAGGTCTTGATGGTCAGAAAATGTCTAAGTCTTACAACAATACTATTGCATTAACTGAGAGCTCTGAGGATATTCAAAAGAAAATAAGAACCATGCCAACTGATCCTGCAAGAATAAGAAAAACAGATCCAGGCGATCCTAAGAATTGTCCCGTATGGCCATTACACCAAGTATATTCTGATGAAAAAACAAAGGAATGGGTTGGAAGTGGATGTAAAAATGCAAGTATGGGGTGTATTGAGTGTAAACAACCCGTGATTGATTCCATCACAAAAGAATTAGAGCCCATTAGCGAAAGAGCAAAGAAATATGCAGAGAGTCCAGAACTTGTGCAAAGCATAATCGGAGAGGGTTGTGAAAAAGCAAGAAAGATTGCAAGGGATACAATGAGGGATGTTAGAGAAGTAATGGGGATTAGTTTTTAAATGTCAGAATCAATTAATAATGAGATTGGTGCGAAATTGTATGGCGAGGACATCGCACAACTCCCCTTAGATCTTTACATTCCCCCCGAAGCGCTTGAAGTTTATTTGGAGTCTTTTGAGGGGCCTTTAGATCTTCTTTTATATTTGATTAGAAAAGATAACATCGACGTTCTTGATATTCCTATGGCTAACTTGACCAGTCAATACATTAATTACGTTGAGCAGATGAAGAAAATAAATATCGAGCTTGCAGCAGATTACTTGTTAATGTCGGCAATGCTCATTGAAATTAAATCTAGGTTACTACTGCCCAAACCAGAAAACTTAGAGGAGGAGGATGACCCTAGGGCGGACTTGGTTAGAAAGCTAATTGAATATGAGCAGATGAAATCAGCAGCTGAAGAGCTCAATGATATGCCACAAGTCGGTAGGGATACATTGGTTGCTAATGCTTATTTTGAAACAAAAGTAAGTAAACTTCCGCCCGAAGTAAATGTAGATGATCTTTACAGTGCCTGGGTAAATGTAATAAAAAGAGCAAAGCAGTTTGAGCAACATAAAATTGCTAAATCAGAGTTATCAGTTAGAGAGCATATGACTTCCATATTAAGATCCCTCAAAGAAAATAGCCTACTAGAATTTTCACATTTTTTTAACGAGGAGAAAGATCCGATTCCAAAGTTAGTAGTCTGTTTTTTAGCAATACTCGAGTTATCAAAAGAGCGATTAATAAAAATTAATCAACAAGAACCCTGCTCCCCTCTTTATATACAGCTTGAGGAGACTTAATGGCAGAAGATAATCAAATAAAAAAGGTTATTGAGGTTGCATTGTTGACGAACAATCAACCCTTATCTATTGATGATCTTCAGAAAATGTTTGATAAAAATATTGAGCGCTCAACAGTGAGAATGTTGCTTGATGAGATTAAGCAGGATTGGCAAGATAAGTCTCTAGAATTAATTCAAGTAGCGCATGGATATCGATTTCAATCAAAATTAGAGTATTCAGAATTCTTAAAAAAACTTAACCCAGATAGAGTGCCTAAGTATTCTAGGGCAGTATTGGAAGTGTTAGCTATCATTGCCTACCGCCAGCCTGTAACGCGAGGTGATATTGAAAAAATAAGAGGGGTTTCATTAAATCCAAACTCTCTTAAGCAACTAATTGAGAGGGAGTGGGTAGATATCATTGGTCAAAAAGAAGTTCCTGGAAGACCTTCACTTTATGCCACGACAAAACACTTTCTTGATGATTTTGGTTTAAAGACACTAGCACAACTTCCAGAATTTAAAGACTTGGAACAATCTCCTTTGAATCAAACTGTTGATAATGAACCACCGAAGCCTGGCGTTCAAGAAGTAAGTGCCCTTAAAGAAGAAGAGTAACTACATTGGCTAAAAAAGGATCTCAGGATGATTTAAAAGAATCTTCATCAATGCGTATTCAAAAAGCATTGGCGCAACTGGGTGTTGGTTCAAGGAGGGGGATTGAAAAAGCCATTCAAGAAAATAGAATTGAAGTAAATAACGCTCCTGCGCATGTTGGTCAAGCCGTATCCTCAAAAGATAAGATAGTTTTTGATGGGAAGTTAATAAGACTGAGTGACGAAACTTTACTCCCAAAAATTCTTCTCTATCATAAACCGGATGGTGAAATTGTTTCAAAAAGTGATCCAAAAAATCGACCTAGCGTATTTGATAATCTTCCCAGGCTTAAAAAAGAGAAGTGGGTTGCTGTTGGAAGATTAGATTTTAATACTTCCGGCTTATTAATTTTTACCACATATGGCTCTTTTGCAAATCGATTAATGCATCCGAGATATGAAATAGAAAGAGAATATTCTGTAAGGATTTTGGGAGAGTTAACCGAGATTCAGATGAAACAGTTAACAGAGGGTATTCTCCTTGAGGATGGTAAAGCAAGTCTAGAATCGATAATTTTTGAGGGTGGGGAAGGGGTAAATCACTGGTATAAGGTAACCCTCAAAGAAGGTAGGAATAGAGAAGTGAGAAGGCTGTTTGAAAAACTAAATTTCACAGTCAGTCGCTTAATTAGGGTTAGATTTGGAGAGATTAGGCTACCCCCTCACCTTAAAAGGGGGATGCATTTAGAGTTGAGTCAAAAAGATGTGAAGGAGGTTTTGAAGGACCATGGCTTCGATTTAACTCAGTTCATAACACCGCAGGTTACAATCAAGAAAAGAGCAAAAAAAAATTATCCTTTTTAGGTTAGTGCCTTCTTTAATGTTAGTTTGTAAATATCTTTGAGTTTATCAATGGTATTGATATCGACGTGCTCATTAATTTTATGTATGGATTCATTGATTGGGCCAAATTCTACAACTTGATCACAAAGTTTTGCAATAAACCTCCCATCGGACGTGCCCCCTGTTGTTGAAATATTAGGTTTAAAACCACATACCTCACTGACTGATGAGGATATTATATCCACAAGCATACCTCTCTCTGTAAGATATGGTTGGCCAGAATGTTGCCAATCTAATTCAAATTCTAAGTCGTGTTGATTAAGAATAGACTCAACCCTTTGTTTCAATAAATCAGCGGTTGTTGATGAGGAGTACCGAAAGTTAAATAATATCTCAACATTCCCTGGTACAACATTTGTTGCACCTGTACCCCCATTGATATTTGAAATTTGCCAAGATGTTTTAGGAAAATACTCATTCCCATCATCCCAAACAGTATTCACTAAGTCATCAATTGCAGGGGCAACTGCGTGAATAGGGTTTTTAATTAATTCTGGATACGCAATATGACCCTGAATCCCTTTCACATTTAACTTTGCTGATAGAGACCCCCTTCTTCCATTTTTAACTGTATCACCAAATTTAATTGAGGAGGTCGGCTCTCCTACGATACAAAAATCTATTTTCTCTTGCCTTTCTTGAAGGGCTTCAATTACTTTAACTGTGCCGTCAGTAGCAACCCCTTCCTCATCGGAGGTAATTAATAATCCGATAGCTCCTTTATGGCCTGGGTTCTCTAATACAAATTCTTCTATACTCACAATAAATGCTGCTAACGAAGTTTTCATATCGGCTGCACCTCTTCCGTATAGTGTATTATCTTTAATTGTTGGCTCAAAAGGAGGCGATACCCACTTTTCCAAAGGTCCGGGAGGAACAACATCAGTATGTCCAGCAAAAACAATAAGTGGGCTGTTTGTACCTTTTTTTGCATAAAAGTTTTTTACATCGCCGTGGGGCATATTTTCAATTTCAAATCCTAATTTCTTAAGTCTTTGAATCATAAAGTCCTGACATCCGGCATCTTCAGGCGTGATTGATTTTTTTGAGATTAGCTCTTTGGCAATATTAAGTGTTTCACTCATTTAATTTTTTCTTCATAAATATTTTCATCAAAACCTATCGCTAACACCTTCCCTTCAAGTGTAATAAGCGGTCTTTTCATGGCAGTCGGATATTTTTTTATTAAGTTAATAATATTTTCCTTTGTAAGGGGTAATTTTTTTTGGTCCTCAGAAAGCTTTCTCCAAGTCATTCCTGTTTTATTGACCAAATTCTCTGGTGTATAGGGTGAACTAATGTTTTTAATCCAATCGTTGATGAGGTTGGTAGTTAAATCTACTTTCTTTACATCAAAAAAATCGAATGCAATTTTATTGTCATTTAGCCATCGAAGTCCCTTTTTGACTGTATTACAATTCTTTATGCCATAGACATGGAGCATTTCTTAAATCCCTCTGAGTAACTCGTTGATACCAACTTTACCTAGTGTTTTTTCATCAACTTTCTTTACAATTACTGCACAATATAAGCTGTAGGACCCGTCTTTTGATGGAAGGTTTCCAGAAACCACTACTGAACCCTGTGGGACTCTTCCAAACGAAACTTCCCCAGTCTCTCGATCATATATTTTTGTTGATTGACCAATATACACACCCATTGATATGACGACGTTATCCTCAACGACAACACCCTCTACAACTTCAGAACGAGCACCAATAAAACAGTTATCTCCGATGATGGTTGGTCCTGCTTGGACGGGCTCTAAGACACCTCCAATACCAACACCTCCAGATAGATGAACATTTTTACCAATTTGTGCGCACGAGCCAACTGTTGCCCATGTATCTACCATCGTTCCTTCATCAACGTATGCGCCTATATTTACATAAGAGGGCATCAGAACAACATTTTTACCTATAAAACTTCCTTTTCTTACATTGGCATTAGGCACAACTCTATAACCACCATTTTTAAAATCTTTTTCAGCAAATCCATTAAACTTTGAATCGACCTTGTCGAAAAATTTAGTGTAATTTCCATCCATCACTTCATTTTCCTTAATTCTAAATGATAATAGAACAGCCTTTTTTATCCATTGGTGTGTTTCCCAGTTTTGTGAATCTTTTATTCTTGATGCTACCCTTAGTGAGCCGTCATTTAGCCCATCGATTGTTTGGTTAATTGCATCTTTTATATCTGCCGACACATTATCGGGTGTTATTTTTGATCTTTCCTCAAAAGCTGCTTCTATTATTGTTTGATTATTTGTCATTATTGTTAAATTTTATTTATTAAAAAAGCGTATTTTACAGTAAATATAATTAAATAAAGGCCCTGAATTAATTAATTTTGTTTTCCTTATAAAGCTTTTCATATTTTTTTGCCTCAATCTGGAGGTCTTGAATTCTATTTTCATTCGACGGATGGGTACTTAAAAATTCAGGGGGCTGAGATTCAGATTGTGCATCCATTTTTCGCCATAGGCTGACCGCTGCCATTGGGTTGTAACCTGCAAGAGCGGTTAACTCAAGACCCATATCATCAGCCTCTCTTTCCTGTTCTCTGCTATTAGGTAGGGCAAAAAATAATGTGGTTCCCAAAGCCACCCCCTGAAGGATGGCTTGCTTAGAAATAAAGCTCCCATCTTGATTGCTAAGAAATATCGCAAACCCTAAGATTCCTACTTGTTGGACTAGTGCAGATGACATTCTTTCTCTTCCATGCTCTCTTAGTGCATGTGCTATCTCATGACCAATAACGGCAGCGAGCTCATCATCAGTTGCATCTAATTTATTGATAAGGCCTGAGTAAACTACTATTTTTCCACCTGGCATGCAAAAGGCATTAATTAACTCGCTATCAATAACATTGATTTCCCAATTCCAATCCTGGGCGTCTTCTCTAAAAATATATGTTTGGTTTATTAAGTTATATGATATCTCCCTTACTCTTTCGACTTGTATGGTATCTGTATTTAAAATACCATCCTTATTTGCATTATCAAGAATCTCAGTGTAACCACTCTGGGACATATTCATAGCCATGTATTCAGGAAGAATCATCAATTGAATTCGATCTACGTCTGAATCAGATTTCTTTGTTGTCGAAGTGCAGCCAAAGAAAATCGTTAAAATAGTGAATGCAATATAAATATTTCTTTTATATTTCATTAAAAGACAACCTTACTCCCTAGCTCAACGACTCTATTAACTGGTAAGTTAAATTGATTAGTGATATTTTCTGACGTCCTAAACTGGTAAGAGAAAATAGTTTTTCTAAAGAAATTCATCTCTTTGCCTGATCTAATAACTAGACTCTCTTTACCCACAAAATATGAGGTATCCATTGGGTCTAAGGTAATGGTTCCTTTAAGATTTCTTGCCAAGTCCTGCGGTATTTTTGTAAGGTCTTTATAGCCGTAATTAAGAATAACTTTATAAAAATTATTAGGGAGTTTCTTTATAGAAATAATATTTTTTTTATCTGCATGAGGGTAGCCCTTAAATTTCACTGATAATAAGATGACTCGCTTATGAAGGACTTTATTGTGCTTTAAATTATGAAGTAATGAGTGTGGAACGCCATCAGGGTTCGGGGTCAAGAAAACTGCGGTGCCATCGACCCGTGCTTTTATATTTTTTTTCATTTCTTTAAAAAAATAATCAATCTCCATAGTTTCATTCTTAGTTTTTTTAAATAAAATTTTTCTACCTTTTTTCCAAGTTGAAATTAGAAAGACAAAAATAATCCCAACTAAAAGCGGGAACCATCCACCAGATGGTACTTTAATAATATTTGATAAGAAGAAAATAACATCTATTGTTAAAAAGATAGCTAGGAAGGCCAGCGTATATCTCCATTTCCATTTCCATATTTCGTGCATCACAAAGCCTGCAAGGATAGTGGCTATTATCATATCAAGGGTAATCGCAATTCCGTAGGCATTTGCAAGAGCACTTGAACTTTGAAATATCGCTACCACACTCATAACTCCAATCATCAACATCCAATTTACCCTTGGTAAATAAATTTGACCTTGTTGATCTTCAGAGGTGTGGTCAATTCTCATTCGCGGGATAAAGCCAAGCTGCAATGCTTGCCTCGAGACAGAAAATGCTCCGGTAATACATGCCTGAGAAGCAATAATTGTGGCAACTGTTGCCATAATGACGAGTGGGAGTGTCATCCATTCTGGTGCCATCAGATAGAAAGGGTTCTTTATTGTACTTGGATCACTTAAGATCAGCGCACCCTGACCAAAGTAATTGATAGTTAAGGCCGGAAATACAAAGCTGAACCATGTTACCTTGATTGGATTCCTTCCAAAATGTCCCATGTCAGCGTAAAGAGACTCTACCCCGGTAACACATAATACGACCGCGCCAAGCGTTATGAATGCTATAGAAAATTGTGATGAAAAAAAGTTGAAGGCATACACTGGGTTGAGAGCTAACAATACGGATGGCTCTTGAATAATGTTATAGATACCAAGCATCGTTAATACTAAAAACCATACAAGCATAACTGGCCCAAACATAAAACCTACCGCACCCGTGCCTTTACTCTGCGTCCAAAATAATCCAAAGATAATAATGAGCGTGATGGGCACAATATACTCACTAAAAGCGGGCGTTATTAGTTCGATACCTTCTATTGCAGAAATGACTGATATTGCCGGAGTGATCATGGCATCTGCATAAAACATGGCGGCACCCAGCATCCCGATAGAGATGATTATCAATTTTTTTCTTTTGGTTTTTGCATTTCGAGTGGCAAGGGAGAGCAACGCCATAATACCGCCTTCTCCATTATTATTTGCTCGCATAATGAAGAGAATATATTTAATAGAAACGATTGAAATTAAAGACCAAAAGATAAGTGACAAAATGCCGAGCATATTGGAATTGGTGAGCGTTAATATATTGTTATTTATCGCAAATATTTCTTTTATTGCGTAGAGTGGGCTTGTTCCAATATCCCCAAACACAACCCCAAGGGCACCCAAACAAAGGACTAAGAACTTTGAATCCTGATTATTTTTTTTATCCATTTGTTTTATCAGTTACTGAAGTATTAACTAGACCGTGATGTAACTTAATTTTGATCTTATCATTCAAAGAAATATCCTCCACATTCGTAATAGCCTTATTATTTTCACTGAACGCTATAGCGTATCCTCTTGATAATATCTCATCAGGATTTAGTAGGATTAAGCTTTGTTCCAATGATTCAACTTTATTTTGATACATCTCTAGATACCTTAGCATTGAAGTTTGAATTCTTTTTGATAAGTTTTCAATGAGTATATTTTGAGTTTTGATTTTTTCCTGTGGGGACAGTAATCTTTTTTCATATTGGTCAATTATCTGATGTATCTCATGGAATTTATTCTGCATAATTTGGAAAAGATCTTGTTGAAAAGAGGCAAGATTTTCAAAAAATAAGGATAACTCACTACTGACTATCTCTGCAGCGGCTGTTGGGGTTGGAGCTCTTAAATCAGCAATAAAATCAGCTATCGTGAAATCTGTTTCATGTCCAACAGCAGAAATTGTCGCTATGTTTGATGAGGCTATTGCTCTAACAACTTTTTCATCATTAAAGGACCATAGGTCTTCAATTGAACCACCACCGCGAGCAATAATTAATACATCGACCTCGTTTCTTATATTTGCAGATTGAATGGCACTGATAATATTCTCTATGGATGCAGGCCCTTGAACTTGTGTGGGGTAGATGATGATATTGATATATCTATTTCGCCTGTTAATTGTACTTATAATATCTTTAATCACAGCACCACTTTCTGATGAAATGACCCCAATTGTTTTTATAGAGTCAGGGATACTTTTTTTATTTTTTTCATCAAACAAACCTTCTTTTTCTAATTTTGTTTTTAATAGTTGAAAGGCTTCGAATAGTTCACCCAGGCCAGATTTTTGAATTTTATTTACATTTAATTGGTACTCACCTCTAGCTTCATAGAGGCTTATATCACAGTGTATTTCAACAAGATCTCCATCCTTTACATCCCAATTAACAAAATTATTTTTACCTCTAAACATAGTACACCTGACTTGGGAGGTATTGTCCTTGATTGTGAAGTACCAATGCCCCGAGCTGGCCTTAGTAAAATTTGATATTTCGCCTTTAATCCAGACCGAATCAAAACTATCTGTTAAAACTTTTTTTACAAGTCGATTGATTTCAGAGACTGAGAAAATTTTTGGTTCATCAGAAATAAAGTCGTTTATGATAGGAGTATTCAAAATATTCTCATTTAATGAGTTAACATTATAGGACTTTTACTGAAAATTTTAAATATATGAAATTTAATTTATCTTTCAAAGCGACTAATCTTTTAGCTGCATTATTTTCTTTTTTTCTCGTTGTTGCGGCGCTCTACATTCAGGAAAGGTTTCAATTAGAACCCTGCCCACTCTGCATTACCCAGAGAATTATATTTATTGTCGCTGGAGGCGCATTCTTTTTCTTTAGCTTCTTTAACCCTCTTAAGATAATCAAAATTTTTCATCTGATAGCGTTACTTTTGATCAACATTACGGGAGTAGTTTTTTCCGTGAGACATATTTTAATTCAGAGCAAAATAATTTCTGTCCCAGCCGAGTGTGGGTTAGATCTAGATTATATGTTCGATAGTTTTCCATTGTCAGAAGCCTTCGAATTGCTTTTCAGGGGAGCTGGTGACTGTTCTTCAATCGACTGGACGTTATTTGGTATAACCTTGCCACAATTAGCTTTACTGAACTACCTATTGTTTATCTTGGTGGCAATTTATATTTATAAAAAATATTAAAAATGAAAAATACACTTGAAGCAACAATTGGAAATACACCTCTTGCAAAAATCAAAAGACTGAGTGATATAAAAGGTGGCGAGATATATCTTAAGCTAGAGGGCAATAACCCTGCAGGCTCAGTTAAAGATAGACCTGCTTTTTTTATGATCAATGAAGCTGAATTGTCTGGAAAAATTAAGCCGGGGGATACACTGATTGAAGCAACATCTGGTAATACGGGTATTGCGCTAGCGATGGTGGCGGCCATGAGAGGATATAAAATGGTACTAATAATGCCTGAAAATCAATCAATTGAGAGAAGACAAACGATGAAGGCTTTTGGCGCAGAAATTATCCTTACCTCTCAGGAAGGAAGTATGGAGTTAGCAAGGGATACGGCACTTGGCATGCAAAAAAAAGGAATGGGTATTGTTTTAGATCAGTTTGGTAATACCAATAATCCTAAGGCACATTATGAGGGAACAGGGCCAGAAATTTGGCGTGATACAAACAAAAAGGTGACCCACTTTATTTCAAGTATGGGCACGACAGGAACCATCGTGGGTACTTCAAAATTTTTAAAAGAAAAAAATAAGAACATTCAAATTATTGGC
Organism: Methylophilales bacterium; assembly: GCA_019823025.1. Classification (NCBI taxonomy): domain Bacteria; kingdom Pseudomonadati; phylum Pseudomonadota; class Betaproteobacteria; order Nitrosomonadales; species Methylophilales bacterium. The sequence continues at coordinate 484,481 of CP081940.1, read as the reverse complement.
GTCCAACCAGAAGAGGGCGCACAAATACCAGGAATAAGGAAGTGGCCAAAAGAGTATTTACCATCAATTTTTTCAGATGATAATATCGACGAAATTGTAAACGTTTCTCAGAAAAATGCCGAAGATACTGCTAGAAATCTTGCAAAAAAAGAGGGAATTTTTTCTGGTGCATCAACAGGGGGGGCACTTTTTGTAGCATTGCAAATAGCCAAGAAAAACCCTAATTCACATATTGTTTCAATCGCCTGTGATCGGGGTGACAGATATCTTTCAACTGGAATATTTCCTAAATAAATTTTGATTCCAACCCTTATATTTGATTTAGAAACAATCCCTGATATTAAAAGTATTAGGCGTTTATACAATTTAGATGAAACCCTGTCTGATTTCGATGTAGTGAATATTGCTAATTTTAAGAGGCGGCAGAAAGTTGGGCATGATTTCTTGCCGGTGCACCTGCATCAAGTGGTTGCAATCTCTTGCGTACTAAAAACAGATGATAGGTTAGAAGTATGGACGCTTGGCAATGAAGAAACTGATGAGGCGGGAATTTTAAAGCATTTTTTTGAAGGTTTGGATAAATATTCTCCAAACTTAGTATCCTGGAATGGGAGTGGCTTTGATTTACCAGTCTTAAATTACCGAATGCTTGCTAATAAAATTTCATCAGAAATTTATTTTGATACCGGTGAAAATTATTCTGAATTTAAATGGAATAATTATATGAGTAGATATCATCGAAGGCACCTCGATCTGATGGATACTTTAGCTATGTTTAATGGGAGAAATAACGCGTCATTAAATGAAATATGTAAGGTTTATGGCTTTCCTGGAAAGCTTGATATGGATGGAGGTAAGGTCTGGGAGGCATTTTTAAATGGGGACTTAGCATCGATAAGAAATTACTGTGAGACCGACGTTGCCAACACATATTTAGTTTATTTGAGGTACTTATTGTCAAAAAAAGAATTAACATCTAACGCTTATGAGTTTGAAATAGATCAATTTAGAAACGCTATTAGCAATTACAAAAAATCTCATTGGGATAATTTTTTAAAAGCATGGGCATGAAATTTGAATTTAAAAATTTTTTAAAAAATATAACCTAGTGTTAAATCTATTACAAAAAATGAGCCTACATTTTCTGTTGGCTTTTTTGTTGCTTGGTTGTGCTGAAAATTTTGATGAGGATGAAATTAGATTTGGGATAGCCCAAAAACCCCAACAACTTGACCCAAGATTTCAATCAGATGCTGCATCAAAAAAATTATCCTACCTAATTTATACATCCTTCATCTATCTAGACGATGAGTTCCTCCCAAGATCAAATGTCGTTACGTTTAAGAAAAAAAATAACCTTCAATATGCTTTTCAGTTAAAGAAAGACTTACCGAGTTTTAGCGGAGGGGGCACCTTAAATATTAACGATATAATAGCTACCATTTCAAATTTAAAAGATCTTTCCACATCACCCTATTATCAACAACTTAAAAATATAAAGTCCATCGAAAAGGTATCAGATAATATTTTTCACATCCATCTTTTTAAAAATGAACCCAATTTCTTATCACAGCTTAATTTTTTTATTCTTCCTGAAAAATTATTAAAGGAAAATCATAACTTTTCTGTTAATCCAGCGGGATCAGGTATTTTTAAAATGATAGAGAGCTCCCCAAACATCAAACTAGTTAGACGCAAAGATGATCAAAGGATTAATTTAATTGAAATTAAAGATCCTACGGTACGGTTATTAAAACTAATAAATGGAGAAATAGATTTAATACAAAATGACCTTCCTTTTGAAATGATAAAAGTGATTCAAGATAATAAAAATTTAAATGTGATATCTAGTTTTGGATCAAACGTTTCCTACGTTGGATTTAATTTTAAGGATAAGTACCTTAAAAATATTCAATTTCGGAGGGCGCTATTATTGGCTATAAACCAAAGAGAGATCCTAGAGTTTTTTTTACCAGAAAAATCAAGACTTTCTCAGCAAATTCTCCCTCCTGAGCATTGGGCCAGTATCGATATAACAGATGATAACTATGATCCTAATGAGGCAAGAAAATTAATCTCACAGATGGATATAACAAAACCAATAAAATTGATTTTAAAGACATCTACTGACCCATTTAGAGTAAAGATTGCAACAATTATCCAAAAACAACTAAAGGATGTTGGTATTGATTTAGAGATAAAGTCATTAGATTGGGGTACTTTTTTCAGGGACATCCAGTCAGGTAATTTTCAGCTATATACATTAACTTGGGTGGGCATCACTAATCCTGATATCTATTTTAAAATTTTTTCTTCAACTCAATTACCGCCTGTAGGGCTTAATAGGGGTCAGTATATAAATAAAAGGATGGATCAACATTTATCAGAGGCAATAGAAAAAAATGTTTGGAATAAGGTAATATTAAAAGCTTATCGAGATACGGGGCTTATTCCATTATGGTATGAGGGTGGATTTGCTGCTTTTAGAAAAAACATCTCAAATTATAAACTTTCATTTGATGGTAGCTGGAATGGATTAGATGGGATTAAAAAAAATTAATAGCACATATGTCGATGTCTCAATAAAAAAACAGAATTTATCTTTTTTTGATAAAGGCATCCTAATGAAACGCTTTTCAATTTCCACAGCAAAAAGAGGTGTTGGCCAACAAAAGGATAGCTTTAAAACACCTCTAGGAAAGCATATTGTAAGAGCTAAAATAGGGGATACACTTCCTATATTTACGGTTTTTTCAGCTCGAAGACCAACAAATGAAATTTGGACTGCCGAATCTTATCTATCCGAACCTCAAAAAGATTGGATATTATCAAGAATTATTTGGTTATCAGGGTGTGAGGTGGGCTTTAACCGCTTAGGGGATGTTGATACGATGCAAAGGTACATCTATATTCATGGTACTCCCTATGAGAAAGACCTAGGACATCCTATCTCTGAGGGATGCATTAGAATGGGCAATAGGGATGTCATTGAACTTTTTAATCTTGTATCGCTGGGAACTAGTGTCTTTATTAATGAGAATTAATTTTGCTTAAGCTTCTCTTGACAAGTGTTTGCCAAATTTTTGGTATTTTTCTCATAACTTTTTTAATACTTCACCTTATTCCTGGTGACCCTGTCTTGGTTATGATGGGGGAGTCGTCTTCATTGACAGACCAAGAAAAATTAAGAAGTGAGCTAGGTCTAGATAAGTCAATTATTGAACAAATAATCAATTCAATTGGCCAGTTAGCTCAGGGTAATTTTGGGACATCAATCCTAACTAATATGCCAATTAAACCTCAATTATTAGATGCCATGAAGAACACCTACACTCTTGCTTCTTTGGCTTTAGGCATTGCCATTTTTTTTGGTTTCATAGGTGGTATTCTGGCAGCCAAATTTCATGGGAGTTATATTGATAGGTGCATCACTAACGTTAGTTTATTTTTTATCTCTATTCCTCATTTTTTTCTCGGGCCATTATTAATTTTAATGATGTCTATTTATTTAGGCTTGCTTCCTGTTAGCGGGATGGAAAGTAAATATGCAATTATTTTGCCAGCCCTTACTCTCTCGCTTGGGCTGCTTGCAGTAATTATTAAAATGACAAGAAACTCTATGCTTGAGATTATTAACTCAGATGTAGTTAGAACAGCAAGAGCAAAAGGGTTAGGTGAGTTAGCAATAACATTGCACCATATGTTTAGGTTGGTTTTGATTCCCTTAATTACTATTATCGGTATGCAGTTTGGTTCATTATTGTCAGGTGCAGTTATTACAGAGACTATTTTTAGCTGGGATGGTTTAGGTAGACTATTAGTTACATCGATTCAAACAAGAGATTATCCAGTAACGCAGGCCTGCATTTTGATTATTGCGTCATCATACGTCTTTATAAATTTTTTAACTGAAGTTGCTTATCGGTTTTTAGATCCAAGAATGAGGCATTAAGGATATGAAGCAAACTGCTATAGCGATAATTTTATTTTGGACTTCCTCGCTTATTTACAAGATTTTGAGCGGCTATGATTCAAGTATTATGCAGGTTGAGGAAATTCTTGCTACCCCAAACTTTACCTACTGGTTTGGTAAGGATGATTTTGGTCGAGATATATATTTTAGGTTAGTTGATGGATTTATTAATTCATTTCTAATTATTTTTTGGGTTACATTTATCTCTAGCATTTCAGGAATATTTATAGGTGTGCTGTCAGGGTACATAGGGGGAAAATTAGATCAGATTATAAAATTCATAACGACCCTTTTTATGTCTTTTCCTGGCATCCTACTTGCAATTGCATTTGCTGCCATTTTGTCTCCAGGAAAATTAAATTTAATTATTGCGCTTTCTATTGGAGGTTGGGTCGGTTATGCAAGGCTAGCAAGGGCACAAACCTTACTCGTTAAAGAGCAAGATTATGTAAAGGCATCGCAGTCAATGGGAAGCACAAAATCAAGAACAATTTTTCACCATATCCTACCTGCATTATCAACTCCTATGATTGTGGAGGCCACTTATGCTGTGGCAGGTTTAATTATTGCTGAAGCAAGCCTCTCATTTCTAGGTCTTGGCTTACAGGCACCTGAGGCTTCTTTGGGAGGGATGATGAGAGATAGTGTTCGCTATCTTCTGGCTTCCCCACATTATGCAATTATTGTTGGTGCAAGCATAATGTCTATGGTCTTTGCGATCAATTTTTTTGGAGATTTTCTTCATAAATTTTGGGGGATTAAGGACAATTGAGAATTTATGCTTTTAACTGGAACAAATTAATATGACATGTCTGATGATTGATATAGGCTCAACTGAGCTTTCTAATAAAGATGAGGAAAGACTGCAGAATAAATTGGTTGGGGGTGTTATTCTTTTTTCAAGAAATTATAAGAATAAAAAACAAATTAAAGCCCTAACAGCCTCAATTAGGAAAATTAAGAAAAATATCCTTATTGCCGTTGACCATGAAGGTGGGCGGGTGCAAAGATTTAGAGAGGAATTTACTGAAATTCCAGATATGGCGCTTCTAGGTCAAATTTATGATGAAAATAAGGCTGAGGGTAAAAGGCTTGCTAAATTATGCGGTCAGCTTATCGCATATGAATTGGGAGCTTGTGATATTGATTTTAGCTTTACACCAGTTCTTGATATAAATTTTGGTACCAGCTCTGTCATTGGGGATCGCTCTTTTCATCAGCATGCTAAGCCAATACTAGACTTAGCATCATCAGTCATGGATGGATTAAGTTCAGGAGGTATGAAAAGTGTAGGCAAGCATTTTCCCGGGCACGGGTTCATCAAGGCTGATACACACCTAGAAAGTGCAAATGATGATAGATCACTTGAGGAAATTCAAGAAAAAGACATGAATATTTTTAAAGAAATGATTAAAAAAAATATTTCAGGTGTTATGCCTTCCCATGTGATTTATTCCAGTTGTGACCAAAAGCCCGCTGGTTTTTCTAAATTTTGGTTAGAAGGGCAGCTAAGAAAAATTTTGAATTTCGAAGGCGCTATTTTTTCAGATGATATGGGCATGAAGGCAGCACAAATTTATGAAAAAGACTTGGTTTCTAGAGTTAGGAAATGCTTGGAGGCAGGTTGTGATATGGTTTTAGTATGCAATCAGGGTGATAATGTGGATAAAGTCCTAAATAAGCTTTTATGGAAACAAGACTCTATCTCAAAAGAGAGGTTATCAAATATGCGACGTGATTATCTTAAAAATAATGAAGGTGATTCAAGTCAATTAAATTTTTGCTATGAAGGTGCTAAAAAAGCCATTAAAGAGCTTAAAAAATAAGAAAAAAAAATTAGATAATTTGAGGCAAATTACTTGAACTTTAGTGATATTGGCCTTATCCTATAAGTGTTACAAATTTTATAAGTGTTACAAATTTTATAAGTGTTACAAATTTTAAATTAAGGATAAATAAATACCATGGCAGATAATTTTAACGTTGCTAGTCAGTCAGTTTCTGAACTTTCAACTAATAAAGTCTTAAGGAATACATACGCACTCTTAGGTTTTTCATTAATACCTACACTCATTGGCGCCCTAATGGGAATGTCAATGAACTTCGGTTTTGCTGCGCAAAGCCCCATTTTATTTTTCATAGTTACATTAGGTGCTATGTTCGGCATGTTTTACTTAATTAGAGCCAATAGAAACAGCAGCTTAGGTGTTGTATTCTTGCTGGGTTTGACCTTCTTAATGGGGATTTTGTTGGGCCCAATCTTACAGGTCGCTTTCAGTTTAAGTAATGGCGGTCAAATTGTTGGATTAGCTGCGGGTGGAACTGCTACGATATTCCTGGTACTTTCAGGTATCGCCACAACAAGCAAAAGAGATTTTTCATTCATGGGTAAATTTCTCATGATAGGGTTGTTGTTACTTATTCTGGCGATGGTCGTAAATATATTCTTTCAGATACCAGCAATGTCACTAGCAATTTCAGGGGTAGCGGTATTAATATTCTCTGGTTTTATTCTATACGATGTGAACAGAATTGTTAGAGGCGGAGAGACAAATTATATTATGGCCACACTAGCGCTTTACCTAAACATCTATAATTTATTTGTTCATCTGTTACATATATTAATGGCACTGATGGGCAATAGAGATTAGTTTTAAGTACTAATTAATTAAAACCGTACATAATCATGTACGGTTTTTTTTTGCTCTTTTTTCTTGGAAAAATTTCTGAATTAAGTCTGCTGACTCTTTGCTTAGAATACCTTTATGGAAATTACAGTGATGATTTAAAGATTTATTAATTGTCAGGTCAATCAAACCTCCACAAACACCTGTTTTAATGTCACTTGCGGCGAAATACACATTCCTTATTCTTGCGTGGAGTATCGCACCTAAACACATTAAACAAGGCTCAAGAGTCACAAATAAATCACAATTAACCAGACGATAATTATTTATTTTTTCTCCAGCTTTTTGTATGGCAACAATTTCAGCATGGGCCGTTGAATCAGATTTATGAATAGACTGATTAAAACCTCTTCCTATAATAGTGTCATCCAAAACAACAACAGCACCGACTGGAATTTCATCAAGTGTTAACCCCTTTTTTGCTTGAGCAAATGCCTCTTGCATAAAAAATTTGTTTTTGTCTGTAATCATTTTATTGAAGATTTCATACGCCCTAAAAAAGTAATATACGCTTTAAATTGAATTATAATTGTCGAAATAACTCGATCATAGAAATAAATTTAAATTTAAAGGTATTTGAATGATAAAAAAAACAGCTGAAACAGAAGTTGAAATTGCTCCTTTAATTTCAGAACGATGGAGCCCTCGAGTGTTTGATCCGGAATTCATCATCGATGAAGGCTCGGTAAAATCAATACTTGAAGCAGCCAGATGGGCACCATCGTGCTTTGGCGATCAGCCATGGAAGTTTATTATTTTTCAAAAAAAAGATGCATTGCAGTGGGTAAATGCTTTGAATTGCTTATCAGTGGGTAATCAAAATTGGGCAATGGATACCTCATTACTTATATGCGTTTGTGCGAATAAAAAATTTAAGCATAATGATAATGAAAATAAATGGTCTCAGTATGATACTGGAGCAGCATCCGAAAATATTTGTCTTCAATCAACATATCTAGGTTTAGCAGCGCATCAGATGGGCGGTTTTGATTCAGATAAAATTAGAAATTTAGCAAATATTCCCGTAGAATTCGATGTTATGTCGTTTATAGCTGTTGGAAAACCTCTTGCTAAAAAATTAATGACTGTTGAGCAAGAAGAGGCAGAGGGATCTGCAAGAAAAAGGCTAAAATTAAACGAGATTTATTTTGAAAATAAATGGGATAACTTTGAGGGGTGAAAATGAGTAACTTTGTAACATTAACAAAAGATAATTTTAAAAAAACTATTGAGGAAAACGAGTTCGTTATCGTTGACTTTTGGGCACCATGGTGTGATCCATGTGTAGAATTTACACCTACCTTTGAAGCTGCGGCTAAAAAAAATAAAGATATTATTTTTGGTATGGTTGATATAGAAAAGGACAAAGAGATAGCTGATTATTTTCAAATTAAGGTAATACCAGGATTGTTAGTCATACGAGAACGTGCCGGTATATTTGCTCATGATGATGGTGAAGTTTCAGCAAAAGCTTTTGATGAGATTATCACTTGGGCTAGAGAATATGATATGTCTACAGTAAAAGATTACTATAAGAGAGAAGACTCAGGACAGATTAATTAAGTTTTGAATTCAGAAATAAGACTGGGTCAATAGATTTACCATTTTCCCTTATTTCAAAATGTAATTTAACACTATCGGTGCCCGTCATTCCCATGGTACCAATAGACTCTCCCGCAATCACACTTTGCCCCTCTTTAACTAGAATTTCTTCTTGGTAGCCATAAACACTTAAAATATTTTTATCATGTTTAATTATTGTCATTCGCCCGTAACCTTCTAACTCCTCTCCTGCGTATATGACTCTTCCTTTCGCAATGGACCTAATTTGTTGCCCAGGGGCACCCAAGAAATCAACACCCTTTTTTTCTGAAGCAGGGTTGAACGCGTTAATGGGTTGTCCATCAGTCGGCCATCCCCATTTTTTATAATTTTGATTAGAAATAACTTTTTTTGTATTTTTTAACGTTTTTTTTGAATAGACTTCTTTGAATGCTTTTGGTCCTTTAACTTCTATTGGGTCACCAAGAATTAACTCAGGTGATGCATCTTGTTCGGTAATAACATCTTCATTGTAGGTAGAAATTTCGACTACATCACTTTTATCTTCAACAACCCTTTCATCAACCTGAGTTTGTATGATGTCAAATCTAATTTGATCACCTTTTTTTACGAAATAAGGTTTCTTGATCCCATTTGCATTGGCTAATGTTTTATAGTCGACAGCACATTTAATACTTATGCTAAATATAGTTTCCCCCTCTTTGACGGTATAAACATCTGGGCACTTTGAAACTTCTTTCTTGGCCTCAACGGGTTTTTCTTCATAACCCCTGTCTACAGGGGCAGGTTTTTGAGCCGCACACCCATAAAGAAGCACTAGGATCCATAAAATTACATTATATTTTAGGTGACGATTCATTAACTATTTAATCCAATTTTTAGTTATTTCAATATTTTTAAAATCAGTAAGGTCTGGATGGATTGGCGATATTGATACAAAATTATTCTTTAATGCATGAAAATCTGTGCCTGGCCCACCGTCATTAGGTTGACCAACCTCACCTATCCAGTACAAAGACTCCTTATCGCTCTGTTTTTTTTCTATTGCTTTCTCAGCAGCATGCCTTTTGCCTAATCGTGTAACCTCAAATCCTTTTAATTCATCATAAGGAATATCAGGAACATTGATATTCAGAAGACTCGCTGACTCATGTTCATTCTCATTATATAACTTAATAAGGTCTGTCGTAACTCTGGCGGCAGTTGAGAAGTTTTTTGGATTCATACCTCCCATAGAAATCGCAAAAGAGGGAATATTAAGAAGATAGCCTTCTATTGCAGCAGCAACCGTTCCAGAATAAATTGTATCATCCCCTAGATTTGGGCCATGGTTGATCCCAGAGACGACCATATCTGGCAATGTTTGCATTAATCCTGTTAAGGCAATATGGACACAATCAGTGGGGGTTCCGTTAAGATAGAAAAATGAATCATTTTCCTTTGTCAATTTAATAGGTTTATCGAGGGAAAGGGAACTGCTTGCCCCACTTCTATTTCTACTTGGCGCTACAACAGTTATTTGAGCAATTGTTTCTAATTCCTTAATTAGAACTCGTATACCTTCAGATTTGTAACCATCATCATTTGAAATCAAAATTCTCATTAATTTTTTTTAACCCTACAAAAAAATATACTGCTGAAAAAGAATAATGTACCCAAAAATATTTGATATGAAGCCATATCTCTAGATACACCCAGTTCACTATAAAATCTTACTATTCCCTCCATGATAAAAAGCCATATAAACATACTGGACCACTGGTAGGTATATCTATTCTTTTTCAAAATACCTGGCAGTGGAATGAGCAGAACTAATGACTTAACTACCATCCAGGAACCATTGGTGTCTAGGGGGTTATAAAAAATTTCCCAAAATAAGTTTAAAAAAATCAAGCCAATTAGGCTGAAAACAGAAAGCAAGTAAAGACAGGTTATTTTGTTATTTGTAGACAAAGTTTGGCTAGTCGCTTCCCGTGAGCAATACAAATTTTCTTTTCATCCTCACTAACTCCCATTTTTTCTTCATAGCCCCTGACATGTGATGACCCGTAAGGTGTTCCTCCAGAAACTGTTCTTGATAACTCAGTGACCGAATAAGGCACTCCCACAAGGATCATCCCCATATGTTGAAGGGGGAGTTGCATAGACAATAAGGTTGATTCATTTCCACCATGCATTGATGCGCTTGAAGTAAATACACCTGCCGGCTTATCCTCTAAGGCCCCCTCAACCCATAAAGGGGTTGCCGTCTCAAGAAAATATTTAATAGGAGAGGCCATGTTACCAAATCGAGTTGGACTCCCAAGAAACAAGCCGTCACAACTCTTTAAATCATCCAGTGTTGCAAATAAAGCACCTGAGTCTGGAATCATATCTTCTGATTTTTCGATATCAGTACTTACTTCAGGAACTGTCCTTATCTTTGCTTCAGCTCCATCGATAGAGTTTATTCCACGCGCAATATAAGATGCTAATTCTTTAACAGCACCCGTCTTTGAATAATAAAGAACTAATACCTCAACCATTTAATTTTTTTTTGCTAACTGTTGAGCAACGCCAATATAGCTATGGGGTGTTAGCTCAAGCAAATAAGATTTATCTTCTTTAGAAATTTTTAAATTTTTGATGAAATGGTGAATTTGGTCTGCAGAAATTTTACCCTTGCCCCGAGTGATATCTTTTAGTTTTTCATAAGAGTTTTCAATCCCATTTTTTCTCATGATGGTTTGGATGGGCTCTGCAAGCACCTCCCATGATTGATTAAGTTCTTCATGAATAATAGATTTATTTACCTCTAGCTTGTTAAGTCCTTTGATACATGAGTTATAGGCAATCAGCCCATAAGAAAAACCTACACCTATATTTCTAAGAACGGTCGAATCTGTCAAGTCTCTTTGCCACCTTGATAGTGGAAGCTTTTCAGCTAAATGACTTAATATTGCATTTGAGAGACCTAGGTTGCCCTCTGAATTTTCAAAATCAATGGGATTTACTTTATGAGGCATCGTGGAGGAACCAATTTCACCTTTGATTACTTTCTGCTTAAAATAACCAAGAGAAATATATCCCCAGATATCTCTATTGAGATCAATTAAAATTGTATTAATTCTTGATACATTCTGAAAGATCTCTGCGATAAAGTCATGTGGCTCAATTTGTGTGGTTAATGGATTATAAGTTAACTTGAGCGAGGCAATGAAGCTCTTTGAAAAAGTGGGCCAGTTTTTTTTAGGGTAGGCTGATAAATGTGCATTGAAATTTCCAACTGCACCATTAATTTTACCTAAAATTTCTTGATTTTTAAGCTGTTTGATTTGTCTTTCTATTCGGTAATTGACATTTGCAAACTCTTTTCCAAGTGTTGTTGGGCTGGCAGTTTGACCATGAGTTCTAGAAAGCATTGGTAGGGCAGCAAATTTTTTAGAATTTGCCCTTAGGATGGCATTAATTTTTTTAATACTTGGTAGGATTGTTTCTGAAAGACCCTCTTTGAGCATCAAGGCATATGCTAAATTATTTACATCCTCAGATGTCAAAGAAAAATGGATAAATTCATTTACCTTATTTAATTTTTTCTTTTTTAGTTGATTTCTTATCCAATATTCAACAGCCTTAACATCATGATTCGTTTTTTTTTCAATTTCCTTTATTGCTTTTGCATCCTTCTCATTAAAATCTAAAAATAGATGATTCAAATACTTTAAGGCTTGTTTTGAAAATTTGGGAAGCTCCTTGATCTCTTTATCATTGCACAGCGCGATTAACCAGAGTATTTCAACTTTGACCCTATTTTTAATTAATCCAAATTCACTAAATACTGGCTTCAAACTTTCCGTTTGTTTGGAATATCTTCCGTCAATGGGTGAAATAGAAGTGATTGCAAAAGACATAAAAAAACCTTTGTTTAACCTGTGTTAACTATTTTAACATCAAATAAAACAATAATTTTTTCTATCATTAATAAATGAAAATGGGAGTTACCTTTTGGGAAATCACCCTTTTTAATTTAAAATCTATGCTACGGACGAATTTCAAATATAAAATCTAAGGGTATCCATGCTTAAATCGTACTTATCGGACGAAGAAAAAAGAATAGAACAAGGCCTGCCTGCGCTTGCATTAACACCTGAACAGACAGCAGACTTAGTAGAACTCCTTAAACAAGATGAATTAGAGCAATCTGAAAAATTGATTGATATTTTTATCAATAAGGTCCCGGCCGGAGTCGATCCAGCAGCTTATATAAAAGCAGCATTTTTGAATGATATAGCAACAAAAAAAATTACGAGTCCTTATATAAGTCCAGAGTACGCTACAGAATTATTATCAACCATGCTTGGTGGTTATAACGTTCAAGCACTTGTTAAGCTGCTTAAGAGCGATCAAGCTGAAGTGGCCGCTGAGTCATTATCAAAAAGTGTGCTCATTTTCGATTCATACTACGACGTTGAAAAACTTCATAATAAAGGCAATAAATATGCAACTAAAGTGCTTAAGTCCTGGGCAGCGGCAGACTGGTTTACAACAAAACCTAAAACACCTAATAAAATTAAAATGATTGTCTTTAAGGCTGATGGAGAAATCAATACTGACGATTTGTCACCTGCACAAGAGGCATGGTCTAGGCCTGATATTCCGCTTCATGCAAAATCTATGCTGTTGAATAAGACTCCAGATATTTTTGATCAAATAAAAAATTTAAAAGGAAAAAACCTCCCCATTGTTTTTGTTGGCGATATTGTTGGAACGGGCTCATCAAGAAAGTCCGCGATCAATTCTCTTCAGTGGCATTTTGGTAAGTCAATTCCTCATGTACCAAACAAAAATACTGAGGGCGTGATATTAGGTGGAAAAATTGCGCCTATTTTCTTTAATACAGCAGAGGACTCAGGTGCGATACCCATTGAATGTGAGGTTTCAAATTTTAAGACAGGAGACATAATAGAAATTGACTTTTCAAAAGGAAAAATTTCTGACGAAAGTAATAATGTCTTATCAAGTTTCGATATCAGACCGAAAACACTCCTTGATGAGGTGAGGGCGGGTGGAAGAGTCTCCCTAATTATTGGTAAAGGGTTAACTGAAAAATCAAGAAATACATTAGGTCTCGGAGCAACAAAAATCTTTATAGAGTCAATAAACAAAGGACAAAAAAAACATGGTTTTACATTAGCCCAGAAGATGGTTGGCAAGGCTTGTGGTGTTGATGGCATCTCCCCCGGGACCTATTGCGAGCCAAAAATAACAACGGTTGGATCACAAGATACTACGGGTGCTATGACTAGAGATGAGCTTAAGGACCTAGCATGCTTAGGGTTTAGTGCTGAATTAGTTATGCAGAGCTTTTGTCATACGGCAGCGTACCCAAAGCCAGTTGACATTGAGCTTCAACACACATTACCTGAATTTATGAGTAGCCGAGGAGGCGTGTCTCTCAAAGCGGGAGATGGAGTAATACATTCATGGCTTAACAGGATGATACTCCCGGACACGGTAGGTACAGGTGGGGATTCACATACCCGTTTCCCTATCGGAATATCTTTCCCTGCAGGCTCAGGTCTAGTCGCATTTGCGGCTGCCATTGGTGTGATACCAATTGATATGCCAGAGTCAGTACTTGTTCGATTTTCTGGTGAAATGCAACCTGGGATTACCTTAAGGGATTTAGTTAATGCAATTCCTTATTATGCGATCCAAGAAAATCAGCTAACAATTGGGAAAAAAGGTAAAAAGAATATCTTTAACGGCAAGATATTGGAGATTGAAGGGTTACCTGACCTAAAGGTTGAGCAAGCTTTTGAGTTTTCTGATGCTTCAGCTGAAAGATCTGCTAACGGCTGTACAGTGAGATTAAATGAAGAACCCATCATCGAATTTTTGCAATCTAATGTTTTCTTAATGGAAAAAATGATCGAAAATGGTTATCAGGATGCAAGAACCTTAAGTCGTAGAATTAATGAAATGAAGGAATGGATTCAAAGTCCGAAACTACTTAAACCAGATGAAGACGCTCAATATGCATATACTTTAAATATAGATTTAAACTCTATAACAGAACCATTAGTTGCCTGCCCAAACGATCCAGACGATATAAAAAAATTATCAGAGGTTGAGTTAAATAAAATTGATGAGGTTTTTATTGGGAGTTGTATGACAAACATTGGCCATTACAGGGCCGCTGGTTTTGTAATGAAAAATGAAGAGAAAGCTGTTAATCAGTTATGGATTGCACCACCGACCAGGATGGATGAGTCGCAACTAAAAAAAGAAGGAATCTATAAGATTTTCGAGCAAGTTGGCGCAAGGACTGAAATACCAGGCTGTAGCCTTTGTATGGGAAACCAGGCAAGAGTTGAGGATAAAGCAACGGTCTTTTCAACCAGCACAAGAAACTTTGATAATAGGATGGGTAAGGATGCCCAAGTGTATCTTGGCTCAGCTGAATTGGCATCTATATGCGCATTGCTAGGTTACATTCCTTCGAAAGAGGAGTATTTGAAGTTTATGAAGGATAAGATAAATAAAGACTCGAGTGAAATTTATAAGTATTTAAATTTTGATCAACTCACTGACTACAACAGTAAATATATAGAGATTGCCCCTGTGAGCTAATTTTTAAAATGAATTATGATGCTAATTGTAATAGATGTGATCGGTTAAATGATTTTCTAAGTGTTTCAAAGAAAAAATACCCAGATTATTTTTGTAAGCCTGTCCCAGCCTTTGGGGATAAAAATATAAAGTTACTCATTGTGGGATTGGCTCCAGGCCTTCATGGAGCGAATAAAACTGGCCGCCCCTTTACGGGTGATCACGCGGGCATCATTTTATATGAAACATTATTTAAGCATGGTCTCTCAAATAAACCGAACTCAAAGGAGAGGAGTGATGGCCTTGAGTTACATAATTGTAGAATTACCAATGCCGTAAAGTGCCTACCCCCCCTCAACAAACCCACAACGCTAGAAATTAAAAATTGCAATCAATTCCTAAAATGCGAGATAGAATTGCTTAAACCTAAAACTATCCTATTAGCGTTAGGAACAATTGCACATAACGCGATTTTATCTGCACTCACCTTAACAAAAAAAAATTTTAGTTTTTCTCATGCCGCTAGGCATGAATTACCAAATGACCTAATTCTTTATGATAGTTACCACTGCAGTCGATATAATACTCAAACAAGGAGATTAACAACTCAAATGTTTAATGATGTTTTTTTATCAATCAAAAAAGAAATGGAGGAATAAAAATGCCATATATAAATGTGAAACTCGCTGGAAAACTTGATAAAAACCAAAAGCAAGAAATAGCGAAGGAAATAACGGATGTAATGCAAAGGGTTGCTAACAAACCAGCATCATATACCTATATCGTATTTGAAGAAGTTGAATCTGAAGATTGGGCAATTGGAGGCAATTTACTGGGTTAGTTTTGAATGATCTAAAAAAAGAGATTAAAAAATTTCCCAGCCTGCCGGGTATATATAGAATGATCAATGATAAAAATGAGATCATTTATATCGGTAAGGCCAAGGATATTAAAAAAAGGGTGAATTCGTATTTTGGAAAGAATCACGCAAGCCCCAGAACAAAAATGATGGTAAGTAATATAAATTCTATTGAATTTACTGTGACAAATACTGAGGCAGAAGCCTTAATTCTTGAGAATAACCTAATTAGAAATCACATGCCAAGATACAATGTTATTTTTAGGGATGACAAATCATATCCTTATTTAAAAATTTCAGGCGACCAGTACCCAAGAATATCATTTCATCGAGGCGTACAAAAAAAAGATCAAAATTATTTTGGGCCTTTTCCAAATTCACCTGCGGTCAGAGATAGCATAAAACTTTTACAAAAAGTTTTTTTATTAAGAACATGTGAAAATTCTGTATTTAAAAATAGATCACGTCCCTGTATGGAACATCAAATTCAAAGATGTTCAGCACCTTGTGTTGATTTAATCTCAGAGGATGACTACAGGGAAGATATTGATCAGGCAATGATGTTTTTAAATGGGAAAGATACTAAGGTAATCAATAGCTTATCTGAAAAGATGAATATTTTTTCAGAAAATAATGAGTTTGAAAGAGCGGCTATTTTCAGAGATAGAATTCAAAGTTTAAGACAAGTCAGACTCAAACAATTTGTAAGTGATTTTAGTGAAAATGATGCTGATATTATTGCAATCGAAGAAAAAGATGGAGTTTTTTGTGTAAATTTAGTGATGATCAGAAATGCTAAGCACCTAGGAGATAAAAGTTTTTTCCCAAAGGGTATAGCAGATAATTCAGACAATAACATTCTAGAAATTTTTATCGCTCAATATTATGATGAAAAGTCACCACCACCTGTCGTTATCATTGAGAAAAAAGTAAACAAGGGCTTACTTGAGAAATTTTTTGAATTAAAAAAATATAAAAAAATTAAAATCATTACTAGGCTAACGAATGAAAAAAGAATGTGGATGGAAATGGCAAAGAAAAATGCATTGATTGCTATAAGCCAAAAAAGTAATGAAACATTAAGCTTTAAAAATAAAATTGAGGCATTTACTCAGTTATTAAATATTCCCTCAAATAAAAATCGAATTGAATGTTTTGATGTCAGCCATATGATGGGTGAGGGGACTGTTGCCTCTTGTGTGGTATTTGATAAAAATGGAATTCAAAAAAAAGATTACCGCCGATATAACATCAAAAATAATAAGCCTGGTGACGATTATGCTGCCATGCAAGAGGTGTTAGAGAGACGGTATAAAAAAATTGTTGATACAGATGGGATAAGACCAGATGTCGTTCTGATTGATGGTGGAAAGGGTCAGCTAGGTATTGCTGTCAAGATTATGAAGCAACTTAGCTTGGATGACATAATCCTGGTAGGGGTAACCAAGGGCGAAAAAAGAAAATCTGGAGCTGAAACATTACACATTGCGAATGGAGATATTTTAGAAAATATCGATATCAATAACATGGGCTTTCAATTAATCATTCAAATACGAGATGAGGCCCATCGATTTGCAATTACAGGCCACAGGGCAAGAAGAAAAAAAGCTCGATTCACCTCCTCATTGGAAGAAATTGAAGGCATAGGACAAACGAAACGAAGAAATTTACTTGTCTACTTTGGTGGAATTCAAGGTATCAAAGAGGCTGATGTTCGAGAGCTATTATTAGTCGAAGGAATTAATGTAAAATTAGCCGAGACTATTTACAATCATTTTCATTAAAGGGCAGATTCATTGAAAATTATTAATGTACCAAATTTACTGACTTTATTTAGGGTAGCCTTAATACCTGTCTTAGTCATTATTTTTTATGTACCTGATAGCACTCTCAGCCTGACGGAAAAAAATATCTTAGGAACTTTTATCTTTTCTTTAGCAGCAATCACAGATTGGCTTGATGGGTATTTAGCGAGAAAATTAAAACAAACATCAAAATTTGGTGCCTTCCTTGATCCAGTGGCTGATAAATTAATTGTGATTACAGCATTGCTTTTGTTATTAGATCTAGGGCGCATTAACTTAGTGATTGCATTAATTATTATTGGTAGAGAATTTACGGTTAGCTCTTTAAGAGAATGGATGGCGCAGTTAGGCAAGTCGCAAAGTATTGCTGTCGCCTTTATTGGCAAATTAAAAACTACCGCACAAATGGCGGCTATTATATTTTTATTATATTTTGAAAATATTGGATTTATTCCGATACAAAAAATAGGAGAAATCTTGATATATCTAGCAGCATTACTGACCGTTATATCGATGTTTTATTATTTGAAAATATCAATAAATGCCGTAAAAAAAATGTAATGGTTATTAAGTTACAATTTTTACTATCATTGACAGTATGCGAAAAATAGCTAAAATACTGCCTTCTGTTTGCGGGAATAGCTCAGCTGGTAGAGCGATACCTTGCCAAGGTATAGGTCGCGAGTTCGAACCTCGTTTCCCGCTCCAATTTTTTGTTAAAAAGGGAATTTATTCCCTTTTTTTGTTTAGTTAGTGGCGCGTTAGCAAAGTGGTTATGCAGAGGCCTGCAAAGCCTTAGACGCCGGTTCGATTCCGGCACGCGCCTCCATTTTAATTGTGGAATTAAGCTAACAGATCTCCAGTATTAATGGTAGACGCAAGGGACTTAAAATCCCAAAATCAAGGCATATCTCCAGTGTTTATGCACCTTCAAGAGCACTAAAAAATTCAAAATGACTCACTCTTGACTCACCGAAACTCCTATTGTTATCTATTCTCACCTGTTAAAAATTCTCGATAAGATTAGTAACAAAACATGTATAATTTGATTAATTAGGATCTTGATAACGACATTTCTTTTACGTTACTCCTTAAACTAAATTTAATGAGAACCTGTCAATGAAAAAAATAAATCTTTTTGTATCACTTATATTTATCTCAACTACAGCGTTCTCTGAAACTCGATCTTTGTTTGAAGGAGCGTATTTAGGTATAGATTTATCAAGAGTCATGTCTTCAGATGAAAAAGGTACTGAGTCGTCTAATGGAGTTTCTTCAGGATATACTTTAGATACTGATTATGACGGAAGCCTATCTTTAGGACTTAAGGGAGGTTATAACTGGCTTGTTTCAGACAAAATAGTATTTGGCTTGGACGCAAGTTTTCATAAATATGATAATGACAAGCACAATGCTACTTGGTATGTGAATGGAGTAATAGATACTCGCTATCCTGAAAGCGCAAAAATTGATAATCGTTTCGATCTAAAAGCAAAATTGGGTTATTTATTTGATAATTCAAAATCTCTTGTATATTTAACCTCAGGTTATTCAAGAATAGATATTGAGCGTACAGACCAAGTTACCGTTGGTGTAGGGGGTGGGCAATTTAACGGAACAGCAACAAACAAGAAACATTCAGATGGTTGGGTTATCGGTTTAGGTGGGGAGCATTTTATTTCTGATAATCTTTCAATGAGTGCAGAATACCTTTATACCAATTATGGTTCCGAAACTGTCGATACTGCATATATGTATGGTGCTGGGGCACAACAACATTACGACTATGATGACCAAACATTACGAATCGGATTGGCTTATTGGTTCAAATAACTTAAAAAGTGTATTTTAAGAAAAAAGAACCTAACGGCTCTTTTTTTTTAGAAAATCTACTAGTAATTTAATCCTTTTACCAACAATAATAATTCTCAAAAGTGAACTAATCTTTACTGATATTGATTAACCATAGTCAAGTAAAACATCCACTCATTTGCTGGGTTATTCAAGCAAATAACAAAAAAATTGTGTCATAAAAATGGCACAAAACATGAAATTAAATGTTCATAAAAATGTGTTAAAATCTCGCCACACCATACTGTTACTGCAAGCCCGGGTGGCGAAATTGGTAGACGCAAGGGACTTAAAATCCCTCGACCTCACGGTCGTGCCGGTTCGATTCCGGCCCCGGGCACCAATTCAATGAAGATAGATAAAGACATAAACGAAATTAAGGTTATTTTAAAAAAAATTCATAATAATTTATTCCTTATATTTTTCATCGTAGCTATATTTGCCTTACTTTATTTCGGTTTACTTATTTATCTTTTTGTTATCAAGGTTTGACTCAATTTTATAAAATTAAATGTGACTTCATTCCGCAAAGTGAATATTTAAATCAGTTAATAAAATTATGCGATCACTCAATAATTAAAAATAATTCCTTTGAGAAGGAAGTATGTAATGATTTTAATATTGAGCAACAAAATGATTATCCTGTTGGCGCCATTTTGGCGGGTGAAGAATTCACACCAGACTCCAAATATACTTTTTTTCAGGCAACACCCTGCTATTTTTCACTTCAAAGAGATTTTTATAAGTTTGAAAAAAATTTAGAAAATGAGTGTAGTCCTGATGAATTAAATTCATTATGCATCGATCTTAATCAACACTTTTCTACTAACGACCAGAGCTTCTTTATTTTTGAAAATAAATTATTCTTTGCAACGATAAAAAATTCAAATATATCTACTTATTTCCCAGAAGAAATCAATCAAGTTCCCAACAGAGATTTTTTACCTTTTGGGCAAGATGAAGTCTGGTGGCATAAATTTATAAATGAATTACAAATGTTTTTATTTGATTATCCTGCCAACAAAAAAAGAGAAGACAAGGGTCAGTATCCAATTAATTCTATTTGGTTTAGTGGTGGAGGTAAAAAAATTAATACAAATCTTAATAGCCAAAATAAATTTGTATTCAGTGATCTGATGCTTTTAAAAAAAATATCGCTACTCAATTTAGAGGGGGTAAAAATTAAGTCTTTTACCGAAAGCGATAATAGAAAAGAAGATTGTTATTTGTATCATCATATCTTTGAAGCAAAAACTGAGTATGACGTTTTTAAAACTATCCTTGAAGATTTAAAATCAAAAAAGATCTCTAATTTAAACCTTTCTCTTTATCTGGGTTCCTTCAAAATTTTATTTAAAACGAATTTCTATAGAAGATTAAAGTTTTGGGGTCATAAAAAAGAGTTACAAGAGATATTGAATGAAGCTTAAAGAAAAAAAAATCAATGCGGAACTCGAAAAAAGGCTAAATGAAGAAGGTGTTCAACCAGACCTCGCTAAAATTTATGCTGCCAGAAAAATTGATAGTACTGAACAGATAAACTATCAACTTGACAAACTTTTACCTCCCCACTTATTGCATTCAAATATAGCGGTTGGCGAGTTTTTATGCCAAGCCATAATAGATAATAAAAAAATAGTTATAGTAGGTGACTACGATGCCGATGGTGCGACAGCAAGCGCATGTGGAGTTCTTGGGTTAAAAAAATTTGGTGGTAATGTTGATTTTATAGTGCCTAACCGGTTTGAATACGGCTATGGATTAACTCCCGAAATAGTTAGCATAGCCCTAAAAAAAGAGCCTGATATCATCCTTACCGTTGACAATGGAATTGCAAGTCATGACGGAGTGGAGGCTGCCAATAAGGCGGGAGTAGATGTAATCATTACTGACCATCACCTTCCTGGTAAAACATTACCTAACGCCAAATTCATTGTAAATCCAAATAAAAAAAATTGTTCATTCCCAAGTAAAAACTTATGTGGCGTTGGGGTCATGTTTTATGTGCTACTTGCGTTAAGAATTGCTTTTAGAACAAAGAACAAGGAGTCCCAAGAGCCTGTATTAGTTGATTTACTCGATTTAGTAGCATTAGGGACGGTTGCGGATTTAGTCCCTCTTGATTTTAATAATCGGATTTTAGTTTCTTTTGGAATTAAAATTATTAGAAGCGGAACTACTAATTTTGGAATCAAAGCGATAATTAACGAATCAAAAAAAAAACAGGCTCATCTTATGACATCTGACTTATCTTTTATCATCGCACCTAAAATTAATGCTGCTGGAAGGCTCTGTGATATGACGGTTGGCATTCAATGTTTTTTGGCTGAAAATTTAGATCAAGCCTCAAGTTTTGCAAAACAACTCATCAAATTTAATGAAAATAGGAAGCTCATAGAATCGGATATGGTGTTATCTGCTATTGAGGAATTGAATGATCAGAGCTTCAAAAATTCGCATTCAATCGTTCTAACTAATGATAAATGGCATCAAGGTGTGGTAGGTATATTGGCTTCTAGATTGAAGGAAAAATTCTTCAGACCAACAATTATTTTTGCAAATTTTAATGATGAAATGATTAAGGGATCGGGAAGGTCGATAGAATCTTTTCACCTTCGCGACATACTAGATCTTATATCCAAGCGCCACCCCAGTTTAATCAAGACATTTGGAGGTCATGCTATGGCAGCGGGGCTAAGTATTAAAAAAAATGATTTTAAAAAATTTAGCGAAATATTCGAATTAACTTGCCAAGAATTCATAACACCTGACTTACTGAATCAAATAGTTGAATATGACAAAAGTATTGAGCCTGAAAATTTAAATTACCCTATGGCTAAAATGATCAATGAACAAGTTTGGGGACAGGGATTTCCATCGCCTTTTTTTGTTGATAATTTTGATGTATTGCATCAGGAAGTTATTGCAGAAAGGCATATAAAGTGCTTTTTAAAAAAAGATAAGAAATTTCAAGCAATATTTTTTAATAATAACCAGACACTACCTGATAAAATAAGGGCTGTTTATTCTATTGATGCAAATGAATTTAATGGAAATAAAAACCTTCAAATAATTATAAAAAGTATTGTGGAATGAAAAAAAAGTCAAAAAAAATAGTCATTGGCAATATGAAGATGCATGGCTCATTAGATTTTAATGAAAGCCACTTCAAAAGCCTCAAGCAAAAGCTAAGCTCATTCAATGAACTATCAATTACCTTATGTGTGCCTTACCCATACTTATTCCAGGCGCAAAAAATACTAATGGGTTCAAATATTCATTGGGGCTGCCAAAATGTGGCAAAAGAATTAGAAGGGCCTTTTACTGGGGAGGTAAGCGCTCCAATGATTAAGGATTTTCAAGGTGAATTAGTAATTGTAGGTCATTCTGAGAGGAATACAGCCTACTGCGAATCAGATGAAAACATTGCAGAAAAATTTAATATGATTAAGAAATATAAAATGACCCCTCTGCTGTGTGTCGGCGAAAATCTTATTGAGCGTGAAGCAGGAATAATGGAAAAGGTAGTCTCCGAGCAGATTAAAACGATTCTTGATTTATATGGTCAAGATGTTTTCAGGGAGTCAATAATTGCCTATGAACCAATTTGGGCAATTGGTTCTGACTCGGCGGCAAGTCCTGAGCAAATAGAAAAAATGTGTGAATTCATAAAGCAATTAATTTATACAAATGACACAGATAATGATGATATAAATATTGTTTATGGTGGCAGTGTTAATGCAAAAAATGCGGTACAATTATGTGAAATTAGTGGGGTAGATGGAATATTAATGGGCAGAGCATCTTTAGATGCAAATGAATTCTACGAAATTTGCAATAGTATTCATAAAATTTAATTAAAAATTCAAAAAAAGATAGTTAAATATGGAAAATTTAGTAACGATAATTCATGTAGTAGTGAGCTTGGCAGTGATAGGGCTAGTCTTAGTCCAGCATGGTAAAGGAGCAGATGCGGGTGCTGCATTTGGAGGAAATTCTTCTGGCAGCGTGTTTGGTGCGCAAGGCTCTGGTAATTTTGTAACAAGACTAACAGCAATATGTGTAACCGTATTTTTTTGTACAAGCATAGGCCTTGCTTTCATAGCGAGTAATAAAAATGCAAGTTTTGCGGTAGAACAGATTCAGGAAAATAGCTCTCAATCAGTTGAAACCAAAGAGCAACCTTTTGGGTCAGATGAAATTGGAAATACTCAAGATATTCCCAATTAACATGACTTTTGGCTTAGCCGTCGTGGTGGAATTGGTAGACACGCTATCTTGAGGGGGTAGTGACGAAAGTCGTGAGAGTTCGAGTCTCTCCGACGGCACCATATTGATGGTATTTAAATTTAAGGACTTTTCGTGCTGGAAAATTATTTTCCTATATTAGTGTTTATAATTATCGGCCTTTTTGTAGGGTTAGGCCCTCTCATCCTCGGTAAAATATTAAGTACAAGTAAGCCTTACAAAGAAAAAAACTCCCCATATGAATGTGGATTTGAAGCCTTCGAAGATGCTCGAATGAAATTCGATGTTAGGTATTATCTGGTAGCAATCTTATTTATTCTCTTTGACCTAGAAATTACATTCCTTTTCCCGTGGGCAGTTGTAATCAATAAAATTGGAATGTTTGGATTTGTATCCATGCTCATATTTCTCTTTATCTTGGTTGTCGGTTTTATTTATGAATGGAAAAAAGGAGCATTAGATTGGGAGTAATTAGATGAGTATTGAGGGAATATTAGAAAAAGGCTATGTTACGACCAACGTAGACACTTTAATAAACTATGCTAGAACTGGTTCATTGTGGCCAATGACTTTTGGGTTGGCATGCTGTGCAGTTGAAATGATGCACGCAGGCGCATCAAGATATGACCTAGACCGATTCGGTATTGTTTTTAGACCAAGTCCAAGACAATCTGATGTGATGATCATTGCAGGCACATTAGTCAATAAGATGGCACCAGCATTGAGGCGTGTATATGATCAAATGGCAGAGCCTAGATGGGTCATTTCGATGGGCTCATGCTCAAATGGGGGCGGTTATTACCATTACTCATATTCTGTCGTAAGGGGTAGTGACAGAATTGTTCCAGTAGATATTTATGTTCCTGGATGCCCTCCCACAGCAGAAGCATTGATGTTTGGAATTTTGCAACTACAAAAAAAAATTAAACGTACTAACACAATTGCCAGATGAACCAGAGCATAAAAAAACAAATTCAATCCCTCAAATCTTTTTTTAAGAAAAAAATACTATCTATTAATGAAGATAAAGGTGAGATTACAATTACCTTCGATCAAGAAAATATCATTGAGTCATTAAAGGTTTTAAGAGATAGGTCTGAATTTGATTTTAAACAGCTAATTGATTTATGTGGTGTTGATTATCAAGATTTTAAAATAGCTGCACATGATGAGAAGAGATTTTGTGTTGTATACCACTTACTTTCTTTAAAAAATAATCTGCGCTTAAGGGTCAAAGTATTTGCTGAAGATGATGAATTTCCAATATTTCCAACAATGACTGAAGTTTGGCCTAACGCGGATTGGTATGAAAGAGAAGCATTTGATTTATTTGGGTTAATGTTTATCGATCATCCCGATTTAAGAAGACTTCTGACAGACTACGGTTTCGTTGGTCATCCTTTTAGGAAGGACTTTCCAATGATAGGGAAGGTTGAAGTTCGTTATGACCCAACCCTCAAAAGGGTAATTTATGAGCCTGTTTCTATCGATGAGAGAAATAATGTCCCAAGATTAATTAGGGATGAGGGTATCCATCGTGGCTGAGATTAAAAACTATACAATGAATTTTGGGCCTCAGCACCCAGCAGCTCATGGTGTTTTAAGGCTTGTACTTGAGATGGATGGCGAAGTAATACAGCGTGTAGATCCACATATTGGCTTATTACACAGAGCAACTGAAAAGCTAGCTGAGAATAGGACATACCTTCAATCTGTTCCTTATATGGACCGTCTTGACTATGTTTCTATGATGATGAATGAGCATGCTTATGTGATGACAATAGAAAAGCTATTGCAGATAAAGGTACCAATTCGTGCGCAATATATCCGAGTTTTGTTTGATGAAATCACCAGAATACTCAATCACTTACTTTGGTTAGGAGCCCATGCTCTTGATGTTGGGGCTATGACGGTTTTCCTTTATGCCTTTAGGGAGCGAGAGGATTTATTTGACTGCTACGAAGCAGTCTCTGGTGCAAGAATGCATGCAGCTTATTATCGACCTGGGGGTGTGTATCGAGATTTACCATCTACGATGCCTCAATTCCAACCCTCAAAAAAACAAAGATCATCTGAAATAAACAAACTAAATAAAAATAGATCAGGATCACTGCTAGATTTTATAGAAGATTTTGCTAAAAGATTTCCAACTTATGTGGATGAATATGAAACGCTTTTAACTGATAATCGAATTTGGAAGCAAAGAACAGTCGGGATTGGTGTTGTTGATCCAGATCGAGCGGTTGCATTAGGAATGACAGGCCCAATGTTAAGGGGCTCAGGAGTGGAATGGGATTTACGAAAAAAACAACCTTATGAAACATATAGTAAATTAGATTTTAAAATTCCTGTCGGTAAAGAGGGTGATTGTTATGACCGTTATTTGGTAAGAATGGAGGAGATGAGAGAATCCAATAAAATTATCAAGCAATGTATTGCGTGGCTTAGAGAAAACCCAGGTCCGGTGATTTCAAATGATAATAAAGTGACCCCACCATCAAGATCAGAAATGAAAGAGGACATGGAATCGATGATTCACCATTTTAAATTATTTACTGAGGGTTTTCATATCCCTAAGGGCGAAGCCTATGCAGCTGTAGAGCATCCAAAAGGTGAGTTCGGAACTTACATCATTTCTGACGGCGCAAACAAACCTTATCGGCTAAAAATTAGGGCGCCAGGCTTCCCACATTTGGCAGCGATAAATGAAATGACAAAGGGACACATGCTGTCAGATTTGGTAGCAATTATTGGTACCCAAGATATTGTGTTTGGGGAGATTGATAGATAATGCTAACTGAAATTACAAGAAAAAAAATAGACGGCGAATTAAAAAAATTCCCTATCGATCAAAAACAATCTGCCATTATTGCAGCGCTGCAAATAATCCAAACTGAAAATGGTTTTTTAACAGATGATTTAATTGCACAGGCAGCAGACTACCTAGACATGCCAAAAATTGCAGCAATGGAAGTGGCAACTTTTTATAATATGTTTGAACTTAAACCTGCTGGAAAATATAAAATTTCGGTTTGCACAAATATCTCATGTGCCTTAAGAGAGGCTGACGACATCGTATGCCATCTTCGAAAAAAATTGAATATTAATTTTAATGAGGTCACAAAAGATAGTAAATTTAGCTTAAAAGAAAGTGAGTGTATGGGTGCATGTGGCGGAGCACCACTTATGACAATAAACAATCATAAGATGTATGAACATTTAACACCCCAAAAAGTTGATCAAATTCTTGAGGAGTTAGATTAATAATAATGCTGAACAATAATTTACATAAAGCATCAATTAATAGTGAGGTGTTTCCTATATGCTTGAGGACATCTAATTTAGAGGACTCTTCAAGCCTTCAAACCTACCTCAGTGTTGGTGGGTATGAGCAAATTCAAAGAATTCTAAAAGAGAAAATCTCCCCGGAAAAATTAATTGAAGAGATTAAAATTTCTGGTCTCAGGGGGAGGGGAGGCGCAGGTTTTCCTACCGGCATAAAATGGTCATTCATACCAAATGATTCAGCTGGAACAAAATACATCGTTTGTAATAGTGATGAAGGTGAACCGGGTACTTTTAAAGACAGAGAAATAATCAAAAAAAATCCTCATCAACTAATTGAGGGGATGATAATCGCTGCATATATTATGGGCGCACAGGTTGGATATAACTATATTCATGGGGAAATATGGGAAGAGTATGAGTCATTCGAAAAAGCCTTAGCTGAAGCAAAAAAAGCAAATTTTTTAGGTAAGTCCATTTGTGGGTTAGGTTTTGATTTTGAATTATATGCATTCCATGGGTACGGTGCATACATCTGTGGTGAGGAAACCGCACTTATTGAATCTATTGAAGGTAAAAAGGGACAGCCAAGATTTAAACCTCCTTTTCCGGCAACGTATGGTATCTATGGACGACCAACAAATGTTAACAACACAGAGACATACGCAACAATTCCTTGGATTATGCAACATGGGGGAGAAAGTTTTGCAAATATCGGCGTAGAAAATTCAGGGGGTACTAAGATATTTTCAGTATCAGGCCATGTTGAGAGGCCAGGAAACTATGAAATACCAATGGGGATGCCATTTAAAAACTTACTAGAGCTTTCTGGGGGCGTTTGGAAGGGAAGAAAATTAAAAGCAGTCATACCTGGGGGACCTTCAACACCAGTTCTTCCTGCCGCAGAAATTATGAAAACCACTCTTGATTATGATGGCTTAAAAAACTCAGGCTCGAGTGTCGGTGCGGGTTCACTTATTGTGATGGACGAAACTACCTGTATGGTGTCAACTCTTAAGAGATTATCCTACTTCTTTTATGAAGAATCATGTGGTCAATGCACCCCTTGTCGAGAAGGTACAGGCTGGGTTTATAGGGTAATCAAAAGAATTGTTGATGGCAAAGGCAAACCTGAAGATATTGATTTGCTTTTAGACGTCAGTAAAAAAATTTCAGGGCGGACGATCTGTGCGCTTGGTGATGCAGCAGCAGTCCCTGTATTAAGCTTTATTAAACACTTTAAAGATGAATTTAAATACTATATAAAAAATGGTAAGAGCATGATGGATGCCAGATCATGATTAAAATTAAAATTGATGGAAAGACTCTGGAGGTTAAACCAAAAACATCAATCATTGAGGTGGCTGATAAGGTAGGCATCGATATACCTCGTTTTTGTTACCACAAGAAACTCAGCGTTGCCGCAAACTGCAGAATGTGCCTTGTCGAAGTAAAGAACTTTGCCAAACCACTTCCAGCTTGTGCCACACAGGTGATGGAAGGCATGGAGATTTCTACAAAATCAAAATTTACCAAGGATACGCAAAAAAGTGTCATGGAGTTTTTACTTATCAACCATCCCTTAGATTGTCCTATCTGCGATCAGGGAGGAGAGTGTGACTTGCAGGACACGGCCGTCGCATATGGAGCCAGTAAAACACGATATACCGAAGAAAAGCGTGTGGTGTTTGATAAAAACATTGGCCCATTAATTTCAACTGACCTAACCCGATGTATCCAATGCACAAGGTGCGTAAGGTTTCTAAAAGAAGTGGGTGGCATGGCTGAACTAGGACTAATAGGAAGGGGTGAACATGCAGAAATTTCTGCATATGTTGATAAATCCGTTGAATCCGAATTATCCGGAAATATTATCGATTTATGTCCGGTAGGTGCGCTTACATCAAAACCCTTTAGATATTCTGCCAGAAGTTGGGAGCTTTCAAGAAGAAGTACGATCGCATGTCACGACAGTTTAGGTTCAAATATTGAAGTTCATGTTAAAGATGACGTTGTTAAAAGGGTAATACCAAAAGAAAACGAATCGATTAATGAGTGCTGGATTTCAGATAGGGATCGATTTTCATACGAAGGCCTCAGTCATAAAGATAGAATTAACCTTCCTTTAAAGAGAGAAAAAAATCAATGGAAAGAGATCGACTGGGAAGATGCCTATGAGCTTATTGAGAAAAACATAACAGATATCGATATTAAGAAATCTAATAAAATCGGGATTATTTGTTCGCCTCAAAGTACCTTGGAAGAAGGTTTCTTATTGAAAAAAATTGCCAAAGAACTTAATACCTCTCATATTGATTATCGCCTTCTTGAAAAAAGCTTTTCAGAGAATAATAATTGGTTAGGTTGTAAAATTGATGAAATAGAGTCCCATGATGCAATATTGGTTGTTGGCTCAAATTTAAAACATGACCAACCACTGCTTGCACATCGCTTTAGAAGATATGCAAATAAAAAAAATAATTTCTCAATTATCACTTCATACGATGATTTTTATTCAACTCGCTGTCTAGAAAAAGTTATTGTTAATCCTTCAGCATATATAAATTATTTATTAATGATCCTGAAACAGGTTCAGTTAAGCACAAAATATAAAGTCAATTCTGAAGTTATAAGAAATTTATTAAAGGCTGTAAAGCCATCTACTGAGGCAAAAAGAATAGCCAAAAGCCTGTTATCAAATAAGAGTAGGGCAATTTTTTTAGGCAATCAAATTTTACATTTAGATGACGGCGACAATATAAAGTTGGTTGCAATGCATATCGCTCAAGCGGTAGGAGCTACATTTGGCTTAATACCTGGTTACGCGAATAGTGTCGGTTTAAATGAGCTCAATCTAAATACAGACAATATCTCAGCAGATAAGATTTTGAGTCAAAAAAAAGAAGCATACATAATGATGAATTTTGACCCGTTGTATGACTATCATTCACCCAAGAAAATAAATGCTGCACTTAAAAAAGCGAAATTTAATCTGGCAATTTCTCCGTACATATCTGACTCTTTTAGAGAATTTGATATTGTATTGCCAATGACCCCATTCACAGAAACATCAGGGACATTCATAAATATGGAGAAAACAATACAATCATTTTCTGCGGTAACACCACCTGCTGGGAAGTCTAGGCCTGGTTGGAAAATATTACGTGTTCTAGCAAATTTTTTACAACTTGAAGGTTTTTCTTATGATTCATCTGAAGAGGTGAAAGCTGATGCGATGATCGAAATGGACAAAAAAAATGAATTTAGCCTTAAAGATTTTAAGCCTAGTAATATTGAGAGAGGTCTTGAAGTATTAAATGTCGTTAGGGCGAATGATTCAGATATGATTGTTAGACGTGCCGCCTCATTGCATCAAAATAAAAATAAAGACCAAAGCTGCTGCCTAATTAATCCGACAACAATGCTCGAGGAGGGGTTAATAGATGGGCAAAAAATTAAGATTTCTTCATCGGAGGCTGAAATCTTAATTAATGTTAAAGCGGATGATAATGTTTGTTTAAATGCGGTTGTTATTTATGGAAAGCAAGATGAAACTTTTAGCCTAGGTATGCACAATAAAGTGAAAATTAAAAAAGCCTAATAAATTATGGAAAGTATGTTTACTCAGCTACCTGAATTTTTTATAACAACGTTCTGGACAATTCTAAAAATTGTGGCAATTGTAATTCCATTGATGGTTTCAGTCGCTTATTTGACATATTTTGAGAGAAGAGTGATCGGTTTTATGCAGGGAAG
Organism: Methylophilales bacterium; assembly: GCA_019823025.1. Lineage (NCBI taxonomy): Bacteria > Pseudomonadati > Pseudomonadota > Betaproteobacteria > Nitrosomonadales > Methylophilales bacterium. The sequence continues at coordinate 453,863 of CP081940.1, read as the reverse complement.
ATTAGGACCAAACAGAGTAGGATATTTCGGTCTTCTTCAACCCATAGCTGATGCATTAAAGCTGATGTTTAAGGAAATAATTAATCCCACAAAATCAAATAACTTTTTATTCCTTCTCGCACCCATCCTAACTATTGCACCAGCTTTTGCGGCTTGGGCTGTAATACCATTTAATGCGGAACTTGTTTTATCTAATATTAACGCGGGTTTACTTTATGTTTTAGCGATGACATCGATTGCTGTTTATGGTGTCATTATTGCTGGATGGGCTTCAAATTCAAAATATGCTTTTTTGGGCAGCCTACGTTCAGCTGCACAGATTGTATCGTATGAGATAGCAATGGGCTTTACATTGGTCGGTGTTTTAATGTGTGCTAATAGCCTAAATCTAGGTGAAATTGTTATGGGCCAATCTGGTGGTATTTCACAATGGTATATTTGGCCACTTTTCCCCCTATTTATTATTTATTTTATCAGCGCTGTTGCCGAAACGAACCGAGCTCCTTTTGATGTGGCTGAGGGTGAGTCTGAGATTGTGGCGGGCTTCCATGTTGAATATTCTGGGATGGCTTTTGCAGTATTCTTCCTTGCTGAATACGCAAATATGATTCTTGTCTCAATGCTTGCTGCATTAATGTTTTTAGGGGGATGGTTATCTCCTTTTGAATTTCTGCCTGATAGTATTGTTTGGTTATTACTAAAAGTCGCTTTCTTACTTTTCTTTTTCTTGTGGTTCAGGGCAACATTCCCCAGATACCGATATGATCAAATTATGAGATTGGGCTGGAAAATATTTATTCCTATCACTATATTTTGGATAATTTTTGTTGGATTTATGATGCAAACGCCATACCGGGAGATGTTCCATTAAAAAATATGTTTAAAAAAATAAAACAGTATATAAAAAGTTTGACGCTCTTCGAGCTAGTTATTGGTCTTGGGCTGACGGGGAGATATTTTTTTTCAAAAAAAATAACGATTCAATATCCTGAAGAGCGTACACCCCAATCACCCAGGTTTAGAGGTTTGCATGCATTGAGAAGATATCCCAATGGCGAGGAACGTTGTATTGCATGTAAGCTTTGTGAGGCTGTATGTCCTGCAATGGCAATTACAATCAAATCCGAAATGAGAGAGGATAATACAAGAAGAACGACGCAGTATGATATTGATCTGACCAAATGTATATTCTGTGGGTTTTGTGAGGAATCATGCCCAGTAGATTCAATTGTAGAAACCCGAATTTTAGATTACCACGGAGAGGAAAGAGGAGATTTAGTCTATACAAAAGAAATGCTACTGAAGGTCGGCGATAAATACGAAGATCAAATCGCTAAAGATAGAAAAGAAGAGGAAAGCTACAGGTAATGGACTACTCTTCTGCTGTTTTTTATTTTTTTTCTTTTATTTTGCTTTTCTCAGCCATCAAAGTTATTACATCAAGAAACCCAATTTTTTCGGCGTTATTCCTTGTCCTTTCTTTTTTTAGTGCCGCTGGCTTATGGTTATTACTTCAAGCAGAATTCTTAGCGATAGCACTCGTTCTTGTATATGTTGGCGCAGTAATGGTTTTATTTCTGTTTGTCATCATGATGATTGACATCAATATTGAGGTAATGAAAAAAGGATTTTGGAATTATTTTCCTGCCATAGGCTTTGTATCAATTATTATGCTAACTGAGATTATTCTCGTTTTAAATAAACCGTTTTTCAAGACGCCAGCCTTATTTAAACCTCCCTTAAAAAGCAATACAGATGCAATTGGTGAAGTGCTATACAGTGATTATATATTACCATTTGAAATTGCAGCCATAATACTTTTAGTCGCAATCATCTCAGCTATAGCACTTACATTGAGAGGGAAAAAAATGCATAAGGGTATCGACCCAGCCATCCAGATAAGTGTTAAAAAATCAGACCGACTCAAAATGGTTGATATGGAAATAACTAAAACAAAAACAAAAAAGCGAGATAAAAGAAATTGATTAATTTATCTCATTTTTTAATTCTAGCTGCCTTGCTCTTCATGATAGGTGTTGTAGGTATTTTTCTGAATCGAAAGAATATTATTATTCTTTTGATGGCGATTGAGTTGATGTTGCTGGCGGTAAATATGAACTTTATTGCATTTAGTTATTATTTAGGTGATATTGCAGGTCAAATATTTGTCTTCTTTATTTTGACTGTTGCGGCAGCAGAGGCGGCTATTGGCTTAGCAATTATTATCATCGTCTTTAGAAATAACCGATCAATCGATGTTGAAGACATTAATAGATTGAAAGGGTGACTATGACAATTTTAAACATTTTAACTGTCATACCTTTAGCCCCTTTATTTGCAGCATGTTTTGTGGGTCTTTTCGGTAAAAAATTACCAAAATATTTTTCTTTCGGGGTTCCTATTTTTGGTGTATCAATTGCGTTTGCTTTGTCTATGTATGCGCTTTATCTAACTCTTTACGGCTTTAAATTAAATGAAACTGTTTACACCTGGCTTGCATCAGGTGGTTACATATTCGAAGTCGGTTTTTTAATCGATACGCTTTCTGCTGTCATGATGGTCATTGTTACTTTTATCTCGCTTATGGTCCATATCTATACAATCAGTTACATGAAAGATGATACTGGCTTTAGTCGATTCTTTAGCTATATCTCTCTTTTCACATTTGCAATGCTGATGCTAGTGATGAGTAATAATTTTCTACAGCTCTTCTTTGGCTGGGAGGCTGTTGGACTAGTTTCTTATCTATTAATAGGTTTTTGGTATAAAAAACCAAGAGCAATTTATGCAAACCTAAAAGCTTTTTTAGTCAATAGAGTAGGAGATTTTGGCTTGATACTCGGTGTTGCCTTAATCATGTTTTGGTTTGGTACTTTGGACTACCAAGAGGTATTTAATAGACTACCCGCTCTGCTTTCACAAGAGGTAGTTTTATTTAATACTTCAATTTCATTGGTTACCTTAATCGGAACCTGCCTATTCATAGGTGCGATGGGTAAGTCTGCTCAGGTGCCTTTACATGTGTGGCTGCCAGATTCAATGGAGGGACCAACGCCAATCTCTGCATTAATTCATGCAGCAACAATGGTCACAGCGGGTATTTATTTAGTGGCACGTATGTCTCCTTTATTTGAGCTATCTGATTTTGTTCTATCAATGGTAATTGTTATCGGGGCAATTACTGCGATATCAATGGGCATTTTAGGCATTGTTCAAAATGACATTAAAAAAATAATTGCTTACTCAACATTATCACAGTTAGGTTACATGACGGTTGCGTTAGGGGTATCTGCCTATTCTGTTGCTATTTTTCATTTGCTCACCCATGCCTTTTTTAAAGCCTTACTTTTCCTAGGGGCGGGCTCTGTAATTATCGGAATGCATCATGATCAAGATATAACTCAAATGGGTGGGTTAAAAAAATATATGCCTGTGACTGCCCTTACTTTTTTAATAGGCTCCTTATCTCTAATCGGCACTCCATTATTCTCTGGATTTTATTCAAAAGAAACTATTATTGAAGCGGCAAGCTTAAGTTCAGCATCGGGCGCTAACTTTGCTTACTTCGCATTGGTGTTTGGAGTATTCTTTACAGCACTTTATAGTTTTAGGCTTTATTTTCTAGTTTTTTGCGGGGAGGAAAGGTGGCACACCATACGTCGTAAAAAAAATGAACATGGCTTGAAAAGTAAAGAATACCCCGTTGAGAGCTCAAAAATTATAACTATCCCTCTGGTGATATTGGCGATCCCATCAATCTTTATTGGTATGCTTTTGATAGACCCACTGGTATATGGCAATTTCTTCGATGGCAATATAACGGTTGATAATAAAATTCATACCAATATAGATCTGCTTGCAAGTCATTATCATGGCGTATGGTCGATGGCGGTTCATAGCCTATTTACCCTCCCTCTTTGGTTTGCGATAGCTGGGGTTCTTTTAGCATGGGCATTATTCATAAAAAAAATGAAGATTAATTTCAAATTCTTAAATCCCTTTAAGAGCAGCTTAAAAAATAATTATGGGTTTGATGATTTTAATGAAAAATATATCGCCAAAGGCACCTTAAAACTCGGTGATTTTTTATCAAGCAAGGTGGATATTAAAATTATCGACGATTTTTTAGTTAATGGCTCTGGTAGGTTAGTTACTTATTTTGCTAATAAACTAAAGTTAATTCAAAGTGGGTACATATACCATTACGCATTTTTTATGATTATTGGTTTATTTTTACTAATTTCATTTTTTGTGAGAACTTAGAATGATAGCTAATCATATTTTATCAATCGCAATCTGGTCACCAATATTTTTTGGTATCTTATTGCTAATTTTAAATAAAAAATTAAGCATAAGAAAAATTAATTATGTTGCCTTGTTTGGCGCGCTTGTGTCTTTTATTGTGACTATCCCAATATATAAAAATTTTAATACCACATTATCAACCTTTCAGTTTCAAGAGTTTCATCATTGGATTACGCCATTCAATATTAACTATCACCTAGGAGTTGATGGATTTTCGGTCCCACTGATCCTGCTGACTAGTTTCATGACTATTATGGTTATTTTGATTTCATATCAATCACAAAAATTTAAATCGGCAAGCTATTACAGTGCATTCTTAATTATGTCGGGATTAATGATTGGTGTTTTCTGTGCTCTGGATTCCATCTTGTACTATATTTTTTGGGAGGCAATGCTGATTCCGATGTTTTTAATCATCGGTATATGGGGTGGCCCGAATAGAATTTATGCAACTATTAAATTTTTCTTATACACAGTCTTAGGCTCACTATTAATGTTGATAGCTTTTTTATACCTCTATTTTAAAAGCGGCACTTTTTCAATAATTGATTATTATTACTTACCCATCTCCTTGGAAGCGCAAATTCTTATTTTTCTTGCATTTTTTATGGCCTTTGCGGTCAAGATTCCAATGTGGCCACTGCATACATGGCTCCCTGATGCCCATGTACAGGCACCAACTGGAGGCTCAGTTATACTAGCAGCGATTATGTTAAAACTGGGCGGGTATAGTTTTATTCGTTTTGCAATGCCCATCTCTCCTGATGCAACTTTGTTACTTAAGCCTCTTATGATTTCATTATCTCTAATTGCCATCGTCTATATCGCACTTGTAGCCTTAATCCAAAAGGATATGAAAAAATTAATAGCCTACTCATCAATATCGCATATGGGATTTGTTACCTTGGGTTTATTTCTAATATCACCATTAGCCGTTGAAGGCGCTTATATTCAAATGATTTCGCATGGCTTTATTTCAGCAGCGATGTTCATATGTGTTGGTATCCTTTATGACCAAACCCACACAAGAGAAATAAAAAAATATGGTGGTGTAATTAATAAAATGCCATTGTTTACTGCATTTGCTGTTTTCTTTGCAATGGCAAACGCAGGGCTCCCAGGAACTTCAGGATTTGTTGGGGAGTTCATGGTTATCTTGGGTGCAATGAAAGAAAACTTTTGGATTGCCTTTATTGCAGCCACTACTTTAATTTTAGGGGCTTCTTATTCACTATGGTTAATTAAGCGAGTCTTTTATGGTGATGTAGGTAACGCAGCTGTAGCAAAATTATCAGATATTAATTCAAGAGAGTTTCTGATTCTCGGAGTGCTTGCCGCGTTAATAATTTTGGTGGGCGTCTACCCTAAAATAATATCAGATATTACAAATTCATCAGTTTTACAATTTATAGAGCTAGTAAGTTTTTCTAAAGAAGGGATTTTATGAGTAACTTGATCTCACAATTAAATTTATTAGCTCCTGAAATTTTTGTAGCTCTCATGGCAATGCTAATTTTATTGTTAGATTTATTTGTTCAAGATAAAAATAAGCATTTTATTTATGGTTTATCTCAACTCACACTTCTTGTCGCAGGATTATTAACTGCGTCGCTTGGCTTTAGTGATCCACAATTTGCTTTTAAAGATATGTTTATATTTGATAGCCTCGCGATGTTTTTGAAAATGATGAGCTACATCACCTTATCTATTGTTTTTATTTATAGTAGAAACTATTTACTTGATAAAAATTTATTAAATGGTGAATATTTCAGCCTATCCCTCTTTGCTATTTTAGGGGTTATGTTGATGATTTCAAGCAAGAACCTATTACTTATGTACATGGGTTTAGAGTTGCTTTCTTTAAGTTTGTATGCCCTTATAGCACTCAACAGAGACGATAAAAAATCAAATGAAGCAGCCATTAAGTATTTTGTTTTGGGTGCATTGGCCTCAGGACTTCTTCTCTACGGAATGTCAATGCTATATGGATTCTCAGGCTCTCTCGACCTATATACAATAGGTAATGTTATTCAAACCCAAGAGATTAATTCAGAGTTACTTGTATTCGGATTAGTATTTATTGTTGTTGGTATAGCTTTTAAGTTAGGTGCAGTCCCTTTCCAAATGTGGGTACCTGATGTTTACGAGGGTTCCATTACGCCTGTTACCATGATGATAAGCACTGTACCAAAGTTTGCTGCCGTTGCGATGTTGATTCGATTCCTTTTTCAAGGCCTAGACTACTTAGTAGTTGATTGGCAACAAATGTTATTAATCATGGCGGTTTTATCAATGGCTATTGGCAATATCACCGCGATAGCCCAGAAGAAAATTAAAAGAATGCTAGCTTATTCAACCATCTCTCATATTGGATTTATTTTGCTTGGTTTCTATGTTGGAACAATAGGTGGCGTGCAGGCTTCAATTTTTTATCTAACGACATATATTATTATGACGCTTGCCGTTTTTGGGCTTATTATACTTTTATCAAATTCACAAAAATCAATTGAATTTATTGATGACCTAAAAGGGTTGAGTCAAACAAACCCATGGGAAGCTTTTTTAATGATGATAGTCATGTTTAGCCTAGCCGGCATACCTCCAACAATTGGATTTTATGCAAAATTCTCGGTCCTTCAGGTTGTGATCAATGAAGAAGCAGTTTGGCCAGCTTTGGTTGCAATAATTATGGCTTTAATAGGCATGTATTATTACTTGAGAATTATAAGATTAATGTATTTTGAAAAAACAGATAAAAAGATTAAGAAAAAAACTTTTTTACCCATGCTTTCAGTTTTAACAATAAATGCAGGTAGTTTGCTGGTTCTGGGTATTTTCCCTAAAACTTTAATGAGCATCAGTGCTTTAGCAGTAGGGGGGAGCTTGTAGTGTTAATTTGGCTGCTACTTTTTATTTCTATTGCCGCTGCAAATCTCCCATGGTTTAGTAAGCCTTTTTTGATTTTCAAGGCACTAAAGAAGCCCAAATCGTTGCCAGTTATCTTTGTTGAAATTATATGCATGTATTTTTTACTTGGGTTGTTATTCTTTTTTGTTGAAAAAAAATCTATAGGCAATGTGCACTCTCAGGACTGGGAGTTTTATGCCGTCACATTTTTTCTGTTTCTAGTATTTTCATTCCCTGGGTTCATCTACAAAGTCATTTGGAAGTAAAAAATAAAAAAATACTGATTATCGGTTGCGGAAAACTAGGGCAAAAAGTAGGGTTATTTGCGAAAGACATGCCCCTAGATTTAATCGGGCTGAAAAGAAAGAAAATTACTTCGCCTAATATAAATATCTTAGAGCAAGACATATTTGATAAATCTTTTTTTGATCAGGTAAAAAGAATTTCACCTCACTTCATTATCTACTGCCTCTCAGCAGACAGCCCATCAGAAAAGAGCTACCAAAAAAACTATGTCGAAGGCTTGAAGCAAGTTATTAAATCAATAAATTGCATTAAAAATTTTCAGCACCTTTTCTTTATCTCAAGTACGAGTGTTTATGGTGAAAATTCAGAACAATTTATAGATGAGTTTTCAGAAACTCACCCAGAAAATTATCGAGGTATTATTTTGCTAGAAGCTGAGAAATTAATGAATTCAGTCAATTTTAATTATACGATTCTCAGGCTATCAGGCATTTATGGAACAGGAAGAAATTACATGATCAATTTGTCACAAGACCCAGATAAATGGCCAGAATTTGATAGATGGACGAACAGAATAAATGAGGAGGATGCAGCCAACTTCATCTTATTTTTAATCAAACAATGCCTGAGTAATAGGGTTCCTGAGAAACTATACCTTCTTACTGATAACGAGCCTGTAAGGTTATATGATCTATTAAATTGGATAAGGCAGCACCTTAACTTGAATAAAAGCAATAAACTAAATTCAAGACAGGTTTTAGGTAAACGTTTAAGATCATCTCTCATTCCTAATCTTCAATTTAAATATAAATATCCAAGTTTTAAGAATGGCTATATAGAGCTTATACAAGTAGAAAAAAACTCTATATGAAGCTACAGCTTATTTGATTCAGACTTCTCCCTAGTATAGAATGGCGCATTAATTATAGGCGCGTAGCTCAGTTGGTTAGAGCACCACATTGACATTGTGGGGGTCGTTGGTTCGAATCCAATCGTGCCTACCATCAGATAGATAATGCTATCTTGATTGTGTAAAACCTTATAAAATATTTGTTATTTATCTTATTAATATATGCCTAATATTACGCTTCCCGATGGTTCAGTAAAAAAATATAATCAGGTGGTATCTATCGCTGATGTTGCCAAAGACATTGGTGAAGGTTTGACTCGAGCGGCGTTAGCAGGAAAAATTCAAGATCAGTTAGTAGATTTAAGTTATGAAATTTCTGAAGATACAAACTTATCTATTATTACCTCAAAAAGCCCTGAAAGCCTAGATATAATTAGGCACTCAACTGCCCATCTTCTTGCACAAGCTGTAAAAACTATTTTCCCTGACGTGCAAGTCACTATTGGACCTGTTATAGAGGATGGCTTTTATTATGATTTTTCATACAAGCGTCCTTTTACTCCAGAGGATTTAGCTCAAATTGAGAAAAAAATGAACGAGCTCGCTAAGCAAAATTTAGAAATTAATAGAAAAGTAATGCAAAGACAGACTGCAATTGATTATTTTGAGTCTATCGGTGAAAAATATAAATCTGAAATAATTTCCTCTATACCCGAAGGGGAGGAAGTTTCTTTATATGAGCAAGGTGATTTTACCGATCTATGCAGAGGCCCTCACGTTCCTTCAACAGGAAAGTTAAAAGTTTTCAAATTAATGAAGCTCGCAGGTGCATACTGGCGTGGTGATTCGAAGAATGAAATGCTACAAAGAATTTATGGAACTGCCTGGAATAATAAGGATGAATTAAAAGATTACCTTAAAAGATTAGAGGAAGCTGAAAAAAGAGACCACCGTAAGCTAGGCAAATTATTAGACCTTTTTCATATGCAAGATACATCACCTGGAATGATCTTTTGGCACGCTAAAGGCTGGTCAATTTGGCTTGAAATTGAAAATTATCTCCGTCAAAAATCTCTTGATTATGGTTATGATGAAATTAAAACCCCTACGGTTCTTGATAAAGAGCTTTGGAAAAGCTCAGGGCATTGGGACAACTATCATGAAAATATGTTTACGACCGCCTCAGAGAATAGAGAGTATGCAGTGAAACCCATGAACTGTCCTGGGCACGTACAAATATTTAATAATAGCCTTCATAGCTATAGAGACTTACCTCTAAGGCTAGCAGAATTTGGTTCATGTCATCGTAATGAACCCTCTGGGGCCCTTCATGGTTTGTTAAGGGTTAGGGGATTTACTCAAGATGATGCTCATATCTTTTGTACCGAAGAACAAATAAAAAGTGAGGTGAAGGATTTTAGTAAGATGTTGTATGAGGTCTACTCAGCTTTTGGCTTTGATAATGTGTTGGTAATGTTATCAACAAGACCTGAAAAAAGAGTAGGAACAGATGATATCTGGGAAAAAGCCGAATTGGCTCTAGAAGATGCGCTTAAAGAGACAGGGATTGAATATACATTACAAGAGGGCGAGGGGGCTTTTTATGGGCCTAAGATAGAGTACTCCCTCAAAGATAGCTTAGGAAGAATATGGCAATGTGGCACCATCCAACTTGATTTTAATTTACCAGAGAGATTGGGAGCTGAATATATTTCGGAAGATAATAGCCGGAAAAATCCTGTGATGTTGCATAGGGCAATCGTAGGCTCGATGGAAAGGTTTATTGGAATTTTGATTGAACATTACGCCGGGTTTATGCCTTTATGGTTGTCACCCGTTCAGGCAATTGTATTAAATATTGCAGATGCACACAGCGAGTATGCTAAGGAAGTTACAGAGTCGTTAAGGCAAAATAACATCAGATGTAATTCAGACTTGAGAAATGAGAAGATTACCTATAAAATACGCGAACATAGCATCCAGAGGGTACCTTACATATTGGTTGTTGGAGACAGGGAAAAAGAAACTAGCCAAGTTTCAGTAAGGAATCAAAAGGGTGATGACCTCGGTTCAATGTCTTTAGATGCTCTGTTAAAGAATTTAAATAAAGAGATTTCTGATAAGTCTTAAGTGTTTTATTTGATTAAAAAAATTTAGGGAGTTTGTTATAGCGCTTGATAAGAATGTTCGCATTAACCGAGATATTACTGCTGAAGAAATAAGGTTAGTAGGTGTTAAGGGAGAAGCGCTTGGTATTGTTAATCTGTCTGAAGCATTCGCTCAAGCAGAAGAGCTTGATACAGATTTAGTTGAAATTGCACCAAAAGCAGCACCGCCCGTATGTAGGCTGATGGATTTTGGTAAATATAAGTATGCACAAAGTAAACAGATGCATGCTGCTAGAATGAAACAAAAAAATGTTCAGGTCAAAGAAATCAAATTTAGACCTGGAACAGATGACGGTGATTACAACATTAAGCTACGTAAGATCACCGCTTTTTTGACGGTTGGGGATAAAGTTAAGGTCACCTTAAGGTTTAGAGGGAGAGAAATTACTTTCCAGCAACTTGGATTAGCTTTATTGAAAAGAGTAGAAGCAGATTTATTGGATTATGCAGTTGTGGAGCAGTTTCCTAAAATGGAAGGGAGGCAAATGGTAATGGTGCTTCAGCCACATAAAAATCCAAAAGCTAAAAGTAAAGCGAAAGCTGATGAAGTAATTGAGGAAAAAGAAGTAGAAGGCAAGTAGTAAATATTTGTGATAAGGCTAATAGGCATGCCGAAGCACTTTTATAAATAACAATAAGGAGAAAAAAATGCCAAAAATGAAAACCAAAAGTGGTGCTAAGAAACGTTTCAAGTTTCTGGGTAATGGCTTAATTAAGAGAACCCATTCACACCTTCGACATATTCTTACCAAAAAGACAACTAAGCAAAAAAGAAATCTTAGAGGTACAACAATCATTTCATCAACCGATTCAAAAAGAGTTCGTTCGATGATGCCAACACGCTAAGGAGTAAGCTATGCCAAGAGTAAAAAGAGGCGTAACTGCCAAAGCAAGACATAAAAAAGTTTTTGAAGCTGCAAAAGGCTTCCGCGGTAGAAGAAAGAATGTATACAGAGTAGCAAAACAAGCGGTCATGAAGGCAGGCCAATATGCTTATCGTGATAGAAGACAGAAAAAGAGAATATTTAGGGTTCTGTGGATTGCAAGAATTAATGCAGGTGCCAGAGAATGTGGCTTGAGCTATAGTAGATTTATGAATGGGTTAAAAAAGGCTTCTGTTGAGGTTGATAGAAAAGTCTTAGCAGATATGGCTGTATTTGATAAGCCAGCTTTTGCAAAATTTGTAGACATTGCAAAATCAAGCCTTGGAGCCGCCTAATTTAAACAATATTATAAAAGGGGGCTTTAAGCCTCCTTTTTTATTTATAATAAAAGATTATGGAAGAGTTAAAAAAATTAATTCAACAAGCGAAAGATGACTTCTCAAAAGTCTCTGAACTCTCTGATTTAGATCACGTAAAGTCTAAGTATCTAGGAAAGCAGGGCCCACTAACTGAAGCAATGAAAGGCCTATCAGGCTTACCAAGCAAAGAAAAACCAATAGTTGGGAGCCTGATAAATGATATAAAAAAATCTATCGAGAAAGCCCTAGGGGATAGAAAAACACAGATTCAAGTTCAGCTAATGAACGATCAGCTTAAAAATGAAAATATTGATGTTACCCTGAGCGGAAAAAAACAAAACAATGGGACGCTTCATCCAATATCAATTACCATAAAAAAAATTGAGTCAATTTTCAATACAATAGGGTTTAGTTCAGCAGATGGGCCAGAAATTGAAGATGATTATCATAACTTCACTGCGTTAAATATCCCTGAGTCGCACCCAGCTAGAGCGATGCATGATACATTTTATTTGAATAAAGAGTATGTTTTAAGAACGCATACATCATCAGTTCAGATTAGGTATATGGAAAACAATCCTCCCCCATTAAGAATTATTTCCCCTGGAAGAGTTTATAGGGTGGATTCAGATGCCACACATTCGCCTATGTTCCATCAGATTGAGGGCTTATGGATTGATAAAGAAATAAGCTTCGCAAATTTAAAATGGGTTACACAAAGTTTTTTACAGAAATTTTTTGAAAATGATAATTTAAAGATTAGATTTAGACCTTCATTTTTCCCTTTTACAGAGCCATCTGCTGAAATTGATATGGAATGGAATGGAGGTTGGCTAGAAATAGGCGGTTGTGGGATGGTTCATCCCAATGTCTTATCCCAAGCTAAAATTGATCATGAATTGTTTCAAGGCTTTGCGTTTGGTTTAGGTGTCGAGAGGTTGGCAATGTTGAAGTATGGCATTAATGACCTTAGGCCATTTTTTAATCATGATATCCGTTTCTTGAATCAATTTAAGGCCTAGATATGCAATTTTCAAAAAAATGGCTCAATGAGTTCGTAGACAAAAATTTAAATGAAATTAAGTTAAGCGAGATACTTACTCAAGGGGGGCTTGAGGTTGAAGAAATTGAAGATCTCTCTTTAATATCTGACCTTGTTGTGGTGGGTGAGATTGTCGGGGTACAAAAACATCCCAATGCCGATCGTCTAAATGTTTGCCAAGTTAATGTTGGAGAAAAAGATGACCTTCAAATTGTTTGTGGTGCTCCTAACGCGAGAGTTGGTATTAAGGTTCCTTGTGCAAAAGTAGGCACCAAGTTAGATAAATTTGAAATTAAAAAAGCAAAACTCAGAGGAATTGATTCTAGTGGAATGTTATGTTCCGCCAAAGAAATAAATATTTCAAATGAATCTGAAGGAATTTTAGAGTTAAATAAAAATAGTAAAGTTGGAGAATCTATAAAAAATTGTCTCTCTCTTGATGATCAAATATATCATTTATCGATAACACCAAACCGCCCAGACTGCTTAAGCATGAGGGGTATTGCAAAAGAAATATCTGCAATGACTAACTTTAATTATGTTGAAAATATAATAAAAGAAATCAATAAAATCAATAATTTATATATAAAAATTAATGTAAAAAATAATATTGATTGTCCATTATATTGCCTTCGCGAAATACAAAAAGTTAATAATAAAAAAGAGGTACCTGGGTGGCTAAAGGAAAGGCTAATAAGAGGGGGTATAGATTCAATAAATCCGGTAGTGGATATAGTAAATTATATGATGCTAGAACATGGTCAGCCAATGCATGCTTTTGATCTTGATAAAATAATTGGTGACATACAGATTAGAGATGCAAAAAAAGGAGAAAAGCTACTGCTGCTTAATAATCAGGAAATTACTTTTTTTGGTGGTGAGTTAGTAATTGCTGATGATAAAAACATATTGGCACTCGCTGGAGTAATAGGTGGTCTTGAGTCAAGTGTAACATCGCACACAACTAACTTCTTGATTGAGTCTGCTTTCTTTACGCCACTTAGTTTAGCTGGTGTAGCTAGAAAACATAGTTTAAATACTGAATCATCACACCGATTTGAAAGAGGCGTTGATTTTCAACAAACAAGTAACACACTTGATGAGACTACATCACAAATTATTGATTTGTGTGGGGGTGAGGCTTCAAATGTGATTGAAGCGAGAAGCGAGCTTCCAGAAAGAAAAAAAATTACTCTACGAACAGAAAAAGTCCGTCAAGTCTTGGGCTTACATATTGATAAGAACGAAATTAGTAAAACATTAACTTCACTTAAATTTAATTTTGAGGAAAATGATGATAGATTTAATGTTACACCTCCAAGCTATAGGTTTGATTTAAGCATTGAAGAAGATCTTGTCGAGGAAGTTATTCGCATATATGGCTTTGAAAAAATTGAGGCAATACCACCGTCAACAAACATCAAGATGCTTGGATCAGATTCAGGTTACAGGTCTCCGTATGAAATCAAGGTGGCTATGTCATCCCTTGGTTACAATGAGGTAGTTAGCTATAGCTTTATTGAGGAAAGCATTGAAAAAGAATTTCATGAAAATAAAAAATTAATAAAACTTGAAAATCCAATCGCATCGCAAATGGATGTTATGAGATCTAGACTATGGGGCAGTCATATTGATGCCCTGTTATTTAATATTAATAGAGGCCAAACACAAATTAGGCTTTTTGAGATTGCTGCTTCGTATACTCAATCTGATAATGGTTATACGGAAAAACAAATCTTATCTGGAGCCTTGTATGGAAGCTCACAACCTGAACAGTGGGCTATAAAAACAAAGAAAATTGATTTTTATGATGTCAAAGGAGATTTAGAGACTCTCTCCGAAGGTGAATTGAGATTTACAAATAAAGACGCGCCGGGTGCACTTCATCCAGGAAAATCAGCATGCATTTTGAAAAATGAAAAGCCAATTGGCTGGCTGGGTCAGTTACACCCTAAGTGGAAACAAAAATTTAGTATTCAAGAGGATATATTTTTATTTGAAATCGATCTTGAGCCACTTAGAAAAAAGGTAATTAATGAGTTTGATATCCCCTCAAAGCTCTTGCCTATTAGAAAAGATATTTCTGTTGTAGTTGATAAAAAAATTGCCGTTGATGATATGGTCCAAGCAGTTAAAAAAGCCAAAATTAATCACTTAAGAGAGATAATGGCCTTTGATGTTTATGAGGGTGAGAATATAGAAAAAGATAAAAAAAGTATTGCATTTCTTATACTTATGCAAGATACTTACAAAACGCTTGAAGAGGAGCAAGTGAATAGTATTGTGAAGAATGCCCTAAAGGTTCTTCAACAACAGTTCGATGCCAACCTCAGATAGCCCTAAGATTAATCAAAAAATATTGACGATTTAATGACACTAACTAAAGCTGAACTTGCGGAAATAATCTTTGATAAAGTTGGTTTAAATAAAACCGAAGCTAAGGAGATGGTTGAAGCTTTTTTTGAAGAAATACGAACTTCACTCGAAAAAGGGGAAAGTGTAAAGCTATCGGGTTTTGGTAATTTTGAATTGAGATCAAAAACAGAAAGACCAGGTAGAAATCCAAAAACAGGTGAAGAAATTCCAATTAAGGCTAGAAGAGTTGTTACTTTTCACTCCAGTCAGAAGCTTAAATCAAATGTAGAAGAGAGCAATTCTGGAAAGCAAGCATAAAAAAGATTTACCGCCACTTCCTCAAAAGCGATATTTTGCGATTGGTGAAGTCAGTAAACTTTGTGATTTAAAACCCCATGTGTTGAGATATTGGGAGCAAGAATTTTCGCAATTAGAACCAAGCAAAAGGAGAGGTAATCGAAGGTATTACCAAAAAGATGAGATTCTTCTTATTAGAAAGATTCGTCAATTACTTTATTTTGAAGGTTTTACAATACAGGGTGCCAAAGCTAAGCTTTCTAATCGTCAATTTATCAAAGAAGTTATTTCTGAAGAAGAAATTCAAAAATCACAATCAGAATTACCTTTAGCCACAGACTCCTCGCCGGAAACATTAAATGATCTGAACAATTTTAAGAATCAGTTAGGTGACATCTTAAAGATCTTAAAGTAACCTCGTAATATTTTCGGAGCGTAGCGCAGCCTGGTAGCGTACTTGCATGGGGTGCAAGGGGTCGTGAGTTCGAATCTCACCGTTCCGACCAAAATATTTTTACTAATCTTTATTTGAATGGAAATTTTACAATAGAGTATTTAATAGCTAATTCATTTACCGCCTTTTTATTATTTATAGGCTCAGTTTTATATTCTTCTGTAGGTCACGGGGGAGCTTCTGCTTATATCGCTATCTTGGCTTTAACAGGAACGCCAATAGGCATAATAAAGCCTATAGGCCTAATCTTAAATATTGTAGTCTCATCTATTGCAAGCATTCGCTTTATAAAGAATAAGTTATTCAGCTTAAAAGTCCTCATTCCAGTTGCATCAGGTTCAATTCCTGCGGCGTTTGTTGGAGGTTATATATCTTTACCTTCAGAGTTTTATAAGCCTCTAGTCGGGTTAATTTTGATATTGGCTGGGCTACAGCTTATTTTTAGTTTTTTTAAAAAAAATAAGTTAAATGAAAATAAGAATTTAAACCTTTTGGCGGCTGTATCTATTGGCGTTTTAATTGGTTTACTATCGGGCCTTACAGGGACTGGCGGCGGGATTTTTTTATCTCCATTAATTATTTTCTTGGGATGGACGAGTGTCAAAGGTGCATCTGGGACTGCTGCAGTTTTTATTTTATTTAATTCTATCTCAGGGTTATTAGGTAATATTTCCTCTGTTCATTCAGTTCCATTCGAAATATTTATCTATATTTTTGCAGTACTCATTGGAACTTTGATTGGAACTCATTTAGGAATAAAGAAACTAAACCATTCAGCTGTTAAAAAAACATTGGGTGTTGTTATAATCATTGCCGGTTTAAAATTTATCTTTACTTAGCTGTTAATAAACTTAATTTTCATATGAATAAAAAATTTAACAAACATTTTTTTTGGTTATTTGCCATTATTGGTTTTTTCTTAGCCATATTTCTCTTCGTGAATGAATACTTTTTAAATCAGATTGCAACAGAACGCTTTAATTCTGAAATGAAAATGTGTGTGGAGTTATCTAGTGAATGTAATTTGGATCAACTTGAAAATGTAGACCCTACAAATTTGAATGCAAATCAGCTCAAACTTATTGAGTTAAATACGATTATCGAAAATTATGAACAATATATGTTTAAAGTTGCTCAAATATTTTTTGCTTTTATTTTGATTGGATTAATTCCTCACCTGTTGGCCTGGACGAGGTTACTAATTCAAAGGAGGAAGAAAAAGAATTAAATCTGTTTGCTTTTGAGGAATATTGTACTTTTTGTATCGGTTGCTGATACTGTGAGAGTACCTTTATCATTGGTTACAAATTTAAATTTTAGATAGGGATCTTGGCTTATGCTGATGTCATTTTCAACCGCAAGAATTCTCTCACCATTGAAGTCATAACGAATCTGCCTAACAATCCACTCTGGAATATAACCTCCAGAATCTTGGTCTTTTTGTAAACCTGAAAAATTAGGATGCTTTATTCGTGTTGTAACAAAATCATCTTTTGTTTTAACTAAAATTTTCCCAAGATCCTTTGTTAATGCTGGGTCATGCACATCCATATAACCACTACAACCACCAGAAGCTCTGATAGCTACTTTACTCATGTATAAGTTACCATCCGTATCCTGTCCAACTACACGCACAAAAGAATCTGTTTCCATACGAATTCTGGTGAATAAATCTAAATTCTGAGTTTTATCTGTGAGGTGATAAGTTGCCGCGTGTTGTGTTGGATTAGCATCAATAATAAGGTGGATTTTTTGTATCTGAATGCCTTCAGTTTTTGAAAGCTTAATATTAACTGGAACTTGAGCGCCACTTGCGGCCCGCTTTGGTCCATCGATTTTAATGAAGTCTGCTTCAATAATCTCAGTGTCTTCAAACATTCTTTCATGGATATTAGGCCACAGGTCTGGATTAGCATCAGCTCTTAAATTAAAAGAACCTACTAGGATTAAAGCTGAAACAATAATTTTTAATAAAATTTTCATAAGTACTTACTTACACAATAGTGAGTAGAGAAACCTCCATTAAGTTCATCTTTAAATACCAAAACAATTCGGTATAAAACTATTTTAAATGCAACATTTATTAAATTAAAACAAGGGTAACATATAATTTTTAATAAAACCAACATTAAAAGATAAGGAAAGGTGGCATGTTTAGAACTCCTAGCTTATTGATTTTATTAGTTATTTTTTTATCGCAATTATATTCATGCTGAAGGTAATCTTAAGGATGCACAAGATGGGCTACCTAAAGCACAATATCAGTATGCGATGAGTTTAATTGAAGCAGGTAAGAAAAATACAGCACTAGACTGGTTTATGATTGCTGCAACACAGGGGCACCTCAAGAGTAGCCTTTGGATTGAGCAGAATATCGATTACCGCAAAGATGAATTCATAACCGCACTTATTGCAACGAATGAAGAATTAAAAGATAAAGTCAAATCTTATACATTTAATGAGCTAGAAGAAATAAAAAAAAAGGTAAGGCAGGCGACGCTGACACTCAATTTTTATTATGGTTACTTTATGTAAATGATTTAGGTATCAGTAAACCAAAAGCTTATGTGTGGATAAAAAAAGCAGCTTTCAATAAACAGCCCAGAGCCATCTTTGGATTGGGGCTTCTTTACTATTATGGCTATATAGTTCCTGAGCAAAAAACAAAGGCAATGAAACTTTTTAAAGAGTCTAACGCACTTGGTTTTGGCTTTTCTTCAGCTTTCTTAAATAAGTAATTAAAATTTTCTAAATCCAACTTATTTCAATTCTGTTTTTTTTCGTGTTGACAGTTTGTTATAAAATTGTCAAAGTAAGAATATTAAAAACGAAATTCTTAATTTTGAACTTGTTTTTATAGCAATAGATTGTAAATAAAATTTGAATTTTATTAGGTTTAATTTTAGATAAACACTTGGAGGATAAAATGAAGAAATTATTAGCACTATTAGCAGTCGCTGCACTTGTTGCAGGTTGTGCTGCAAAGCAACCAGTAAAAGAGTTTCACCCAACGGATGATGTTAACTCGAACGCGCAGGGTGGTAAAGGCGAGACAAGTGACGGTTCTGAAGTTGATTTTGGATTGGATGATGAGCCAGTTGATACTGAAGCGAAAGCATTCCACCCGACTGACGCACTATTGATTGGTGGTAATGGAGGGTTCAACCCAACCAATGACGATGAATCAGTAGTGAACTTTGATCAGAACGAATAGTTTTATAAGCTAAATTTTACTATTTAGATATTTAAAAAACGCATACTCTTCAGAGTATGCGTTTTTTTTATAATAAATATATTTTGTTGTATTTCTGTAAATTTTATCTAATGATTTTACCTAGACTATCTTCATGCCTATCATCATATTAAAAGTTTCCCAAAGCTTTAATATTGTTTTTGTAAATCTCAAGTTGGACCTTGTGGAGAGTAATTTCCACATCTCCAATGATCTGCTTTATGTTTAAATTTATATTTAACATAAAAAAGGAGAAATACTATGTGGACACAACCTCAAGCGACTGAAATGCGTTTTGGTTTTGAAGTAACTATGTATGTTTGCAACAAATAAATTTTTTTATAAAATTTGATGTTGTTTAAGATGCAGAAATTACCGATTGGTTTATATAGTTGCTAATTTAATTGGCTACTATGTTTATCAAGTCTTAATTTTTAACTTTTCTTTAAGGAGAAATATTATGTGGACTAAACCAGCTGCTACAGAAATGCGTTTTGGTTTTGAAGTAACCATGTACGTAATGAACAAGTAATTCATTATTTGTTTATTAAAAAAGCCCGATTTTTCGGGCTTTTTTTTTATTTGTATATAAAATAATGTGTGATGAGAATACTACTTTTTTACCTCCTTTCTTTTTTTTGCATCTCAGCGAATGCAGGCTGGATCAAGCTTAACCAAAATCAAGCAATGGACACAGCCTATTTTATTGACCTTGAAAATATAAGAGGGGGTGCAGAGAAGGTTAGGATATGGACACTGACTGACTACACCAACATTCAGGTAACCAAAAAAATAAATTACCAGTCAATTAAAAGCTTTGTAGAAATTAATTGCCAATCAAAAAAAATGAGGATCTTAGCTTACTCATTATATGAGCAGCCGATGGCCAAGGGTAAGGTGGTTTTTTCTAAGGGTCGACCATTTGAGTGGGAGGATGTTAAGCCCTCAACGGTAAATGGGTTATTTCTGAACGTGAGCTGTAGCCGATTCGTGATAGATTAAAGGTCTACTTAGAATGGAATTTTTTCTGGTGATATGTGTTCGGTGAGGATTGATTTAAACTGGTCCTGAATTTCTTGTAATTTTTTTTCTGTATCCGCTTCAAATCTTAGGACGATTACAGGCGTTGTATTTGAAGCCCTCATCAACCCAAAACCCTCTTTATATTCAACCCTCAACCCATCAATTTTTATTATTTCTGTTGCGTTAGGAAAGCTAGCGGTTTCTTGAAGTTCAGCAATTAATTTATGTTGTTCGCCCTCATTGAGTTTGATATTTAACTCAGGTGTACTAAAGCCCTTAGGAAGGTCCTTTAAAATTTTTGATGGGTCATCGAACTCACTGAGTATTTCCAATAACCTTGCTGCCGCATATAGTCCGTCATCAAACCCGTACCACCTATCATTAAAGAATGTATGGCCACTCATCTCTCCTGCCAATGAGGCGTTAAGCTCTTTCATTTTTTGTTTGATAAAGGAGTGACCGGTTTTCCATATTATGGGGATGCCCCCTTTCTCCTTAATCCAAGAAAATAAATGTCGAGTCGACTTCACATCAAAGATGATTGATGATTGTGGACATTCTTTTAAAACAGCCTCCGAGAACAATAATAACTGCCTATCTGGAAAAATAATCTCACCATCCTTTGTGACCACACCCAAACGGTCCGCATCACCATCAAAGGCGAGGCCTAACTCGCTATCACCTTTTTTAAGTGCGTCCTTTAAGTCTAGTAGATTTTTGGGGTTACTTGGGTCAGGATGATGGTTGGGGAAATTGCCATCTACATCACAAAATAAGGGTTCGGTTATAACCCCTAATCTGTTGAATAAGTCCTCAGCACAGACGCCTGCAGAACCATTTCCGCAATCGATGGCCACCTTCATAGGCCTTTTTAAATTTATCGAGTCAGATATCTCATCGAGATACTGGCTTTTTATACTTAATGATTTTTTATTACCCTCACCAGTTAAAAAGTTTGAATCTAAAATTGTTTGGTAGAGATTTTGAATATCGTTGGAGCTTAGTGTTTTCTTATTGATAACTATCTTAAAACCGTTATATTCAGGTGGGTTATGACTCCCTGTAATCATTACCCCGGTATCTGTTTCTTGGTTAAAGTTGCTAAAATAGAGCATGGGTGTGGTACACAAGCCAATATCAATCACATTAATACCTGTCGATAAGAGTCC
Organism: Methylophilales bacterium; assembly: GCA_019823025.1. Classification (NCBI taxonomy): domain Bacteria; kingdom Pseudomonadati; phylum Pseudomonadota; class Betaproteobacteria; order Nitrosomonadales; species Methylophilales bacterium. Next base: position 432,572 of record CP081940.1, on the reverse strand, counting down.
ATCAATTAACATAGCAGAGAGTGAAGGGCTTGATAACCTCCCATCGTAGCCCACACAAATTGTTTTTTGCTTTTGTGATAAAGCTTTTGTCCCAATGGCCTGACCAATTTTTTTTACGATGGGGTTGGAGAGTTCGGAGCCTACAATACCCCTAATATCATATGCCTTGAAGATGCTTTTGATGAGTAATTCATTACTCATATTCATCAATCCAAGCCAATTGTATAGCCTCCAGGATTCGCTCTCCGCATTTGTTTGGATCGTCGTCAAAGCCATCAAGATCTAATACCCATTGTCTTAGGTCTGTGAACCTTATTGTCTTGGGGTCAGTATCAGGATATGTATCAAAAAGTTTTTCTGCAATTTCTAGTGTGTCGGTCCAGAGCATTTTTCTTCCAAATATTTTGTGAATTATTAATCCAAAATTATATCTCATGAATGTTTATATAGAAGATATATTAATGTGCCTTACTACTATTGATTATTTTGGTAACCGACATGATAAAATAAAGAATTGGGATTAAATTAAAAAAAGTATGTTTAAAAGATCAGACAGTTTAGAAAAATTAGACCCTGCAATTTGGAAGCAGATTGTTAATGAAAACAAGAGACAAGAGGAGCATATCGAACTGATTGCTTCGGAAAACTATACGCTGCCAGCTGTTATGGAGGCACAAGGTTCTCAGCTTACGAATAAATATGCAGAAGGGTATATAGGCAAGAGATTTTATGGTGGATGTGAGTATATTGACGAAGTTGAAAGGATAGCCATAGATAGATTAAAGGAGCTGTATGGCGCCGAGTATGCGAATGTTCAACCTCACTCGGGGAGTCAAGCCAATCAGGCAGTTTACTTCTCAATGCTCAAACCAGGGGATACTATAATGGGCATGAATCTTGGCCATGGGGGGCATCTTACACACGGCTCACCAGCTAATCTTTCTGGTAAATTATTTAACATAGTCCCTTATGGTTTAAATGAGCAAGAAGTAATCGATTATGATGAGATGGAGAGGCTCGCAATTGAATCAAAACCTAAATTAATTATTGGAGGCGCATCAGCATATTCGCTAAAATTTGACTGGGAAAGAATGAGCCAAATTGCAAAAAAAGTCGGCGCTCTGTTTATGGTGGATGTAGCTCACTATTCAGGTTTGGTGGCTGGTGGTGCCTATCCTAATCCAATGCCCTATGCAGATTTTGTTACCTCTACTACACATAAGTCCTTAAGGGGTCCGAGGGGTGGGTTTATTCTTGCGAAACCAGAGTATGAAAAAATAATAAATTCATATGTTTTCCCTGGGTTACAAGGTGGACCTTTAATGCATGTTATTGCAGCGAAAGCAGTAGCATTTGCAGAGGCACTTAAACCAGAGTTTAAAGAATACCAAAAACGGGTAGTTAAAAATGCGCAGTCAATGGTGAGGGCATTGCAGGATAGGGGGTATCGTATTGTATCTGGAAGAACAGAATCACATGTGTTTTTAATTGATTTAATTCCAAAGAACCTGACTGGCAAAAGAGCAGATATCGTTCTAGGTCAAGCACACATCACTGTCAATAAAAATTCAATCCCTAATGACCCTGAGAGCCCTTTTGTTACCTCTGGCATTCGTATTGGCTCACCTGCGATTACATCCAGAGGTTTTATGGAAAATGAAGCTGCTCTTGTAGGCAATTTTATTGCAGATGTTCTTGATGATCCTGATAATGCTGAAAATATTAAAAGTGTAAAATCCAGGGTAAGCGAGCTTACAAAGAAATTTCCTGTATACGGAATCTAAACTATTATGAAGTGTCCTTTTTGCAAGGCCGAAGATACTCAGGTTATAGACTCTCGCGTAATTAGGGATGGCCTATCGATTAGACGAAGACGCACATGTTCTGTCTGTGAAAAAAGATTTACGACATATGAGTACATCGAATTATCATTACCAGCCGTAATTAAGCAAGATGGTAAGAGGGAAGACTTTGTTCGAGATAAACTGCTTCATTCTTTTTCTAGAGCCCTTCATAAAAGACCTGTCCCAATAGAATTTATTGATAAAGCAATTGAGGAAATCATTGCAAAAATTATGTCCCTGGGTGAAAGAGAAATAAACTCTCGAGACATTGGTGAGGAAGTAATGAGGGCCCTCAAAAAGCTTGATAAAGTAGCTTACATTAGGTTTGCATCAGTCTATAAAAGTTTTTCAGACCCCGAAGACTTTAATGCGGCAATCAAAGATCTTGGATAATAACTCAAATAAAAAAATTTCCTATATGCGAATGGCACTTAGTCTTGCAGAAAAGGGGCTTGGGCAAACCTCCCCTAACCCTTGTGTAGGCGCAATTGTTGTCAAGAATGATCAAGTAGTTGGTGAAGGCTATCATCTTAAGGCAGGAGAGCATCATGCGGAGGTGATGGCTATCAATGAAGCTGGAAAGTTAGCTCAAGATGCTGATTTATACGTTACATTAGAACCTTGCAATCATCATGGAAAGACACCACCCTGTGCAGAGTTAATTGTAAAAACAGGATTCCGGAATGTTTTTATAGCCTGTCAGGATCCAAACCCACTTGTTTCGGGTCAAGGGATCAAATACTTAAAATCTAAGAATATTGAAGTAGAGCAAGGCATTCTTGAAGGGGAGGCAGTTAGTCTAAACAAAGGTTTTTTTAAACGAATTAAAGAAAAAAAACCATTTATCACGATTAAAGTAGCGAGCTCAATAGATGGCAACACAAGCCTTAAGGGTGGCGAGAGTAAGTGGATAACATCTGAGCATGCAAGAGAGGATGTCCAAAAACTGAGGGCAAATGTATGCGCAATATTAACAGGTGTTGGAACAGCCAATCATGATAATCCCAATTTAAATGTTAGGAATAGGGAGCCTCACAAGCAACCCAAAAGATTTATTTTAGATAGTCATCTCTCAATTAAACCCGACCTAGCGATATTGCAACAAGACAATGTTTACATAGTTTACGGCGATGATCCTGATAATAATTTTGATAGCTTAATTAAAACTAAAGCAAAATTAGTAAAAATCCCCCTCAAAAATAATCAAATAAATCTATCATCCTTCGTTTCTCACCTCGAGGAATATGGGATAAATAATTTGTTAGTGGAGGCAGGACCAAAGCTAACAGCATCTATAATTGAGGCAGGCTATTATGATGATTTAGTAATTTATATTGCCCCAATTCTTTTGGGATCTGATGCAAATAATCTGGTTAAATTAACCCAGATAAAAAATATTAAACAAAAAATACAGTTTTCTTTTGAAGATATTAGGCAAATAGGCCCTGACTTGAGGGTGACATTAAAGGCCAAAAAAAATGACCTTGATTGATACCCACTGCCATCTAGATCAGCCGGCCTTATTTAAAAATATTGAGAGAGTTATAGAAAATAGTTTAAATAATGATGTTGAACGTATTGTTGTGCCATCAGTGAGCCCAGAAAACTTAAATGAAGTAATAAAGATTTCACAGAGATTTGATTTATGTTCATTAGCGCTAGGATTTCACCCTTTTTTTGCAGATCGAGTAAAAGATGACGATTTCAAAACATTGTCCATTTTATTAGTTGAGCATGATGCTGTTGCGGTCGGTGAGATTGGTCTAGATAAATTTTTAGATAATATTTCATTGAGCACTCAAGAGAAAATATTAAAGAAACAATTAGATATAGCGGATAAACTTGAGCTTCCCATCATCGTTCATGCCAGGGGTATGATTGATCAGATTGTCAAAAATATTAGAGAGAGAACAATTAAAGGGGGGATTATCCATGCCTTCAATGGAAGCTTTCAACAAGCAGAACAACTTATAAAGCTAGGATTTAAGTTAGGGTTTGGAGGTGTATTGACATATGAGCGAGCAAAGCATGTAAGATCTTTAGCAAAAAATCTTCCCATGGAGTCGATTGTGCTAGAAACTGATGCTCCAGATATGAATCCATCCTGGCTAGAAAATTCATTACCAAATGAGCCTGCCCAACTCAAAAAAATATCACAGATATTTGGCAAGTTAAGGGGGCTTGATATAGAAGTAATTGCGGATATATTAAGGCGCAACACTATTGAGGCATTGCCAAAATTAGGTAAGTTATACACATGACCTAAAGAGTTACTTTAACTTTTCATAAAAAAGTTAACAATCTCAATGAGATAGGATAAGTTATTGATTTTAATAGATTTTATTTTAGTTCAATATTTAAGCGATTAAAAAAAATCCTTTAAAATTGAGAGGTTGCATTTTTATAGTTAATTAATACACAATCTTATCCACAGATTTTGTGGACTGTTTGGTAAGAAATTTTATGGAGGAGTTGATATGTTAGTTGGCTCAAAAAACTATAGGACTATAGAGGCCTCTGAGGATCAATCTTACGTCAAAATAATAGACCAGACTCTTCTGCCATTCAAGTTCAAAATTATTCACCTAAAGACCTTAGATGAGGTCGTAAGGGCAATCAAAAATATGCAGGTTCGAGGTGCCCCTTTAATAGGTGTAACTGCTGCCTATGGATTTGCGCTTTCGATGAGCTGGGATAGCTCAGACAATTCACTAAATAAATGTAAGCACTATTTAGTTAATGCACGACCAACAGCTGTGAATTTATCATGGGCGGTTAATCAAGTTTATAATGTACTAATTAAATGCTCACAAAAAGAGAGAGCTGAGTTAGGTTGGGAGCTTGCCACTAGCCTCGCAAATCAAGATATCGAGAAGAATATCTCAATAGGTTTACATGGCTATAATTTATTTAAGCCTACAGATAAAAAAACGATAAATATTCTAACTCACTGTAATGCAGGATGGCTTGCAACGGTTGATCATGGAACAGCACTAAGTCCTATCTTTAAGTTATTTGATGAGGGCTTTGATGTTCATGTCTGGGTTGATGAAACTCGACCAAGAAATCAAGGACTTAGCTTAACTGCTTGGGAGTTAAGCCAATATAAAATAAGGCATACTGTGATTACTGATAATGCAGGTGGTCTTTTGATGAAAGAGGGTTTAGTCGACTTTGTAATTGTTGGAGCTGATAGAATTGCACTGGACGGACAAGTCTGTAATAAGATAGGCACATACCTGAAGGCGGTTGTGGCAAAAGAAAATAGCATCCCTTTTTATGTAGCTGCACCATCAAGTACAATAGATATTAATTTTTCTGGAGAGACTCGTAATTTTGAAATTGAGTGCCGTGACCCAAGCGAGATTATGACTATGAAAGGTGTGGATAAGTTAGGTAACATAATAGAGGTTAATCTAGGTAACTCACCAGCTTATAACCCAGCCTTTGATCTCACTCCACCGATGTATGTATCAAAATTTATATGTGAGAAAGGTGTGTTTGATCCTTGTAGAATTAGAGATATTATTAAATGATGATAAACGCAAGAGAAAATCTTCTCAATACTACGAATAAACTTCTGTCAGCAGGATTAAATCATGGCGCCTCTGGGAATTGCAGCTGTCGAGATAGAGGTGGCTTCTTAATCACACCAACGGGAATTGATAGCGCTAAATTAACAACCGATATGATGGTAAGGATGAATTTCTCAGACGACCTTCCCCAGCCTGAGATTAAGTATCAACCTTCTAGTGAATGGCAATTTCATCAGGCAATTTTAGAAAAATATCCAGAAATTAATGCAGTCGTTCACACACATTCTGTTTTTGCAAGCACCCTTAGTGTCCTAGGGCAAGACATTCCTGCATTCCACTATATGATTGCAGTAGCGGGTGGTGATTCAATTCGTTGTGCACCCTATGCAATGTTTGGAACAAAAGAGCTATCAGATAATATTTTGAAAGCGATTCAAGATAGGAAGGCATGTCTACTTTCTAACCATGGCCTTGTTGCCGTGGGTAAAGATTTAAATGAAGCATTTAATGTTGCAGAAGAAGTTGAACATTTAAGTAGGTTGTTTGTTGAAGCAAAAAAGATTGGAGAGCCTCTTTTGCTGAATGATAGGCAGATGGCAGAAGTCTTAGATCGTTTTAATTCATATAGCCGTTGGGTAAAAGATTAAAGATTACATTGTTAGGCTTCGATCTTTAAAGTAAAATAGTTATCCGTCAGTAACCATTTTAAAATCTAAAATGACGAAATATGTTTTCATCACAGGCGGCGTCGTTTCTTCTCTTGGAAAGGGTATCTCTGCAGCAAGTCTTGGAGCCATTCTAGAATCTCGTAATTTAAAAGTAACCATCATTAAGCTTGATCCTTATATAAATGTTGATCCAGGAACAATGAGTCCGTTTCAGCATGGAGAAGTTTTTGTAACTGAAGATGGTGCAGAAACTGATCTTGATCTTGGTCATTATGAAAGATTTGTATCATCAAAAATGACAAAAAAGAATAATTTTACTACTGGCCAAGTATATGACGCAGTAATTAAAAAAGAACGACGAGGTGAATACCTTGGTAAAACTGTCCAAGTAATTCCGCATATCACCGATCAAATAAAATCAAACATTCGTGATGGCTCTAAAAATGCAGATATTGTCATCGTTGAGGTGGGTGGTACTGTTGGGGATATTGAGTCACTTCCCTTTCTTGAAGCCATCAGACAAATGGGGTTTGAAGAAGGTAAAGAAAATACATGCTATATTCATCTCACCCTTCTTCCATGGCTTTCTTCAGCTGGAGAGCTAAAAACAAAACCCACACAACATTCAGTGAAGGAGTTAAGAGAAATTGGGATTCAACCAGACATCTTATTATGTAGATCAGAAAAAAAACTACCACCAGAGGAAAAAGATAAGATAGCGCTATTTACAAATGTATCAAAAAAAGCTGTGATCTCAGTTGTTGATTCTGATTCAATTTACCGAATCCCAGTCATGCTTCATAAACAGCTTATCGATCAAATTGTGTGTGAAAAACTTAATATTAAGCCTAGAAAAGCAAACTTAAGGCAATGGGAAAAAATTACCAAACTTCTTGATGAATCAAGCCAGCTAATAAACCTAGCCTTTGTAGGTAAATATATTGATTTAACCGAATCATATAAATCACTAACAGAAGCCCTTATACACGCTGGTATTCATAATAGTGCTAAGATAAATATTCATTTCTTTGATTCTGAAGATATTCAAAAGAAAGGTATAGCGCCGCTTAAAAAGATGGATGCAATCTTGATACCAGGTGGTTTTGGAAAAAGAGGAACAGAGGGGAAAATTAAGGCTATTCAGTTCGCAAGAGAGTCTAAAGTTCCTTTTTTAGGAATTTGTTTAGGGATGCAATTAGCTATAACTGAGTATGCAAGAAATGTTGTGGACTTAAAGAAAGCTAACAGTACAGAATTCAATCCTAAAACACCACATCCGGTAGTGGCCCTGATCAGCGAATGGAAGACACAGGATGGCAAAATTGAACATAGAGATGAGGCATCGGAACTTGGTGGTACTATGAGACTTGGTGCTCAAAAATCAAGAATTAAAAAAAATACATTGGCTTATGATATTTACGGTGACTATGTGAACGAAAGACACAGACACAGGTATGAGGTGAATAATAATTATGTTAAGGCACTCAGTAATGCAGGTTTAACGATATCCTCTAGAACTTCAAGAGAAAAGCTATGTGAAATTGTTGAGCTGCCTAAAAAAAGTCATCCATGGTTCCTAGGCTGCCAATTTCATCCAGAATTTACTTCAAACCCTAAAGATGCCCATCCATTATTTTTATCGTTTTTGAGAGCCGCACTTCAATTTAAAAAAGGAAAATAGGTGAAACTTATAAATTTTAACGTGGGCATAGACCAACCCTTATTTTTAATTGCAGGCCCATGCGTTATTGAGTCAGAAGATATGACATTGCGTGTTGCTGAAGAACTCAAAAATGTTTGTATAAAACTTGGTGTCCCATTCATTTTTAAATCATCATTTGATAAAGCAAATAGAAGTTCAAACAGCACATTCCGAGGTTTTGGTATGGAGGAGGGGTTAAGAATACTTGAGAAAGTAAAAGCCCAATTTGATCTACCGGTTTTAACTGATATCCATACAACAGATCAAGTTAAACCTGTATCCGAGATCGTTGATGTTCTCCAAACACCTGCTTTTCTGTGCCGACAAACTGATTTTATTACAGCTGTTGCTAAATCTGGAAAGCCGGTGAATATTAAAAAAGGGCAATTTTTGGCTCCAGGTGATATGACTCAAGTTGTAAATAAGGCTAAGGAGGCTAATGGCAACAAAGATAACATTATGGTCTGTGAGAGAGGTGTATCTTTTGGGTACAACACACTAGTGTCTGATATGAGAAGCTTATCAATTATGCGCGAGACCAATTGCCCAGTTGTTTTTGATGCTACTCACTCAGTTCAACAGCCAGGTGGCAAAGGTGATAGGAGTGGAGGTCAGAGTGAATATGTCCCTTTACTGGCCAGAGCAGCTGTTGCTTCTGGCATTTCAGGTGTTTTTATGGAAACACACCCAAACCCAAAAGAAGCTTTATCTGATGGACCCAATGCGGTTCCTCTAGATTATATGAGCGAGTTATTAGGAACCTTAAAGGATATTGATGAGTTAGTTAAATCAAGGAACATAATTTAGTACATATGCCAAAAATAACAAAAATTCATTCAAGGATGATTATAGATTCAAGAGGAAACCCAACCGTTGAGGCTGATGTTTTTTTAGAGGGAGAGTTCATGGGGAGAGCCTCTGTGCCATCAGGCGCCTCTACAGGCAGTAAAGAAGCAATAGAAATTCGTGATCATGATAATGAACGCTTTCAAGGAAAGGGAGTCAAGAGCGCAGTCAACAATATAAACGGTGAAATAGCTTCAAAAATCATTGCAATGGATGCTCTTGATCAAGAAAAAATAGATCAATTAATGATTAATATTGATGGAACGCCTAATAAAAAAAATCTTGGTGCAAATGCTATTTTAGCTGTTTCAATGGCGACAGCGAGAGCAGCAGCTAATTTTAAAAAGACGGAATTGTTTCAATATTTGAGTTCAGGTGAAGAAATGTCTTTACCGACACCAATGATGAATATTATAAATGGTGGAGCTCATGCAGATAATAATTTAGATATACAAGAATTTATGATTATCCCAGCTGGAAGACCAAGTATGAGTGAAGCGATACGATGTGGTAGTGAGGTTTTTCAAGTACTTCAAAAAACTTTGAGTGAAAAAAAATTATCAACGACTGTAGGTGATGAAGGAGGATTCGCACCAAACTTAGAGTCAAACGAATCTGCTTTAAAGCTGATTATGGAGTCTATTGAAAAGGCAGGTTATGAGCCTGGAAAAGACGTTTTTTTAGCTCTTGACTGTGCGAGTTCTGAGTATTATCAAGATGGTAAATATTTGCTGAAGTCTGAAAATATGTCGCTTGATTCAAAACAAATGACGGACTATTTATCTTCATTGTGTGATAAGTATCCCATAATTAGTATTGAGGATGGTATGGATGAAAATGATTGGGATGGCTGGGAAGTTTTAACAAATCGTTTAGGCCATGACATTCAATTAGTTGGTGATGATTTATTTGTGACTAACCCTAAGATCCTCGAACAAGGAATCAAAAAAAATATAGCAAATTCAATCCTGATTAAAGTGAATCAAATTGGAACACTTACCGAAACATTTGAGGCGATTAAATTAGCTAAGAAAGCGAATTATACTTCAGTTATTTCTCATCGTTCAGGTGAGACAGAGGATACAATCATTGCCGATATTGCTGTAGCAAAAAATGCAATGCAAATTAAAACTGGTTCAATGTCTAGATCTGAAAGGACAGCTAAATATAATCAATTATTAAGAATTGAAGAGATGATGGGCTCTAAAATAAATTATGCCGGCCTAAAAGCTTTTTCAGTTATAGGGATGTAAAGTGAAAATATTATCTGTCATTCTTTTTTCTTTGTTAATACTTATTCAATATCCACTTTGGATTGGAAAGGGGAGTTGGTATGACGTTTTTAAACTTAAGCAAGAGTTCAATCAGCAATATCAAATCAACTTAGATCTTTCAAAAGAAAATTTTGCTTTAAGGGCGGAGGTATCAGATTTAACAAACGGAACTGACGCCATTGAAGAAAGGGCGAGGCACGAATTAGGGATGGTTAAAAGTGATGAATTCTTTTTTCAGGTGCCAAACAAATAGTTTAGTACTGCATTTCTAAAGAGAGAATTTCATTTCCATCAAGGGTCGGTCGAGCATCAATTTTTTCAATTCTTAATTCAACTAAGACTTTAAAAATTCTATCTTCTTGTTTGTAAGAATTTACTAAGCTACCAACTTTTTCATCATCCACCTTTATGTCAGAACCTAATTCTGGATTTTTATTTAAGATAACAGACCCTAAATACATTCTTCTTTTCGGTTTACCTAAATAATGTGTCCTAGCTACAACCTCCTGACCAGTGTAACAACCTTTTTTGAAATTAATTGCACCAATTAGATCTAGATTAACTGATTGCGGTATATATAAATCTTGCGTTTCATTAAAAATGTTTGGAATAAGATTGTTAATATGAATCTCATTCCAGTTACAAGGTTTAATTTCAGTTGAATAAATTTCATCATATAGTTTTGATATTTCTTTATTATCACTAAAAATGAAATAATAACTTTTTGATCCACCCAACATTGTTAAAGAAATAGACTTGTTATTACTCAGAGTTGTCTGCAATTTGTTTTGAGGTTTTGATATTAAATTGTCAGGTACTTTTTGAATATCATCTTCATCAATTAAAAAATAATCTACATTATCAGAAGAGCATGTTATTTCCACTTTAGCCCTAAGCACATACATTGAAAGTCTTTTACTTATTGCCTCACTAATACAAGGGGGGCAAAAGAGAAAATAGTTTGCATCCATTCTTGTTATGAAGAAAAATGCGAGCAGCCTTCCCTTAGGTGAACAATAGCCTGCATATATAGATTTTTCTTCCTCAGATAAGAGGGTAATATCATTTGTTATCTGCCCCTGGATAAATGTTTCAGCATCTACACCAGATATTTTAATTACGTCTAATTGGTCTTTGATATTAAGCAATTGTTTTTTTATTTTTCTTTAAAAAAGTAATTGTTGACAGTAGTTTATTGAATCGTAAAAGAAAAAATATCAAGCTTAATGTGACAAATAGGTTTCTTAATGGCAATTCTGAATTGTCACGCCATGAGGGCGGAATGGTATTCATTTTTGAAATAACACTATTGACACTATCACCCTTTATATATTGACCTTTAATCATTGAGGTAATTTCTATTAAATATTTTTCATTTAATTTTGATACATACCTATCACTTTCACTAAATGCAATTGAGTCATTTCTAGCACCAATATTTGATTCTGATATCTGAGCAATTCCGGGCTGCAATGCAAAACTCTCATTTGACCAGAAACCTATTAATTGATTTTCACTGTCATATTTAGGTATCGCTGACCCCTCTTCAGTCCCAATCCCCACTATCAACCAATCTGCCTCTCCTTGGAATTGATTTAAATCTCTAGTATTAAATGCGTGTAGTTTTGGGGCCTCCTCTCCATCTGTTAAGAAAACGACTCGCGCAGACTGAGGGAAGCTTCGAATTAGTCTGGCTAAGCTACTAAAACCTTCTCTTATACGGCTGTTACCTGACCACACAGATCTCCAGTCAAGGTGCTGAATAGTTGAGCTAATTGCACTAAAATTATCACACACATTTATTGGTGTATAGGTTGCTGCGACACTTACACCAGCAAACATTGCAACACTCACATTCGTTTTGCAAGGCAGTTGGTCCATTATGCCCTGCAATAACTTTTTTGAATAATCTAGGCGAGATATTTTTTCACCATCCAAAGACATATCTTTTGTGAGCATGCTCTGTGATATATCAACAACAAATATGTAATTGTGAATATCTCTTTCTATAGTTACCTTAGGATTTATTAGTCCTAAAATAAGGAAAATAATGGATAAACATAAAAAACCGATATTTTTATCACTTTTAATTTTTTTAAAAAGTTCCTTCATAAGGCGTTATGGCAAACCGACCGGTATATTACCCATGATCAACCCTGGGGAATCTGAGTCACCAATACCAGGCGTAGGGTCCTTAGGAAGCATCGTTAAAACACGGTCTAAATTGTGCTTAACATCCCAGTGATTGTTATTAAATGCTAGCGATTGCTCATATGCTTTTTTTGCTTGACGCATTAAATATTCAGCCTCATCTCTTACCGTTGAGCTGTTGCTTGTCCCATTTACAAGAAGACCACGTTTAAAGTAAATATTACCAATATTATAATAAACAGCTGATTTTTGATCATCAGTCCCTTCTTTAGATAAATTATTAAAAAGTATAGTAGCTTCTTTAAAATGACCCTTCTTTGCAATTTGGAAAGCGGTTGAAAATCTGGCCTCATAGCCTTGTTCAAACTGCTGAGGTGCCTCACCTTTTTTTAGAGTTTCATTAAATTTATCAATCTTGTAAAGCTCTAAAGATGAAAAAGATAGTAGGTATAAAAAATATCCAGCAGCTATAAACAAAAATACAGTTATATTTTTGACATTTAGTAGTTTTATAATTTTCATTTAAATGATCTTACCTCAATAAATTTTAGAAATAGAAGCATCAAGCTCAATATTATAGATGTTAATAAAAGCTTTGGAGCATACTTTTCACCGGAGACTTTTTCCTCATAGATAATTGGCTTACGCTCTTTTAAATTAATATCTTTAATTGCTTGTTCTAATGATTTTGGATCTTCCGCCTCATAAGCTTGAAATGGTGAATTAAATGTCTTAAAAAATTCGTAAAGTTCAACCTGAGGTGGCAATTGATAATCTTGGTGTAATGGTACATCTTCTTCAAAAATACTTATTCCACCAGGCTGTCTAAGCACAATCCAATACAATCCTATTTGGTATTTATCAAACCATTCTTTTATTTTTTGTTGGGTTTTTGCATCAATTCTTCCCGCTCCATCAGAGAGTAAAATAACCGCTCTTGAACCAGAATTTTCAATTGAAGTAAAAAGTTCCGCGCTACTTGTTAGACCAGCACCAATATTTGTTTGAAACAAAGCATTTCCGGCAGTTGCATTCACAGCTGCCCTAATGGCTTCCTTGCTATGGGTCAGAGGTAAAATAAACATAGCGGAATTACTAAAGGTAATAACACCAACCATATCATCTGTTCTTGAATCAAAAAAATCTACAATAAGTCTACTTGCTGCAGCCGATTTGGTTTCCCCAACAGATTTGTTGTTATCTCCACCTGCAAAAGGGTCATCCATCGAAGCGCTTCTGTCAAGAACAAGACCGATTTGAGCACCCTTTCCATTCTTGAGAACAATTTTCTGATCCGCATAAGGCTCGCTTAATGTGAGGATAATTAATAAAATAATTACTGTACTTACGATTTTAAAAAATAAAGAGATGATTCGAGATAGTATGTCGATATGGAGCATTTCACTCCATGAATATATATTTTTGCTTGTTTGGTTGATGAAAAAAGGAATGAGTGACACAGGCAAAAGTATTAAAACAAGAGGATATACAAAATTCATTAAAATGAAATACCTTTGATATCTTTTGGATTAACAATAAGTCTTCTTTCGCACATTCTGCAATGAAGCGCAAAGCTTATAAGCCATTTATTAAGTTCATCTTGATCAAGCTTAATATGTTTTTGAAAAAATAATGCTCGAGAAATTTTGAAAAAAGTATGAAGTTCTTTTTCTATATGCTTAAAACTACTATTTTTTTTGATCAAAAGCGGAATGTTTTCTTCAAAAAGGCTTTGGTCTATTAGGTTATCAAAACCTGAATGTAGTGCTGTGATAATTTTTTTTGTATTGGCTGCAGAAGACTTTTGATTTTTAAATCTATGATATACCATACTGAAGGTTCTCCTGGGCAGCCAAGTGTACCTACCGTAAATGTAAACAAAAATTAGGGATATTATCAATAATGCTATCAAGGAAAATTTAATTTTGTTTTCATTTGGAATTTTGTTTAAGAAAAACGGACCTCTAAAGGGACTCATATCATTTTCTATTTTTACATCTCCAAATATCGCAATTGGTGAAATGGCAAAGGTAAATGCAGGTACTCTAAATTTTTGTATTTTTTTTGGTTCGTTAGGATTAATAAATCTATAATAATCCGCTGTGATTGAGGCAGGCTTTGCAACGACATTATTTGTAAAGATTTGATATTTTAGTTTGATGAGATAGGTTGAAAATTCATCTGTAGATTCTTTTGATACATCAATGGCTTTAAGTGATATCCCTAACAGTTGCCCTCGATATCTTTTTTCATAACCTACTATGGGTAATGATTCCTCAATAAGCTTAAAGGGCTCTCTAACAGTTAAAGTAATCTCCCTATCAATATAATCCCCAACAGTGTAACCAACCTTTTGATTGGGATCCAAAACGTCAATATCTATATATTGTGGATCAATATCAGGGAATTTTCTGGGGTCCTCATAGGCTTGGATGGTTAATGATGAAAACATTAATAAGCAGATTAATAAGAAAATTTTACGCATAAAAATACTCATTAAAATAATTGGTCATTTCAAGGGATTTAAAATCATCCTCAACAAAAAAAGGGGGGAAGTTATATTTAAGAAATGTTTCTTGAAGAAGTTTCTTTCTGACTGCAAAGTCAGCTTTAATTTTCTTTGTAATTTTTTCCCGAAGAAATATAGTCGATTCTTTTCCTGTTTCAGCATCTTCAATATTTAGCAGGCCAAATTTGGGTAGGTTATCAAATTCACTTTTATTCCATAAAACAATGGGAACAACTTGATGTCTGACTAATGTGGATAAAGTTTCTTCTATATCTTTTATTGGCATATGAAAATCAGAAATTAAGAATATCAATGTTCGATCTTTTGGGAGTGTATCTGCAATCTTTATCAAACCTGAATGAGATGAGCTTTTGGATTTATAATTTTTCAATTTTTCAATTAATAATTTTGTTCGATAAGGCTTATATGAAAGGGGGGCAACCCATTGAGAGTTAATTTTATCGTTAAAACCAATAAACCCTAATGCATCATTTTTTGCGATGACAGAGTTTGTGATTATTTCTGCAATTTCTGATGAGACTTCAAATTTAGTTTTTTTGAGGCCATACCCCATACTCGATGATAGGTCAGCCATAATCATGACTGGGGTTGCACTTCTCTGGTTAAATATCCTTACATGAACTTGTTCGAGAGGATCTCTTATTGTTTGTCTAATATCAATCCTTCTAGGGTCTGGATAATCTAATAAATTTGAATGGCCTGCAAACTCCATCCCCATTCCTCTCTGGCCACTTTTATGTTGACCTGGATGATGACCTCTAGATTTCCAATTGATATGGTAGCTAAATGAATCGAGTGGATTATACATCAAGTCACACTGACCTTATTTAAGATTTCATTTGACAATTCACGCGATATCTCAGTTCTTTTGAGCTCATAAACAGGATTAAAAACTAATCTATGCGCAATTGTTTCATGAAAGATAGCGTGGATGTCCTCAGGAAGAATAGAAGTTCTATTATTTAACCATGCGCTTACTCGAGCACACTTCATCATCATGCTTATCCCACGTGGGCTTGCCCCTGAAATAATCAATCTCTCAGTGTCTATACCACTAATCTTTACATTATATTTTTCTGGATTTTTAGTAGCCTTCCATAAATTTAATGAATATTTTTCAAGTGCGGAAGTTGATTTAATTGTATTTTGAATTTGAGTAGATAGCTTATTTAATTGATCAAATTTAAGCATATTTGGTGTGACCTCAGAGATTAATAAATCAGCATCATGAAATTTTGTATCAAAAATTAGTCGATTCATTAATTTATCAACTTGGGGAATTATGATCGGTATCTCCATCATAAATCTGTCTCTTGCAGCAGAGGGAATCTCAAAAGTTTCTTCTTTTTCCACTTGATTTCTATCTGCAAATACAGTCAGATGAGGGAAGGTGAATTCTTGATTAAAAGCAGATAGGGTTTTTTCTGCCATTATCCTTAATAATAATGAATGTACTTGAGGTCGCGCTCGGTTAATTTCGTTAAAAAAGAAAATTGAAAGATCTTCACCTGATTTTAAAATAGGACCTTCATCAACATGAGGTTTACCATCTTCACCAAGATATGTATGGTAAATAAGGTCATTTGGCATTAAATCAATTGTTCCTTCAATTCTTTCATATCCTCCACCAATTGATCTCGCAAATGCTTTAAGCAAGGTCGTTTTTCCTACACCTACATCCCCCTCAAGCAGAACATGCCCTCTAGCAAATATTGCATTTGTGATAAGTCTTATGGGAGCCTCTTGCCCTAGGATGACTTTATTAATTTCAGCCTCTAGCTTAAGCCCAAGTTTTCTCCAATCGGTCAGATTTTGATCGCTCATTATGTTATATTCCTAGGATAATTTTGGTTGTTTTAAATATTTTCATTAACAATATCATAATTAGGGATAATGTTTCTATTTTGTAACAATTCAACCTTAAATACTTAGAGCTCACCAACTTATATATTAAAAAAAAGTGATATTTTAAAAATGCAAAAAGAAAGTTATACCAAAGAAGAATTAATCAGTTGTGGCAGAGGTGAGATGTTTGGAAAAGGAAATGCTCAACTCCCACTCCCACCGATGCTCATGTTTGATAGAATAGTTTCAATAACTGACAAGGGCGGCAAATATAATCATGGTCAAATTATTGCTGAATTAGATTTAACTGAAGATTTATGGTTTTTTGAATGTCATTTCGAGGGAGATCCAGTTATGCCAGGCTGCTTAGGGCTAGATGCTATGTGGCAATTATTAGGGTTTTTTCTGGGGTGGAAAGGCGGTTTAGGGAAAGGTAGGGCGCTCGGTGCAGGTGAAGTGAAATTTTCTGGACAGGTCTTGCCCACATCAAAAAAAATTACCTACATTATTAATTTAAAAAGGGTGATAATGAGAAAATTAGTGATGGGAATAGGAGACGCTTCAATGGAAGTTGATGGAAGGTTAATTTATCAGGCTAAAGATTTAAAAGTCGGGCTTTTTGTTAAAACAGATATTTTTTAATGAGGAAGGAATAAATTGAACAGAGTCGTAGTCACTGGAATAGGTATTGTATCAAGCATAGGTAATAACTATGCCGAGGTAAAAGAAAGCTTATTTAATTCAAAGTCAGGAATCACATTCCAACCTGAGTATGCTGAGAGAGGATTAAGATCAAATGTTGCAGGCTCTTTAAATATTGAACCCGCAGAGTTAATTGATAGAAAGCTCTATAGATTTATGGCAAAAGGTCATGCCTATGCATGGATTGCTATGCAAGAGGCTATTGCTGATGCGAAACTTACAGAAAATTATGTTTCAAATGATAGAACAGGGATTATTATTGGCGCAGGCGGAACCTCTACTGAGAGCATGCTTAATGGTACTGAGGTTTTAAAAGAAAAAGGCATAAGGCGCGTTGGACCTTATATGGTAACGAAAACTATGTCTAATGGGGTAAGTGCATGTCTTGCTACTGGTGCAAAGATAAGAGGTATTAATTATGCAATCACGTCAGCATGCTCGACAAGTGCGCATTGCATAGGAAATGCTTATGAGCAGATCCAAATGGGGAAACAAGATATTATTTTTGCTGGTGGAGCTGAGGAAGAGCATTGGACCATGAGTTATTTGTTTGATGCAATGGGCGCTATGTCTTCTAAATATAACGATCAACCTGAAAAAGCCTCTCGAGCGTTTGACGTCAACAGAGATGGATTTGTTATTTCTGGGGGTGGAAGTATTCTTGTTCTCGAGGAATACGAGCACGCCAAGAAAAGAGGGGCAAAAATGTATGCTGAAGTTGTTGGCTATGGGGCTACATCTGATGGGTTTGATATGGTTGCTCCCAGTGGAGAAGGGGCTATAAGGTGTATGAGGGCGGCTCTTGAGGAGAAAAAAACTATAAATGTTGATTACATGAATACGCATGGTACAAGCACACCCGTAGGTGACTCAAAAGAATTGGAAGCTATCAGAACAGTTTTTGGTAACAAGGAATTTGGAGAAATGCCAGCTATTGCTTCCACTAAGTCATTAACAGGTCATGCCCTTGGTGCTGCTGGTTCAAATGAAGCCGTTTATAGCCTAATCATGATGAATGAGAGTTTTTTGAGCCCTTCAGTAAATATTGAAGATAAGGATCCTGCAGGCGAAGGACTTCCAGTTTTGATACAAAAAAAGGAACAAGAAGTGATTACATCAATGTCAAATAGCTTCGGATTTGGCGGAGTAAATGCGTCACTAGTTTTCTCTAAAGCAAAGCTATAAAAAGTCTACATAAGAATTAATACAACCTTTCTTTGCTCTGATAGCAAAATATTAAATGTTCGACAAGCCGCATCAAAATTCATATTTTCATAGGCAATTTTTTTTTCAATAAATAAAATTTGTGCATTTTTATCAATAATTTTATTTTTAATATTTGAACCAATTAAAATTAACTCAGGGCTATAGTCAAAAACCTCTTTTAAATTATCAAGCTTTAAGTCCTTATAAGTTGCCATAGCAGATCTAGAAATTATTTTTTCAGGGAATATGATGACTCCTTTTTGGTATGTATTTTTTTTTATTCTAATGGAGTTATGATCATAGGCATCTATGATGTTATGCGTATCTGAGTTAATTTCGTGAAATTTCATAATTTGAAAATGAAACTTTGTTCAACAGGTATTTATTGGCTTAATTCTAATTGAAAGGTAATATATCACCTAATTTATCAAACAATTAACGAGATTAAATTTTGTCCCAATTTCTTAAATCTAAAAAATTAGATAATGTCTGTTATGACATTCGTGGCCCTGTTCTTGAGCATGCTAAAAGAATGGAGGAGGAAGGTCATCGCATTATTAAATTAAATATTGGCAACCCTGCAGCGTTTGGTTTTGAAGCGCCGGATGAAATAACACAGGATGTTGTTAGGAATATTAGTAAATCCTCTGGTTATACAGAAAGTTTTGGTTTGTTTGAGCCGAGAAAATCAATAATGCACTATACCCAACAAAAAAATATTTCAGATGTTGAGGTGGACGATATCGTTTTAGGTAACGGTGTCTCAGAGCTTATTGTTATGGCTATGCAAGGCCTTATAAATAATGACGATGAGGTATTAATACCAAAGCCTGACTATCCTTTATGGACAGCTTCAGTAACCCTGGCAGGGGGGAATCCAATTCATTATGTTTGTGATGAAGCTACGGATTGGGCTCCAGATTTGGATGATATTAAGTCTAAAATAACGAATAAAACAAAAGCAATATTAATTATTAATCCAAATAATCCCACGGGGGCAATTTATTCAGATGAATGTCTCAGGGAAATTATTGCTATTGCGAGAGAGAACGATTTAATAGTTTTTGCAGATGAAATTTACGATAAAGTTTTATATGATGAGAAAAAGCATACCTCTGTCGCATCACTTGCAGATGATGTTTTGTTTGTTACTTTAAATGGTTTATCTAAGAATTACAGAGCTTGTGGTTACAGAGCTGGATGGTTGGTAGTTTCTGGCGATAAAGGAAGAGCTAAAGATTATCTAGAGGGATTAAATATCCTTGCCTCCATGAGGCTTTGTGCTAACGTCCCTGGTCAACTTGCTATACAAACAGCACTTGGTGGCCACCAAAGCATTAATGACTTGGTTGCACCCACAGGGAGATTATGCAAGCAAAGAGATTTAGCTTATAAGTTGATGATGGAAATACCTGGGGTGTCATGCGTCAAGCCATCAGCTGCTATGTATTTATTTTTTAAGTTAGATCCTAAAATATATCCGATAGAGAATGATCAAGATTTTATTTTAGATGTGCTGAAAAAAAAGAAGGTCTTGATGGTTCAAGGAACGGGTTTTAACTGGCATGATCAAAACCATTTTCGTATGGTATTTTTACCAAATGAAGATGATTTAAAAATTGCAATTAGCAGGTTTGCAGATTATTTAACAGAATTTAAAAAAAGGTAAAAAAATAGATGAACATAGGGTTAATTGGAATTGGTACCGTTGGTGGCGGAACATATCAAGTTTTAAAAGAAAATACAGAAGAAATATCGAATAAATCAGGCATAGAAATTAAAATTACCCACGTCGCCGACAAGAACCTAAAGCTTGCAAAAGAGACTGTAGATAAAGAAACAATTATAGAGGAAGATGCATTCTCACTTATAGAGAACAACAGTATTGATACAATTATAGAGTTAATTGGTGGAACGGGGATTGCACTAGATATTGTTCGTAAAGCACTTGAAAATGGTAAGCATGTTGTGACAGCGAATAAAGCCTTAATTGCTATGCATGGAGAAGAGCTTTTCAAAATAGCTAATAAAAAAAATGTACTTCTTGCTTATGAAGCTGCTGTCGCAGGCGGAATACCAATCATTAAAGCACTAAGAGAGGGATTGGCAGCAAATAAAGTTAATTGGGTTGCAGGTATTTTGAATGGAACTACAAACTATATCTTGACAGAAATGAAAGAAAATAATTTAACCTTCGATACCGCATTAAAGCAAGCACAAGATCTAGGTTTCGCTGAGGCAGATCCTACATTCGATATCGAGGGGGTGGATGCAGCTCATAAGATCACAATTTTAGCTTCTATTGCATTTGGAATTCCTATAAATTTTGATGCTGTGCACGTAGAAGGCATAAGCAACTTAAGCCAAAAAGATATCACTTATGCTGAGGAACTTGGCTACAAGATTAAACTTCTAGGTATCGCAAAATCACAGAATACGGATGTTGAGATACGAGTGCATCCAACGCTGGTTCCTAAAAATAGATTGGTTGCCAATGTTGACGGTGCTATGAATGCGGTTCTGGTTCATGGAAATATGGTTGGACCGACACTCTATTATGGAGCAGGTGCAGGTGCAGAACCCACAGCAAGCGCAGTTGTTGCAGACGTAATTGATATTGCGAGACAAACGAAACTTTCACAAGATACACTCATTCCTTCACTTGGATTTATGCCAGATAAGATAAATGAAAAAAATATTCTTTCTATTGAAAATATCTTTTCAGAATATTACCTTCGATTTACAATGAAAAATCAAGCAGGCTTGCTTGCCAAAATTACTAATATTTTTGCTGATCATGATATTTCTATAAATTCTATGGTTCATAAAGAAGTACAAGAAAACAATCAAAATCCAGATATCTTCCTAATCACTTCAAAAACTAAAGAGGCAGACATAGATACCATCATTAGTGAAATTGAGCTTTTACCTGAGAATATTGAAAAGGTTGTTAAAATTAGAACTGAAGAGCTAAATAAGTAGGAGCTTTAATGAAGTACATATCAACAAGGGGTGGATCTCCCAAACTAAATTTTTCTGAGGTATTGCTTGGTGGTCTTGCACCTGATGGTGGATTATACCTTCCTGAGTATTACCCTAATTTTACAGACGACGAGCTAAATGATATGCGAGATATGTCTTATCAGGACTTAGCTTTTTATATTTTTGAAAGATTTATAGATGATATACCTTCGAATGATCTCAGGATGATTGTTAATAAGACCTATAGCGCTGATATATTTTCTTATGCACGAGAAGAGCAAAAGGCGGAGGACATAACACCTACCTTGCAATTAAAAAATAACTTATTTTTACTCTCATTATCGAATGGACCTACATTAGCATTTAAGGATATTGCAATGCAATTTTTGGGCCATATCTTCGAATACGTTTTAGGGAAGCAAGGAAAAACCCTGAACATACTTGGGGCCACCTCAGGGGACACGGGCCCAGCGGCAGAATATGCCATGAAAGGTAAAAAGGGGATTAAAGTATTTATGTTATCTCCGCATGGAACAATGAGTCCATTTCAGTCAGCACAAATGTATAGCCTGCAAGATAAAAATATTTTTAATATAGCGATTAAAGGTGTTTTTGATGATTGCCAAGATATCGTAAAGGCTGTCTCAAATGACCTTGAATTCAAAAATTTAAATAAGATCGGTGCAGTGAACTCAATAAACTGGGGGCGCATTCTCGCTCAAATTGTTTATTATTTTAAGGGTTACTTTGACGTGACCAGTAAAAACAGTGAAAAAGTTGATTTTACTGTCCCAACAGGCAACTTTGGAAATATTTGTGCAGGGCACATTGCAAGAATGATGGGTTTACCAATCAATCATTTAGTTGTTGCTACCAATGAAAATGATGTTTTAGATGAATTTTTTAACACAGGACATTATGCTCCTAGATCTTCTGATGACACCTTTCAAACATCAAGCCCATCTATGGACATTTCAAAAGCCTCAAATTTTGAGCGTTTTATTTTCGATTTATTTGGCCGAGACTCCAATATTTTAAATACTCACTGGAAGAAGATTGACGGAGGAAAATCATTTAAATTAAAAGAAGAAGACTTTCAGAAAATTAAAGACTATGGCTTTGTGTCTTCCTCAAGTAAACATATCAATAGAATAGATTTTATTAGAAATATATATAACGATTATGGAGTGATAATTGACACACATACAGCCGATGGAGTTAAGGCGGCTATGGATCACTCAGTGCCAATCTATCCAATGATTGTTTTGGAGACTGCGCTTCCTGTTAAGTTTGAAAAATCAGTCTTTGAGG
This sequence comes from Methylophilales bacterium, assembly GCA_019823025.1. Taxonomy (NCBI): domain Bacteria; kingdom Pseudomonadati; phylum Pseudomonadota; class Betaproteobacteria; order Nitrosomonadales; species Methylophilales bacterium. The sequence goes on along the minus strand of CP081940.1, from coordinate 409,975 downwards.
CGATTGGAGTTTACCCAAAGAGACCGGACACCCTTAAAGATTTAGAATTACTCGATCAAAGGTATGAGGTTTTTGAAAATAGCGTTGAGTCAGTAAAGAAATGCATTACCGATAATAGCTAGTATGAATCAATACCTCACGCTGCTAGAATATGTAAAACAAAATGGGCAAAAAAAAGAGGATCGGACTGGAACAGGGACGATGTCAGTTTTTGGTTACCAGATGCGTTTTAATTTAAATGAAGGCTTCCCCTTACTGACAACAAAGAAAGTACATTTAAAATCAGTAATTTATGAACTTTTATGGTTTTTATCAGGCGATACAAATATTAAATTTTTGAAGGATAATAGCGTATCTATCTGGGATGAGTGGGCAGACGAAAATGGTAATCTAGGTCCAGTATATGGTCATCAGTGGAGAAGTTGGCTCACCTCAGAAGCTAGGGAAATTGATCAAATATCTAATCTTATTAATCAAATTAAAAAAACTCCTGATTCGAGAAGGTTAATTGTTTCAGCTTGGAACGTTGGCGAAATTAATAAGATGAAATTACCACCATGCCATTGTTTCTTTCAATTTTATGTCGCGGATGGCAGACTTTCTTGCCAACTTTATCAAAGGAGCGCAGATATATTTCTTGGTGTCCCCTTCAATATTGCATCCTATGCACTCCTTACGCAAATGATAGCGCATGTATGTGACTTGGAATGTGGTGAATTTATTCATACCTTAGGCGATGCTCATATATATACCAATCATATTGATCAGGTAAATGAACAGTTAGGTCGAAAACCTAAAAAACTGCCTCAAATAAAAATTAACCCATCAGTTAAGAATATTTTTGATTTTAAGTATGAAGACTTTAGTTTGGAAGGTTATGATCCATACCCTCTTATTAAGGCGCCTGTCGCAGTCTAGTGATGAAGATTAGTATCATCGTCGCTGCATCAGAAAATCTAGTCATCGGTTATAGAAATGCTCTCCCATGGCATATATCTGAGGATCTCAAAAACTTCAAGCAAATTACAATAAATCATAGTGTGGTTATGGGTAGAAAAACCTTTGAATCAATCGGAAAACCACTGAAAGAGAGAAGAAATATTGTTATAAGTAGAGACAGAACACTGAAAATTGAGGGAGTTGAGGTTGTGAATTCATTAGATGAAGCAATTCATCGAACAAAAAATGAAAATGAGATTTTTATAATCGGAGGTGAGCAGATTTATAAAATAGCTATGCCTATCGCTACACATATGCATATTACGAAAGTCTATAACAATATAAAAGGGGATGCATTTTTTCCAGCTTTTGATGAAAATGAATGGAAAATATTAACTCAAAAAGATTCAGAGACAAATGAGGGATTAAAGTTTTCTTTTATAGAATATCAGAAAATAGTTTGAGATTAAGCCTGCCTTGTTAAATAAGTGACTTTTATTTGTTTAGGTGAGAAATACTGTTTAACAACTTCCTTAACTTTTTCAATATCAAAAGACTTGCAGCTGAATATATCAATATAACTATCTCCGTTCAAGTCAACAAAGTGCCCTGTGATAGAAGACGTTTCAATTAATTGAACTAAGCTAAATCCTGCAGCATTAGGGTTGTCGGCTGCAAAATGTTCTATTTTTGGTTCACCACAGGCTACCATTTCTATCTTGCTTACTAATGCCCTTACAAATTGATCAATATTTTTTGATGACCTTACTTTGTCTAAATCACCACCTTTACAATCTAAAATCAGATGATATCCCCAGTATTCCAATTTAACTATGTCTCCTAAGTAATTTAATTTTAAATCTTTGGTAAGGTAACTCCACTTTGACCCTGATATTTTCCACCTCTGTCTTTGTATGATGTTTCGCATACCTCATCAGATTCAAAAAATAAAACCTGAGCACAACCCTCTCCAGCATAAATTTTTGCAGGTAGAGGTGTGGTGTTACTAAACTCCAGCGTTACATATCCCTCCCATTCTGGTTCAAAAGGCGTAACGTTTACGATAATTCCACATCTTGCATATGTTGACTTACCTACGCATATTGTAAGAATATTTCTAGGAATTTTAAAAAATTCAACCGTCCTCGCAAGTGCAAATGAATTTGGAGGAATAATACAATGGTCACCATTAAACTCAACAAATGAATTTGGATCAAAAGATTTTGGGTCAACTATCGTGCTATTGATATTTGTGAATACTCTAAACTCAGGTGCACATCGAATATCATAGCCATAACTTGATGTCCCATAGGATACAATTTTTTGCCCATCCAAATCTCTCACCATTTTGGGTTCGAATGGACTGATCATATCTTTTTGCTCAGCCATTTTACGGATCCATTTATCAGACTTAATTGCCATGTTTTCTCCTAAAAACTTATTCGTAAATAGTGTATGTGAAAGTTAAAATTTTATTTTTTCCAAAATTGACCCTCATCCTCAAAAATAACTTTTGATTCTTCTGGATCAAATTCTCCAGGTTTGTATTGCGTAGGTTTAGATTTATCTTTACTCCAATAGTCGATAATTGGATCAACAAGCTTCCATGCAGCTTTTACCTCATCAATATGCAAAAATTTTGATTGGTCTCCACTTAATAGATCTAGCATCAATGTTTCATAAGCATCAATGGTTTCATCTCCTTCAATACGATTATTTCCAATTAGCACAGTCTGTCTAAATTCATTCATATCAAGACCAGGTTGAAGGGTAGTTATCTCAAATGAAGTACTTTCATTTGGTTGAATATTAATAGTTAACCAGTTCTCATGATTATTGAATTTAACGGAAATTGAAGTTGAATTTTCATATAGTCTTTTTGCCGTCCTAAGATAAATAGGGACTTTATTCCATCTTGAATTATTAATAAATAATTTGATGGCTGCATATGTTTCTACAACGCTATCTGGTTTTTCTACCTCGTCTAAATAACCTTTAACTTTTTCACCATTTAATTCACCTGCTGCATATTGACCACGAAAAGCAAAATTTTTAATCCTATCAAGTGGAATAGCCTCAATAGATTCTAGTAGCTTTATTTTTTCAAGTCTTACATCTTCTGGGCTCATTGAATTTGGCTTTTCCATAGTTACGAGTGCTAACATTTGCAGCAGGTGGCTTTGTATCATATCTCTTAGTGCACCGGTTGCTTCATAAAAAACTGTTCTATCACCTACACCGAGGGTCTCATGGTTGGTGATTTGAATTTGTTCAATATGCTCACTAGACCAAAGTGGCTCTAGAACCCCATTTTCAAAACGGGTCGTCATTATATTTTGCAGTGAAAATTTTCCTAAGTAATGATCTATCCTATATATTTGATCTTCCTTAAGATGGTCTTCAATAGAAGTTTGAAGCTCAATCGCACTTTTAAGGCATGTTCCAAATGGCTTTTCAATTAGGACTCTTCTCCAATATTCTGACTCGTTGAGTAAATCAACTTCGGATAACTGTTTTACGATGAGAGCAAAATCTGAGGGTCTTACAGATAAGAAGAATGCTAAATTTTGGGGGAAAACATCTCTCTCTCCTAATCTTTTTGCAAACTTAATAAATGCCTCTGGATCATCTGGTAGGTTGGCATGATAATAATTTCTTTTTATAAATCGCTCATAAACATTTTCATCATAAGACTTAAATTTTTCATCAAGCATCTGTTTGATATTAGAGCGCCATTCACTTTCATCGACCTCTTGCCTTCCTACAGATAATATTTTCATATTTTTAGGTAGTTTACCTGCTTGATCGAGATGAAAAAGACCCGGTATCAATTTTACTTTAGCTAAGTTTCCTCTAGCACCAAATAAAACAAGCGTAGAATTGTCTATCATCTCTAAATTAACCCCTTTTTTTCATTATATGGCCACCAAATGCATTTCGCATAATAGAGAGTATTTTATAGCCGTAACCTTTTGATTTTTCCTGACTTCTAAATCTTACTTGAAGCGCCTGTGTGAGGACTGGAGCAGGTATTCCTTGTTCAATAGCCTCAACTGCTGTCCATCTTCCTTCACCAGAATCCGCAACGAATGGAGCGATTTCCTCTAAGTTTTGATCACTCTGAAGTGCTTCAGCTGTTAAATCTAAAAGCCAACTACGTACAACTGAACCGTGTCGCCAAAGCTCTGTTACTTTAGCAATATCGATTGCAAACTCTTCTCTTCCCTTAAGAAGCTCAAGTCCTTCAGCAAATGACTCCATCATTCCATACTCAATACCATTATGGATCATCTTTGTAAAATGACCTGACCCAACAGGTCCAACATGTAACCATCCATTCTGTGGTGTTGGAGCTAATGCTCTTAAGACAGGTTCGACAGATTTAGCAACCTCTAAAGAAGCACCGACCATTAGGCAATATCCATTATCTAAACCCCAGACACCACCTGAAGTACCACAGTCCATAAAGCCAATATTATATTCTTCAAGCATCCTGCCCATCTTGATACTTTGTTTAAAGTTTGAATTTCCACCATCAACTATCACGTCACCTTCACTTAGGAGGGGAATAAGGTCTGCAATTTGTTTTTTTGTAATTTCACCAGCTGGCAACATCATCCAAACTATTTTTTGGCCCTCGAGCTTCGATAATGCATCCTTAACTGACGTTGATGGTATTAAGCTCTCATCAGTCTCTAATTTTTTAATTATTTCTGGGTTGTTGTCATAACCTACGACTGAAATACCATTTCTGATAAGTCTTGCCGACATATTTCCACCCATTTTCCCAAGCCCAAGCATTGCAATTTTCATTTTTTTCCCTTTGATGTAGGTTTAAAGTTTGTTAATCTTTTGGATTAATTTTTTTCTTTCAGAAAGATTGGCATTATACTCCAATCCTTTCAAAAGATAGTTTTGAATTTAACTTAGGAAAGTTATGTCTGTGAATGAGAACGATTGGCTTTTATGCGCAAGTCAAAAAGATTTTGAGCTAAAAGCGACAGAAATGATTGCAAATTATGCAAATGATGCAATTAGAGCGAAAGGTCATTTTTCTCTTGTTTTAGCAGGGGGAAATACTCCAAAAAAAATCTATGAATCCTTATCAAAAAAAGATTGTGATTGGAGTAATTGGTATATTTATTTTGGAGATGAAAGATGCCTCCCTTCTAACGATAAAGATAGAAACAGTTTAATGGTAGAAAAAAGCTTTTTTTCAAAAGTCTCTATTCCAAAGAACCAAATCAATATTATTCCTGCTGAACTCGGAATGAATGAAGGGGCTGACGCTTATGAAAAAAAATTAAATTCAGATATGGTATTTGACCTCGTGCTCCTTGGATTAGGAGAGGATGGGCATACAGCAAGCATCTTTCCTAATTCTAAATTTGATGAAATTAGTCAAGTTGTCCCAATATCAAATGCACCAAAACAACCTGAAAATAGAATTTCATTAACGCCGCATAGATTAAGTATGACAAATTTTGTAATTTTTTTAGTGATGGGCAAAGACAAAAAAAATGCACTAGATGAATTTAAAAGGTCAGAAAATATACCAGCGTCAAGGATTTCAGCGCTTAAAAAATTAACTGTTTTAATTTCGGACGTTAACTAAGTATTTTTTTCTATAACGATTTTTGGAAATTTACTTGTATGATCTTCGCTATAATCTGAAACTTTAGCGGCCATTTTCATTGCTACTTCAGAAAAAATCTTTGTAATAGGGGAGTTATGATCATCAACGACTGTCGGTTTTCCATTATCTAAGTCTTCTCTTATTTTTATATCAAGTGGAAGGCTGCCTAAAAGGTCTACATTGTAATCTTTGCCCATCCTAGCCCCACCATTTTTTCCAAATATATGCTCTTCATTTTTGCATTTAGAGCATATATGGATTGCCATATTCTCTATAATTCCAAGAATGGGTACATTCACCTTTTCAAACATTTTCAATCCCCTTCTAGCATCAAGTAGAGATATATCTTGCGGTGTTGTTACAATAATTGCTCCAGTTACTGGAATTTTTTGTGCCAACGTAAGCTGTATATCCCCAGTCCCAGGTGGAAGGTCAATTAATAAATAATCAAGATTGTTCCATTTTGTTTCTCTTAATAATTGCTCAAGTGTTGATGTAACCATTGGCCCTCTCCAGACCATGGGTGTTTCCTGGTCAACTAAAAAACCAATAGACATGATTTGAATATTGTAAGCTTTTATGGGATCCATTGTTTTACCGTCAGAACTACTTGGTTTTTGATTTATACCAAACATTGTTGGCTGGCTTGGACCATAAATATCAGCATCTAGTATGCCTACATTTGCCCCTTCAGCTGATAGGGCTAACGCCAAGTTTGCCGTGGCCGTTGATTTACCAACCCCACCCTTTCCAGAAGCTATCGCGATGATATTTTTCACATTTGATAAGGTTTCTACGCCTGTTTGTACTTTATGTGATTGAACTTTAGTAGATATATTTATATTTATTTCATTCTTTGTGAAATCTTTTATACCTTCAAGAAGTATATTTTTAAAATCTTCGATTATAGTTTTAGCATAAAAACCTAACTGCAGATCAATTTGCACATGACCTCCCTCACATTCAATTTTTTTTATCGATTTTTCGGTGATGATTTGTTTATTTAAAATAGGAAAATTCATAGCTTTTATGTAGTCTTCTATTTTTTTTTCTATTTCCATTTTACGATTCCATTTCTAAGGTTTTATAATGTGCATTAGCATTTTGTTTGCTAGAATAAAGGATTATAGAATAATTTTTCCATCTAATGCGTAAACTTCTTGTTACTTCTGCTCTTCCTTATGCTAATGGCAGCATTCACTTAGGTCATTTGGTGGAATATATCCAGACTGATATTTGGGTTCGTTATCAAAAGATGTCAGGCAACGAAACATATTACATATGTGCGGATGATACGCACGGCACACCAATAATGCTTAAAGCAGAAGAAGAAAAAATTTCAACAGAAGAGTTAGTCAAGAAAGTACATCAAGAACATGATTTGGATTTTAAAGAGTTTAATGTGGATTTTGATCATTTTTATTCTACGAATTCAATTGAAAATAAGGAGTTGTCCGAGTCTATTTATAATGAATTAAATGATAACGGTAAGATTTTATCGAAGGATATTGATCAGTTTTTTGATGAAGCAAAAAAAATATTTTTACCTGATAGATTTATAAAGGGCGTATGTCCAAAATGTAAGGCAGAGGATCAATATGGGGATTCATGTGAAAAATGTGGGGCGACTTATAGCCCAACAGACTTAATAAATCCATATTCAGTTCTTTCAGGGACAAAGCCCATTAAAAAGAAAACGCTTCACTACTTTTTCAAGCTCTCTGAATGTACAGAATTTTTAAAGGGATGGATAGAAAATGACACCCTTCAACCTGAAGCTGTAAATAAGCTCAAGGAATGGTTTGAAATGGGTCTTCAGGATTGGGATATAACACGTGATGCGCCATATTTTGGATTTGAGATTCCCAATGCTCCTGGTAAATATTTTTATGTATGGCTAGATGCCCCGATAGGTTATATGGCCAGTTTTAAGAAATTTGCTGAAATGAACAATTTGTCGTTCGATGAATTTTGGAAAAAAGGCAGCTCAACAGAATTAATTCATTTTATTGGTAAGGATATTTTATATTTCCATGCTCTTTTTTGGCCAGCGACTTTAAATTACTCAAACCATAGAACGCCTACTAAAATATTTACGCATGGATTTTTAACGGTTAACGGTGAGAAGATGTCAAAGTCCAGAGGCACTTTCATAACAGCTAGGAGCTATCTTGAGCATATAAAGGATCCAAATTTTTTAAGGTATTACTATGCTACAAAATTGAATCCTTCAATGGAAGACCTAGATTTAAATCTCGATGACTTTGTTGCTAAAAATAATAGTGATTTAATTGGAAAATTTATAAACATTCCTAGCCGAACATCAGGGTTTGTAGGTAAATTCTTCAATCATGAGCTTATGCCATCGATCTTAATAAAATCTGAAGAGGGATTTGCGATATTAAAAAAAATTAAGGACGCCAAAAAGGTTGTAGATGAACACTATGAAGCTCGAGAATTCAGTAAATTAGTAAAATTTATTATGCAGCTAATTGAAGTGCTAAATGAGTATATTAGTAAAACAGAGCCTTGGAAGTTAGCAAAAGAGGAAGGGCAATTAAAGCCTAATTCGTCTCTGCATGAGATTTGTTCGGTTTGCCTTAAATCCTTTAGATCACTTTCAATATTTTTGACACCCATTATTCCTAATCTTTGTGAAAAAATTGCAGTTTTTTATGACGAAGAATCTTTCAATAGTTTTAATTTAATTGAAGATGACGTATTAAAAATTAATTCTTATAAGCATCTTCTTAAGAGAATAGAGCAAGAATCAATTGATTCGATGGTTTCATCTAAAAAGGCAGGAGAGTAAATCAATTGTTTAACTGATTGTAAACTCTAAGTAAAACTTCCTGAGGATTTAAATCGCTTGTAATTGGTCTGCCAATAACTAAAATATCTGAGCCAAAATTTACTGCATCAATTGGATTTGCAGCTCTTTTTTGGTCATCATTATTTATTTTATCTAGCCTTATACCTGGTGTAATAAAAATAAAGTTACTTGGAAGATACTGACGAATTTTAGGTATGTCTGTTGCTGCGCATACAATGCCATCAAGACCACTTTCTGCAGCATTTATAGCCAGTTTTTTTACACAGTCATTAATAGAGCCTCGCAGACCAACTTCTGTCATAAAATTTTGATCATGGCTAGTAAGCAATGTTACTCCAATCAATTTTATTTGTTGATTAGAAATAACATTTTTGGCTGCTGACATCATTTCTTTGCCACCAAGTGTATGTACATTTATTATGTCTATATTCATTCCTGAAGCAGCTTCACATGCCTTCATGACGGTATTGGGAATGTCGTGAAACTTCAAGTCTAGAAATACTTCAAATCCTTCTCCCTTTACCCATTGAACAATTTCTGGGCCGCAGGAAGTAAACAGTTCTTTACCAATTTTTATGCCACAATGATTGTTATTGAGTTGACCTATTAATTTTTTAGCATTTTCCAGTGATTGTGTATCAATTGCTACAAAAATGTCAGTTTTTTTGGTCATCTATCTAATTTTCTAAAGTGATATCAATTGGTTCTGATGGGAGTGACTCCCAAGCGTTACAACCTGGACATTGCCAATGAAATTGCTTTGCTTTGAATCCGCACTGATTACAATTAAAAAACCTTCTCTCACCAATTGAATTTTTAATTGTTTGCTGAATAAGCTCAATATTTTCAATTTCGTTTGTTTTTTTTATAGTAAGGATTTGAAATAATTGATCGAGAGAAAGTAGGCTTGGTCTTTGTATTAATTCATTTCTCGCTATCTCTTCTGCCCTTTCAACACCCTCATTCTTTAATACAAGCTCGTATAGAGAGTTAAGGATTGTTTTAAGTTTATACAAGTCATAATATCTCAATAACATAGATAATGCTTCGTTTACATTATTTTGGATTTCGAAAACAGAAATAATTTTTTGCATTACTAACCCGAGGTACTCAGGTTGTTGGTACTCAATCTTTTTCCAATAGACAACAGCTTCTTCATATTTTTTTTCTTCATAAGCGATGTCTCCAAGAAGGATATTAGCTCGTACACAATTTTTTGATTCTTCCAGAGATTTCTTGAGATATGTTTTTGCAAGTCCATATTTTTTATTCATAAGGTTATTTGTCGCTAATTCGCAAAAATAATGACTTATTGCAATTCTGAATGAGACACCAGAGATTTTTTCTAAATCAGAAGCAGAATCAATTGCTTTACTCCAATCTCTTTCCCTTACATATATTTCTCTAAGTAAATTTAAGGAGTATTGAAAATATTTTTCATTTTTGAGCTCTTTTAGTATGGCTTCACTTCTACCATAAAGGCCTGCTTTGAAATAATCTTGGGCTAACTCAGCTTTTATAGAGTCTTCTTGTTGTGTGGTAATTTCTCTTTTATTTAAAAGGGCAATATGTAGATTTATTGCCTTGTCATACTTACCCTCTTTCCTCAAAACTGAGCCAAGGGCGAAATGTATTTCTAAAGAGTCATTTTTTAATTTGACTGCTTTTTCAAGTTCGGTAATAGCGTTCTCATTTTGATTAGAGTTTAGATACGAAAGTGCCTTGAAGAGTGATGCTGGAAGATCCGTGCTTTCTGAGATGATCTGTTTAATATCAACACGAGCAGAAACCCACCCTAAGATAAAGAATAAAGGTATAACTAATAACCACCAAAATTCAAATTCGATCATATTTTTTTAAAAAAAAACATATTCAAATTTGCAAAAAATGAATATGTTTTTTATAAATGATTATTTATTTATCAACTTTTATTTTTAATTCTTTGCCAGGTTTGAAATGTGGTACAAATTTTTCAGGGACATTAACCTTTTCACCTGTTTTTGGATTTCTTCCTAGTCTAGCTGGTCTGTGATTTAGACTAAAACTTCCAAAACCTCTAATCTCAACCCTTCCACCTTTGCTTAAAGTATTTCCAACTGAATCAATAATTGTTTTTACTGAAAGTTCTGCATCTTTATGCACAAGTTGGGAGAACTTATCAGATAGCAGCGTTATTAATTCAGACTTAGTCATTATTTTTTATCGTCTAGCTTAGCTTTTAATAAAGCACCTAAATTGGTTGTCCCAGCATTTTCAGGAGCATCAGTTTTTTTCTTTATTTCTTTTTTAGGTTGTTCTTTGACTTCTACTTTTTTATCTGCATTTGGATCATCAGTTAATTGCTTAACACCTAGGGAAATTCTTTCTTTATCTACATCAATTGACAAGATAACAGATTCGACCTCATCACCTCTTTTATAATTTTTCAAAGCTGTTTCTTGATCAGACCAAGCTATATCTGAAAGATGTATCAAGCCATCAATATCTCCAGGAAGACCGACAAAGACACCAAAATCTGTAATTGATTTGATGTTGCCTTTGATCTTATCATCTTTATTATTACTGTTTGCAAAAATATCCCATGGGTTATCTTTACATTGCTTCATGCCTAATGATAATCTTCTTCTGTCTTCATCAATCTCAAGTATCATCACTTCAACTTCGTCGCCTAATTGAACTGCTTTAGATGGATGGATATTTTTATTAGTCCAATCCATTTCAGAAACATGCACTAGTCCTTCAATTCCTGTTTCAATTTCAATAAAAGCGCCATAATCAGTTAGATTTGATACTTTTCCGAAAACTTTTGTCTTGATTGGGCTTCTCCTTGATAAACCAACCCATGGATCTTCATCAAGCTGTTTTAACCCTAGTGAAACTCTATTTTTTTCTTTATCAAACTTTAATACTCTTGCATCAATTTCATCACCTATATTGAGTATTTCAGATGGGTGCTTGATTCTTTTCCAGGCTAAATCTGTTATGTGCAATAAACCATCTATACCGCCCAAGTCTACAAAAGCTCCATAATCTGTAATATTTTTTACAATACCCTTAACAACAGATCCTTCTTTAAGCGTTTCTATTAAAGCTTCCAAATCGACACCACTTTGACCCTCTAAAACTGCCTTCCTCGAAACAACAACATTATTTCTTTTTCTATCAATTTTAATTACTTTTAATTCACATTCTTTATTTTCAAAAGGTGTTGTATCTTTAATCGGTCTAATATCTACTAAGGAACCAGGCAAGAAAGCCATAATGCCATTTACTGTAACTCTCAGGCCTCCCTTAACTTTGCTGCTAACATATCCAGTTACAATTCTTGATTCATCCATTGCATCTTCAAGATCAAGCCAGGCCTGCATTTCTTTTGCTCTTGCACGAGAAAGGAGTGTTGATCCATAACCATCTTCTAATTTTTCAATCGATACCTTTACATGGTCTCCAATATTTACCTCAATATCACCTTTATCATCTAGAAATTCATCTGTTTTAATTAAGCTTTCTGATTTTAATCCCGCATTTACTATCACAAAGTCACTATCTATTGATATAACTTCCGCAGTAATTATTTCCCCTTGGCGCATTTCTTTGAGAGCCATACTTTCTTCGAATAAATCAGCGAAGCTTTCAGATGGTTTTTGTGTTGTTTTTTCTAGAGTTGCCATTTTAAATTAATTTACCTTCATTTGATCCCATCTAGCGACGGGCTTATTAAAAAAAACCTAATAAATTTGGTGTCTATTAGATCGCTTATTTTATTTAATTTACTTTACTTCTTATAATCACCATTACTTTTTCAAAGGTCTGGTTTATGCTTAAATTATCTGTTTTAATTAAGTAAGCATCTTTTGCAGCTTTAAGAGGTGATATTTTTCTATTTGTATCACTTTCATCTCTTAATTTGATTCTATCAAATAGGTCGACAAGATTAACATTGTTTTCCTTTAATATCAACTGTTTATATCTTCTATTCGCACGCTCTTCTATGCTGGCGGTAAGGAAAATTTTAACTTTAGCCTCGGGGAAAACTACCGTCCCCATGTCACGGCCATCAGCTACCAACCCAGGTGGTTTAAAGAAAGACTTTTGGAGCCCTAAAATTTTTTCTCTTATCAATTCATTTTTTGCAATTTCAGAAGCAAATTTCCCAATTAATTCTGATCGAATTAAATCCGTTATGTCCTTACTACCTAAGAAAACTTTTTCATCAGCAAAATTAATCTCTAGCCCATCAATTACCTCTAATATTTGAGTAACTTGATTTGTGTCCAGATTCTTAGACTTTGCGTTTAAAGCAATAATTCTATAGATGGCTCCTGAATCGAGGTGGTGGAACCCTAGAGTGTTACTCACTAGTTTAGATATCGTACCTTTTCCGGAACCCGCTGGGCCATCAATGGTAACGACGAAAGGTTTTGTATGGCTGTTATTCAATGACAGATTTTAAATCTTTGAAGTAATCAGGATAAGTTTTGTTAACACAATTTGGATCCTGAATAGTAATATTCAGATTTTTAAGGCAAAAAAGGGAGAAGCACATTGCAATCCTATGATCATTATAAGTTTCAATAGAAATATTATCATTGAGTTGTTTTTGTGGAAAAATTGTCATTGAGTCGTGAGTCGTTGAAATCTCAACACCCATTTTGGTTAATTCATTATCCATTGCTAAGATTCTGTCTGTTTCTTTAACTTTCCAGCTTCCTATATTTTTTAGCTTTGTTGGCTTGTCAGCAAATACCGCCATTATAGCCAGTGTCATTGCAGCATCTGGAATTTCTATACAGTCTATTTCAAGGCCTTTTAAGTTTGAAGCCTTTGACACTTGAATAGAGTCAGATTTATATTCAATTTTTGCACCCATTTTGGAAATGATATCTAAAAATTTAAGATCTCCTTGAATGCTATCTTTATTTATACCTTTTATCTGAATTGAACCTGCAAGGGAAGCAGCAGCAAAAAAGTAAGAGGCTGATGATGCATCCCCTTCAACAAAAATTTTAGTTGGATTTCTATATACGGAATCTTTTTTTAAAGATAATAAACGCCAATTATCATTGTTATAAAAAATATTGAATTTTGTAAGCAACTTTAGAGTTATATCAACATATGGTTTTGAAATTAAATCACCAATAACTTTAATATTAAATTCATTATTTGAAATTGGACCTGCGATCAAAAGTGCTGTGAGATATTGACTTGATATGTCACCTTTAATTTCAATGGGCTCTGAGATTTTGATTAATCTATTATTAATAGTAATAGGCGGGTAGCCATGATTTTTCTCATACTGAATACTTGACCCTATTTGTTCTAATGCATCGACTAGATCTTTAATAGGTCTCTCGTGCATTCGCTCAATACCCGATAAATAGTAGTCACCTCTCATCATTGCGAGAACTGCCGCAAGCGGTCTAAAGGTGGTTCCTGAATTACCTAAGAAAAGATTAGTATTTTTGTTAGGAAAATTATGTTCAGCCCCTTTTATTTCAATGATGTTTTTATCGGCATTAACTTCCTTAACTGATACTCCAAGCTTAATTAATGCATTGATCATTTGATCTGTATCCTCAGATCTAAGTGGATCTATTAGCTTAGTCACTCCACTTCCAAGAGCTGCCATTAGCAGAACCCTATTAGTGATACTTTTTGAGCCAGGTAGCTTGATACAGCCACGAACTTGTTTTGAAGCTTTTAGTGTTATCTCATTCATTACTAGTTTTTTTCGGACCAGTTTTTTCTAATTTTGCTCGCTACTTCAAAGTATTTTTCTAAAGCAATATAATCTTCATTCTTGATTAATGATGCTGTTGTATTGATTTCTTTAACAAATAAATCGAGGTCATTCAAGATTGCCGTTTTGTTGGCCAAAGAAATATCTTTCCAAACCTCAGGGGAGCTTCCTGCTATACGAGAAAAATCTTTAAATCCACTAGCAGCAAATTCAAGTAGGGTATCCCTATTACTTTTTCCAGCTATTAGATTTACCATATTGTAAGCAATAAGATGCGGAATATGACTTACTGTTGAAAAAATTTGATCATGTTCAAGAGGCGTCATTGTCTTAATAACACCTCCTAAGCCCCTCCAAAATTTAGAAGTTAATTCAAGCTTTTTAGAATTTGTTTCATCCTCAGGAGTTAATATAATATCCTTATTTTTAAATAAGTTTATTTTTGCTGCAGCAGGACCGTGCTGCTCTGAGCCAGCGATTGGGTGAGAGCCAACAAATTGTGGAAATTTTTCTTTAAGCTCCTCCTTAGCAAAGTTCATAACATTAGACTTTGTACTCCCTACATCAATCACAATTGTATTTGGCGATAGCGATGGAGAGATTGTCGTTAATATATTTCTAATTTGGGCAACGGGTGTTGCGATAACTATAAAATCTGCTTGTTTAATATCATCGTTTAGGCTATCTGAAACTCTATCAATCATTCCAGTTGACACAAAGGATGATAAGGAGGTCCCTCCCTCCCTTTGAACGCCAACAACCTGATTAAACATATGTTTTTTTTGGCATTCAATTGCGATAGATCCTCCAATGAGGCCAACACCAAAAATAAGCAAATTATTCATTATATTTTTTTTAGATTTTAACTTATTATTCAAATTGTAACATGGCGCTATGTGATATTTTCTTGCCAATACCCTTTAATATAGAGCTCATAAGGCTTAAAGTTGGTTTTATATTTCATTTTGTTACATTCACCAATCCAGTAACCTAGATACATATATTTTAATTGTTGGGTTTTACACCAATTGATGAGCCAAATAATTGAGTAGGTCCCATAACTTACTTTTTCGTCGTCAGGGTCAAAAAAAGTGTAAACAGCTGAAATGCCATCACTCATCATATCAATAATAGATACAATCTTTAGTAAGCCCCCATCCCAGAACTCAACAAGCTTTGAGTTAACATTGCTCTTAATTAGAAAGTCATTGTAATCATCTATTTTATTTTGATCATTGTTTATTGAGCTATGACGCTTATTTTGATATTTTGAGTAAAGGTCAAAATGTTCTTGTTTAAAAGCAAGAGAAACCTCTCGGACATCAAAATGTTGATGCTTCTTAAAAATTCTTATTTGCGACCTAGAAGATAAAAACTTTTGCACTGAAAGTCTTATAGGGATACATGCTGTGCAACTTTTACAGCTTGGCTTATATATATATTGACCACTCCTCCTAAAACCCTTTTCAATTAAATCTTGGAAAATATTTTGATCAATAGATTTATATGGAGTTACAACTAACGATTGCGCATCCATTTTATCGATGTAACTACAGTTATATTCTGTAGTTTTATAAAACTGAATTTTTTCAAAAGAAGGTTTATTTTTAAAATCCATGTTCTAAATTTTACTCGTCTTTTTCTATTATATTTTAAATTTTTTTTTACTAATTTTTTTAGATAGATTAAAGTAAAGATATGAAAATAAGATCATTTATTTTATTAAGTTTATTTTTAACCTTTGGTATAGGCGCAAATGAAAACTCAATATTTTGGGAGCTAGAGAGCCCTGACGGGAAACAAATTTTTATCTTTGGCAGCATCCATGTAGATGATAATAGGGTAGTGGATTTTAGTGATTCTGTTAACAATGCAATGAAAAAATCAGACTTATTTGTGTCTGAAACAACTAATGTGAGCAACCTGAAAGTCTTAGAGGGCTTAGGGAGTGAATATAATAAATACCTTAGTGACGAAGATTTTCAAAAAATTAGTGAATTATCTGATTTTCATTCTATAGAGACAGATTTTGCAATAAAATTGAAGCCATGGTTATTGGGTTTTATTTTTAGTTCACCTCGGGCAATGAATCCATTTAGCCAAGACAACTTGTTAAAGGTAGCTGCGAGTAATTATGGATTAGCTTCAAAAGGCTTAGAAACAGTTGATGAACATTATTCTGTTTTAGATTCACTTCCACCAGAGGATCAATTCCAAATTTTAAAAAATGTTTTAAATGTAAGTGAGGAAGATAAAGAAAAAAATTATGAATTAATGATTAAGACTTACCTTACATTTAATTTAAATAAAATACTTAATGCTGATGAAGAAATTACTAAATCAATCGTCCCTGTAAAAGCCTGGTCTTCAGTTAAAAATGAGCTTATTCATAAACGAAATAAACTTTTTTTTAATAGACTTCTGATTTTAGCAAAAAAAAATGTGTTATTTGTTGCGGTTGGGGCATCTCATTTAGCTGGTGATGATGGACTTTTGCAGCAATTTTTTCAAGTTGGATTCAAAAAAAAATCTTTAATACCATTTAAAAAATAAAACTTAATGACGAATAAGATAATCGACACAAAACATAATGCTTCATATAAGTACTTTAAAAAAATAGCGACTAAAAAAGGCTTTAGAAAAGAAAAAAATAAGACGATTTTAGTAGGCCCTCATCTTATAAATACATTCCTCCAAGCAAAAAAAGATATTGAATGTTTTATAAGGGATGAAAAAATGGATTCACCCGAAATCAAGGAAATAGTTAAATTAAATCCTAATATTGAAACCTATGACTTAAAGCATGGATTATTTCTTGAGCTTGCAGATTTAAAGTCTTCCAATGGTTTAATTGCTCTGATAAATGTCCCAATTGAGGAAGGCTCAGAAATAAAAAAAGGTTTGAACTTATTTATTGATGGCATTCAAGACCCAGGTAATTTAGGTAGTGTACTTAGGATTGCAGAAGCTGCCGGAGTTAATTCAGTATATTTATCTAAGACCTCGGCGGAGCTTTGGTCACCAAAAACACTTAGGGGAAGCCAGGGGGCTCAAGTCAACTTAAAGTGTTATGAAAACCAAGATTTATTGAAATTATGTGATCAAGTTAACCTTCCCATTTATTCATTAAGTATTTGTGGTGATTCACTTTATGATGATGATATCCCTAGGGACTTAATTCTTATTTTAGGTAGCGAGGGAGGTGGTATAAGCGCTGAAATAATTTCTAAATCGACTAAATCTATTTCTATACCTATGCAGGGATCTGTTGAGTCATTGAATGTAGGTGCTGCTGCAGGCATATTTATTTATGAATATTTTAGGAGATATCGATCGAACGTAAGGGGCTAATTTTTCCCATTGTCCAATTTTTGATTGCGTGGCTTATCAATTCATCAAGACTCATTTCAGATACATCTTGAGCTATAGGTTGCTTTAGAAAATTTAAAACTTTTATCCAAATATCCTTCTGATTATTTTTTATTATAATTTTACAATCGTCACTTTTGCTTATCTTTTTTTTACCAAGGGTTGCGATGGGTATATGTGAAAATTTTGGGATATCGAAATCTAGTAAATTATGCAAATATACTTGTCGCGGAGTCGAGGAAAAAAGATCAGCCCCTCTAACTATGTTTGTTATTTTGTCTAACTTATTGTCAACACAAACTGAAAATTGATATGAAAATTGTCCATCATTTCTCTTTATTACGAAGTCACCTATTTCTCTTGATAGATTTTGACTAAGCTGTCCTTGGATTTGATCTTTAATAACTATTGGATTTGTACTTACTTCCATGCGGGTGGCATAAGAATTTTTATTTTCAAGCTCTTTATATCTGCAAAATCCTGGATAGATATAGCCACCATCTCCAAGCTTCGCATGATCAGTAAGATATTTTCTTGAACAACTACAGTTATAGGTTTGATGTGTCGCTGATAATTTTTCAAAATAATATCTATATTCATCAAGTCGATTGCTTTGATAAGACTCAGTTGAATCCCAAAAAAGATTTAAACTTTCCAATGTCCTCAGGATTGATAGGGCAGAATTATTTCTTACCCTTTGCTTATCTATGTCATCTATTTTGAGTAACCAATGTCCCTTAACCTTTTTAGCGTCTAAGTAACTTGCAATCGCTGTCACTATCGATCCAAAATGCAGGTCACCCGATGGTGTTGGTGCAAAACGGCCTACGTACATTATAAATTGCTCGGGTATGGCGGAACATACCAATGGATAAGTCTATTACCAACAAGTGTGAGCTGGCAGTTTAATCTATCGTTTGTAGTACTGCTCAAATTAAAATAATAAACTCTTTTAATGGAAGGCCAATTCGATAAAGTGCGAACTATACTCATTTTGTTGCAATGGACCGTGTCATCAAGTAACTGAAGGTTTAAGTTATTTGCAAGCCTTTTACCTTCATGGATAGCCAACTCTCTTTTAGAGATAATGTCATACCAAAGTCCGATAATAGCTACCAGGATAAATAAAATAATTAATTCAGACATGAGTAATCATATAAGTTTTCAATAAATATTTGATATTTGCACCAAATTAATGCAAATATCTGAAATTTGAAATAGTTTTTAACATAAAAAATATCATCTTATAGAAAATTATAATTCCCTATATTAAAATTTCTAAAATTTTAATATACATAAAATAGGTTAAATATGGATAATTTGGTTAGTCAGGGTGATGTTTTATTTGTTCTGCTCGGAGCAATTATGGTCCTCGCAATGCATGCAGGATTTGCATTTTTAGAGGTTGGAACGGTAAGAGAAAAAAATCAGGTCAATGCGTTAGCAAAAATAATGGCAGATTTTTCTATATCTACGATTGCATATTTCTTTATTGGTTATGGTCTAGCTTACGGCATGGATTTTTATGCTGCAGCCAACGTGTTATCGGAAAAAAGCGCATATGAATTAGTTAAGTTCTTCTTTCTTTTAACATTCGCAGCCGCAATCCCTGCAATTGTTTCGGGAGGAATTGCTGAGAGAGCTACTTTTAAACCACAACTTATCGCTTCATTTATTTTGGTAGGTTTTTTGTATCCGTTTTTTGAAGGAATAATTTGGAATGGTAATTTTGGATTTCAAGATTTTTTAAATCAGACTTTTGGCGCACCTTTTAATGACTTTGCTGGATCAGTGGTGGTTCATGGAATGGGCGGGTGGATTGCTTTAGCTGCAGTTTTAATTTTAGGACCCAGACTAGGGCGATATACAAAGGATGGGAGACTAAATGCATTCCCACCATCTAATATTCCATTTCTTGCTTTAGGGTCATGGATACTCACCGTTGGTTGGTTTGGTTTTAATGTGATGTCTGCGCAATCTCTTGAAGGCATTTCGGGTCTTGTGGCAGTGAACTCGCTGATGGCGATGGTCGGAGGCACGCTGGCTTCATTAGTTATTGGTAAAAATGATCCTGGATTTTTATACAATGGACCTCTCGCAGGCTTGGTAGCTGTTTGCGCAGGTTCTAATTTATTTCATCCTCTTGGGGCATTAACTGTTGGTTTGGTAGCAGGTGCTTTATTTGTTTGGAGTTTTTCGCTTACACAAAATAAATGGAAAATTGATGATGTCTTAGGGGTATGGCCGTTACATGGCATTTGTGGTGCATGGGGTGGAATTGCTGCAGGTATTTTTGGGTTAGAATTATTTGGCGGACTTGGTGGGGTTACTTTCATGTCGCAATTGGTTGGTACTATTGCAGGTGTTTTTATAGCCCTTGCAGGCGGCTATATCGTTTACACAGTCATTCATAAAATGTTCAACTTTAGATTGACAGAAGAGGAAGAATTTAATGGTGCTGATATATCCATCCATAAAATTAATTCAATTTCCTCTGAATAAATATTAAAAAGATTAAAACTATATTTTTTTCTGCATGCTAAACTTTTAGTATGCAGAATATACATCTTATTATCCCAGCTGCAGGAGAGAGTTCTCGGATGGAATCCACCACCCCAAAACAATTCTCAAATTTTCATGGAAAAACGATTCTTGAGTTTATTGAGTCCATATTTTCAAAGCTTGTAGCCATAAAAACTATAACAGTCGCGCTTAATAAAAATCAAAAATATATTGAAAGCCTAGGGTGTCAATTTTCAAAAAAAACAACATTAACGGAATGTGGGGGCTCTACTCGATCAGAAACTGTTTTAAATACACTAGAAATTATAGGGGGTGACATCCAAAAAGATGATTGGATTATGGTTCATGATGCTGCCAGGGTCGGCATCACTGAATCGCTTGTGAATAATTTTATAAATGAGGTTGCTGATGATAAAGTTGGGGGGATTTTAGCTATCCCAGCGCTTGATACGGTTAAAAGAGTTGATAAGAAACAACAAATAACTTGTACAGAGAAAAGAGATGAAATTTGGTTGGCTCAAACACCTCAGATGTTCAGATTTAACCTTCTCAAGAGAGCGTTAACATCATTTAAAGGCAACCCAACTGACGAATCTGAGGCAATAGAAGCTCTCGGGTTATCGCCAAAGGTTGTCAAGGGAAGTTTAGAAAATTTTAAGATCACTTATCCTGAGGACTTATTGAGGGTTGATAAACTCATAAAAGGATCCAATCATGATTAGGGTGGGTCAAGGTTACGATGTGCATCAGCTTGTTTCGAAGAGAAAATTAATTCTTGGGGGAGTTTTAATTGATTTTCACCTTGGCTTAAAGGGGCATTCCGATGCAGATGTGTTAATTCACGCTATCATGGATGCACTTCTTGGTGCAAGTGGTATGGGAGATATTGGGCAACACTTTCCTGACACAGACCCTGCCTTTAAAAATGCAAAATCTCGGGATCTTTTGACAAAAGTTATTGGGTTAGTTGAGTCAAAAAAATTTAAGATTATTAATATTGATGCGACCATTATTTGTCAATCACCCAGGTTATCTGAGTTCATTCCTAAAATGATTGAAAATATTGCGGTTGACTGTAAGTGTGAAGAATCACAAGTAAATATCAAAGCTACAACAACAGAAATGATGGGATTTATTGGAAGGTCTGAAGGCATTGCGGCACAATGTTCGTGCTTAATAGAATCATTTTAATTGGTTCTTTAATACTCCTTCAGTAAGACCAGCACAGCACCACTTCCACCATCATGTCGTGGTGCTTCAACATAAGCAATTACCTCTTCTTTTTGTATCAGCCAATTTTTAACTTTGTTGCGTAAAACAGGCTCTTTATTATGAGAGCGTAAGCCTTTACCATGAATAATTTTTATGCACCTCACCTTCTTTTTTTTACAGTCACTAATAAAATTGACAATATATGACTTTGCTTCTTCTGAGATTAGGCCATGAAGGTCAATAGATTTTTGCGTAACCCAATACCCTTTTTTTAACTTATTAAGAATATCTGGTGAATGTCCTTTTTTTAAGTATCTTAGTTCCTCACCTGATTCATTTTCCGTTGAAATAAAATCATCGCTTAAGGACTCAAGTAAGGCTTTTTTTTCATCTTCTATAAATTTTTTTGCTATTGGTTTGGGTTTTTTAATAGCTTTTTGGATCTTAGGCGATTTAATTTTTAAGGGCTTTACCCCCTTGACTGCATCCCTAAATATATCCTCTTCGTTAGTCATTCTTTGAAAGAAATCTCTCCGCATCAAGAGCGGCCATACAACCAGTTCCAGCGCTGGTAATCGCTTGTCTGTAAACATGGTCCTGTACATCTCCTGCGGCAAAGATACCGGGTATACTTGTTTGAGTGAAGTTTCCATCCCTCCCGTATTCTGTAACGATATAACCATTTTCCATTTTAAGTTGTTCTTGGAATAAATCAGTATTTGGTTTATGGCCTATGGCAATAAATACACCTAACAAATCTATTTCTTTAATTTTATTTGAATTAACGTCTTTAATTTTAATTCCAGTTACTCCGCTATCATCACCAATTACTTCATCAAGAGTTTTATGAAGTTCAAGGACTATTTTTCCTTCCTCAACCTTTTCGTGTACTTTATCAACAAGAATTGCCTCAGCTCTAAATTTGTCTCTTCGATGAATCAATGTAACCTTGCTTGCAATGTTTGATAAATAGAGAGCCTCTTCAATTGCTGTATTTCCTCCACCTACAACAGCTACTTCTTTGCCTTTGTAAAAAAAACCATCACAAGTTGCACAAGCTGAAACACCTTTTCCAAGAAATTTATTCTCACTTTCAAGACCAAGGTACATAGCTGAAGCGCCTGTAGAAATAATGAGAGAATCACATGTATATTCAGATTCATCTCCAATCAAGCGGAAAGGTTTTTTTTCTTTAGAGGGTTTAAGAAGGTCGGCTGTATGAATCTGATCAAAAACAATATCAGTATTAAATCTAAGGGCATGCTTTTCAAACCGGCTCATTAGATCAGGACCAAGAACCCCATCAGCATCAGCAGGCCAATTATCAACATCAGTAGTTGTCATCAATTGACCACCTTGTTCAACACCTGTGATAAGTGTTGGTTTTAAATTTGCTCTAGCAGCATAAATCGCTGCGCTATAACCTGCTGGTCCTGATCCAAGGATGATGAGATGGGAATGTTTTGACATAAAGGTTTACTCAGTTTGATTTAAATTAGCATAATTTTAGATGAGCAATCAATATGAATCAAACATTAACTGAATACTATTCATTATTTAATTCTACTATCAGTGCAATTCGTAAACATACTGATATAATTTGGATAAACAAAACGTAAAAATTTAAAAATTGCTATTTACTAAAAAATCAAAAGCTGCGAATAAAAAAATTATTGAATCGCAGGCCTCTACAAGAAAATTAGCAAGTAGGATTATGAGGGAAGCCTCTTGGCTTACGCTACTTTTTCTTGGTGTATATATCACTTTAGCACTAAGCACTTTTTCAGTTAATGATCCTGCATGGACACATAGTGGCGGTAATGAAGTTATTCAAAACTTAGCTGGAGTTGTGGGGGCATACTTTTCTGATCTCATGCTATCAATTTTTGGTTTGTCTGCTTGGTGGCTTGTCTTTCTGAGTATTTATAGTATTTTTCTAATCTATCCAAGAATCGAGGATGAAGGTTATAACAAGAAACATCTTTTAATTGTTCATTACCTTGGTTTTTTATTATTAATATTTTCATCATCTGCTTTTGAGGCGGGCTATATAGTTAAAATTAATGCAAGCTTTCCAACTGAGCAGGGCGGTATGGTAGGCCATTTAACTAACCAATTTATAGTTCAAACCTTCGGCTACGAAGGGGGGCTAATCTTTTTGTTATTCTCATTCGCCATTGGATTTAGTTTGTTTACTGGGTGGTCCTGGATCGTTATCTCTGAGTCCTTAGGTAACTTCATTTTTAACTTCATAACATTTCTTAAAAATTTATATATAGATTGGCAAGATAGAAGGGAGGGTAAAAAACTTGAAAAAGAAAGATTTGTTGTTGTTGAAAAGGAAAGAAAGAAACTCATTGATAGAGAGCCTGTAACCATTGTTGATAATCAAAAAAATACGGAAGAAAGTAAGCGTGCAATCAAAGAAAAACAAAAGAATTTATTTGGTGAGACTGAGCAGGATTTGCCCCCAATTCACCTCTTAGATGAGCCATCAAAAAAAATAAACCCACAAAGTTCCGAGACGATTGAATTTATTTCTCGACTTATTGAAAAAAAATTACTTGATTTTGGAATAGAGGCAAAAGTTATTAATGCTCAACCTGGACCAGTCATAACTAGATATGAGCTTGAACCTGCAGCCGGTGTAAAGGGGAGTCAAGTGATTAATTTATCAAAAGACCTAGCCAGGGCATTATCAGTTTCAAGTATTAGAGTTGTTGAGACCATTCCTGGTAAAACCTATATGGGACTTGAAATACCAAACCCAAATCGACAAATAGTATTTCTATCTGAAATAATGAATTCAAAAATATTCGCGGACACACCAAGCTTACTTACTATAGCCCTTGGTAAGGACATTGCGGGTAACCCAGCGGTTGCTGATATTTCAAAAATGCCGCATTTATTAATTGCTGGGACAACGGGGGCTGGTAAATCGGTGGCAATTAACGCATTGGTTTTGAGCTTGTTGTATAAAGCAACGTCCGATCAGGTAAAAATGATTTTGATTGATCCTAAGATGTTAGAGCTTTCTGTTTACGATAATATTCCTCATTTACTGTCTCCCGTCATAACCGACATGAGTCAAGCGAGCCATGCGCTAAATTGGGCTGTTGCTGAGATGGATAAAAGATATAAGCTTATGTCAGCTTTTGGCGTGAGAAACCTTGCTGGTTTTAATCAAAAATTAAAAGAGGCTGCAATAAAAGATAAGCCTTTAACTAATCCGTTTAGCCTTAACCCTGAGGAGCCAGAGGTTCTTGAGGAGCTACCTTTAATAGTCATCGTCATTGATGAGCTAGCAGATCTGATGATGGTAATGGGTAAAAAAATCGAGGAATTAATTGCAAGGCTTGCGCAAAAAGCGAGAGCGTCTGGAATACATTTAGTTCTGGCAACGCAGCGACCTTCAGTTGATGTTATTACGGGGTTAATAAAAGCAAATATTCCTTCACGAATTGCGTTTCAGGTATCAAGCAAAGTTGACTCAAGAACCATACTTGATCAAATGGGGGCTGAAACATTACTAGGTAAGGGTGATATGCTCTATATGCCACCAGGAACTAGCTATCCTGACCGAATTCATGGTGCATTTGTTTCCGATCAAGAGGTCCATAAGGTGGTTGATTTCCTTAAATCAAAAGGGACTCCGCAATATATAGATGAGGTTTTAAATCCAATCGAAGTTGATGGCGTATCTGATGGAGGTGAAATTGGAGGAGAAAAGGACCCATTATATGACGAGGCAGTTCAAATTGTGATTCAATCAAAAAAGGCCTCTATTTCCTATGTGCAGAGAAACCTCAGGATTGGCTATAATCGCGCAGCAAGAATTATTGAAGATATGGAAAAAGCAGGGTTAGTTACCCCTATGCAAAGCAATGGTAATAGAGAAATAATTACATCAAATACAAATGATTAAATTTATAATTTTATTTTTTCTCTCTCTGAGTGTTTGCGCTGAAAATAATAAATTAGAAAAAATTCTTGTTAAATTAAATTCGTTTAATGCAGAATTTACCCAAATTGTAAAAGACTCAACTAACCAACTAATTGATGAGTCCATTGGCAGAGTTATGTTTATGAAGCCAAATTATTTTCGATGGGAGTATAAAGCACCCTCAGAAAATGAAATTATTAGTGATGGTGAGTTTCTATATTTATACGACCCAGATTTAAAGCAGGTGATTGTCAGTAAGCTTGATAAGCAAGTAGGTATTAGTCCAGCAATGCTTCTGGTATCAGATAATGTTCATGAATTTTTTAATACAAAATTAATTTCAAACTCAAGCAATTCTTCAAAATATAAAGCAACACCAAAGGATCTAGATCGAGCTTTTTTTAAGCAGGTCGTTTTTAAATTTAACTTTGACCAACTCAAAGAAATGAAAATTACAGATAATTTTGATAATGAAACAACAATTCAATTTTCTAAAATAATTCAAAACCAAGATATCAATGTGGGTAAATTTTTATTTAATTATCCTGATGGCATTGATGTGATTAAAAATTAGATGACCTCTAAAATCTCAATACCACTTGCCGAAAAATTAAGACCAAAAACGCTTGATGAGATTGTTGGCCAAACCGACATTTTTTCCAAAGGTAAATCTTTAAGGGTTGCGATTGAGACAGGAAATCTTCCCTCTATTATTTTATGGGGACCACCAGGTGTTGGGAAGACAAGTATTGCAAAAGTTATATCGAATACGATAGACGCACACTTTATTTCTATTTCAGCAGTTTTATCTGGGGTAAAAGAAATTAGAGAGTCTATTGATAAAGCTGAATTTATGAGAGATCAACAAAATAAAAAAACAATTTTATTTGTTGATGAGGTGCATAGGTTCAACAAAAGCCAACAAGATGCGTTTTTACCTCATATTGAATCAGGATTAATTGTATTTATTGGGGCTACGACAGAAAATCCATCTTTTGAAGTTAATTCAGCACTACTAAGTCGCTGCCAGGTCTTCTCATTAAAAGCACTAACAACAGAAGAGCTAGATAAAATTCTTAAGAGAGCAATAGGTGAATTTAATGATTTAACCATTACTGATGATGCAAAAAAAATAATTTTTGAATTCTCAGATGGGGATGGGCGAAAACTAATTAATTTGTTGGAGATAGTTTGTTTAAAGGCTTTAACAGAAAAAAATTTAAAGATTGATTCTGACGATATTAAAAAAACTATGTCTGATAAATCAAGGCGCTTCGATAAGGGAGGAGAGCAATTTTATGATCAAATTTCAGCATTACATAAATCGGTTAGAGGTTCAAACCCAGACGCTGCACTTTACTGGCTTTTAAGAATGCTCGACGGTGGAGCTGATCCATTATATTTGGCAAGGCGCATTATAAGGATTGCTATTGAGGATATTGGTATCGCTGATCCAAGAGCACAAACAATGGCTTTAGAGGCCTATCAAATTTATGAAAGGCTAGGTTTTCCTGAGGCAGAACTAGCCTTAAGTAACGCCGTTATTTATCTATCAATGGCACCAAAGAGCAATAGTGCTTACCAGGCATTTAATACAGCTAAGTCCTTTATACAGAATCAAGGACATCTTGATGTTCCCATGCACCTTAGAAATGCACCCACAAAATTAATGGATAATATGGGTTATGGAAAAAACTATCGTTATGCGCACAATGAAAATCATGCTTATGCTGCTGGAGAAAAATATTTTCCTGACGAGATAGACCCTGTAGAATTTTATAATCCAACAGACCGTGGATTAGAAAAAAAAATTAGTGAAAAAAAAGAGTTTTTGAAACAATTAGATCAACATTACAACAAAAATAAAACGGAATAACTTTTATGATAGATATTAATTTACTTAGAAATAATATTGATGAGGTTGAATCTAGGTTAAATTCAAGAGGTTTTAAGATTGATAAAAAAAGCTTTATCGGCCTTGAAAATGAAAGAAGAAATTTGCAAGTCAAGGTCCAGGAGCTTCAAGAATCAAGAAACGACCTCTCTAAAAAAATAGGCGTTGAAAAATCAAAGGGGAAAGATGTCACTGAGCATATGCAGTCGGTAGGTCAAACAAATGATTTACTGAAAGTGCAAAATGGTGCCCTAGAGGAAGTACAAAATAAAATCCAAGAATTTTTACTCGATATACCCAATTTAGCTCACGAGTCAGTTCCGATTGGACAAAGCGAGAACGATAACGAAATGATAAGGGAAGTGGGAGAAAAAAAAGAATTTTCTTTTAAGGTAAAAGACCATGTAGATATAGGAGAAAGTTTAGGTTTAGATTTTGATTTAGGAGTAAAGTTATCTGGTGCCAGATTTACTTCTATTCGATCTGGTCTTGCAAGTCTGCATAGAGCTCTCGGTCAATTCATGTTAGATATACAAACTCAAGAACATGGTTATGAGGAGTGTTACACACCTTACTTGGTTAACTACGATTCACTTAAAGGTACAGGGCAGCTACCAAAGTTTGAAGAGGATTTATTTATCACAAAGAAAGGGGGTAGTGATGAAAAGCTATATCTAATTCCAACTGGCGAAGTCCCCTTAACCAATTTTGTAAGAGATAGTATAGTTGATTTAAATGAATTACCCATCAAACTGACAGCCTTAACTCCTTGTTTTAGATCCGAAGCTGGCTCTTATGGAAAGGATACGCGGGGGATGATCAGACAGCATCAGTTTGATAAGGTTGAGCTTGTTCAGATATGTCATCCTAGCCAGAGCTATGATGTGCTTGATGAAATGCTTAGCCATGCAGAGCTTATTTTAAAAAAATTAGCACTTCCATACAGGGTGATGAGTTTATGTTCAGGAGATATGGGTTTTGGGGCTGCCAAGACCTTTGATATTGAAGTTTGGATGCCATCACAAGATTGCTACAGAGAAATATCCTCTATTTCTAACTGCGAGGATTTTCAAGCAAGAAGATTAAAGGCTAGATTTAAAGACAGCGATAAGAAAAATAAACTACTTCATACATTGAATGGTTCAGGCATTGCAGTGGGAAGAGCGATGGTTGCAATTATTGAAAATTATCAATTAGAGAATGGAGATGTTGAGGTGCCAAAGGCATTGGTTTCATATATGAATGGAGTCAAGATCATTCAATCTAAAAATTAAAACTAAATTGATATTTTTTTTACCTTTCCCGCATCAGCGACAATAGCCAATGAAGCCAATTTTAAAAACAAACCATGCTCAAAAACACCGGGGATGTTAGCTATGTCCCTTGCGAGATCGTCCAAATTTGAATAATTAAACTCGCAATCAAGTACAAAGTTTCCATAGGATGAGATAGCAAATGCATTTTTCTCCATATTTTCTCTAACTACACATTTTTTTGCAATTTTCTCAACTAAACTTTTTGTAATTTTCCATGCAATTGGCGTAATTTCGATAGGAATTGAGTAATTTTGACCGATTTTAGAAACAATTTTGGAATTATCACCTATCACAATAAACTTTTCACTCATTTGCGCTAAGAGCTTTTCTCGAATCAGATCGAAACCGCGACCCTTAAGTATCTCTAAATCTTGAGTTATTTCATCAGCACCATCAACATAGAGATCAATTGAGGTAACTTGATCAATAGATATGTAATTTAATTTTGCATCATTTGCTTTTTTCTGGCTAATGACCGAGCTTGCCACCACAGATATATTCAATGATTCATTGCTGATTTTTTCCGCAAGCATTTTAATAAAAATATCTGCTGTAGAGCCGGTCCCAAGGCCAACAATTGAATTATCCTCAACATAATCAAGTGCGGCATACGCTACTAATTCTTTATCATTCATGAAAACTCATTTCAATTAATTCATTCATGCTTATAATACCTCCTTGATTAAAGATAGCAATTAATGGCAACGTCGCAAAAGAAAAACCTTTTGAAGAAAGGATTTATGTTTGAAACTAATACCTCTCATAGCATCGAGATTGGTAGGATTTTTTACAGCCATCTAAAAGACAAAAAAAAATCATTAAATATATTTACCGCGAATGTATTTGACGCTATCTCACTAAAAGAAGAATTAATATGGTTCTATCCTGAATTAAGAATTAATCATTTGCCTGACTGGGAAACACTTCCCTACGATCAAATATCACCCCATCCAGAACTTACTTCAGAAAGGTTACTTGCTCTTTATCAGATGACACAGAATGAGTTTGATATCAACCTTTTACCAATTACAACTGCCTTACATTTTCTTCCCCCTAAATCTTATATAGAAAAATTTAGTTTTGATTTTAAAGTAAAGCAAGAGGTGGATATTGAGGCATTTAAAAACAGATTGATTGAAAATGGTTACTTTAATGTCGATAAGGTTTTAAGCCCTGGAGAGTTTGCGATTCGTGGCAGCATTATTGACATTTATCCAATGGGCTCAATCGTCCCCTACAGAATCGATTTTTTTGGAAATGAAATTGATACGATAAGGACGTTTGATGTTGATACACAGCGTGGCTTGTATCCAACAAATAAAATCAAACTGTTACCAGCAAGAGAATTTCCTATTGACGTTGATGGCGTTAGTCAATTTCGGAAAAATTATCGTGAAAAGTTTAACGGGGACTTATCTAAATCAAAGCCATACAAAAATATCAGCAAAGGGACACCATTTGCTGGTATTGAATGGTATCTGCCTCTATTCTTTGAAAATACCAATACAATTTTCGATTACATTAACCCTAGTGACCTTACTCTTCAGTTAGGAGATGTGCATAAAGCTGCCTTAGACTATCAATCTGAAGCGCAGAGTAGATTCCGTCTGTATGCATACGATCCTGAAAGACCTATCTTAGAAATAACTGATCTATTATTACCAACTGATCAATTTTTCAAAAAAATTAACCAATCTGAACAAATAAAAAAAACAAAAATTTCCACACCAACTCAATTCGATGTTGCTATAGACAGAGACGATTTACCGCCCTTGAGGAAATTAAAACAACTCATAGGCAACAGTAAAAAAAGGATTTTGATTTGCACAGATGGCTTAGGTCGCCGAGAGTCGATTGCTGAATTATTAAAGCAGTCAGACCAAAATTTTAAAGAAATTGAGACTTGGCAAGATTTTACTTTATCAGATCAAAAAGTATGTTTAATCTCAAGCCCTCTTCATAAAGGATTTTTTCATGATGAGTTTATAGTAATCACCGAAAATGAAATTTTTCCTAACTTCGTTAAGCAAATTAAGAAAAAAAATAGAAATAAGAGCTTTAATGAAGAAGGGATTGTTAAGGATCTCACAGAGCTTAATGTAGGAGACCCTGTGGTTCATGAGCTTCATGGGGTAGGCAGATACCAGGGCCTGGTTGATTTAGATTATGGTGATGGCATGACTGAGTTTTTGTTACTGCACTACGAGCGGGATGATAAGCTTTACGTCCCAGTCTCAAATCTTTTTTTAGTTTCAAGGTATGCGGGTGGTCCAAGTGAGTCAGCACCCATCCATAAACTAGGGAGTGGGGCATGGGATAAAGCAAAAAAGAAAGCATTACTGCAAATTCATGATACTGCCGCAGAATTACTGGATCTATACGCAAAAAGATCAATTCAACGAGGTTATAGCTCAAAAATAAACCTTAAGGATTACGAAGTTTTTTGTGATGAGTTCCCATTTGAGGAAACAATAGATCAACAAACAGCCATTGAAAAAGTAATTCACGATATGGAATCTCCCAAACCCATGGATAGATTAATATGCGGTGATGTGGGATTCGGAAAAACAGAAGTCGCTCTGAGGGCAGCGTTTATTTCAGTCTTAAATAATAAACAAGTAATTATTTTAGTCCCAACAACCCTCTTAGCAGAACAGCATTTTTCAAATTTTAGTGATAGGTTTGCAAAATGGCCAATAAAGATTGAAGAAATATCAAGGTTTAAATCAAAGAAACAACAATTAGAGTCCTTGAAAAAGCTTGAAAATGGGCAAATAGATATAATTATTGGGACACATCGATTAATTCAACCTGACGTTAAATTTAAAGATCTTGGGCTCATTGTGATTGATGAGGAGCATAGATTTGGTGTTCGGCAAAAGGAAAAGCTAAAGGCATTCAGAAAAAATGTTGATGTCTTAGCACTCACAGCCACACCAATACCAAGAACTTTATCAATGGCGATGGAGGGATTAAGAGAGTTTTCAATCATTTCTACCCCCCCTGAAAAAAGGCTTCCTATTAAAACTTTTGTCGTTAATTCTAGCCAAGGTATTATAAATGAGGCTGTTTCGAGAGAGTTTAATAGAGGGGGGCAGGTATATTTCCTTCATAATGAGGTTAATACCATTCAGTTTATGTATGAAAAGCTGTCTAAACTGCTGCCCGATGCAAGAATTGGTATTGCTCACGGCCAACTCAAGGAAAAAGAACTAGAAAGTGTGATGCAAGACTTCCATCAACATAGAATCAATATACTACTTTGTTCTACAATCATTGAAACCGGTATCGATATCCCATCTGCCAATACAATCATCATGAATAGAGCTGACAAGTTTGGGCTTGCACAGCTTCATCAACTGCGTGGAAGGGTAGGACGGTCGCACCATCAGGCATACGCTTACTTAATAATAGATGAAGATAGAAAGTTAACATCAAACGCAAAAAAACGACTGGAGGCCATTCAACTCATGGAGGACTTAGGGGCGGGGTACCATCTAGCCATACATGATCTAGAAATTCGTGGTGCTGGTGAGCTCCTTGGCGACAATCAGAGTGGTCAAATGCATGAAATTGGCTTTAGTTTGTATATGGAGATGTTAAATAAAGCAATTAAACAACTCAAATCAGGAGAGGAACTGGATATAGAAAAACCAATTACATCTAATCGAGAGATTAACCTTCATACCCCAACCATACTCACTCAAACATACTGCCCTAACACTAACGAAAGGCTAGTAATTTATAAAAGATTTTCAAGCTGTAAGAGTCAAGATGAATTAGTAGCACTAAAAGAAGAATTGATAGATAGGTTTGGCCAAATGCCAGAACAAACTAAGGATCTTGTAATATTTCATAAATTAAGAATAGATATAGCATCAACAGAAATAATAAAAATTGATTCAAATAAAAAATCAACCGAGATCACATTTCAGAAAAACGCTAGCATCGACCCAATAAAATTAATTGATTTAATTCAAAGTGATCATCGATTTAAGATGAACGGACCTGATAAATTAAAAGTTGCCCTAGAAGAAGAAGAGGTCGCAAAAAGAGTAACATTTATTACAAAAAAAATTGATGACCTCAAAGTTTAATTAATTTTCCTTGAGGAGCAAAGTAAATAGCTTTTTGAATTTGATATTTATTATCAAATAATGATTCATACATTTCAAGCTGAGCTATATGTTTTTTTGCTTCAAGGTCTAAATTTTTATCATTAAATACAACTTTATAATCTACAATCCATCGTTTATTGTCTTTAATAAAAGTTCGATCAGGGATTCGAAGTTTAAATGAATTTCCCTCATTAAATAAATATTCAGCCTCCATCATGTCGTCTTGGTAAAGTTGGTAAATCCATTTTCCATCTTCGCTATTTAGTAAGGAACTTAATGAGTTATCCACTATCTTGAGAGCTTCTTTTATTTCACTGGGTTTGAACCTATTATCATCAAAAAGTGACTTTATAAAATCTAATTTTTTACTTAATATTTCTTTTATATCTAACTGATTTTTAATAATTAATTTATAATAGTTATGAATTAATGTCCCAGTGAATGTATAAATATCATTTTCATAGCTTTTCTTTATTTCTTGATCAATAGATATTGGCTGTGCCTCTATTTCTTGCGAATAATGGTCTATTGTTAAGCGCCGTAATCCTGGAATATAGGTAACATTATCTATAGGATTTTCTGATTTAATTTTTATGATTTTTTCATTTTTGACAATTGGCCATAAAATATTTAGAAAACTATTTCTTTCAATATTTGGTTCATTCTCAATTTCTATAAGTTTATCTTCCTTAATTGTTTTTTCATTTCCTTTCTCTTCAATTTTTTTCTCATTAATCGAAAAAATTAAATGGCATTCTTTTTTTGCTCTAGTGATAGCGACATACAATAGTCTTGTTTGCTCATTTTTTATCCTAACCCTTTCTTTTTTCCAGTTGTAGTCAAAAAGGTTTTCTGTCTTTTCATTATTATTCTTAATTGAAATTAAATTGTCACCATCAAGAAGTATTAAGGGTTTTTCGTCAGGCTTTACTCCTCTATTTAGGTTTGGAATGATTACACATTCATACTCTAGTCCCTTTGCAGCATGTATCGTCGAAATTGTAACTGGATTTTCATGATCTGAATTGTTGTTAATATTTATATCCTCTGAGATCTTAGTTAATTTTTTAAAATCTATTGATAATGAATTACTGCATTCATCAACTAGATCTAGAAACGTGTCTATGTGTTCTAATTCACCATAGTCTTTTAAGCACTTTTCTCCCATCAGCATTCTCCATACCGATTCTATGAAAAATCGATGAGATACTCTCCCTCTAAAGCCTATAGTCTTTGAAATAACATCTCTTACAAAATACAGTCTCTTTTTATTATTACTATCAAGCTTATTAGTGATACTGAGGTCATTAATAACATCCCAAGCGTCCCTGTTGTGATTATTTTCAAATAAGATAGAAAGCGAGTTAAGGTCTAGCCCACACCATGGTGCCCTTAATATAGCTATCCAGTGAGCCTTATCATCGTGGTTATAAAGTGCCTTGGTGAGAGACATAATATCTTGGTATATTTGTTGATCCTTGACTTGATCAATCCCAATGGCTTTAAAAGGGATGCCTTCACGATTCATTTCATCAATAATCTCTTTTACAGTGAGTCGTGTTCGAGTTAGTAAAGCTATTTCAAGATCGGGAGTTTTTTTTCTAAGCTCAACTATTTTCTCAACCACAAATTTTGCCTCCACCTCAAACAAGCTTTTTTTAGTAAACGTACTTATTTGAAGGTGATGAATTGAAACTCCGGCACCTTTTAAGTCTTCTTTTCCATATTTAAAAGGTAGATAACTGACAGCACCTTTATCTGAATCTTCTTGTGGAAATATATTGGGCATATTTAGGTTACACCAGTCAATGATATGCCTACAAGACCTAAAATTTTTATTTAACTCTCGTTTCTTTAATTTTAATCCACCAATACCGTTTTTCTTGGTATTAATAAAATGCTTAACTTCAGCTTTTCTAAATCTGTATATAGATTGCATTGGGTCACCGACTAATAACATGGATTTATTTGGATCATTAAGAAAATTATTCATAAGTAATGCTATAAATTCTAATTGTGAGTCATTGGTATCCTGGAATTCGTCAACTAAGATATGAGAGACGTCGTGACCAAAAACATCTTCAATTGGACGTTCTTTTAAAACCTCAATTGCTGTTAATTGCACCTCAGTAAAATCAATTTGGTTTTCACTTTTTAGAACTAACTTTAGTTCTGCATACATAAGCCTTAATAATCTAAATAAGGAAGGCATTATTGGAAAAATATCTTTTATATTTTCTTCATTTAATACATTACTAAAATCTTTTATAATACTAATTTTATTATTTTTTTTTACAAATATTTTATTTATTATATCAAGCATATCATCTTTAAATTTTGCTCTAATAGTATGCTCTTTGGTAAAGATTAAACTAAGTAAGTCTTTCCAAGATTCTGCATTTTTTGGATTAAACTGATGTTGTAACTCAGGATTTTTTTTTGATTTTAGCTCTATGAAAATTGCACTTAATTCTTCAATCTCTAATGAAGTAAATAACTTATTTATCTCATCAATCCTTCGTTCTATTTCCTTATGGTAGGAACTAATATAAAGCTCGTTAATTTCGCGATCGTTAAATTCTGAGGACCTAATAAGGTGTGTTAACCATTGGTCTCTTTTTTTCATTATTTTCACAAATTGATTAACTATTGTCTGGTGATTTTCATTAAGATATAAAAGTACCTTCTCGACATCCTGATAATTTTGAGGTTCTTTTATAACTTCATTAATGGCTATTTCATATAAGTCATCAAGGTACTCAGATAACTCCTCTACTTTTGGGTATTCACCCAAGAGCGGTTCTTTTAGCAATATTTGAAATGCTAATGAATCTATAGTCATTATTTTTAAATTGCCTATATAGTTATCGTCCCAATTATATTTTTTGGAGAGCTTATTTAATTTTTTTTGTATAAGAGGGCCATCAAAGGTCTCGTCCTTTGATTCAAGAATCTTCTGAACTTTATTCCTCATTTCGTTTGCTGCTTTTTTTGTGAATGTCAACGCAATAATTTCGTTTGGGTCATTAACTTCTAATAGACGTTTTATGATTCTCTTAGCTAAAACCGTTGTTTTTCCTGATCCCGCTGGGGCAGAAAGTATAAAAGAACTTGGATTATCAATAACCTCAGTCCTTACTTTTTCATCACTAATTTCATTTGTTGACATCATCATTTAGGAAATTTATGGTAATAGTCTTTATCTTTACAATCAGGTATACGAAGAATAGATTTTACTTTACAGTACTTCAAATCATCCTCATCAAATATAACCTCAGCCTTTCCCTCTAGGTAGTCTGTGGCTATTGAATTGATTTTTTTATACCAAAGCTTTAATAAATCATCCCATTTTCTAATATCTGGATTTTTTTTATTATTAAATTTTACGGAGGGAGCAAGCTGTTCATTCGATACACCACTAATCGTGCATTTTTTTCTGTTTATTTTTCCGTACACAACTCCATCAATATCTTTATGACTGTTAAAGCATGCGTAGATGGGAAGCTGTAAACTCTTTAAGCTATCCATATTATAGAGACTATTGATTGATTCTGTTTCTCCAGTCTTGTAATCAATAATAATTTTTTTATTTGAATTGATTAAATCAATTCGATCAATTTTTATATTAAATTGGACACGATTAATACTTATTTGATGTTTTTCTTCCCTGCTTATAACTTCAAAATTATGGTCACGATTTTTTTCTAAGTCTAGCCAATTAGTTAAGGCAACTTTAAGCTGCTTCCTTTCTGTTTCAATAAGAACTTTTGGCATCATGGGATATTTTTTTTTATGGTCAGCAATTACAGTGTCAATAACATTATCAATTTTTAATGCTAAATCAGGGTCTAGTGGCGTATTAAAAAGTATATCTGAGTTCTTCATAGACCCCCAAAAAAGCTCTAATGATTTATGTATAAGGTTTCCTCTAGCCATTGGTGATATTTCATCTTCTAAATCATATTCAAAGCTTTCTGCGCCAAGTCTGAAGCTATAAAATGCCCATGCTGGGCAAACTAGCTGAGCCTCTAAGCATTTAATCCCTTGATGAAGATTAACGGAGTTAGAGTTCAGGGCTGGTGCTATATGATCTTTTATCCATTCATGATTATCATTGTGATTGCTCAATTCTTTTTTATTTACATATTCCTCATCAGAAATAATTTCAATTTCTTTTGGTAATTTAGTTTTTTCAATAACTGAATCTTCATCATTTTTTGAGTATGAAATTATTATGTTTTCTGAAGAATTTCTAATTCTCTTAAACTTATTCTCAAGGTCAATTTTCAAACTATGCTTGTCATTAATATGGTATTTATCTTGAATTTTATTTGATAAAAATGGATTGCCTTGATTGTTTCCTGGGTAGTAAATTTCATTCATATTCATTACCCAAATCGCATCATATTTTTTTATTGGGTATTCATCAAATCCATATATATCTACTGTTGCACTATCGTTAAATGGCCCGGGAACAAAACCTTCTAAGTAAAAGCTCAATTTCTCTATATACTCTGAAAATATAACTTTTTTTGTAAATATTTTATTTAGACTTAATTGATGTAGTAATTTATAGAAGTTCTCTAAATTATTGATTTCAAATGTTAATAATTTATTAATATCTCCTAATTTAATGGTTTCTAAGAATAATCTTGTAATAGTTACCCATTCACTTATAGAATTAGATTTATCCCATAATGCTTGATTCTTTATGATTTCGTTAAGGACGATTTCAAGTTTATTCAGATCTAAATCTTTTAATTTAGTATCATTTCGAATCATCCCCATTAACTTAGTAAGGTTAATTTTTTTTATATTTTTACTGGAAATATACTGGGCTAATTTCTCTCTATTTTTTTGCTCATCTGCGTCAATCCAATTATTGAATTTTAGTAAATCACAAATAATTTCTGTCGTGACTTCTGCTTTCAAATTAAGTTTTATTAGATTAAATGTCGCACAAATTATTGGCTCTTTTGATAGCGGTCTTCGGAGGCTTGAGTTGTAGATATTTTCATGGTCAATACTTGTAAATATTTTTGGTTGAATTTCTCGATCGATATGGTTTTGAAGCTTTATTTGAAATCGTTCTAACGCTGGGCTTATTATTAGAAGGCGGTTTTGATTTTGTTTTTGTTTCTCCTTAATCCACTCTGTAACAGCATATAACTCTTTCTTATAGTTCTGGCATGCATATACTTTTATTTCACTTCTACCCTTTTTAATCACTTCGTGCTTTGTTACCTCATTTGTTCTACTTAGCACCTCAATTAATTTGTTATAGATAGTTATGTTGGTATCAGAACCTATTATGTATAGAGACTGCCCATTAATAATATTTTTATCTTCTTGTTGTTCAATAAAAAAGGGTATGAATTCATACAATGGATTTACATTAAGATGCTTACATCTTTCTTTAAATTTATCCCTCCACTTCATAATAATTCCGTTTGTTGCAGTATTAGCTTCTAAATCCTCATTATTTACGCAATATTCTTCAATTTGTTTATTCGCCACTCTCGCTAACTGACATAGTCTTCCTATGGTATGTTGCGTAAAATCTCTCTTTGCCACATCATTTTCAGCTTTTATAATTTCTTCCCATATAAACTTCTCTTCTATCCCATTAAGTAATTTGAAATTTTTATCTGAAAATTTAATCATGCAGAATTCTTCAAATTGCTCAAATAGCCAACGATCAATTACTTTAATTTTTGGAATCGGGGTATTTTTATTTTGACTTTTATTCTGAAATATCAACTGAATATCATGAACTTGATTTTCAGTCTGGCATAAAATCGCATTATAAGAATTGTTAAACATCATGGATAATTGTAACTCGACAAATAGGAATTAGTTTTAATTAAAATTATTAGGAAATATTTATTAAAAATTATATAACACCCGAAGGTTTTAAAAAATTACAGGATGAACTTAATCAATTGATAAAAGCTGAACGACCAGAGATTGTCCAGATTGTAAGTTGGGCAGCTGGAAACGGAGATCGAAGCGAAAATGGTGATTATATTTATGGGAAAAAAAAGTTAAGACAAATAGATTCTAGGATTAAGTTTCTTACTTCTATAATTGAAGATGCAAATATTATCTATCCAAACGATCAAATAAATACAGATAAGATTTTTTTTGGGGCCTATGTTGAGTTATGTCAAGGAAAGAGTAAAAAAAAATTAAATCTAAGGATTGTCGGTCAGCATGAAACAACACATGATAAACAATATATAAGCTGGGTATCGCCTTTGGGAAAATCATTATTAGGTCGAGAAAGGGAAGAGGTAGTGAGTGTAGATATTAATGGCGTTCATACTACCTATACAATTATTAAGATTGATTATTAAAAAGGTATAATCAAAAAAATTTTTATTTTGAGGGGTTGCAATGAAAACAGCACAAGAGGTAAGGGTGGGTAATGTAATTATTGTTGATGGGGATCCTATGGTGGTTCTTAAGTCAGAATATAATATTTCAAAGTCGGGCCGAAGGCAGAATGCTGCTATTGTTAAAATGAAAATGAAAAATTTGCTTACTGATAACGCGGCAGAAAAGATTTATCAAGCAACGGATAAATTTGATTTAGTTATCTTAGAAAAAAAAGAGGTAACGTACTCTTATTTTTCTGACCCAAATTATATATTTATGGATTCAGATTTTAATCAATATGAAATTGATCAGGATGCTATGGAGAGCACATTAAAATTTCTAGAGGATGGCATGGCCTGTGAAATCGTTTTTTATGAACAAAGGCCGATATCAGTAGAGCTTCCAAATTCAGTAATTAGAGAAATAATCTATACAGAACCTGCTGTAAAGGGTGACACAACTTCAGGTAAGGTTATGAAGCCAGCAAAGCTAAGTACAGATTTTGAGCTTATGGTCCCTATATTTTGTGATAATGGTGACAAGATTGAGATTGACACAAGAACGCTTGAATATAAAAATCGCGTTAAATAAAGGTTTTAATTTGTCCCACCAACTACGATATTATCAATTTTCAAAGTAGGCTGCCCAACGCCGACAGGAACACTCTGACCATCCTTGCCGCAGGTACCCACCCCAGAATCAAGACTTAGGTCATTGCCTACCATACTTACTTGTTTTAGGATGTCTGGACCGTTTCCAATAATCGTAGCTCCTTTTACTGGATGGCTAATACGACCATCTTTAATTAAATAAGCCTCAGAGGCTGAAAAAACAAATTTGCCGCTTGTGATATCAACTTGCCCACCTCCAAAATTATTGGCGTACAAACCATTTTTTACCGACTTTATAATCTCTTCTTTGGTATGATTTCCATTTAGCATATATGTATTAGTCATTCTTGGCATGGGCAGGTGAGCATATGACTCCCTTCTTCCATTGCCTGTCACCTCCATGTTCATTAATTTTGCATTCTGCGCATCTTGGATATATCCAACTAACTTTCCATCTTCAATGAGCGTTGTATTTTTTGTGGCATTACCCTCATCATCAACATTTAATGACCCTCGTCGATCATCAATGGTCCCGTCATCAACAATGTGAATCCCTTTGGCAGCTACTTGTTGCCCCATTTTATTACTAAATGCGGAGGTACCTTTTCGATTGAAGTCTCCCTCTAAACCGTGTCCAATTGCTTCATGGAGCAGTATTCCTGGCCAACCTGAACCTAATACAACAGTCATCGAGCCGGCAGGAGAAGCGTCAGCCTCTAAATTTATGAGCGCACTATCTACAGCCTCTTTTGTATACTTGGATAATATTTCATCATCAAAATAATTAAGACTATATCTTCCACCTCCACCCGAGGAGCCTTGCTCTCGCTTTCCTTTTGATTCAACAATAACCGAAACTGACAAACGAACCAAAGGTCTAACATCTTCGACTAGATGGCCAAAATGATTTTGAATTAAAATAATATCGTAGCTACAAGCAAGTGAGGCAGATATTTTTGAAACTAAGGGGCTTAGAGTTTTAGCAAGCCTATCAATTTTTTCTAAAATCAT
The DNA here is from genome assembly GCA_019823025.1 of Methylophilales bacterium. Classification (NCBI taxonomy): domain Bacteria; kingdom Pseudomonadati; phylum Pseudomonadota; class Betaproteobacteria; order Nitrosomonadales; species Methylophilales bacterium. The sequence continues at coordinate 369,452 of CP081940.1, read as the reverse complement.
TATTTTTTCATTATTTTCAATGCTTTGTGTAGGATCTTCATCGATATATTTTTGTGAAGGCGTGTTATCTTTAGGTAGTTGGTAAATAGTCCCTTTACCTTGGCTGCCCATTGAATTTATAGCTTTGACAGCCGCTTTTAATGCAGCATTTGAAATATCGTCAGAGTAGGTGAAAGCCGTTTTTTCGCCTGAAATTGATCGAATACCCACCCCCTGATCAATTGAATAACTTCCATTTTTTACCACACCATCTTCAAGTGACCAAAATTCATTTTTGCTATATTGGAAATAAATATCTGCATAATCAACAGAATTATTTTTAATATCGTCTAGATATTTAATAATATTTTGATGACTAAGGTCACTTTTATCAATAATAAATTTGTTTGAAAATTGAAAGTCTTGCATATTATTTATAGTCTTATTTGAATAGCTCTTGCGTTGGGTTGATGATTTGCTCGTCTATCTGATCAGTAATTCCCTCACCGACATTTTTCAATGTATCTCTATCAATGGGTGTCTCTTGAGGATCAGTCCATGAACCGGTTAGCCTATACTGATCTGTAAGGACCTCATTCAAAGGATCATTTAGAAGCTTTTGAAATACAAAAGCTGCCGCTCCAACAATTGGCCCTCCTGCGAGCGCTGCGATAGACATTGTATCTGTGACATTAGGTGTTATGGTAACAACCAAGTCTTGTGTTTCATCCTTGATATTGACATCACCCTCAATAACGATATCAGCAGCGGGCCCTTTAATTTCAAAATTATCTGAATGTATATTGCTATTTTCAAGCTCAGCTAGACCATCAATGGAATCAAAAGCAAATCCATCCGCAAATATGTCACTAAAATCTAAAGTAAGTCGACTGGGTAGTGATTGAAGTGATAGTAAGCCAAAGAGCCTTCCCATCGCCCCTGGTTGTGCTTCGAGTATGACACCCTTATCGATATTAATTAAAACAGAGCCTGAAGCTTTTTCTTTATCGAATTTCCAAGGGCTTTTTGGCCATGAAAGCTTTCCATTTAATTGTCCTGTGCCACCCGTCATGAGCTTATCAAGGTTAAATTCCTCAAGTGTTTTATCTAGATCTGTTATTTTCCAATCAAAATCAATTTCTGTATCTGGCTTAGGAGATTCATCGTGCCATATCCCTGTGACTTTTAGTGCATAGTCAGGGTTGAGGAATTTAAATAGATCGATAAACCATTTGTTATTACTTTTACTAGCTTGGAAAGTTAAATTCCCATTCAAATCATTATCAAAAAATTTTGATTGCAGTAAAAACTCCTGAATTTTTAAATCAATTTTAGGGGGATCCTTTATGATAGGGTCCTCAGATTCGTATGCTCCATCCCATTCTTCAATTGAATCATCGGACCCAATCAGATGTAATTCCTCAAACCTTGCCTTAATTAAATTTTTCTCAGGATTCCAAAGTATGTTTCCCATGGCACCTCTTCCATCAAGCTGAACAATGAACCCTGAATCTTCAGGTCTCAACTTTAATTTAAAGTTATTAAAAACATAGCCATAAGCATCGAGTTCATTAATATTCAGTACTGCTTCGATAGTCATAGATTTTGATTGAGAGCTTTCTGTATTCGAGGTTTCTGAAGCATTGTCTGGAATTAAGGCTACTAATTCTTCGAGATCAACCTCATTTAGATTTGCTATAAAAACAATACCTGACTCAGGTATTTGTGCTTTTTTGTCTGAATTGACTTCAATTAAACCATTAGTAAGAGACGGATCTCCATTTTCATCATTAGCACTATTAATTACGCCTTTAACATGATCACCTAAAGTAATATTGATGACATCTGAATCTTCTCCAGTAGACTTTTTAATAATAGTGAGTTTGAGTGCAGTGTCTTCAGATTTATTTTTTGCTTTATCGAGAAAAGACAAATTTTTAATTTGGATTCCTAAAAGGTCACTGGTAATTTTAAATTCACTTTTATTTTCACCTAGGGTAATCAGTCCTTCCCAGTCAGCTTGCCCATTAATGTTTTTAAGCCAATTCTCTCCAAGAAGCTCCTTTACCATATTTTCACCAATGATGCCTTTTAGGTCGATAATGGTTGCACCATCCGCATTTTTAAGTTTCAAATTTAATGGTTCCCCGAAAAGTTTGCCATCTAAATTAGTAATTTTTACGTCATTATTATTAAACTCAAGGACTCCCCTTAAGTCTGAAATAGGTGGTATTTCAAGTTGTGGATTTTCAAGAGTGCTCCCAAGAAACTCATAAGTCCCTTTAAATGGAATATTATCAAGATCATCAAAACCAATATTAAGGACAAGTTTTAACTCACCATCTCCTTTCCCTTCCATGTCATCGGACATACCTTTCATGGCCTCTTTTATAGGGCTATTATTAACGGCATAAATAATATTTTCCGCGGAGCTATCAAGGGTTGAATCGATATTTAAAACAACCTCATCGGCTGTAAATGGCGTTATGGCACCATTAAAAATTTTAATCTGACTTTTATCTAATTCACCTTTTTGGCTGGTAATAAATACATCACCTCCATTTACATTTACCTCCGCATCAAACTTTTCCACTTCTGGCCAATTATCTCCATATTCTATAAAGCTGTCTTTGACTGAGGTGCGCACTCTGAAGTAACCTTTGCTTAAGTCAGGTTCGTTATTTTCATCGATGAATGGGAAATCTTTTACCTTCCCCTTCATCTGTATATTCGTATTTTCAGCAGTCCCTTCCAAAAGTGAAGTATCTAGCCATCCAAGACCATCTTCACCAATTTGTTTGGGGTAGTAGACTTTGAAATACGGAATATTTAAAGTTGGGCTATCAATATTAATATCTACATAAAGATTATCTAAACTTTCATATTTAACGGTGCCATTAAATATGGCCTCCATGTAATCGTCTTTAATTGTTACTTCATTAAATGAATATTTCTGATTATTCCAATTGACTGATCCTGAAAATTGGTTCAAATGAAGAGGTGCCCTAAAGACATCCTTCTTAGTTATTTTTACGTCCCTAGAAACAGATCTGATAATGCCTTTTTCATTTTCAATATTCACCTCACCAGTTATATTTTTTAGTCCAGGGAAACTTTCAAATTCATTAATTTCAAGTTCAAGAAATTTTGCTTTGAGTTTTAAGTTGGGCTCTTCTTCATCGCTTGTTCTATCCCATTTTAATTTTAAATCATCTATCTCTCCCTTGGCTGAGAGCTCATTAATTATTACATTCACCATATGTTCTTCTGGTAAAAATTGATTTGATATCTCCTGTACCGATCCTAAGTCGAATCTATCGACAACCAATGTGGCTTTATTAATTTGGTTTCTTTCAAAATTGTATTTAATTGATGCAGCTGAATCTTCGAATTGAAGCTTGCTGTTGGTAGTTAGAAATAAATTATCTAAAATTATGTTGACATCATCATTAACTAACTCATATTCAAATTCACCACTGATATCCTTAAAAACTAAACCTTGTTTAGCATTATCAATCATATTGGCATTAAGGTTTTGTACAGAAAAGGAGCTTCCCCCTTCTTTTAACTTTCCATTTTCAAATTCAATATTGATAGATAATGATCCGGTTCCATCTTTAATCGTTAATGGATAATCAATCCATGGTGTGAAGGCATATAAATTCAAAGCATCAAATTTAAATGAGAGCGCACCATCGGCTTCTAGGAGTTCATTAATAGAGTCCGCGTCAAAATGACCGCTTAATGAGACTTTTTCTTTTGTGCCTGCAGATGAGAAGAAGTCAAGGTAAAATAAGTGACGATCAAGATAACTTAAAATATCTGAGGTGCTGTAGGAGAGATTTATATCATCTAAAACAAGTGGAGGACTGTTTGCTCTAGTTTTATCAATCCAAATAATTTTGGCATTGATCATTTGTACTTCATCTTGATTCAAAATCCAGTTTATAAGTTTTCCATCAAACTCATCATTTGAATTAGGATCGTATGAAACATTCCATCCACCAATTAGATAATCTGTTTCACTATTTTTTTGAATCTCAACAGCTAAATCATAAAGAGTAACCTGATCTAAAACTAATTCAAATTTTAATAAGGACATCCAAGACACATCCACCTCAAATTTTTCGAATGTGAAGGCTTTTTCAGATGAGTTGGCATAAATTGAGAAATCTTTGATAATAAATCGAGGGTTAGTTATGTTCCAGGTAGCATCAAAGGTTTCAATGGTTACCTTTTTGTTAGTTGCCTTTGAGATTTCTTGAACGAGTTCATTCTTGTAATAGTCGAGGTTTGTTTGAACAAAAAAATAAAATGCAAGATATCCAATGATAAAAAGACTGATGATTAACCCAGATAGTGTCAACAATATTTTTTTGATGAGCTTGAAATGAACTGTTTTCATGTAGATTATTTAAATTTTATTCTACATTCTAATGCTTTTGGAGGGGTTGTCTATAATTTTTCGCTGAGTTGATCTAGGATTTTAGGATTTTCTAGCGTCGAGATATCAGCAGATATTTTTTCGCCCTTAGCAATATTTCTTAGTAGGCGTCGCATGATTTTTCCAGAACGAGTTTTGGGGAGGTTGTCACCAAACCTTATTTCCTCTGGTTTAGCTATAGGTCCAATTTCTTTTGCAACCCAATTTCGTAATTCATTAACAATCGAACTATAATTTTTTTTGGATGGACGGTCACCTTTTAGCACAACAAAAGCAACTATCGATTCACCTTTAAGTTCACATGGCCTTCCAACGACGGCAGCTTCGGTTACTATTTCATTTGAAACAAGAGCCGACTCAATCTCCATTGTCCCCAAACGGTGACCAGACACATTAAGGACATCATCAATTCGACCCATAATGGTAAAGTATCCACTTTTTTCGTCCCTAACAGCACCATCTCCAGCTAGATAATGTTTGCCGCCGAGCTCCTTAGGAAAGTAGCTTTTTTTAAATCGATCTGGGTCCCCCCATATATTTCTTATCATTGATGGCCATGGTTTTTTTATTACCAATAGCCCACCGTTACCCCATTGTAAATCGCCACCATTTTCATCAACAACATCGATATTTATTCCTGGGAAGGGGAGTGTGCAGGATCCTGGTATTAAGGGCGTAGCACCAGGCAGAGGAGTAATTACATGACCTCCTGTCTCGGTTTGCCAAAATGTATCCACGATAGGACATTGGTTATTTCCCACATTTTCGTAGTACCACATCCAAGCTTCAGGGTTGATAGGCTCACCAACCGTGCCTAATATTCTAAGAGAGCTAAGATTGTAGTTGTTTGGATGCGTTTCCTTATTTATATCAGATGCTTTTGTTAGGGCTCTTATCGCAGTTGGTGCAGTATAAAAAACACTGACCTTATGTTTTTCAATAAGCTGCCAAAACCGACTTGCGTCTGGATAAGTCGGAACACCCTCAAAAATAACTTGCGTCACCCCCATTGCAGTTGGTCCATAAGCAACGTAAGTATGTCCAGTTATCCATCCAACATCTGCGGTGCACCAATAAATATCGTTATCCTGAAGATCAAATGTAAGACGACATGTGTTAATTGCGTGAAGCAAAAACCCTGCCGTTGAATGTTGGACTCCTTTTGGTTTTCCTGTTGATCCAGAGGTATATAGGATAAAGAGTGGATGCTCAGCAGGAACTGATACAGGAGGACATTCAGTTGATTGGTTTCTAATCAAATCATCCCACATGATATCTCTATTGTTTTTAGAGAAGAGTTCGTTTGTCCTTTTAAACACAATGACTTTTTCAATCGATTCACAATCTCCCATTTCAATTGCATCATCAATTGCTGATTTTAAAGGAATTACTTTACCCCCTCGAAATTGACCATCTGCGGTTATTACAAGCTTTGCGGAGGTATCCGATATTCTTTCTTGTAGGCTCTTTGCTGAAAAACCTCCAAATACTACCGAATGTGTTAGACCTAATCTAACGCAAGCTTGCATAGCTACAATGGCCTCAATACCCATTGGTAAATAGACAATTACTCTATCGCCAATATTCAGATTAAGTGTCTTTAGGCCATTTGAGAATTGGCATACTCTCTCATAAAGTTCTTGGTAAGTAACTTTTGTGACATTACCATCATCCGCTTCAAAAATAATTGCAGTCTTGTTTGGTTGAGAATCAACATGTCTGTCTAAGCAATTAAATGATGCATTTAATTTGCCATCATCAAACCACCTATAAAAAGGGGGTGTTGAATCATCTAATATTTTGGTAAAAGGCTCATCCCAAATAAGAAGATCTTTGGCAAGCTTGCCCCATGTCCCTTCATAATCAGACTTATAGCTTTCACATAATTGTTGGTATTGAGCTAAGTCTTTCACCCTTGAATTTTTTGACGATTGCTTGCTTGGATAAAAAATTCGATCTTCTGTATGAATTGATTCTATTGACATTTGAGTTTAAGAGTTTAAATAAATAAACATAATCTCCATTTTTTATACTTTTTCATCAAAAATGCACCATATCTAAATTTTCAATAATTTACCATATCTAAATTTTATTTTTAAAAAAACTCATGAATAAACTCTTGTATCGGGATCGATTACTATGTAAAGATTAATAATATTTAAATTAAAGAAAAGATATATGGGATTGAGATATAGATTTAACCTCCTGCTTACATTAATTATGTTAGTTTTTATTTTAACGCTTATGTTTGTCATGATGACATCATCTAAAAACTCTATTCTTGAAGGTGTTGAATCAGCCCATAAAGTTACAATGCAGTTATTAGATACCGTGATTGTCAGCTCTGCTCAAAATCCAAACTGGGAAACAACGAATAATGTGATGGCACAGTTCCTTGTTCAGCTGGGTTATGTAAGAAGTAATGATATATACCTTTATGATTCCGATAATAATCTTGTTTATAAAACTCCTCATTCAACATATCGATTAGATGTTCATCCACCGGAATGGTTTTCAAACTTTCTTGCACCAAAAAAAATGGTAGTAACAAGAGATATTCGATCGGGAAGATTGATTGTTGCATCTAACCCCTCCGGAGCGATTCGAGAAGCATGGGTTCAAATCAAATCTATTTTTTTTACCGCGATGCTGTTATTTGTTTTTATAAACTTTATTGCATATAAAGCCCTTGGCGGATGGCTGCGTCCTATAAAGCCAATGATTAAAGCTATTGAAAAAATGGGTAAAGGCGATCTAGGGTCAAGGATTCCTAATTTTAATGTTCCAGAATTTTCTGCAATTGCAAATAACTTTAATATGATGGGCGATTCACTAGAAAATCAAATTCTTGAAAATGAGCGACTCGCAATGATTGCAGAACAAACTGCTGATGCAGTGATGATTCATGATGAGAAGCTTAAAATAACTTTTTGGAATAAATCAGCAGAGAGAATTTTTAAATATAAGAAAAAGGATATTTTAGGAAAATCTGCCAAAATAATTGTCCCAGAATTTTTGTTAGAGGAATTCAATAAAAATTTAAAAAAATTAAAAAGTAAAAATTTCATTCAAAACTTTGAGTCGAAAAGACAAACTAAGACTGGTAAATTAGTTGATGTTTCAATATCTGCTTCATTGCTAATGGATCCTACAACAAAAAAAGTGATAGGTGACATTGTCAGCATGAGGGACATTTCTGAAAAAATTGTGGCAAAAAAATCTAAAGCGGAGTTACAGAAAAATAGGGAGTTAACCTCGATCATCCAAGAACATGTAGAAGACGAAAGAAAGAGTCTTGCTAGAGAGCTGCATGATGAATTAGGACAGTATGTTTCAGCTATTAAAATTTTTTCCCAAAACATTCTAAATCGCTCAAAGGGTAAGGATGAAGCAATTGAAACTAGTGCCTCATCGGTGACATCTGCTGCTAATCAAATTTATGATGGGATGCATAATATTATTAGACAGCTTAGGCCTGGTTCTTTAGATAATTTAGGCCTTAGTGAAACAATTAAAGATGAAATGAATTCATGGCAATCTCAACATCCTTCTCTCAAAGTAAATTTAATAATTAAAGGTAATATTGATTTATTAGGTGAGGTCGTAAATATTAATGTTTATCGAATCATTCAAGAAGCAATGAATAATGTTGTGAAACATGCTAAGGCCTCAGCTATAAAAATATCTTTACTAAAAACAAAAGATAGCCTTAAAATTGAATGTGTTGATGATGGCAAAGGTTTTGATCTTAAAATCTTAAAAAAAACCAAACAATTTGGATTGATGGGAATTAAAGAAAGAGCGCAGTCATTGAATGGGAGGTTTGATATCAGATCCAATGCAAATGACGGTACCTGTATCACAATAGTCATTCCGACTAAATTGGAAAAGGAAAAGCAATGAGTGATATTAAAATATTGTTGGTCGATGACCATGCCGTTGTCAGAATGGGTTTTAAGATGCTTATCGAAGCAGAACCTGATATGACTGTGATAGCAGAGGCAGAGTCAGGGGAACTAGGAATTAAAGCTTTTAAGGAGCATAAGCCAGATATTGTTATTATGGATATCACAATGCCAGGAATCGGAGGTATTGAGGCCATTGACCGGATTTGCGCTCATGATAAATCGGCTAAAATATTAGTGCTCTCTGCCCATGAGGACTCAGTCCATCCAAAGAGGGTATTAGCAGCAGGTGCATTGGGTTATGTGACAAAAAGGAGTGCAGCAGAAGAATTAATTAAAGCCATAAGAACAATCAAGTCAGGCAAAAAGTTCCTAGAACCTATTATCGCCCAGCAAATGGCGATTACGCAGTTATCTGGTGAAAATAACCCTATAGAAGTTTTGTCCGATAGGGAGTTTGAGGTTTTCATGTCCCTTGCAAAAGGGAAAAGTACGAATGAAATTGCAGATACAATGTGCTTAAGTCCGAGGACAGTAGGTACTCACCTGTACAATATAAAGCAAAAACTTAACGCAAATAATTCGGCAGAAATCGCTCTTATTGCGATTAGGTGTGGGTTACTTGAACCATAATCTATTTCTTTGAAACAAAAATGCCTGAAATGATGATTAGTAAAATACCCACAAAACTAAATATATCGAGGATTTCTGAAAAAACAATCAATCCTAAAAGCGTCGAAAAAAAGATCGTTAAATAAGATAATCCTGCGTTCTTCAATGTATTACCAACCCTGTAAGCTTTTGTTAAGGCCAGTTGAGCAATTGTGGCTGATAAACCTAGCCCTAAAAGTATCCACCAATGCTCAAAAATTTCTGAATTAATATTTTCAAACAACATTAGAAATGCTGCGCCAAATGAAGATAGAAGGGTGAAGTAAAAAACAACTCGGGTATCAGGTTCGTTTACTTTCCCGAGTTGAGCCATAAACAAATATGCAAGGCCAGCACCTAATCCAGATAACAGACCAATAAAGCCTGCATACGCATCGCTTCCAACCAGAACGGGTTTTAGTACTAAGAAAGCTCCAAAAAAGCCAATTAGCAATAAATAACATACATAAAAACTTGGCTTCTTATGCAGGAAAAAGGGAATCAGAAGTGCAACAAATAAAGGGGAAGTATAGTTCAAAGAGATTGCTGTGCTTAGAGGTAAGTGACTGATTGCATAAAAAAATGCTAATAGTGATAAAAATCCAACAAAGGATCGATAAAAATGTAATTTCTTGAAATTTGTTTTAAGGCTTATTTTTTTATTTATTATAATTAAAATAATGAAGATAAGGCTAATAAAAGAACGATAAAACACAAGTTCGATTTCAGAAAAATAAGGACTACCCAGCTTTACAAACATTCCCATAAATGCAAAAAAGAATGTAGCTATGATCATCCAAATCATTCCATTTTGAACTCGAGGCATTTCAATCCTTATTTATTGAAAAAAATTATAATGTGATGATATTGTTGATAAAAACCTATGCTACTTGCTAAATCTGATTATATGTAATAACCTTCTTTTTAAATTATATATTACCAGGAGTTAATTAATGAAAAATCCATTAGATTCTATCAAAGGCACAATAATAGCAGGAGTCGTTTTGATGTTTGTAATTATCGCTATCCTTGATTTGGGAGAGCCTGGATTGATGAGTGATGCAAATAATATATACCTTGGATTTATGAGGTGGTTTCATGCTATTGCTGGTATTGCATGGATTGGTCTTTTATATTACTTTAACTTCGTACAAGTTCCTGCATTGAAGGATGCTGCGGCAGATGGAACTGCCGGTGGAATCACTAAACACGTCGCACCTCTTGCGTTACTGTGGTTCAGATGGGCTGCTTTAGCTACCTGGTTAGCTGGTGCAGCTTTATTAGGTTCAAATTTTTCTAATGCCTTTTTATTGCAACCTGGATGGGAGCCTATCGGAATTGGTTCATGGCTTGGCACTATCATGTTATTTAATGTCTGGGGCTTAATCTGGCCTAATCAACAAAAAATTCTAGGCATGAAAAAAGCAACAGACGAGGAGAAGGTAAAAGCAAGGAGGGTTGCTTTGTTAGCCTCAAGAACAAATACATTGCTATCTATACCTATGTTGCTTCTGATGACAAACGGACTATCTCATCGAGCGCTTCTTGGCTTATAATTAATACCTAAAGGATTCAACGGCGACTTTAGGTCGCCGTTTTTGTTTGTACTATGAGAAAACTATTAACAAATAGCTTAATGTCAACATATCAGAGGCTTCCAATCTCTTTTAATAGAGGAGAGGGGGTATGGTTGCATGCAAAAAATGGAGATAAGTATTTGGATGCTTTATCGGGCATTGCTGTTAATACATTAGGCTATAGTCATCCGAAATTTGTTAAAGCCATATCTGATCAAATAAAAAATTTGATCCATGTTTCCAATTTATACAATATTGAAGAACAATGTTTATTGGCAAAGGAATTAGTATCTTTGTCAGAATTGAGTGCTACATTTTTCTGTAATTCAGGTTGCGAGGCAAATGAGCTTGCAATCAAAATTGCAAGGTTACATGGACATGATTTAAAAATACATGAACCAGAAATCATTGTCATGGATAATGCATTCCATGGAAGAACAATGGCAACACTTAGCGCCTCAGGAAGTAGAAAAGTGCAAGCGGGTTTTGAGCCACTTATGTCTGGATTTGTCAGAGTTCCATTTGATAATATTTATGCCATTCAAGAAATTGCTAGTAAAAAAAATAAAATTTCAGCTTTATTTGTTGAGCCAATTCAGGGTGAGGGTGGTGTAAATATACCTGATGATTTCGAAAGTTATTTAAAAGAACTTAGAGATATTTGTAATAAAAATAACTGGCTATTAATTTTTGATGAAGTGCAATGTGGTGTTGGAAGGACAGGAAAATGGTTTGCCTATCAAAATAGCAGTATAAAGCCTGATGTTGTTACCCTAGCCAAGGGGCTGGCTTCAGGAGTTCCTATTGGAGCATGCATAGCTAATGAGATGGCTTCTAGTCTGATTTCACCTGGTAAGCATGGCTCTACCTTTGGTGGGAACCCGTTGGCAATGGTTGCAGGTTTGAAGACCTTGGAAATTATGAAAGAAGAGGATTTGTTAGGCAATGCAATGAAACAAGGCCAACTTATTGTTTCACTTTTAAACAATGAATTTGAACATAATGATAAAATAATCTCTATTAGGCATATGGGTCTGATGATTGGGATTGAATTAAAAAATCCTTGCGCAGCATTGGTTGAATTAGCAATGAATAATAAATTATTGATAAACGTAACTTCAGACAAAACGATTAGACTTTTACCTCCCTTAATAATGAATAATGATGAAGCTAAATTAGTTGCTAGAAAACTAATAAAAACTATTGATGAATTCCTTAAAAAGACATAATAAAAATGGCAAAAGTTAAACATTTCTTAAAGCTTAATGATTTAAATATTGATGAACTCTCTTATCTTTTTGAAAGAGCCGCAATCATAAAAGCAAGCTATAAAAGCTATAAAAAAACCTGGACACTCGAAGACAGAACTCTAGTGATGATTTTTGAGAAGGCCAGCACAAGAACGAGGCTTTCTTTTGAGGCTGGAATGAATCAGATGGGAGGAAGCGCTGTTTATTTAAACACGAGAGATTCGCAGTTAGGAAGGGGTGAGCCTGTTGAAGATGCTGCCCAGGTAATTTCAAGAATGTCTGACATTGTGATGATCAGGACCTTTGAGCAAGATATTATTGAAAGGTTTGCTAAAAATTCAAGAGTCCCTGTTATAAATGGTTTAACTAATGAGTTTCATCCCTGCCAAATTCTAGCTGATATTTTTACTTTTATTGAGAAAAGAGGAGAAATCAAAGGTAAAAAAGTGGCATGGATTGGAGACTCAAACAATGTATGCATGACATGGCTGCAAGCAGCAGAACTATTGGGTTTTGAATTACATGTCTCCACACCAAAAGGTTATGAAGTGCAACTTGATAATATCGATAACAAGAATTATTTTTTTCAGCATGAGGATCCAATGGAGGCTGCAAAAGATGCCGATATTGTAACTACGGATGTTTGGACAAGCATGGGTTTTGAATCTGAGAATAAAGAGAGACTTAAGGATTTTGCAAGTTGGCAAGTGGATAAAAAAATGATGGGTGTCGCAAAAAAAGATGCATTATTTATGCATTGTTTGCCTGCACACAGAGGGGAAGAAGTTTCAGGTGAAGTTATAGATGGACCACAAAGCATTGTTTGGGAAGAGGCTGAAAATAGACTTCATATTCAAAAAGCATTATTAGAGTATTTGTTAATAGGAAAACAATAAACATGATCAAGGACGTAAAAAAAATTGTATTGGCATATTCAGGTGGTCTTGATACATCAGTGATTTTAAAATGGTTACAAGATCAATATGATTGTGAGGTTGTTACATTTACTGCAGACCTGGGACAGAAAGAGGAGATTGAGCCAGCAAGAGCTAAGGCGCAGTCAGCAGGGGTAAAAGAGATTTTCATAGAAGATCTCAGAGAGGAGTTTGTAAGGGATTATGTATTCCCTATGTTTAGGGCTAATGCCTTATATGAGGGCGAATACCTTCTAGGCACATCAATTGCAAGACCGCTCATATCAAAAAGATTAGTCGAAATAGCTCACCAAACTGGTTCTAATGCTATTTCACACGGTGCAACGGGTAAAGGTAATGATCAAGTGAGATTTGAGCTTGGAGCCTATGCTATTGATCCAGACATTAAGATTATCGCACCTTGGAGAGAATGGGATCTTTTGAGTAGGGAAAAACTGCTTAAATATGCGACTGAAAATAACATACCCGTAGAAATGAAACATAAATCTGGAGGAACTCCGTACAGTATGGATGCAAACTTACTTCATATCTCATACGAAGGAAGGCATCTTGAGGACCCAAAAAATGAGCCAGAAGAATCTATGTGGAGGTGGTCAGTAGATCCAAAAAATGCGCCTGATATAGCACAAGAAATTACGATTGGCTTTGAAAACGGAGACCCAAACAGTCTAAACGGTAAAAAATTACTTCCACATGAAATATTAGAGAAGTTAAATATCTTAGGCGGCGATAATGGTATAGGTAGATTAGATTTAGTTGAAAACAGATATATTGGTATGAAGGCGAGAGGATGCTACGAAACACCTGGAGGAACAATACTTTTAAAAGCACATAGGGCCATTGAATCATTGACACTTGATAGGGAGGTTGCTCATTTAAAAGATGAATTAATGCCGAGGTACGCATGCTTAATTTATAATGGCTATTGGTGGAGTCCTGAAAGAATCGCCTTACAGGCGCTCATAGACCACACTCAGAAAAATGTTAATGGATGGGTGAAATTAAATTTATACAAGGGCAATGTCATATTAGTTGCCAGGGACAGTAAGCATTCTTTATTTGATCCCGAAGTCGCTACATTTGAGGACGACGATGGTGTCTTCGATCACCAAGATGCAGTCGGTTTTATTAAGCTTAATGCCCTCAGATTAAGATTAAATAAGAAAAGAAAATAATCATAGGAGCACAAATAAAATGCCAACTTTCGATATAACCTCAAAAGCAAATCTTGAAAATATCAAAAATGCGGTTGATGTTGCAATGAAAATGATTGTAAATCGTTATGATTTTAAAGGGACAAGCGCAAAGGTAGGCTTAAATGAAAGTGATATGAAGATAGAGATTAATGCTGATTCCGAATTTCAAATGGACCAAATCAAGGATATCCTTTTTCCAGCTTTAGAAAAAAAAGAGCCTGATAGCTCTAAAAGAATGAGTCCAGAAAATATTGAAACCGTCACTGGTAATAAGCTTAAACAATCTCTAGTCATTAAAAGTGGAATCTCGATGGAGCTATCAAAGCAAATAATCAAGACAGTTAAGGATTCAAAAATAAAAGTGCAATGCAGCATCCAGGGGGATGAGCTTAGGGTTAAAGGTCCAAAAAGGGACGTATTACAAGAATGTATAGCACTAATAAAGACTAAGCATAATGAATTCCCGTTAAATTTTGGTAACTTCAGAGATTAATTTTAAATGGCGCTAACTCTTTACGAAAAAATTTTTAATAGGCACGTAGTTCGTGAGGACAACGATACTTACTTGATTTATATTGATCGCCATTTAGTTCATGAAGTCACTAGTCCGCAAGCTTTTGAAGGCTTAAGAATGGCCGATAGAAAAATATGGCGAACAAATTCTATACTGGCTGTTCCTGACCATAATGTTCCTACCACTGATCGTGAAAAAGGAATCCTTGACCCCATCTCTAAAATTCAAATAGACACCTTGGATGATAATTGTAAAAAAAATAAATTAATGCAGTTTCAAATGGATGATGTGAGGCAAGGGATAGTTCATGTGATTGGTCCTGAGCAGGGATCAACACTCCCTGGAATGACAATTGTTTGCGGAGATTCGCATACGAGTACTCATGGTGCTTTTGGTGCTTTAGCAGTTGGCATAGGAACTTCAGAGGTTGAGCATGTTTTAGCAACACAGTGCTTAATATTAAAAAAGTTTAAAACTATGCTTATTAATGTAAACGGTATTTTAGGCGATCATGTCTCAGCAAAAGATATAGCATTGCATATTATAGGTCAGATTGGCACGGCTGGAGGGACAGGGCATGCAATCGAGTTTGCTGGATCTGCTATTAAGAATTTAAGTATGGAAGGTAGAATGACCTTATGCAACATGGCTATTGAAGCTGGATCAAGAGCAGGCTTAATTGGTGTAGATAATAAAACGATTGATTACTTAAAATCAAAACCATTTGCACCAACTGGGGAGAGTTGGCAAAAAGCTGTTACAGACTGGAAAAATTTAGTTAGTGATAAGGATGCGCAATTCGATAAAAAAATTGAAATTGATGCTGCATCTATTGAACCTCAAGTCACATGGGGGACTTCACCTGAGATGGTATGTAGTATAAATGACAAAATACCCGACCCTCTGCAAGAAAAGAGTTTATCAAACCAAAAGGGTTACCAGGGTGCGTTGGAATATATGGGGCTTAAACAAGGAACAAGCATAAAAGATATTAAATTAGATAAAGTTTTTATAGGCTCTTGTACAAACTCAAGAATTGAAGACCTCCGAAAAGCAGCTGATATCGTTAAAACAAAAAAGGTAGCAACAAATATTAAGTTAGCCCTTGTGGTGCCAGGTTCCGGGTTGGTAAAGAACCAAGCGGAAGAAGAAGGCTTAGATAAGATTTTTATAAATGCAGGCTTTGAATGGCGGGATCCCGGTTGTTCAATGTGCCTCGCTATGAACGCGGACAGATTAGAACCTTATGAGCGTTGCGCATCTACATCAAATAGAAATTTTGAAGGAAGGCAGGGTCAGGGTGGCAGAACACATCTTGTTAGCCCTGAAATGGCAGCCGCTGCAGCCATCCATGGTAAATTTGTTGATGTCCGAGAAGCTTCTTAATGTTACCCATTAATAAACATCAAGGAATCGTTATACCACTAGATAGAGCAAATGTAGATACTGATGCAATCATCCCTAAACAATTTCTAAAATCTATCAAGAAATCCGGTTTTGGCCCAAACTTGTTTGATGAATGGCGATATCTTGACCATGGTGAACCAGGCATTAATCCAGAAAATAGGGAGCTTAATCCAGATTTTATTTTAAATAAACAGAACTATCGAGAAGGGACTATTTTATTAACAAGAGAGAACTTTGGATGTGGCTCTAGCCGTGAACATGCACCCTGGGCATTGCTTGATTACGGCATTAGAATTATCTTGGCCCCAAGTTTTGCTGACATATTTTATGGAAATTGTTTTAAAAACGGAATCCTTCCAATTCAAATCAGCAATGAATTGACTGATCTATTTTTTAAGAAAGCATTATCAGAAAAGGGTTTAAATTTAACAATTGACCTAGAAAGGCAAATGATTCTTGATGATGGTGATGAACATGATTTTAAGATAGATGAATTTAAAAAACATTGCCTTTTGAAAGGGCTTGATGATATTGGCTTAACTCTTGAGTACGGAGATGATATTAAAGACTTTGAAAAACATTACTATAAACAGTACCCGTGGTTGACAAAATAGGAGATACAATGAAAATCGCGATTTTACCTGGTGATGGGATTGGGCCAGAAATTATTTCACAAGCTGTCAAAGTATTAAAATTTTTTGGTTTAAGTGAATCATTATCGTATTCCTCAATCGGGGGGGCAGGTTACGATGAGTTTAAAGACCCCCTTCCACAAGCAACTTTAAAAGTTGCTCAAGAGGCAGATGCCATTTTACTTGGGGCGGTTGGTGGATGGAAGTATGATGAACTTCCAAGAGAGATGAGACCAGAGAGAGGGTTGCTAAGAATTAGGCAGGCGCTTAATTTATTCGCTAATTTAAGACCAGCTTTAATGTTTCCTGAGCTTGTTGATGCATCAAGCTTAAAGCCTGAAATTGTATCTGGACTTGATATCATGATTATTCGCGAGCTTACGGGTGATATTTATTTCGGTGAGCCTCGAGGAATATCAAAAAATGAAAAAGGTGAGCTAGAAGGGCTGAATACGATGCGCTATTCAGAGTCTGAAATTAGAAGAATTTCACATGTCGCATTCAAGACAGCTTCAAAAAGATCAAAAAAATTATGCTCAGTTGATAAGGCAAACGTCCTAGAATCTACAGAATTATGGAGAAAAGTGATTAGCGAAGTCGCTTCGGAATATCCAGAGGTGGAATTAAGTCATATGTATGTTGATAATGCAGCCATGCAACTTGTTAGCAGACCCAAACAATTTGATGTGATGGTCACAGGAAATATCTTTGGAGATATTTTATCAGATGAGGCATCAATGCTGACTGGCTCAATTGGAATGCTTCCCTCAGCTTCGTTAGACCAGAACAACAAAGGAATGTATGAGCCAAGTCATGGCTCAGCCCCTGATATTGCTGGAAAGGATATAGCAAATCCATTAGCTACCATTTTGTCGTTATCAATGATGTTTAAATATACATTTAACGATAATGACAAGGCAGAAAAAATTGAAAATGCTGTCAGAAATGTTTTAAAAAAAAGATTTAGGACAAAAGATATTTTTTCAAATGATAATATACTGGTGGGTTGCGAGGAGATGGGAAATAAAATTATTGAGGAATTAGAGCATGTTTAAGGTAGGTATAGTTGGATGGAGGGGAATGGTCGGCTCTGTCTTAATCCAAAGGATGCTCGAGGAAAATGACTTTGAAACTATTGATGCTCATTTCTTCTCTACTTCACAGTCTGGTGAAAAAGTTAATATACTAAATTCTCAAGAATCTTCATTATTAGATGCTTTTGATATTGATGAATTAATAAAAATGGATATCTTGTTGTCATGTCAGGGTGGAGATTATACAAAAAAAATACTCAATTCTTTAAGGGAGAAAGGCTGGTCAGGTCATTGGATTGATGCTGCATCAACCCTGAGAATGGATTCAGATGCCATGATTGTTCTTGACCCCATTAATAAGGACGCAATAAATACAGCTATTAAAGCTGGCAATAAAAATTGGGTTGGTGGAAATTGCACTGTCTCTTTAATGTTATTGGCAATTCACGGCTTATTTAAAAATAATTTAGTTGAATGGGTTTCTTCCATGACTTATCAAGCTGCCAGTGGGGCTGGAGCGCAAAATATGAAAGAACTCTTAATGCAAATGTGCGAACTTTCAGGATCCTTAAATAATATAAAGCCTGATTCAAATATCCTTGAGTTAGATAAAGACGTTCAGTTGACGATGAATTCTGAAAAATTTACAAGGAAGTTATTTACCGCTCCGCTTGCTGGTAGTTTGATTCCATGGATAGATGAAGAATTAGAGAATGGTCAGAGCAGAGAGGAATGGAAAGGTAGTGTCGAGACAAATAAAATATTAAAATCAAATGGATATAAAGCTTTTAATGTTGACGGTTTGTGTGTTCGAATTGGAGCTATGAGATCCCATAGTCAAGCATTAACAATTAAATTAAATAAAGATTTGCCAATTAAAGAAATTGAAGAATTAATAGCTTCAGCAAATCCTTGGGTACATTTTGTTCCTAATAATAAAGAAAAAACAATAAAAAACTTAAGCCCTGCGGCTGTTTCAGGTAAACTTTCTATTGCAGTTGGAAGGGTAAGAAAACTGAATGTTGGCGAAAATTTACTGTCTGTATTCACAGTAGGCGACCAATTATTATGGGGTGCAGCAGAGCCAGTAAGGCGAATGCTTAACATTTTAACGAATAAGAAATAATGATAAAGATGACAAATTTATTAAAACAAATTGTATACACTTTATTTTTCTTAATTTTTTCAACACACGCTTTAGCTCTTCAATTAGGTCAAATTTCAGTAAACTCAACACAAGATCAGCCTTTAAATGCTGAAATCGAGTTAGTAGTATCTAGTAGAGATGATTTAGATTCATTAAAAGCAAAAATCGCAGGTAAGGATATTTATCAGGCGCAATCAATAGAAAGAGTGCCTGTACATGAGGATATCAAAATTACTGTTATCAAAGATAAAGAAAAATCGAAATTAAAGCTTAGCTCTGAAAAACCAGTTCTTGATCCCTTTTTAGATTTACTCATTCAAATTGATTCACCAAAGGGAAGAAATTTCAGGGAATATACAGTTTTGCTTGACCCCTTACCTGCAAGTCAATCACAAGTTGAGAGTTTAGTGGAACCTGAGCCAGCACCAGAACCTGAGCCAGCACCAGAACCTGAGCCAGCACCAGAACCTGAGCCAGCACCAGAACCTGAGCCAGCACCAGAACCTGAGCCAGCACCAGAACCTGAGCCAGCACCAGAACCTGAAGAAAAGACGGTTGTTTCAAAAAAAGGTGTGACTTTGTATCAAATTGCAAGAAATAATAAGCTTGAGGGCGTCACACTTCAGCAAATTGTTGTAGGAATTTACCAAACCAATCCAAAAGCGTTTGCAGATAACAATATTAACGGGTTGGAAGTTGGTAACAAATTAATACTTCCAAATAGAGCATATTATGAAGATCTTTCTCATGTGGATGCTTCAAAGATATTAAAAATAGATAACGACTCATGGGAATTAATTAAAAATAAAAATAAGAAAAAAGAAGTTAAGCCAGCAGAGCCTGTAAAAGAAGTTAAGCCAGCAGAGCCTGTAAAAGAAGTTAAGCCAGCAGAGCCTGTAAAAGAAGTTAAGCCAGCAGAGCCTGTAAAAGAAGTTAAGCCAGCAGAGCCTTTAAAAGAACTTGTTGTCAAAGAGCCTAGCGTTGAAATCAACACAAAAACATTCAAATCATCTATTTCAAGTGCTGATGACAATATTACCGAGGTAATTATCAAAGATAAGGAAGAGCTAGGGTTAACTACCCTGCATACGCTTCTCCTAGCACTTTTATTAGTAGCCTTAATTGGTTTATTAATCATTCTTTCAAGAAAAAAACGTCAAGCATCAATGTTATTTAATGAAAATTTAGATCTAAATTCAAGCAATCAAATGGGGCATGAGGAGATTTCAAGCAAATCAGCAGAGCCTTCAAAGCCTACGGATCGATACATCGCATCAATGAACAAAAAAAATTAATAGTTAATCTTTAGTAATAAGCTAAATGAGAATAGCAGCTTCAATAGAGTATGCCGGCCAAGATTTTTCTGGTTGGCAAAAACAACCCAAAATAAAAACAATTCAAGGCGAAATTGAAAAAGCTATTTTTTCTATAACTAATGAAAATATAGAAACTACAGCAGCAGGAAGAACTGATGCAGGCGTTCATGCTCTAGGGCAGATAATTCATTTTGATACTAATTTAAAAAGACCCATGAATTCATGGGTAAAAGGTATTAATTCATTTCTACCACATTCAATTCGAATTAAGTGGGCGTATGAAGTCTCTCCTGATTTTCATGCAAGGTTCTCTGCCAAAGGCCGGGAGTATCAATATTTACTCTTAAATCAATCAATTAATTCTGCCATCATGAGTCATTACTGTGGATGGTCTTTCTATAATTTAAATCTTGAATTGATGAAAAAATCTTTGTTAAAATTTAAAGGAAAACATGATTTTAATGCATTTCGATCCTCAGAATGTCAAGCTATATCATCGGTTAGAACGATTTCAAAAATAAGTGTAAAACAACACAAAAATTATTTTTTATTTACATTCGTTGCTGATGCTTTTTTACAGCATCAAGTGAGAAATATGATGGGCACAATTATTAAGGTGGGTTATGGGTCTATAGATGCTGATCATATTGATTTTCTTTTACTACAAAATGACCGACGTTTAGTGCCAGCAACTTTTTCGCCAAATGGTTTATATCTTACTAATATTAGGTATGATTCCAAGTGGGGATTACCAAAGAGTAACAACAAAATAAGCATTAATACATAGGTTGTTTAATATATTGAGAACGAGAGTAAAAATTTGTGGCATTACAAATGTGAAAGATGCGATCCTTGCTTCTGATTTAGGAGTTGATGCACTGGGGTTTGTGTTTTACAAAGAAAGCCCAAGATACATAGACCCTATTAAAGCTAGAAAAATTATTTTATCTCTCCACCCTTTTATTTTGCGAGTTGGTTTGTTCGTGGATGCTGATGCAGAATTCGTTAGAGATTCAATTAGCAAATCAAAAATTAATCTCATACAATTTCATGGGAATGAGTCTGAGGAATATTGTAATCAATTTAATTTACCTTATATTAAAGCAATAACAATGAAAGAAGGCATTAATTTGTTAGAATGTTGTAGAGATTATAAATCTGCATCAGCACTCTTACTTGATACTTTTAGTGAAAAATTAAAAGGTGGAACTGGTGAAGTTTTTGATTGGAAAAAGATTCCTAAGAAGTTAAGTCTCCCAATCATTATTGCGGGTGGATTAAATTCTGAGAATATTTCAGACCTAATTAAAACAGTAAGACCATTTTGTGTGGATGTGAGTGGCGGTGTTGAGAGTATTAAGGGAGTGAAGGATGAAGAAAAAATGAAAGAATTTATGATAGGAGTAAATGATGCAACCCTATGATCTACCTGATGAATTAGGACATTTCGGTCAGTTTGGAGGAACATTCGTAGCTGAAACGCTTATCGAGGCTCTCGATGAGCTCAGAGAAATGTATTCAAAATATAAAGATGACCCCGAATTTTTAGCAGAATTTCACAGCGACCTTAAACATTTTGTTGGAAGACCGAGTCCTATATATTTTGCAGAGCGACTTACAAACCAAATAGGTGGCGCTAAGATTTATTTAAAAAGAGAAGACTTAAATCATACAGGGGCGCACAAGGTAAATAATACAGTTGGACAGGCATTGTTAGCAAAGAGAATGGGAAAACCAAGAGTTATAGCTGAAACAGGTGCAGGGCAACATGGTGTAGCTACAGCAACAATTGCGGCCAGATTAGGTCTTGAATGCGTTGTTTATATGGGTTCAGAGGATGTCAAAAGGCAGTCTCCAAATGTTTATAGAATGAAATTATTAGGTGCGACTGTAGTTCCTGTTGAAAGTGGTTCAAAGACATTAAAGGATGCACTTAATGAAGCTTTACGAGATTGGGTGACAAATGTTTCAAATACCTTTTACATTATTGGTACGGTTGCAGGACCGCACCCTTACCCGATGATGGTAAGAGATTTTAACTCTGTAGTTGGAAAAGAGTGTTTGGTCCAAATGCCAAAAATTGCAAACAAACAACCAGATGCTGTTATAGCATGTGTCGGGGGTGGGTCAAATGCTATGGGTATTTTTTATCCCTACATAGAACATAAGAATGTGAAGTTAATTGGTGTTGAGGCAGCAGGCGAAGGTATTGAGACTGGAAAGCATGCAGCACCCCTGACATCAGAAAGTAAAATAGGTGTTCTTCATGGCAATAGAACTTACTTAATGCAAAACTCTGAGGGCCAAATAATTGAAACACATTCCGTATCTGCGGGTCTTGACTATCCTGGCGTTGGACCTGAACATTCATGGCTTAAAGATTCAGGAAGAGCAAGCTATGTCGCAATTAAAGACGATGAAGCTCTGGAAGCTTTTCATAATTTATGTCGTGTAGAGGGCATCATTCCAGCACTGGAAACAAGCCATGCACTTGCTTATGCGCAAAAATTGGCCACCGATATGTCACCAGAGGAAGTTATCTTGGTTAATTTATCAGGAAGAGGCGACAAGGATATTAATACTGTAGCTAATATTTCAGGAATTTCTTTATAATATGTCGAAAATAAAAATTACATTTGAAAAATTAAAAGATTTAAATAAAAGTGCTCTGATTCCTTTTATTACTGCTGGTGATCCATCTCCAGATGATACAGTCGCATTAATGAATACTTTGGTTGAAAATGGGGCCGATATGATTGAATTAGGTATTCCTTTTTCAGATCCAATGGCAGATGGACCAGTTATTCAAAGAGCTAGTGAGCGTGCGCTTAAAAATAAGGTTGGGATTAAAGATACTATAAAACTTGCAAAAAGTTTTAGAGAAACAAATAAAAAAACACCTTTAATATTGATGGGATATGCAAATCCTATCGAAGCTATTGGGGTAGATAATTTTATTGGTTTAATCAAAGAGGCACAGATAGATGGGGTTATTACTGTTGATTATCCTCCCGAGGAGTCTGGGGAGTTTGTTAAAAGACTGAATGAGGAAGAAATTGACAGTATTTTTTTGCTTTCCCCTACTACAGAGGATGATAGAATCAAATTAATTGCAAAGCAAGCATCAGGTTTTTTATATTATGTTTCACTAAAAGGGGTAACAGGTGCCGCGAATATTGATATTGAGCAAGTATCTGAAAATGTAAAGAATATTCAAAAATATTCAGACCTTCCTGTAGCGGTAGGTTTTGGGGTAAGAGACCCTAAAACGGCAAAAGCTGTTTCCAAAATCTCAGATGGAGTTGTTATTGGTAGTAGGATTGTCAAAGAGATTGAAGAGTCTGACAAAGTTGAAATTATTCCAAATGTAAAAAAATTGATGCATAGCATGAAGACAGCAATTGATTCCTCGAGTGCTTAAATACATATGAGCTGGTTAAAAAAAGCAATCCCTCCAAAAATCAAGAATATCTTAGGAAAGGTTAAGAAAAATATCCCTGAAGGACTGTGGCAGAAATGTCCGTCATGCCAAACAGTTTTATACGGTACCGACTTAGAAAAAAATAACTACGTATGTCCTAATTGCGATTTTCATCACCGCATTAACGCCAGAAAAAGAATTAGTTTACTTTTAGATACCCCTGACCAGATAGAGCTTGGAAAAGATATTAAACCTATTGATCCATTATCTTTTAAGGATTCGAAACCCTATAAAGATAGAATTAAATCATCTCAAAAACAAACTAATGAGAATGATGCATTAGTTACAGTTAAGGGGCATTTAGAGTCATTGGAAGTGGTAATTGCATGTTTTGAATTTAAATTTATGGGTGGGTCAATGGGCTCAGTTGTCGGAGAAAAGTTTGTAGAGTCAGTAAATACCGCAATTAAGTTTAAATGTCCTTTCATCTGTGTCTCCTCAAGCGGAGGTGCAAGAATGCAAGAGGGATTATTATCTTTGTTTCAGATGGCAAAAACTAGTGCTGCCTTAACAAAGTTAAGCAAAGCAAAACAACCTTTTGTATCAGTGTTGACCGACCCAACTATGGGCGGAGTCTCAGCCAGCTTTGCAATGCTCGGAGATATAATAATTGCCGAGCCAAAGGCATTAATTGGATTTGCTGGCCCTAGAGTTATTGAGCAGACGGTAAGGGAAAAATTACCAGAAGGATTCCAAACGTCTGAGTTTTTGTTAACCCATGGTGCTATCGACATGATTGTGGACAGAAGGCAGTTAAGAAAGACATTGGCAGACCTTATTGTAAACCTTAAAAATTGAAGTGACTCGTGGGTTAAATAAGTCAGACTCTCTTGATGAATGGTTGGATTTCATTGATCAAATTACCATAGATGAAATAGAGCTGGGCCTTGATCGTGTCCGTCAAGCTTATAAAAATTTAAACATAAAACAATCATTCCCCATCGTAATGGTTGGTGGGACAAATGGTAAAGGCTCTACGTGTGCTTTTCTTGAATCTATTTATCATGGTGCTAGCTATAAAGTCGCAAGTTATTCATCACCACATTTTTTTAAATTCAATGAAAGAGTTAGGATTAATAAGACTGCTTGCTCAAATGAAGAAATTGTTAATGCTCTATTTAGGGTTAATGAGGCAAGAAAAAATATACCATTAACCTATTTTGAAATGACTACATTGGCAGCAATGTTGATATTCGTTGAGAGTGATATCGACATTGCCATAATGGAGGTAGGATTAGGAGGTAGACTAGATGCTGTGAATATTTTCGATCCAGAAGTTTCATTAATCACCTCTGTATCAATAGATCACCAAGAGTTTTTAGGAGACTCCATTGAAAAAATATTTAAAGAAAAAGTAGGGATTTTTAGGGAAAATAAAAATGCTATTTTAAATTTTAATAATAAGGAAGCATTTTTAAAAAAATTTAAAGATACCTCTAATGCGATTTTATCGCAATTAAATTCTGACTATTTTATAAAGGTTGATGGCTCAAAAATAGACTTCTATGGCCAAAGAAAAAATTTTTTAAACCTACCATTACCTAAGCTTTTTGGTAAAACACAACTTCAAAACTTATCTGGAGCTCTAAGGGTTGTTGAGCTTATCTATAAAAAGTATCCAATAACTCAAAGTAGCTTAAAGAAAGGTATAAAAGAAACAGATATAATTGGTAGGTTGCATTGTATAAATAAAAATCCATTCATCATTTTAGATGTTGCTCACAACAAAGAATCTGCTGAATCATTAAATCAATTTTTTATAAAACAAAAGCTTAAAGGAAAAGTTCGTTGTGTTTTTTCACTCCTTAAAGGGAAAAATATCATGGACATTACTGAGCAATTTATTGATTATGTAGATGAATGGTATATTTCAGAAATTGATTCACCTAGGGCATTACAAGCAAAAGAAATAATTTCATCACTTCAAAAGCAGAGAAAGGATGTCACCTATCATTCTTTTAAAAATACTGAAAAGGCCTTTTCGGCCGCATACAAAAATAGTGATGATAATGATAATATAATAGCGTTTGGTTCCTTTTTTATTGTAAGTGAAATTTTAAAAGATAATTCAATATGTCAAATTCAAAAGACTCAGTAACCAACCTTCTTCTTATCAAGAGAGCGAAGAGAAGGCTTGTGGGCGCGATAATAATTTTAATAATTTTATTTTCCTTATCTATTTTTTTTGTAAAAACTAAAACAGAAGCCATGAAGAGTAACCCAAAAATTTCTTTCTTAGAGACAACTCAGCAATATGCTGCCTCTGAAAATGTAATCAGTAAGTTTGAAAGTAAGAATTCGCCTGCAAAAGAAGAGCAAACAACTGAACATAATTCTTCAAAAAAAAAAGGCTTTACAGTTCAGTTAGGTATTTTTTCGGATGAAATAAATATGAAAAGAGTGAAAGATCAAGTTAATTTAATGGGCTACAAAACAAATACAGAAGCAATAAAAATCGATGATGAGCTAAAAATAAGACTTACAACAGAATTTTTTTCAAATGAAAAACAGGCGCGTTTAATTCTTCAAGAAATTAAGAAGGCAAATTTATCTGGTTTTATCAGAAAGCACCCATAGATTTATGTCATTTATCGATATCATAGTTTTACTAGTTTTATTTGCCTCCTTAATTTTTGGTTTTTTTAGGGGTTTTGTTAAGGAGCTACTCAGCCTCATGGCCTGGGCATTTGCTTTCTTTGTGGCGTATTATTTTTCTTCAAGTGTAGCTATATTTCTTCCTTTTGAAGCTGAATTCTCTATAAAGTATGTTGGTAGCTTTGTTCTAATTTTTATTTTCGTTCTAATTGT
The DNA here is from genome assembly GCA_019823025.1 of Methylophilales bacterium. Lineage (NCBI taxonomy): Bacteria > Pseudomonadati > Pseudomonadota > Betaproteobacteria > Nitrosomonadales > Methylophilales bacterium. Next base: position 343,176 of record CP081940.1, on the reverse strand, counting down.
TTCATCTATATTGATAAAATTTTTAAGTACGTTTATTCATAAAATTGGCTTAGGCGCATCAAATATTATTCTCGGTGGATTGTTTGGTATATTGAGAGGAGTTATTGTTGTTTATTTATTGATTTTTGTTATTGAAAAAACCTCCTACGCTGAAGAAGCATCATGGCAACATGCAAATTCAATAGTTCTTATAAAACTTTTAGTAGAAAAAACATTTCCTTATTTGCCCCAGGACTGGGTTAACAATGTAAAATATGAAGAGAATTCAATCTAGATGAGAATTATATGTGCGGGATAATTGGAATAGTTTCAAATAGCCCTGTAAATCAGATGCTCTATGATGGATTATTAGTCCTTCAACATAGAGGCCAAGATGCTGCCGGCATAGCGACATGTGATAATGGTCGAATTAAAATGTACAAAAATAATGGCCTCGTTAAAGATGTTTTTCATACGAGACATATGAGGCATTTATCAGGAAATATTGGCATTGGACATGTTAGGTATCCCACAGCAGGATCTTCCTCTGCTGCAGAAGCGCAACCATTTTATGTGAACTCACCGTACGGCTTAGTCCTTGGGCATAATGGAAATTTGACTAATTCTGAAAAGCTGAAGGGTGATATGTTTAAACAAGATTTAAGGCATATCAATACAAACTCGGATTCAGAGGTGTTGCTAAATGTTTTAGCCGATGCTATTGAAAAATCAACAAAAAAAAATGTATTAACGTCAGATATTATTTTTGATTCTGTTAGCTCTGTGTATAAGAGATGTAAAGGGGCTTACGCTGTAGTTTCAATGATAAATAACTTCGGGCTGCTTGCCTTTAGAGATCCTCATGGAATTAGACCGTTAGTTATTGGAATAAAGCAGTCTGAAGATGGTCCAGAATATGTTGTTGCCTCTGAAACAGTCGCGCTTGATATTTTAGGGTTTAAATTACTCAGAGATGTAGAGCCTGGAGAAGCAATTTTTATTGACCTCGATGGAAATTTTTATTCAAAAATTTGTTGTGATGTGGTCAAGAAAACACCTTGTATATTCGAATATGTTTACTTAGCGCGTCCGGACTCTATGATTGATAATATATCGGTCTACCAAACAAGATTAAATATGGGCAGGTCACTTGCTAAAAAAATTAAGAGTGAATGGGCAGATCTTGACATAGACGTTGTGATACCCATCCCAGATACAAGCAGGCCAAGCGCACATGAAGTAGCACTCGTGCTTAACGCTGAATTTAGAGAGGGATTCATTAAAAATAGATATATTGGACGAACTTTCATTATGCCAGGTCAAGAATTAAGAAAAAAATCTGTCAGACAGAAACTTAATCCAATTAAAGTTGAGTTTAAAGACAAAAATGTGCTTTTGATAGATGATTCAATTGTTCGCGGGACTACATCAAGGGAGATAATTCAAATGGCTAGGGATGCTGGGGCAAAAAATGTATTTTTTGCATCTGCTGCTCCACCAGTAAGATATCCTAACGTATACGGGATTGATATGCCATCTCGAGACGAGCTGGTAGCTTTTAATAAAGATGATGAGCAAATTTGCAAAGAGATTGGAGCCGATGCTCTAATTTACCAAGATCTTGAGGAGCTTAAGAGAAACATTCTCCAAGAGGGAAATATAATTGAAGACTTTGATTGCTCATGTTTTGATGGGAAATATGTTACTAATGATATTGATGATGCCTATCTTAATAGAATCGAAATGCTAAGGTCAGATAAAAATTTGAATGAGCCATCAAAAAGTACATCTCAACTTGATTTAATTCTTGATCCAACATCTGAAGAGGAAGAGCCTGCATAAGAACACCTTGCTATTGTGTTTTGTAAGGCTGTATAATTTATAGAGATAAAGTAAATAATTTTAAGTTAATTTAAGTTATTTTGGGTGAATTTAGTCCAACTTGCTCCACCCGATACTAAAAAAAGAAGCTAAAAAGGAAGCTAATGAATAAAAAAAAATCACGAAGTAGTAAATTTGAAACAAATGCCGTCAGAGCTGGGACAATACGTTCAAGCCAGGGCGAACATTCTGAATCTCTTTATTTAACCTCAAGTTTTATTTTCGAAAGTGCTGAACAGGCCGCTGAAAGATTTTTGAATCAAGAAACAGGTAATGTTTATTCTAGATTTACTAATCCCTCAGTTAAGATGTTTGAAGATAGGCTGGCTGTCCTTGAGGAAGCTGAGGAATGTGTTGCTACCTCAACGGGGATGTCAGCAATTTTGTCATGCATCATGAGTTTATGTAAATCGGGAGACCATGTAATTGTCTCTAGAAGTGTATTCGGTACCACGGTTAAGTTATTCGATAATATTTTATCTGAATGGGGACTGGAGGTTAGTTACGTTTCTCTTTCAAGTAAAAATGAGTGGCAGAATTCATTAAAGAAAAATACAAAACTTTTCTTTGTTGAAACTCCTTCGAATCCTCTCATGGAAGTATGTGATATCCAATTTTTAGCAGACCTAGCCCATGAAAATAAAAGTTTATTGGTTGTAGATAATTGTTTTTGCACCCCGGCTCATCAAATTCCCACTAGATTCGGAGCAGATATAATAATCCATTCAGCAACCAAGTATCTTGATGGACAAGGCAGATGCCTGGGAGGGGCTGTTTTAGGTGATAGTTATCTTATGAAAAAAGTAAGGGGTTTTTTAAGGTCGGGTGGGACATCAATGAGCCCTTTTAATGCATGGGTTTTTTTAAAAGGGCTTGAAACGCTTAAGATAAGAATGGATGCCCATTCAAGTAATGCAAATAAATTAGCGGTTTGGTTAGAACAAAATAAAAATGTTGAACATGTTTACTATCCTGGTTTGGATTCACATCCTCAGTTTGAATTAGTAAAAAAACAACAAACTACTGGTGGCGGTATCGTCTCATTCAAGGTCAAGGGTGGAAAATCAGAGGCATGGAGTTTAATTAATAACACCAAATTATTATCAATAACAGCAAATTTAGGTGATACCAGATCTACGATAACTCACCCCGCAACAACAACGCATTCAAGGTTAAATCAAGACCAAAGAGATCTCGCAGGAATTACTGACAACCTCATAAGAATTGCAGTTGGCCTTGAGGATATTGATGATATAAAAGCAGATATTAAATAAATATTAAGTGAACATTTGCACTTAGTGGCCATGCTATACATGGTAAAATATTTTTTAAAGTAAACCAAAGAATTTATAAATTATGGATGATCAATTCGCAAAAGAAACAATCCCAGTAAGCCTTGACGGAGAGATGAAAAAATCGTACCTGGATTACGCAATGAGCGTAATCGTTGGGCGAGCTTTACCTGATGTCAGAGATGGATTAAAGCCTGTACATCGACGCGTTTTATATGCCATGCACGAACTAAGCAATAGTTTTAATCGACCCTATAAAAAATCTGCAAGAATTGTAGGTGATGTAATTGGTAAATATCATCCACATGGAGACACGGCAGTTTATGACACCATTGTTAGGATGGCACAAGATTTCAGTCTCAGATATATGCTAGTTGACGGCCAAGGAAATTTTGGTTCTGTTGATGGAGATAATGCCGCGGCAATGCGTTATACCGAAATTAGAATGTCCAAAATATCCCATGAACTATTATCTGATATCGAAAAAGAGACAGTTGATTTTGGTCCTAATTATGATGGTTCAGAGTATGAGCCTCTTATCATGCCAACAAAGCTTCCTAATCTGCTTATTAACGGAAGCTCTGGAATTGCTGTAGGTATGGCAACAAACATACCACCACATAACCTGACAGAGGTTATTGATGGATTGAAGGAACTTTTAAAGAAACCCGAAATTACTATAGACGAACTTATCCAGAAAATACCAGCTCCAGATTTTCCAACAGCAGGAATAATTCATGGAATATCTGGTGTAAGAGATGGTTATAGAACAGGACGTGGCAGGGTTGTGATGAGAGGAAGGACCCATATCGAAGAGCTTGATAGGGGAAAAAGGGAGGCTATTATTGTCGATGAGCTCCCGTACCAGGTAAATAAGAAGAATTTTATTGAAAAAATTGCCGAACTTGTAAATGGTAAAAAAATTGATGGAATCTCGGACCTAAGAGATGAGTCTGACAAATCAGGGATGAGAGTTGTGATTGAGTTAAAACGTGGTGAAATTCCAGATGTTGTGCTTAATAACTTGTTCAAACAAACTCAACTTCAGGATAGCTTTGGTATGAATATGGTTGCCCTAATAGATGGACAGCCAAAACTTCTAAATTTAAAAGAAATTCTAGATGCCTTTCTTAGGCATAGAAGAGAAGTTATTACACGAAGAACTGTTTATGACTTAAGAAAGGCTAGAGACCGAGGGCATGTTTTGGAAGGTTTGGCAGTGGCGTTAGAAAATGTCGATGAAATGATTAAAATTATTAAATCCGCAAAGACGCCTCCAGAAGCAAAAATTGAATTAATGAAGCAAACATGGAAATCAACTGTAGTTGAGGGTATGCTTCAAAAAACTACAACAGGTCTCTCAAAGCCTGATGGCTTATCTGATAAATTTGGCCTTACAGAAAAAGGTTATAAACTCTCTGATAACCAAGCTCAAGAAATACTCCAACTCAGATTACAAAGGCTAACAGGGCTTGAGCAAGAAAAAATTGTTAGCGAATATAAAAATATTCTTGAAGTAATAAGTGACCTTTTAGATATATTAGGAAATGCTGAGAGAGTTACTAAGATAATTGAAACAGAACTTGATGAAATTAAAGCTCAATATGCTGATGATAGAAGGAGTGAGATTATTGAGGATGCATTTGATTTATCAATCGAAGACCTAATTACACCTCAAGACTTAGTCGTTACTATATCTAATACAGGTTATATAAAAGCCCAAGTGCTTGATGAATATCGCGCTCAGCGAAGAGGTGGGCGAGGAAAGCAGGCAATGACTGCAAAAGAAGATGACTTCATTGAGCAGATGTTTGTTGCCAATACGCACGACAATATTTTATGCTTCTCAAGCAGAGGTCAGGTTTATTGGTTAAAAGTTTATGAAGTTCCTCAGGGAAGCAGGGTAAGTAAAGGTAAGCCAATTGTAAACTTGTTCCCCTTAATGCCTGGAGAAAAAATAAATGCAACACTGGTAGTCAAAGACTTTGTTGATGATAAGTTTATTTTTATGGCAACTTCTAAGGGCACCGTCAAGAAAACACCTCTCTCTGATTTTTCGAATCCTAGAAAGAACGGGATCATCGCAATCAAGCTTGATAATGGAGATTATTTAATTGGCGCTGAAATTACTAATGGGGAAAACGATATCGTCCTTGTCTCCAATGGTGGTAAGGCAGTATGGTTTGATGAAAATAGTGTTAGAAGTATGGGGAGAAATGCAAGAGGTGTAAGAGGCATGAAGATTCCAGATGAAAATCAAGCTCTTTCACTTCTCATTGCGTCCTCGGAAGATGAATCTGTGTTAGTTGCAACAGAAAATGGTTATGGTAAGAGAACAGTCTTATCTGATTTTAGAAAGTCTGGTAGAGGTACACAAGGTGTTAAAGCAATTCAGGTAAGCGATCGAAATGGCATTGTAGTTGCTGCAAGATTAGTTGGTGATTCCGATGAAATCATGTTAATTACCACTGGCGGGGTATTAATAAGAACCCGTGTTTCGGAAATTAGAGAGCTAGGAAGAGCAACGCAAGGTGTGACATTAATCAACTTAACCAAAGATGAGAAGCTATCAGGATTAGCCAAGATAGTAGAACCAGAACAAATTGAAATGAATCAAGATGAGCTACCAATATAATTTCTCTGCTGGACCAGCAATGATTCCAAAAGAGGTAATGTTGCAAGCACAGCAAGAATTTTTAAATTTTAATGAGACTGGAATTTCCGTAATGGAAATGTCCCACAGAAGTAAAGAATATCTTCCAATCGTGGAAAAAGCTGAAAAAAGTTTAAGAACTTTACTTAAAATACCAAATAACTATAAGGTCCTTTTTTTACAAGGGGGTGCGATTACTCAAAACTTCATGGTCCCAATGAATTTACTTAACAGCGGGTCAGCAAGCTATGTTGTTTCAGGATATTGGTCAAAGAGAACTTATAATGATGCCCAACCTTTTGGCACAATAAAATTGGCGGGATCATCAGAGGAAAGTAACTTTAAAAAAGCGCCTAGTGTTGGATCTTGGAATTTTGATAAAAATGACGCTTATGTTCACTTTTGTCAAAATGAAACCGTTCATGGCGTTGAGTATCTTGATTCAATTAAAATAGGAGCAGTTCCTCTAGTTTGCGACATGTCTTCAACGATTTTATCAAGACCTGTGAATATTGATGATTATGGAGTGGTCTATGCTGGAGCGCAAAAAAATATTGGCCCTTCTGGACTAACTTTAGTAATAGTTAGGGATGATTTACTTGCATTCGCAGACCAAAAAACTCCATCAACCTTAAACTGGAAAATCCAATCAGAGAATAATTCAATGATTAACACTCCTACTACATTTAGTATTTATATGGCTGGATTGGTTTTTGAGTGGCTTTTGAAATTGGGTGGCTTAAAAAAAATGGAAGAATTAAATATTAAAAAATCTAATTATCTATACAACTTCATTGATGCAGATGATTTTTATATTAATGATATTGAAATTAAAAATAGATCTAGAATGAATGTGCCCTTTAGACTAGTAAAAGATGACTTAACCAAAAAATTTGTTGCTACAGCAGAGGAAAAGGGGTTGTATGCTCTAAAAGGACATAGGGTAGTGGGAGGTTTAAGAGCCTCCTTATATAACGCTATGCCATTTGATGGGGTAGAATGTTTAGTTGAGTTTATGAAAGATTTTAAAAAAAATAATACATGACAAAAAAATTAGAAAAATTAAGGCAAAACATTGATGATATTGATAAAAAGCTCTTAGAACTTATATCTAGCAGGGGGCTCTTGGCAAAAGAAATTGGACTCCTAAAAGATGATGGTGTTATATATAAACCAGAAAGAGAAGCCCAGGTCATAACAAAGCTTATCAAAGAAAATAAAGGCCCACTTTCAAATGATAGCGTTACAAACATTTATAAGGCAATTATTTCAAATTGTAGAGCATTAGAAAAAAAATTAGCTATTTCATTTCTGGGTCCATCTGGCACATTCAGTGAAGAAGCAACCATCAAGCATTTCGGTGAAAATGTAAAATCAATACCAACAAGCAGTATTGATGAGGTGTTTAATAATGTTCAATCAGAAAAAGTACAATATGGTGTTGTTCCGATAGAGAATTCGACGGAGGGCGGCATTAGCCGAACTCTTGATTTATTGTTGATGAAAGACTTGAAAATTTGTGGGGAGATAACATTACCCGTTCATCACTGCTTAATATCAAAATCTAAGGATTTAAAAAAAATAACAAGCATATATGCCCATGGTCAATCACTAGCTCAATGTCATGACTGGATAGCCAACAACCTTCCTAACGCTGAGAAAATTACAGTGTTAAGTAATGCAGAAGGTGCAAAAATCGCATCAAAAGAGAAGCATTCTGCTGCTATTGCGAGTGCTAGGGCAGCCAGTCTATTCAAACTTAATATACTACAAAATCATATTGAAGATGAACCAAACAATACCACAAGGTTCTTAATTCTATCTGACCAAGAGATTTCACCATCAGGCAACGATAAGACATCAATAGTGGTTGCTACAAAAAATAAACCGGGTGCGATTGTTGATTTAATACAACCATTCGCCTCAAGAAAAGTTAGTTTAACTAAGTTAGAATCTAGACCCTCAAGGATTGGTATGTGGGAATATGTTTTTTTTATTGATATTGAAGGACACAGGGATGATTCTAAAATTAAATTATGCCTCAAGGATATTGAAAAAAAATCTTCGTTCATGAAATTTTTAGGATCTTATCCAAAAAATTAAATCTTAATTATCTATGGCTATAACTACTCCAAAATATATTGCTGAATTGGAGCCCTATGAAGGCGGGAGACCAATAAAGGAAGTTTCAAGGGAGCTTGGAATATCTCCAAATAAAATTGTAAAACTCGCTTCAAATGAAAATCCGCTTGGTGTAAGTCCAAAAGCTAAGATTGCAATTGATGAGAGTATCAATGAATCTCATAGATATCCAGATGGAAATGGATATTATTTAAAACTATCTCTGTGCAATAAATTTTCAATAAATTCCGACCAAATTATATTGGGCAACGGGTCTAATGATGTCCTTGAGCTTGCAGCAAGAACTTTTATCTCACCAGGAGAGGAGGTTATATACTCAAAACATGCATTTGCTGTCTATGAGATAGTAACGAATGCTGTTGGTGGTATTGGCGTTAAAGCAAAGCCAATGGAAGACTTTGGTCATAACTTAGACGAATTCATAAAGCTCATTTCAGAGAAGACGAAACTAATCTTTATTGCCAATCCAAATAACCCTACGGGAAATCTGATTGAAAAATCAAAAATATCAGCCTTTTTATCTAAAGTACCAAAACATATTTTGATTGTCCTTGATGAAGCCTATGATGAATACTTAAGAGATGAGGATAAATCAATTGCTTTTAACTGGCTTGCAGATTATAAAAACTTATTAATAACCCGAAGTTTTTCTAAAGCGCATGGCTTAGCTGGATTAAGAATTGGTTATGGTGTTGGAAGTAAAAAAGTTATTAATTTAATGAATAGGGTCAGGCAGCCCTTCAATGTAAATAGTATTGCTCAAGCTGCTGCTATAGCCTCTCTCGGGGATGATGACTTCATTAACACAAGTAGGGTTATTAATGACCAAGGCAGATTACAGCTAGAAGATGCATTTAGGGCACTTAAAATTAAATATGTTCCCTCGTATGGAAATTTTATTAGTTTTAATTTAGGAGACGAAACAAAAGCAATGATGTATTATCAGCATTTGTTGAAAAATGGCGTTATTGTGAGACCTATTCAAAACTATGAGATGACCTCATGGTTGAGGGTGAGCATAGGTCTTAAAAACGAAAATGATACTTTTATTGAATATTTAAAAAGCTTTAAGTAATAGGATAATTATGATTATTGTAATGAACAACTCAGCAACGGACGAAGAAATAAATTTTGTTGTCTCAAGAATAAAAGAGAAAGGCTTAGATGCAAGCATCTCAAAAGGCACAGAAAAAACGGTCATTGGTGCTGTTGGAGATGAGAGACTCTTAGACCCCAAGCTCCTAGACAACCTTCCTGGTGTAGAACAGGCCCTAAGGATAGTTAAGCCATATAAAATAGTTGCAAGAGAATGGCACCCTGAAGATACTGTTATTGAAATTAATGGTCACCCAATTGGCGGAAAAAATATACAAGTTATCTCGGGCCCTTGTTCTGTGGAAACTCCTGATCAAATGAAAAATGCAGCTGAAGGTGTAAAAGCGGCAGGGGTTAAGATTATGAGAGGTGGAGCATTCAAACCAAGAACAAGTCCTTATAGTTTTCAAGGGACTGGATTTGAAGGCCTAGAGATGTTTCGAGAAGCTGCAGATAATGCAGGTTTACCTATAGTTACTGAGCTTCTAGATGTCAGACACCTAGATAAATTTTTAGAGCAAAAGGTTGATGTGATCCAAATTGGCACACGGAGCATGCAAAACTTCGAATTATTAAGAGAAGTTGGAAGATTAAAATTGCCTGTTATATTAAAAAGAGGTATGTCTGCCACAATATCTGAATGGCTAATGGCTGCTGAATATATTGCCTCAGGTGGAAATCATAATATTATATTTTGTGAGCGGGGTATCAGGACTTTTGAAACGTACTATAGAAATGTTTTAGATGTGACTGCGATACCTGTACTTAAGAAAGAAACTCACCTTCCTGTGATTATAGATCCCTCACATGCGGGCGGAAAGGCCTGGATGGTTGCTGCTTTATCTAGGGCAGGAATAGCTGCTGGAGCAGATGGACTGCTTGTTGAAATGCACCCTACCCCAAGTGAGGCATGGTGCGATGCTGACCAAGCAATAACGCCAACAGAATTACAAAAACTAATGAAAGAACTTAGCGCTATTGCAAATATTTTAGGAAGAGATATATCTAAGTAACTCATGATATCCATGAGTTTTTTTTAGACATTTTCCCCTGTCTATGAATTAATTTCTCATCCATTATTCACCATAATAAATTTTAATGATTGGAAAAAAATGCATATCCGTGTTTTAGGTTCAGGCGCTGGTGGCGGGTTCCCACAATGGAACTGTAATTGCGAAAACTGCGCTGGTCTTCGAAAAAAAAATCCATGCCTTAAGGCAAGAAACCAATCTTCCATAACAGTAAGTTCTAATGATGAAGATTGGATTTTATTTAATGCCTCACCAGATATTAGAGCTCAAATAGAATCATTCCCACCACTTCAACCAGCAAGAAAAATTAGAGATACAGGAATAACATCAATTGTTATCACCGATGGACAGATTGACCATACAACAGGACTATTAATCCTAAGAGAGCATGATAAACCTTGGGATATCTACTGCACCAAGGAGGTGTATGAAGATATGACAACAGGCTTTCCTATCTTTAACATCCTTGAACATTTCAGGGGTATAAAATGGCATGAGGTCCAAACCGATCAAAGTAGCTACACAATTCCTAAAGCAGATAATCTTATTTTCACTGCAGTTCCATTAAAGAGTGAAGCGCCACCATATTCACCACATAGGCATAATACGGTACCAGGCGATAATGTTGGATATAAAATAGAAGATACGCAAAAGGGTAAAAATCTTTTTTATGCCCCAGGACTCGGTGTCATTGAAGATCATGTATTGGACTACATGAAAAATGCAGATGTTGTGCTTATTGATGGGACAGTCTGGACGGACGATGAAATGTCAAAGCATGGAATTAATAATAAAAAAGCCAGTGAAATGGGTCATCTCGATCAATCGAGTAAGGGCGGAATAATGGAGACACTTAACTCTCTGAAAAAGCCTAGAAAAATTTTAATCCATATTAACAATACAAATCCAATTTTAAGAGAAGATTCTGATGAGCGTAAACTTTTAGAGGAAAATGGAATCGAAGTCTCTTACGATGGGATGGATATTATTTTATAAAGGGAATATAAATGTCAGCACCTTGGACAAGAAAAGAGTTTGAAGATAAGTTAAGAGAGAAAGGGAAGGGCTATCATATTTATCATCCATTTCATGTGATGATGTATGAGGGTAAATTATCAAAAGAACAGCTGCAAAGTTGGGTGATGAACAGATTCTACTATCAAATAAGTATCCCGTTGAAGGACGCAGCAATTTTATCAAATTGCCCAGTGAAAGAGATAAGGAAAGAGTGGATAGTTAGAATTTTAGATCATGATGGTGAGGGTGATGCCGAGGGAGGTATTGAAGCATGGATAAATTTAGGGCGTGCGGTTGGTTTGAAAAGAGAAGAAGTAACATCTCTGGAGGGAGTTAGCCCAGGCGTTAAATTTGCTGTGGATGCATACATCAACTTTGCGAAACAAAGAACATGGCAAGAATCTGTTTGTTCATCACTGACCGAATTATTTGCCCCACACATACATCAACAAAGGATTAGTTCGTGGCCTGAAATGTACCCATGGATTGATGAGTCAGGTTTGAGTTACTTTAAAAAAAGATTAACTGAGGCTCGAAGAGATGTCGAGCATGGGCTTGGGGTAACTTTGGATTATTTTAGTACATCAAGAGAAATGCAAGAAAAAGCATTGGACATACTACAATTTAAAATTAACGTTCTATGGGTTATTGCAGATTCAATTATGTTAGCATCATCAAGTATCAAAGTTGATGATCGTGATTATATGAGGCAACCTAAATAAAATGACAATCAAACCAGAAGATATTTATAAAATTGCTCCACATCACAGATTTCAGTGGGAAAAAGCTCAAGATTGCTACGTTATTTTATTTCCAGAGGGTATGGTTAAGTTAAATGGTGGTGCGGGCGAAGTTTTAAATTTGGTTAACGATAACCTTTCTGTTGAAAAAATCACTGAAGCGCTAACTAAAAAATTTCCAGATGCCGATGGTATCGATAAGGACATTATTGGTATGATTGAGATGGCTCTTGAGAAAGCATGGATAGAAAAGACTAATTAAGAGGTTAAAAATGGCTGAAAAAAATAATGGAGTTTCAAGCAATACAACAGCAATGCAACCGCTTTGGTTGCTTGCTGAAATAACCTATCAGTGCCCACTTCAATGTGCTTTTTGTTATAACCCTACAGATTTTGATAAGCATACTCAAAATGAGCTAGACACGGAATCTTGGATTAAGATTCTAAGGCAAGCAAGAGATTTGGGCGCAGCGCAACTTGGAATTTCGGGAGGTGAACCTCTTTTAAGAAAAGACATTGAAGAAATTGTAACTGAAGCGAGTTCGCTTGGTTACTACAGTAACTTAATAACCTCTGGCGCTGGGATGAATGAAAAAAGAATCGATGCGTTAAAAGATGGTGGTCTTGATCATATTCAATTATCAATGCATGACATCACAGAAGAAATAAATAATTTTATAACCAATACGAAAACTTTTAAATTAAAACAAAAAATAGCAGCGATGATTAAAGATAGGGGGTACCCGATGGTCCTTAACGTCGTTTTGCATAGATATAATATTGATCATATTAAGGAGATTTTAGAAATGGCTGAGGGTTTAGGAGCTGATTATATTGAGCTAGCAAACACCCAATATTATGGTTGGTCATTGGTAAATAGAGATCAGCTTATGCCAAAAAAAGAACAAGTGCTGCATGCAGAAAAAGTGACAAATGAATTCAGAGAGCGTATCGGCAATAAAATGAAAATATTTTTTGTGGTGCCTGATTATTACGATGATCGACCTAAAAAATGTATGAATGGTTGGGGAGAGGTATTCATGATTGTCACTGCCAATGGAGATGTGTTGCCGTGTCATTCAGCGAGAGTAATCCCTAATTTAGAATTTCCTAACGTAAGAAATACAGATGTAAAACAGATTTGGTATGACTCACCCGCTTTTAATAAATTTCGGGGAACTGATTGGATGAAGGAACCGTGCAGATCATGCTCTGAAAAAGAAAATGATTTGGGTGGTTGTAGGTGTCAGGCAATGCTCTTAGCCGGTGATGCCGAGAGTGCTGATCCAGTTTGTTCAAAGTCACCAAATCGCCATTTAATAGATCAAGCAATAAAAGACACTGAAAATCCTGGCCTTAAAGCCAAACCGATAATGTTTAGGTCAAATAAAAATTCTAAGAAAATTTCTGAAGGAGAGGAAAAAGAGAGATTAGCAAAATTCCATGCTCTACCTTAATTAATCTATAATTAAAGGCATGAATCTCTTTCTTAACCCAAAAGTCATTGCACTTGCTGTATTAGCAAGCCTCGCTCCATTTGCAATTGATACATATTTACCCGGCTTTCATATAATCGCAACTGATTTATCGTCAACACCTGCTTATGTTCAACAAAGCTTGACCTTTTATCTTATCCCTTACACCATCATGACTTTATTTCATGGTGCAATATCTGATTCAATTGGTCGGATTACCACCATCAAATGGGGTCTGACTTTATTCTTTTTTGCCTCAATTGGTTGTGCTGTAGCTACTTCGGTAGAACAATTATGGTTTTTTAGGGCTCTTCAAGGAATTGGAGGAGGTGCAGGAAATGTCGTGGCTCGTGCGATGGTTCGTGATCTCTATGAGGGTGCACAAGCGCAAAGAGTAATGGCAACTATTCAGATAATATTTGGAATTGCCCCTGCAGTAGCACCTATTTTTGGTGGTTTTTTACTTGATTATGGATGGCAAAGTATATTTATCTTTCTAGCTCTTTACGCAGGAATTGCTATTTACTTTAGCTCAAGGGTATTACCTGAAACGATGCTTTTAAAAGATAGGCTTCCATTTGACATAAAATCAATTGCAACTCGCTATAGTACAATATTTAAAAATAAGGAATTTTTACTTTTAATACTATCTCTCTCAGCAAATTTTTCAGCCTTTTTTTTATACGTGCTTGCAAGCCCAATATTCCTGATTGATTTGTTAGGCTTTACTGAAAAACAGTTTGCATACTTATTCGTTCCAACCGTCTGCGGCATGATCATAGGTTCGTTTATTGCCAAAAAAACAGCAGGTGTAATCAATCCATCGAGAGTAGCAAGGCTTGGTTATTTTTGGATGTTTTTAATTGCGCTATCAAATTTAATATATTGTTATTTATTTGATAATAACCCGACATTTAATATAGGTTTCATAGCCCTTTATAACATTGGTATGGCTGCGATTATGCCAATTATCTCAATCGCTGCGCTTGATTGTTTTCCAAAAGCGAGAGGTACTGCGGCTTCAGGTCAAGCCTTTATGCAAATGTTTTTTTCGTCTGCAGTAGCAGGCGTAATCGTGCCAATTTGTTGGTTCTCAACATTTGGCTTATCGTTAGGATTATTTCTTATATTGATATTCGGGTTATTTTGCATAACCCGAACAAAACTTTGGGCTTATAGATCTAAGTTCTAAATATTCTTAACTACAGTTATAGATTTGGTAAACACCTGATTGTGTACCTTTTCCATCTTCAGGATCACTTATCATATACAAAGTATTTCCACCCTGCTCAACAGCAGCATTTTTAGCTAGTCGAATCTCATCTTGCATAGTGTAATCATCTCTTCGTTCCGCATAGCCTGTCATTCTAACTTTAACTTGAGCTTTTAGTACACAGCTGTTTTGGTCAATTGAGTCAACAATAGTTACATTTTCTGAACCTGGCTCTTCTTTTACGTATGATGTACTGCAGGCAATTAGAAAAGGGAGTGCCAAAGCAGTTATAATAATTTTGTTACTCAACATAAGTTCCTCCAAATTTTAAATTAGTATCTACAAACATAGATCTTAAACAAGGCTGACTGCGTTCCTCTATATTGTTTGTATTGAGACATTATAATAGTGTTACCATTTTTTTCAACTGCAGCATTTTTACCTAGTTGAATTAAGTTTTTTTTCGAAATGTCGTTATAGTCAGAGTATCCTTTTACTTTGTTTCTTACTTCACCTTTGAACTCACATTTATTTTGATCAACGCTTGTGACTAAATTTACATCGCTTGAACCAGGAGATTCCTGAACAAACTTTGCACCACCACAAGATATCAGTAACAAAAATATAATACTAAAAATTTTATTTTTACGAAACATTACTTTTACCCCTCATTCTCTATTAACATAGATCGCTTATCAGTTATTGTAGAAAACTTTTCAGCTTCTGGTAAAGGGTCTTTCCTTGAGGTAATGATCGGCCATACCTTAGATAATCTTGCATTGATTTCAATAAATTCTTGTTGGTCTTCAGGCACATCATCATCAGCATAGATTGCCTCAACAGGGCACTCGGCCACACATAATGTGCAATCGATGCACTCTTCAGGGTCAATAGCCAAGAAATTAGGTCCTTCAACAAAGCAGTCTACTGGGCAGACATCGACACAGTCTGTGTATTTACATTTAATACAACTTTGTGTTACTACATACGTCATTTTTCATATCCTTTAAAAAGTGAATTTTAAATTATTTTGTAATATTATTCTATGGTTTCAATCATGCCGGCACCAACCGTATGGTAGGTAGTCTCATCGATGATGATGAATGCACCGGTACTTCTATTTTGTTCATACTGATCAACAATTAAGGGTTGAGCTAACTTGAAATTAATATTAGCAATATCATTAGTTTTAAGCTCGTTAGCCCTTTCCTTGTCCAAAGTATTTATATTAATTTTGTTATTAATACTTGAAATTTTTGCTTTAGATAATCTGGTTGTATGCATAATCAAATAGGTTCTATTAATATTTAAATCTGATTCAGATAACCAACAAACGTTCGCTGTAAATTTTTTAGTGCTTATTAAGTTGTCATCTTTTTGAACGATCATATCCCCCCTAGAAATATCAATTTCATCATTAAGTGATAGGGTTACCGACTGCTCATAGTTTGCTTCAGAAATAAGCTCCTCTCCAATACGAATCTCTTTGATGGTTGATTCATAGCTTGATGGGAGCACTTTTATTTTGTCGTTTACTTTTAATGAGCCTGACTCGATTTTTCCCATAAAAGCTCTAAAGTCATGCAGTGCTTCATTAGCTGAATCTCTAGGTCGGCAAACAAGCTGAATAGGGAATCGTAACCGTGAATTTTTTGTTTCTTCTGTAGAGTCAATATTTTCAAGTGTTTCTAAGAGCGTTGCCCCTTTATACCAACTTAAGGAATCTCCTCTATCAACAATCATATCGCCATTTAAAGCTGACATGGGGATAAAGCTTATGTTTGCTTCTGGTTTATTTAATTTAATAGCAGATGCAAAAGAATTGTATTCTTCACATATATTTTGATATTCATTTTCATCATAATTAACTAAATCCATCTTATTGACCGCAACGATGATATTTTTAATCCCAACAAGCTTTGTTAAGTAAGAATGGCGTCTTGTTTGTGTCAACATCCCTTTTCTGGCATCAACGAGGATGATCGCAAGTTGAGCAGTCGAGGCAGCAGTAACCATATTTCTTGTGTATTGCTCATGGCCAGGTGCATCTGCAATGATATATTTTTTCGATCCGGTACTAAAATATCGATAGGCCACGTCAATAGTTATTCCTTGCTCTCTTTCGGCTTGAAGCCCATCTGTAATTAAGGATAAATCTAGTACTGTCATACCCTTTTTCTTTGAGGTCTTCTCAATTTGGCTTAAAGTATCCGTTAGGATAGTTTTCGTATCATACAGAAGCCTACCTATCAGGGTACTTTTTCCATCATCAACGCTACCACACGTCATGAACCTTAAAACCGAATTGTTTTTATTCATATCATTCATTAAAAATATCCTTCTTTTTTCCTTTGCTCCATAGAGGCCTCTGATACTTGATCATCTAAACGAGTTTCACCCCTCTCTGTGATCACCGTTGAAGCAGTTTCCATAATTATTTTTTCGATTGAATCTGCTGAGCTTGCGACCGGTGCTGTACAGGTAATATCACCCACAGTTCTAAATCGAACCATCATATTCTCTATTTTTTCATCAGGGGTAGGGGGGGTAACGTCAGTGATAGGGACAATTGCCCCATTTCTTTTTACAATATCTCTCTTGTGAGCAAAGTAGATACTTGGAAGCTCTAAATTTTCCCTTTCTATGTACTGCCAGACATCCATCTCGGTCCAATTAGATATAGGAAAGGCCCTAATATTTTCACCTTTGTGCACCTTCGCGTTATATAAATTCCATAATTCTGGGCGTTGATTTTTTGGATCCCATTGACCAAATTCATCACGAAAACTCATAATTCTTTCTTTTGCTCTCGCTTTTTCTTCGTCTCTCCTGGCTCCACCAATGCAGCAGTCAAATTCATTTTCCTCAATAGCTTCTAGCAAAGTAATTGATTGATATTTATTCCTTGGCTCATTGGGTGTCTTTAAGACGATCGTGCCTTTCTTCATAGAATCTTCTAATGATGCCACTATTAGTCTTTCACCCAGCTCTTTAGTTTTTTTATCACGAAATTTAATTACTTCAGGATAGTTATGGCCTGTATCAATATGCATAAGTGGGAATGGAAAGCGACCAGGCCTAAAAGCTTTCTCAGCAATTCTGAGAAGACATAAGGAATCCTTACCACCTGAGAAAAGTAAAACAGGGTTCGAGCATTGGCCAGCTACCTCTCTCATTATGTGGATTGCTTCCGATTCTAGCCAGTCAAGGTGACTTAATTTATTTTTCATTACTTACCTTCTCTATTGTGGAGGCCACATTCACGTTTTTCATCCACCTTTGTTGGGTCAAAGTAGTCATATTCATTCACTAATTTATATTTTTCCATATAAGTATCCAGGTCTTTATCTGTCCAGTGGTAAAAGGGACTTATTTTTAATAAGCCAGATTCAGTTTTATTAATAATATCTAACCCGTCACGAAATTCTGTTTGCCCTTTTCTTAAGTTTGTAATCCATAAATCAGGTTGAATTTCTGCCATCGCTCTCCTGAAGGGTTCAAGTTTTACTTGCTCTGTAAATAATTCATGGCGTGGATCATCAATTTCAGGCATTTCACCCATTACAGCCTCTCTAAAGGCTGAGGTATGAAGTGGAGTGAACAATTTTATATTTAAACTCAATTCACCAATAATTTTTTCAGCATAAAGATAGGTAGCCTTGGTGTTATAACCGGAGTCACACCAAACTATCTTTAATTTTGGCATGAGCTTGGTGCATAGATGGAGTATCGCAACCTCGTAGGGTCTAAAGTTTGTTGTTAGGATAGGGTTTTTTGTTTCTGCAAATGCCCACTCTACAATATCTTCAGGTGTTTTTTTATTAAATTCTTTATTAATTTGTACTAAGTTATCCATCGTAAAATTTAATTTCTGTTAATTATTTTCCATGCCGGTTCTGTTTGATCAACGGCACCCTGATAAGGGGTGGTGAAATCACTCAGGCCTAATAATGCGTCTTTGGCATCCTTATCTTTTCTAATTAGAAAGCTATTAAAACCCGATCTCTTAAGGAAGAATAGTTGGTCCCTTAACACATCTCCAATAGCTCTTAGTTCATTTTTATATTTATATTTCATCCTCAATAGATTCCCTATTGAAAAAATTCTACCGTCTGCAAATTTTTTTGTGCTTACTGCAATGCAAGGTAAATTATGCATATCTTCAATTTGATTTATAAAGCTATCAATTTCTTCATGTGTTTCTATCCAGATTCCGATTTCCTGGTTTGATATTCTGCTCTTCAAATTATCTTGATGATGCAAAAAAACCTTAACTGGTAGCAATAGCTTTCCTTCTTTAGGAATTGGCGTTTTTTCAATTTGCTCACTTGTTAATGAGTCTTCCCCTGTGAGTTTGAAAATTACAACCTTGCCCGCCTGCTTTTTAACCTCTATCTCAGTCTCTGGAGGCATTATTTGCTGCCAATCATCATCTACGATGCTATTATCTTTAATTAATTGTGAGCTCATACAGTCTTTTCCTTTTTCCCGTAAACCTCTTCTTTAAATGGCTCAAGTCCTATTCGTGAAACACAATCAATGAAGACTTCATCCGGATGACGATTTTTAACATAGGTATTAATAATTTTTTTTATGACCTTAGGCATTTCTTCTTCTGAGAAAGAGGGCCCTATCACTTTACCGATACTTGCAAAATTTCCTTGATTCCCACCTAGTGTCAACTGGTACCATTCACTACCATCTTTATCAACTCCTAAAATACCAATATGCCCAACATGATGATGGCCACAAGCATTCATGCACCCGGAAATATTTAAATTTATATCGCCTATATCGTGAAGGTAGTCCATATCATCGAAGATATCTTGGATAGATTTTGCTATTGGAATACTTTTAGCATTTGCGAGTGAACAAAAGTCACCACCAGGACAGCAAATAATATCAGTGAGTAAACCAATATTAGGGGTTGTTAATTTCTTAACTTTTGCTTTCTCCCAAAGCTCAAAAAGATTATCTTCCGAAACATCTGACAAGATAAGATTTTGTTCATGAGAGACACGAATCTCACCAAAGCTATATTGATCTGCTAGCGAAGCAACCGTTCTCATTTGGTCTGATGTTGCATCCCCAGGTGCCTGCTCATTGCTTTTGAGTGACAAAGTCACCGATCTATAACCTTCTTTTTTATGCCTATGCGTACACCTCAATAACCACTGGGTAAAAGATTTATTTGTAGTGTGTTTTTTAAGATCATCTTTTTTATCAGTCTTGTAGTTTGGCTCAGAGAAGAAAGCCTTAACTCGATTAATTTCTTTACTATCTATCGTATTTGGGCCATTTTTAATTGTAGCCCATTCCTTATCAACTAATTGTTTAAATTTTTCAATACCAAGAGCCTTAACCAAGATTTTAATTCTTGCTTTGTACATGTTATCTCTTCGTCCATAAAGGTTATAGACGCGAAGAATTGCCTCACAATAAGTGAGTATATGTTTCCAAGATAAATTTTCCCTGATAACTGATCCTAGAATAGGCGTGCGGCCTAGACCACCACCAACCCATACTTTGATCGCCATTTCATTATTTTTGTCAGAGAAAACTTCAAGTCCAATATCGTGTGCCTGAACAATCGCGCGATCTTTTGATGAACCAGTTACCGCAATTTTAAATTTTCTTGGTAGCAGAGCAAACTCAGGATGAAAGGTGCTCCATTGCCTTATAATTTCTGCTAAGTAACGGGGATCAATGATTTCATCGGGTGTAACCCCTGCAAATTGATCGGTGGTAATGTTCCTGATACAGTTTCCAGATGTTTGTATTGCATGCATTTCAACCGTGGCAAGCTCTCTTAAAATTTTAGGTGTATTTTCTAACTTCGGCCAATTAAATTGAATATTTTGTCGAGTACTAAAATGACCATAACCTCGGTCATACTTATCTGCGATATCAGCAAGCTTTGTAAGTTGAGCTGAAGATAATAAGCCATAGGGTATCGCAACTCTAAGCATAGGGGCGTGTCTTTGGATGTAAAGACCGTTTTGAAGCCTAAGTGGTCTAAACTCCTCCTCGGTTAATTCTTTATTTAAAAAGCGTGTGAGTTGTCCCTCGTATTGATTTACTCTTTCATTTACGAGTGTTTGATCTAATGAATCGTACTTATACATAATTTGCCTTAAACATTAATTGCATACCTACAATAAGTAGAATTATAACCAATATGAATCGTAAGAATTTTTCATCTATTCTTACACTCAGTTTACTGCCGAATAGTACGCCGGGAACAGAACCAATTAAAAGGGCTATCAATAAATTTATATCTACTGTACCTAAATTATAATGGCCGATACCTGCAAAAAGGGTCAATGGTACAGCATGGGCGATATCAGTTCCAATAATTTTCCTAAGTTGTATTTTAGGGTAAAGTAAAAGCAAGGCTGTGACTCCAATTGCACCTGCGCCCACCGAAGTCAATGTAACAACGGCTCCTAAAAAAATGCCCAATATAACGGTAAGTACATTTATATTTAGGCTTGTTTTCAATTTCTGCTTTACGGACTTTTTAATAATTATTGGCTGAAATAAAACTGCAATTGAAGTTAAAATAAGCGCTATTCCAAGTGAGAAGTTTATTATTTCAACATTTTGCAATGAGTAAAGGTCAATATCTTTTAGATAATAAGTTACTAGGTAAGATGACGGTAGGCTGCCAAGGAGTAGATTCCTAACAATTTTCCAATCAACATTACCTAGTTTATGGTGAGATACAGCTCCTGCAGATTTAGTAATAGCCGCATATAAAAGATCTGTTCCAACAGCAATAGCAGTTGGGAATTTAAAAAATAATACAAGTAATGGTGTCATTAGTGACCCACCACCAACACCAGTTAATCCAACAAGAGTCCCAACTACAAAACCAGAAATAATATATTCAAAAATCACGATAAATAATTTGAAGAAAATTTGTAAAATTGCATGCAATATAACAGTTTTTAATATACTATAAAATAATAATAAATTCTATTTATATAACTTTTAAGAATATGAAATTACAACAACTTAGATGTATTTCTCAAATTGTTCAATCTGAATTTAATATCTCAAAAGCATCAGAGATTTTGAACACTTCTCAACCTGGTGTAAGTAAGCACATTAAGCTTCTAGAGGAGGAGATTGGAATTAAAATTTTCCAAAGAAATGGTAAGAGGCTCGTTGGCTTGACTGATCCAGGAAAAAAAGTTTTGGGGTCTATAGAGGCAATACTTCAAGAGTCAAACAATATTAAAGTTATTTCAGAGGAATATATACAAAAAGATCAAGGTACTTTTACAATTGCTACAACACATACCCAGGCAAGATACAAACTTCCAAAGGTCGTTGAAGAATTTGTAAAAAAATATCCAAAAATTAATTTGAATATCCACCAGGGTAATCCGTCGCAAGTTACTGAACAGATTATCAGTGGTGAGGCCGATGTAGGTATTGCTACGGAGTCCATTAATTTAAGTGAAGATATACATACCATACCTTGTTATCAATGGAATCGTTGTATTGTAATGCCAAAAAATCACCCATTAACAAAAGCAAGGCGAATTACTTTGGAGGATTTAGCCTCATATCCGATGATAACTTATGACTATGCGTTCACTGGAAGCACAATTGTTTCTGAAGTTTTTAAAAATGCCAATATAGAACCAAATATTATGTTGACCGCGATTGATGCTGATGTCATCAAAACCTATGTAAGTCTGAACATGGGCATAGGATTAATTGCTGAAATGGCTTATGACTCAACTACTGACCATCCAATGGTCAGCAGAGATGTCAGTCATTTATTCCCTCTTAGTACGACCTATATTGGGATTAGACGTGAGAATTTTTTAAGAAAATATACCTCTGACTTCATCTGTATGTTTATCCCGCAAACAAGCAAAAAAGAACTAAAAAAAATATTGAATAAAAAATCACTTTAATTATATAAATTACTCCAATATCTTTTTTTATTAAAAAATATCTATTATAATCAATAAGTTAGTCTATTGATGAATCTTAAATATTGCTATATACTTAATTTAAGACTGTTCACATAACATTATCCATTGTTAACTACGGTCAATGTAATTCATGACCAAAAGTCTTCAAAAAACAAATCATGACCAAAAGTCTTCTTGTTTTAAAACCTGATAATTAAATCACGATCAATCAAATAAAAGATTTGACGTTATTTAACTTTAATTATCACTTTTTAATTAAACAATTTTAGGGAATAAATTACTATCATGAAATCAGATTTAGAAATAGCACAAAGTGCTCACTTAGAAAAAATTGAAGACGTCGCAAAAAAAATAAATATCACTCAAAATGCATTAATTAATTTTGGCCCATTTATGGCAAAAATTAATTCAAAAGAATTGGGTCATAAAGAAAAAAAGAAGGCAAAGCTAATTCTAGTCACTGCAATGAGCCCAACACCTGCGGGTGAGGGTAAGACAACAACAACTATTGGTTTAACAGATGCACTCGCAAGTCAAGGTAAAAGTGTCGTGGCATGTTTGCGAGAGCCATCATTGGGTCCTGTATTTGGTATGAAAGGTGGTGCTACAGGGGGGGGATATGCTCAAGCAATACCAATGGAAAACATCAACCTTCATTTTACGGGCGATTTTCACGCAATTACTTCAGCAAACAATCTTCTTTCAGCCTTAATAGATAACCATATTTACCATGGAAATGAGCTAGGGATTGATCTTGATGCAATTACTTTTAAGAGAGGGTTGGATATGAATGATAGATCCTTAAGAAAGGTAAATATAGATAACGCACGTTATCAATATCAAGGGGGGTTTGATATTTCTGTAGCAAGTGAGGTGATGGCAATTTTTTGTTTAGCCTCGTCATTAGAAGATTTGACTAATAGGTTAGGCGAAATTCAAGTAGCTCAAAATCTTGATAAGACTAAATCGCCGATATATGCAAAAGATTTAAAGGCGCAAGGAGCAATGGCTGCATTGTTAAAAGATGCTTTTATGCCAAACTTGGTCCAAACCTTAGAGCATAACCCGGTACTAATTCACGGCGGTCCTTTTGCTAATATTGCGCATGGTTGTAACTCATATATTGCTACCCAGCTAGGAACCAATATGGCTGAATATGTTGTAACAGAAGCAGGTTTTGGTGCTGACTTAGGGGCAGAAAAATTTATTGATATCAAGTGCAGACAAACAGGCCTCGAGCCAAGCTTGATTGTTATCGTTGCTACCATTAGAGCTATGAAATACCATGGCGGCAAAAAAGTAGAAGATCTTAACAATGAGGACTTGGATGCTCTTGAAAAAGGCTTCGCTAACCTAGAGCGCCATATCGAAAATTGCAGTCAACATTATGGATTAAATTTAGTAGTTGGAATCAATCACTTTAAAACGGATACCGATGAAGAGATTAAACTTATCCAAGAAAAAGTAGAGAAACTAGGCTTCAAGGCTATCTTATGTTCGCACTGGGGGGAGGGTTCCAAAGGTGCAGAATTATTAGCTAAAGAGGCAATCAATCTTGTCGACAAACCAAATCAATTTAAATATCTTTATGACACAAAGGATTCTATTAAATCCAAATTAAATACAATTGCTCAAAATATTTACCGAGCTAAAGATGTGATGTTTGAAGATGAGGCTTTAAAGCAGCTCAATCTTATCGAGGATGAATATGCTCATTTTCCTGTATGTATTGCAAAAACGCCATATTCATTCTCAGGAGATGCTAAAGAGATTGGTGCTGTTTTAGATCATACATTAACCATTAGAGAGATTAGGTTGGTAAGGGGCGCAGGATTTATTGTTGCTATTTGCGGCAGTGTAATGACGATGCCAGGGCTTCCACTAAAGCCAGCGAGTGAAGGTATTGCAATCAACTCAAGTGGAGAGATCGAAGGTCTAAGCTAAATATGCGTATATTAATCTCAGAAGAGCAATCTGAGTTAATCGTAAATAAGTCAAAGTTCATTGGATATAGCGTTATCGCAAATTCAAGAGAAGGCTTTTTAGATAAAGTGAGAGAGATAAAAATAAATAACCCATCAGCAAGCCATGCTGTTTATGGCTTGCGCATCAAAAAAAATACTATCGAACCTCATTTTAGTGATGATGGTGAACCATCCGGGACAGGCGGAAGGCCACTAATCAGCATTTTAGAATCTAAAAAAATTATCAATGGTGGTCTCGTGGTTGTTCGTTATTATGGTGGCATAAATTTAGGGAAGGGGGGTCTTGCAAGAGCCTACAGTCAGGCAGGCGAAAAAGCAATTTTGGCCTCAAGGTTAGATAATTTTATTGAATTACATGATTATATATTATTCTTTAAATACAGTAGTTTAGATTTTATTTCTAAAGTAATACTTGATAATAAAGGTGTCATACTAGATCGTAACTTTGATCAAAATATTACACTTAAAATAAGGGTAAGTGCTTCAACTAAGGCGCTGATAGAAAAAAAATTTCCAACGGCTAAAATCCAATTATTAGTCTAAACTTTTTCTTTATTTTTATTTGAAAAGTTAAACCCTCAGTCATTAAGCACCATAGTTAAATCTATGTTGTAATTCTGTTATTATTTATTATAAAAACAACCTTAGGAATATACCAATGAAACTTGAATCAATAGCACTTCATCACGGTTATGAATCAAAAAAAAATGACCAGAAAGCTGCAACAGTACCAATTTACCAAACTTCAGGATTCACTATTGATGATACGCAACATGGTGCAGATTTGTTCGACTTGAAGGTTGAAGGAAATATTTATACAAGAATTGGTAATCCTACCAACGACGTCCTTGAGAAAAGGGTTGCAGAAATGGAAGGTGGGATTGCTGGTTTATCTCTTGCTTCTGGAATGGCTGCAATTACTTATGCTATTCAGACCATCACAAGATCGGGCGATAATATCATAAGCACAAACCAACTATATGGTGGAACATATAACTGTTTTACACATAGCTTCCCTAAGCAAGGCATTACTGTGAAAATGGTTGATGGAGCTGATTATGAAGGGATTGAGGCAGCTATAGATGAGAAAACTAAAGCTTTATATTGTGAATCAATTGGTAATCCTCTAGGAAATATTATTGATTTAAAAAAGTTTGCAGATATTGCCCATAGGCATGGCATTCCCTTGATTGTTGATAATACTGTTGCAACGCCTTATTTATGTAGACCTATTGACTTTGGCGCAGATATTGTGGTGCATTCCCTAACAAAATATATAGATGGTCACGGAGCTACGATTGGAGGAATTATTGTAGATTCTGGAAAATTTGATTGGGCTAAAGATCCTAAAAAATACCCTATGCTGAATGAACCAGACCCTTCTTATCATGGTGTGATATATACCGAAACATTTGGAGCCGCAGCATTTGTTGGTTGCTGTCGTGTCGTTCCTTTGAGAGAAACAGGCGCATGTTTAGCTCCCAATAATGCTTACATTATTATGCTAGGTCTTGAGTCGCTAGGCGTAAGAATGGAACGACATTGTGAGAATGCACTTGCGTTAGCGAAATATTTAGAAAGTCATGATCGTGTGGAATGGGTAAATTATGCTGCTCTTCCTGAGGATAAATACAATGATGTTTGTAAAAAAATTACTAATGGTCAGGCATCAGGCATTGTTAGTTTTGGTCTCAAAGGTGGAATAGATGCAGGCGCTAAATTTATTGACGCACTTCAAATGATTTTGAGAGTACTCAGTATGGGGGATGCAAAATCACTTGCCTGTCATCCAGCATCAACATTACATAGGCAATTAACTCCAGAACAGAAGGTTTTAGCAGGTGTAAGTGAGGACTTGGTAAGAATCTCTGTAGGTATTGAACATATTGATGACATTATTCAAGATGTTGAGCAGGCAATTGAGGCTTCAAAAAAATAAGGCATAATTTTATTAAAACCAATTACAAGGAATTTTAAGATATGAAACTTGAATCGATAGCACTTCATCATGGTTATGAATCTGAAAAAACTACGAAGTCAGCAACAACACCAATTTACCAAACAACCTCATTTACATTTGATGATACAAAACATGGGGCAGACTTATTTGACCTTAAGGTTGAGGGAAATATTTATACCCGAATAATGAACCCCACTAACGGTGTGCTGGAACAAAGAGTCGCTGAAATGGAAGGCGGAATTGCTGCCTTATCTCTTGCCTCTGGTATGGCTGCAATTACTTATGCTATTCAGTGCATTACGAGAACGGGCGATAATATTGTGAGTACCAATCAGCTTTATGGGGGGACATATAACTTATTCGCACATAGTTTTCCTCAGCAGGGAATAAATGTAAAGATGGTTGATGGTGCTGATTTTAAGGCAATCGATGCGGCAATCGATGAAAAAACGAAGGCATTATATTGTGAGTCAATTGGTAACCCTTTGGGAAATATTATTGACTTAAAAGAGCTTGCAGACATCGCTCATAAGCATGGTATTCCTTTGATAGTCGACAATACCGTCCCAACTCCGTATTTGTGTCGACCTATCGATTTTGGAGCTGATATTGTGATTCATTCGCTAACAAAATACATGGGTGGTCATGGAACAACAATTGGCGGAGTCATTGTTGATTCTGGAAAATTTGATTGGGCAAAGGAGCCTAAAAAATATCCTATGCTTAATGAGCCAGATCCCTCTTATCATGGCGTTGTTTACACGGAAGCGTTAGGGCCGGCGGCCTTCATTGGTCGATGTAGAGTTGTTCCTTTAAGGAATACTGGGGCAGCACTCTCTCCTCATAGTGCCTTTTTAATAATGCAGGGACTTGAGACATTGGGTTTAAGGATAAAGCAGCATTGCGAGAATGCTCTTGCACTAGCCAAATATTTAGAAGGTCATGAATCAGTGGAATGGGTAAATTACGCGGCACTCCCTAATGATAAATACAACGCTCTTTGTAAAAAAATTACGAACGGCCAAGCATCAGGCATTATTAGTTTTGGAATAAAAGGCGGTATTGAGGCAGGAACTAAATTTATCGATGCACTTCAAATGATTTTGAGGTTAGTGAATATTGGAGATGCTAAGTCACTCGCCTGTCATCCTGCTTCTACAACTCATAGACAACTTAATCCAGAAGAGTTAGCTCTGGCAGGCGTTAGTGAAGATATGATCAGAATTTCTGTGGGCATTGAACATATCGATGATATTATTCAGGATGTTGAGCAAGCTATTGAAGCTTCAAAAAAATAATGCTCCTTGAGATAATCTTAGGATTAATATTATTAGTCAGCATCATTATCTTATGGAAAGTCTATGGAGGTTCTGGTGGAGGCAATCATCTAGATAAGCTTCTCGAGGAAAAGCATCGAGCGATGATTCTTGATATCAATGATAGCCTGAATAAATCATCTGATCGTCTAAACAAAACAGTTACAGAAGAATTAAAGTCGACAAGAAAGTCATTAAACGACCTCCAGCTATCGCAACAAGAAGCTTTATCAAAGATTCGTGAAGAAATTACTGAAAAAATACATAAAACACTTTCTGAGCAAGGAAAGGCTCAACAAGAAACTCTTCAAAACTCTCTTAAAAATACAGCACTGCAGTTAATTGCCTCTGTTGAAACGTTGACTAAATCAGTTGATAAAAGACTTGAGGCCATCACAGGAAAAGTGCAGGAAAGGCTCGATGAGGGATTTAAGAAAACAAACCAAACCTTTATAAGTGTCATGGAGCGATTAGCTACGATTGACGAAGCACAGAAAAAGATTGATGGCTTAACAACCAACATGGTCAGTCTGCAAGAGCTATTAGGAGATAAAAGATCTAGAGGGGCATTCGGAGAACTCCAATTAGAAGGTTTAATAAAAAACATATTACCACCAGATTCATACAGTTTTCAGCATACCTTCTCAAAAGGAGTCAGGGCAGATTGCGTATTATTTCTGCCAGACCCTACAGGAACAGTAGCCGTTGATTCAAAATTTCCGATGGAAAATTATCAAAAAATGTTTGATGTAAAGTTAACAGATATAGATAAAGCTAAAGCCCAAAAACAATTTAAATTAGATGTCAAAAAACATATCAATGATATCGCGTCAAAATATATTATTACAGATGAAACTTCTGATGGTGCTGTTATGTTTCTTCCAGCTGAAGCTGTCTTTGCAGAAATACATGCTTATCACCCTGAACTTATTCAAGAAGCAATGGCAAAAAAAGTTTGGCTAGTTTCACCCACAACATTAATGGCCGTTCTCAATACTGCAAGGGCAGTTCTAAAGGATGTTGAAACAAGAAAACAAGTGCATATTATAAAATCTGAACTTGGTAAGCTAGGTAAAGAGTTTGATCGGTTTGATACCAGAATGAAAAAGCTGGCTGATAACATTCGTCAAGCACATGAAAATGCTCAGGATGTACATATAACAAGTCAAAAAATAACACAAAGGTTTACCCAAATTGAGAAAGTTGAGCTTGAACAAGACTCAAATAATGTATTAGATTTCGAAGAAAAGCCTATGATTGGCAAAGAAAATGAATCTTAAACTTTTATTTTTTGCATCCCTTAGAGAGCTGTTTGAGTTTAGCCAAAAAGAAATTACATTAACAAAAGAAGTAAGAACAGCAGAGGAGTTTTTGTTGGTCATGAGTAAACAAAGTGGAGGAGAGTGGGTTAACTTGTTTGAGAATAAAAACATGTATAAGTTAGCTATCAATCAAGAGCTTTCTTTATGGAAAGATCCCATTCATGAGGGAGATGAGCTTGCAATTTTTCCACCGATAACGGGCGGGTAAATGAACATCATTATCCAAGAAAATAGCTTTTCTATCTCAAAAATTATTTCAGAGTTCTCAAAAAAAGAAAATGTGGGGGCTGTAGTAAGTTTCAGTGGTTATGTTCGCGAGTTCTCAAAAGAGAGGCAATTAAAGTCAATGGAACTTGAGCATTACCCAGGTATGACTGAAAAAGCTCTTGAAGATATTGTGCAAAGTGCCAAAAGTCATTGGGATATTCAGGAAGTAACCATTGTTCATAGAGTAGGCAAGCTTTTACCTAAGGATATAATTGTAGGTGTAATTGTTTCAAGTAAGCACAGATCAAATGCCTTCAAGGCTTGTGAATTTATTATTGATTTTCTAAAAACAGATGCACCATTTTGGAAGAAAGAAATTTCTGATGAGGGAGAAATATGGGTTGCTGAAAGGCAGGAGGATGTTGTTAAGAAAACAAACTGGAATAAATTAGATTAAATTTACATTTTTCAAGCATAATTGCACCTGTAACTAATATAAGTTTTTTAAATATGAACATAAAAAAAGTGGTATTCCCAGTCGCTGGCTTAGGCTCAAGATTCTTACCTGCGACCAAAGCTATTCCAAAAGAAATGTTACCAATTAATGATAAGCCTTTAATTCAATATGCTGTTGAAGAAGCAATTGATGCTGGATTCACCGAATTAATTTTTATTACGGGAGAAACTAAAAAATCCATCACAGATCATTTTGAATTTAATCCTGACCTAACTGTTTCAAATCTAACAACAGATAAAAAAAAATATTTATCAGAAATGCATAAAATTATCCCTGATCATGTTTCATGTAAATATATTATACAAGAAGAGCCACTTGGGCTTGGACATGCAATTCTTCAGGCAAAAGAAGCAGTTGGTAAAGAGCCCTTTGCAGTTGTACTGGCAGACGATCTTATTGAAGCAAAAAAAGGCGTTCTTCAGCAAATGCTAGATCGCTATGAGGATGAAAATTCATCAATTGTTTCGGTACAAAAAATTAAAAAATCAGAGTCAGTGAATTATGGAATTATAGAGTTTAAGGATGATAAAAATGCACTTATTAAAACTACAAATATTATTGAAAAACCTTTACCAGAAAATGCACCCTCTAGTTTTGGTGTTGTAGGAAGGTACATATTCTGTAATAAGATATTTTCTTATCTTGAAAAAATATCAGTGGGGGTAGGTAACGAAATTCAACTTACGGATGCTATCAAGTTATTATTAAAAACAAACCCTATTTATAGCTATGAATTTACTGGAACAAGATATGATTGTGGATCTAAATTAGGTTTTATAAAAGCCAATATTTCATTTGCCCTCAAGGATGATCAGACTAAAAATGAATTGAAGGGATTTATTAAAAATCTATTATGAAGATTGAGGGTATAGTAAATAACTCCAAAGTCTTATATACATCTGATGAAATTAAAGTTGGTATTTCAAATATTGCAGGTACGATTAACGAATATTTTAGAGGTATAAAAGATTGCGTAACTGTTTTACCCGTAATGAAAGGAGCGATTCCATTTGCAGGTTACCTTATTCCACAGCTTTCATTTAATACAATTATTGAGTATATCCACGTGACTCGATATCACCAAAATATAGGAACAAAAGATTGCTCTTGGATCTATAAGCCAAATAAAAGTGTTGTCAAAGATAAGGTTATACTGGTTTTGGATGATATTCTTGATGAGGGGATTACACTCCTAAATATAAAAGATGAGTTAAAATTAATGGGAGCAAGATCAATAGTGACAGCCGTTTTATTCGATAAAAAAATCAATAAAAAAAAATCAACGCATGCAGACTTTGTAGGCTTAGCAGTGCCTAATAAGTATGTTTATGGTTTTGGTTTAGACTTTAAAGGTAATGGGCGAAACCTTCCTAACCTCTATTCATTCAATGAAAAATAAAAAACAAAACAGAAGGCTTGATCCTCAATTAGCTCGAGAATCTGAGCTTTATGAAAACCCAATACCGAGCAGAGAACTAATCCTACAAGTGATGGATGAGCATGGAGTTCCTGTGAAAAAGTTAGACTTGATAAAAATTTTAGAGATTCAAGATGATGAAATTATTTTTTTTGAAAAAAGAATACGAGCAATGGAACGACAAGGACAAATCTTAATTAATCGCAAAGATGTTCTTTGCATATCAAAAAAAATAAATTTAAGCTCGGGTCGAGTGATGGGTCACCCTGATGGTTATGGTTTTTTGATACCAGACGACGAAGAAATGGATGATGTTTTTCTATCTCCAAGAGAAATGTCTCAAGTATTTAATAAAGATCGTGTCATGGTTCAGGTAACAGGCCAGGATAGAAGGGGTAGGTTGGAGGGGAAGATTGTTGAAGTATTGGAGAGAGTAAATAAGGTTTTAGTGGGAAGGGTTATTCAGGGTCAGGGCGTGACAGTGGTTTCAGCTGAAGATAAAAGAATAAGCCAAGATATATTAATTCCATATGATTTGGATCTTGATGCAAAAACAGGTGATGTCGTTGAGGTAGAGATAACAACCCAACCTAGCTTTAGAAGTAAGCCTATGGGTAAAGTGATAAATATTCTCGGAAATTACTCTGATAGTGGCATTGAAATAGAAATTGCTTTAAGAAAACATAATCTACCCTATGAGTTCAAAAAGGAGGTTATCAATGAGGCTGAGTCTTTTGATCAAGAGGTAAAGGAAAAAGATTTCAAGGGCCGGATTGATATAAGAGATTTACCTCTAGTAACTATTGATGGTGAGTCTGCAAGAGATTTTGACGACGCAGTTTATGCAGAGCAAAAAAAAGATAGTTGGCGGTTGGTTGTTGCAATTGCTGACGTTAGTACTTATGTTAAAGAGACCTCAATGTTAAATGAGTCTGCAATTGAAAGAGGTAACTCGGTTTACTTTCCAAGGCGTGTTATACCCATGCTGCCTGAGGCGCTTTCAAACGGTCTTTGTTCGCTAAACCCGCACGTTGATCGATTGTGCATGGTCTGTGATATGACTTTTGATTTGAATGGAGATATAACAAAGTATAAATTTTATCCTTCCGTAATGAACTCAAAGGCAAGACTAACCTATACTATTGTTGATAAAATCCTCAATAAGAACGACCAGACATTAAAAAAAGAATATGAAAAATCATATAAGGATTTAGTGAATTTACAAAATCTATTTAAGCTTCTGTCGAAAAAAAGGGAGAAAAGAGGCGCTATTGATTTTGATTCAACTGAAACTTCAATTGTCTTCAATGACAAGGGAAAAATAGACTTTATAAAACCCATTTATAGAAATGAGGCTCATCGAATCATAGAAGAATGTATGTTGTCTGCAAATGTTTGTGCAGCAAACTATCTATTAGATAACCCTGGAGATGGTATATACCGAAATCATGAGACCCCATCAGAAGAAAAATTAACAAACCTAAGAGATTTTTTACTTGATTTTGGTCTTACATTGGGAGGTGGATCGGAACCTACAGTTAAGGATTATGGGGAAATATTAAAAAAAATTGCTAATCGACCTGATGCACATTTATTACAAACCGTTTTACTGAGGTCAATGCAGCAAGCTGCTTACAGCAGTAAAAATCTAGGCCATTTTGGTCTCGCCTATTCAGCATATACTCACTTTACTTCGCCTATTAGGAGATATCCTGATTTACTGGTTCATCGGGCAATTAAGTCACAACTTGATGGTAAGAACCCTAAGATTAAAAATATTGAAGCAATAGCATTGCATTGTTCAACTACTGAAAGGACAGCTGATGATGCCACAAGGGATGTTGAATCCTGGCTGAAGTGTTACTTTATGCAAGATAAGGTAGGGGAGAGTTTTTGGGGTACGGTTGCAGGCGTAACGGGCTTTGGTTTATTTATGGAGCTTGATGATATATATATCGAAGGGCTTTTACATGTCACTGAGTTAGGGAATGATTACTTTACCTACGATAAAGCAAGACATGCAATGGTAGGTGAAAAGACGAACTTAACCTATCGGCTTGGTGATCGGTTGGAGATAAAGGTTATCAGGGTTGATTTAGATTCAATAAAAATTGATTTAGGATTAATCAGCTCACAAAAAAAACCTTCCAAAAAATTTAAAAAATCATTTATCAGGGCTGAAAAAAGCAAGAAAAAAATTAAACGAAGAAAGAAAAAATGAGTACTGAAAAAAAAATATATGGATTCCATTCAATTACCTCACAAATAAGGTTAGACCCTTTGGTTGTAAAGGAGGTATTTATTGATGAGGCACGGTCCGATGGCAGAGTAAATGATTTAATGAAGATAATTAAAATAAATGAAGTTAAATTTCATTTATCAACCAAAGATAGACTTGATGGCATGGTTTCTAGCAATAAGCATCAAGGTGTGGTGGCTTTAGTGAGAGAATCTCAAAATAAGTATGTAACCGTTGAAGATATTATTGAAGAAAATTATGACAAGCCTCTTTTATTTTTAATCCTTGATGGTGTCGTTGATCCACATAACCTTGGTGCTTGTTTTAGGGTTGCTGATGCTATGGGTGTTGATGCACTAATCTGCCCAAAAGATAATGCGGTAGGATTAAACGCGACTGTAAGGAAGGTTGCATGTGGTGGAGCGGAGTCTGTCCCGTTTGTCGTTGTAACAAATTTAGCTAGAACAATCAGATACCTAAAAAATTCAAACGTTTTTGTTTATGGAACTGATGATGATGCAAACAAACCCCTTCAAAAAACTAACTTTAAAGGTTCTATTGCTATAGTGATGGGGTCTGAAGGAAAAGGAATGAGGCGCTTAACAAAGGAGTTATGTGATGATATTTTTTCAATTCCAATGTTGGGGCAAGTTGAAAGTTTAAATGTAAGTGTTGCCTCAGGCATCTGTTTATATGAAATTAACAGACAAAGAAAATTATAGACGCTGTTTTTTTATAATACCTTCCAGTTTTTATAAAAAATTCCCTTACTATATTTCATAAAAAAGTTTACGCAATGCATTAAGAAATTAAGCGTGAAATATGAATAGGTCGGACGCAAAATATCTATGAATGCACAGTACCTCAAATCATCCTCCTCATTTATACTTTGATGAATTAAGGTATCATCAAAGATGAACAATGGGTTATCCTTCCAGCGGTTTTTTACATTATCAACTTCAATGAATGAGCCGGGATTCTTTACTTTGTTAAAATTGTATAAAACTCGGTAACTTAATCTTAGCGGACCAAAATGTTTTGATGTTCTAGTTTTCTCTCTAAATAAGGATACACCTATTGTTTTAATATATTTAAAGTCTTTATTAAGGTCAGGTATAGACTTATTTAGCTGATTCCCATACCAACGATAAAATATCATTGTCCTTTTGCTATGTTTCTCTTTATGAAATTGTTTTTTGATTTGTATTTTATTTTTATCAAAAAGCCTAATAATTTCATTAATTTCATCTTGATGTGATTTTGGCATCGATGAAAGTTTAAAGTGATGACTGTTTGCCTTGCTTATTAAATCTGAGAATAAATTTATGGGAGACAGAATAAAAGTAAGGATACCCTTACTTAAAAAATATTTTTTTAATAAAAATTTGTTTACGTTTTGATGTCTCAGCACGTCTACTATGCCAAAAATAAGAAAGACAATGAGGAATGTAAAGTAACCTGTAACTGGGAAACAAAAATAAGCTATCAGGCATATTGCTGATAATAAACATATTTTTTTTAAGAAATTGATTGGCAGTCTCCAGAGTTATTTTAATCATACTCTTTTGATATATAAAAGGCCTCTTTATAGAAGCCTTTTATTTTTTTGGCTCCTCAACCTGGGCTCGAACCAGGGACAACATGATTAACAGTCATGTGCTCTACCAACTGAGCTATTGAGGAATAACTTTAAACAGCGTGCATTTTAACAAAGCTTTTAAATTGAATCTAGTCTTCTATTGCTTCTTTAATGCGCTTAAGTGCTTTTTCTAAATTATCCAATGATGTTGCAAAAGATATTCTGAAGTAATTAGGAGCACCAAATGCGGTTCCTGGCACAACAGCAATGCCTTTTGTCTCAAGTAGATATTCAGAAAAAGCGATGTCATTATTTTCTTTAAGTTTGCCGTCATTGAATAATTTATTTATTGCTTCCTGCGCATAAGGGAAGGAATAAAAAGCCCCCTTTGCATCTATACACTTTATGCCCTTAATATTGTTAAAGGCATTTACAACAAAACGATGCCTTTCTTTAAAAGCTTTAACCATTGGTGTAATGCATGATTGATCACTGTTGAGTGCAGCTTCTGCAGCAACTTGTGATATCGACGTTGGGTTAGATGTAGATTGCGATTGCAGTATTCCCATTGCTTTAATAATAGATGAAGGTCCTGCTGCGTATCCAATTCTCCACCCAGTCATAGAATAGGCTTTAGAAACACCACTCAGGATTATAGTTCTATCTTTGAGTCTTGGTTCAACCATAACGATATTATAAAAAGGTTCACCATTTAGGTTAATTTTTTCATAAATATCATCAGTGCCTATCAATATATTTGGGTGATTTAATAAAACTTTTGCTAACTCTTTTAACTCATCTCTGGAATAGACTGACCCAGTTGGGTTTGATGGAGAATTAATCAAAACGAGTTTAGTATTTTTAGAAATAGCGTCTTCTAGTTGTGATGGAATCATCTTAAACTCTTGTTCGATTCCACATGACACGACAATTGACTTTGCTCCTGTGAGTTCAGCAATATCAGTGTAAGAAACCCAGTAAGGCGCGGGGATGATAACCTCATCTCCTTGATCAAGAGTAGCAAGACATAAATTAAAAATGCATTGCTTACCTCCAGTCCCAACAATAACCTCACTTGTATCGTATGTTAAATTATTTTCTCTTTCAAACTTCGTTACAATCGCTTTTTTTAGGCTTGGAGTACCAGTTGCCGCAGTATATTTAGTGAAACCTGCTTGAATAGCTTCGATAGCTGCATTCTTAATAAAATCAGGCGTATCAAAATCAGGCTCACCAGCGGCTAAACCAATAATGTCCTTTCCTTCTGATTTTAATTTAAGTGCTTTGGCAGTGATGGCAAGTGTGGGCGATTCTTGAATACGACCCATACATTTCGAAAGGACTAACTTACTCACAAAAAATCCAGTTATTTATAAAGAAGTTTAATTTTACTTTAAAAATCTTTTAGATTAAATATTTGTTTGTAATTTAGTATTTATTATTTTTAAGTATCCAAGCTTTATTTGGATCAACATCATTTAATGTTGCCTGTATTTGAGCAACCTTATTTTCATCGCCTTTGTTTTTATAGATTACAGCTTCCCTTAGAAGCGCGTCAGAATTATTTTGATCGATCTCTAAAGCTTTGTCATATGCAACCAAGGCCTCAGCAACCTTATTCAATTTTTCGTAAGCATATCCAAGCTCATACCAGGCTTCAGTATTATTTGGTTCTTTTTCAACCCATTCTTCAGTTACCAACTCTAGTTCAGCCCAATTTTTTTTTGTTTTTGGTATAGCAATTTTTAAAAAATATGGTTTTTTATCTTCATCCTCTTCCCAAAGAGCTTTACCATTAATCGGAAAAACTGTTTCCATTTCCATACTCATAAGTGGTTTAATCCAGTCTGCAGGAAGCGAGTAATAATTTCCGTAGCCAGTAGTTTTAAACGTATTAATTCCAATAAGATTCCCCTTCAGGTCAAACAGACCACTACCACTTGCACCCATTCTAAATTTCGCAGAGCTAAGAATTATATTTTCTCCTTCAAAATCATATGTTGCGATGACATTCCCACCAGTTGTCAACGCTACTGGGGCTCCACCAGAATGTCCAATACCAACTATCTCCTGACCCTTTTTTAAATTTTTGCTATTTCCTAAAGGAACTGGCTCAACCGGGAGATTGAAGACTGATAGCAGACATAAGTCATGCCATCTATCTGCTTGCACACCAGTAACAGGAAAGCTTGTATCACCGAAAGAAACCCATGGAGATTTTGTTTTTCTGAGCACGTGGCAATTTGTTACTACTTTGTCTTTAGCGACAACCACGCCCGATCCGTAAGCTAACCCATCATCTGTATAGCCTCGGATAACAACACTTGATGACCATGCTTTCATGAGGTTTTCTCTATCAAATGCATGAGTAGAAATAGAAGCGCTAAGTGAGAGTATTATTATGAAGAGTTTAAACATTTAAATTTCCTGTTAATTAAATATTACTTGTAGAGACTGGTAGTATTTATTAAAGTTCTCCTACTAATAAATAATTTTTTAAAAAAAAGTGATATTTTGAATTTAACATTCCCTAAAAGCCCATTTATTTTAAATCAGCCTTTTAAACCGGCCGGTGATCAACCCAAAGCTATAAACAGTTTGGTAGATGGTATAAATAAAAATGAAAAATTTCAAACATTATTAGGCGTTACAGGCTCAGGTAAAACTTTTACGATAGCTAACGTTATTGCACAAACAGGAAAACCCTCAATCGTGATGGCTCCGAATAAAACTTTAGCTGCACAGCTTTATTCAGAATTTAGAGATTTTTTCCCGCAAAATGCAGTCGAATATTTTGTTTCCTACTACGATTATTACCAGCCTGAAGCCTACGTTCCTGGTAGAGATGTCTTTATTGAAAAAGATTCAAGTATTAATGATCACATAGAGCAAATGAGATTGTCAGCAACCAAATCCCTATTGGAAAGGGATGACTCAATTATAGTTGCAACAGTGTCTGCTATTTATGGAATCGGAGATCCAGTTGATTATCATGGAATGGTTCTTCATATTCAAGTTGACGAAAAAATTCTTCAGAGAAATATTATTTTACGGCTAGTTTCAATGCAATATGATCGAAATGATTTTGATTTTTCAAGGGGTTGTTTTAGGGTTAGAGGAGATGTTATAGATATATTTCCTGCAGAAAATTCAGAAACTGCGATTAGAATCACCTTATTCGATGATGTTATTGAATCTATCACAGCTTTTGACCCATTGACTGGACAACTTTTTGATAAGTTAAAAAGATTTACCATCTACCCATCAAGTCACTATGTAACTCCAAGAGAAACAACATTAAAAGCTATCGAGAGGATTAAAAAAGAATTAGTTGAGAGGGTAAAACAATACACAACCGAAGGAAAGCTTCTTGAAGCACAAAGAATAGAGCAAAGAACAAAATTTGATCTAGAAATGTTAAATGAAATTGGGTTTTGTAAAGGAATTGAAAATTATTCTCGGCACTTATCTGGAAGAAAAGCTGGAGATCCAGCTCCAACTTTACTGAATTATCTCCCAAATAATGCATTAATGATTATTGATGAGAGTCACGTCACGGTTCCTCAAATTGGGGGTATGTCAAAGGGAGATCGTGCAAGAAAAAATAATCTTGTTGATTATGGTTTTAGATTGCCATCTGCTCATGATAATCGCCCCTTAAAGTTTAATGAATTTGAATCGATTATGCCGCAATGTATATTTGTTTCTGCAACACCTGCAGATTATGAGGAAAAGCATTCACCAATCATTGTGGAGCAGGTCGTAAGGCCAACTGGCTTAATAGATCCTAAGATAGAAATTAAACCAGCAGATTCACAAGTGGATGATGTACTAAGCGAAATTAAAATTAGGGTTGAGGCAAATGAAAGAGTATTGATAACAACACTAACAAAAAGGATGGCAGAAGACCTCACAGACTATTTAACCGAGCACTCAATTAAGGTGAGATACCTTCACTCTGAAATAGACACCGTCGAAAGGGTAGAAATTATAAGAGACTTAAGGTTAGGTAAATTTGATGTGGTTGTTGGCATCAATTTATTGAGAGAAGGGCTTGATATACCTGAGGTATCTCTTGTTGCTGTATTGGATGCTGATAAGGAAGGATTTCTGAGGTCTGAAAGATCACTTATTCAGACTGCCGGCAGGGCAGCAAGAAATTTAAATGGAAAGGTAATTTTTTATGCCAATAGTATTACAAGGAGTATGCAGGCAGCAATTGATGAGACAAGTAGACGAAGAAAAAAACAAATTAAATTCAATAAGGATAATAATATTACACCTGTTGGTATTTTGAAAAAAGTTAAAGATATTATTGAAAGTGTTCAGGATGAAGAGGAGTTTAAAAAACAAAAAGCGATATCAAAGTCAAACCGTAAGTACGAAGATTTAGCTGAACCACAAATAATAAAAGAAATCGGAAAGCTTGAGAAGGTTATGCAGTCAGCTGCAAGAAATCTTGAGTTTGAAAAAGCTGCAAATGCACGTGATCAAATTAAGTTTTTGAAAGAAAAAATTTATGGGGCCAACATCCAAGATAAAATTAAATAGGCTAAATACATTGATTTAAAACAATTTTGACAATATAATTAGCAACCTTTAATCCTTGCTTCACGACAAAAGTTGGAAGCTTATAACCATAAGGAGAGTATATGCGACATTACGAAATCGTTTTTATTGTTCATCCTGATCAAAGTGAACAAGTACCATCAATGATCGAAAGAATTCAAAAATCTGTCACCGCTAACAAAGGTAATATTCATCGATTAGAAGATTGGGGAAGAAGGCAGCTCGCTTATCCAATTCAAAAAATTCATAAAGCACATTATGTACTTATGAATATTGAATGTTCTTTAGAGTCCTTAGCTGAACTTGAACATAATTTTAAATTTAATGATGCAGTAATTAGACATCTTGTTGTTTCTAAAAAAACTGCTGTTACTTCTGAATCTCCAATGATGGGCGAAGAAAAATCTAAATCACTTCTTGGAGAAAACAAAAATAATACTAAATCTGAAGCTGAAGAAAAAGCGCCAGTAGCTAAGAAAGAGCCAGTAGCTAAAAAGGAAGTAGCTAAGAAAGAGCCAGTAGCTAAAAAGGAAGTAGCTGAAGAAAAAGCGCCAGTAGCTAAAAAGGAAGTAGCTAAGAAAGCGCCAGTAGCTAAAAAGGAAGTAGCTAAGAAAGCGCCAGTAGCTAAGAAAGCGCCAGTAGCTAAGAAAGCGCCAGCAGCTAAGAAAGCGCCAGCAGCTAAGAAAGCGCCAGCAGCTAAGAAAGCGCCAGCAGCTAAGAAAAAGGAAGATGCCTCATAAGTGAATAAACTTCAAATTGATGGAGAAATCATTTTTGAAGATAAAATTCGTCATACACCTTCGGGGTTAGTTGTGCAGAGATTTAAAATTGAACATCAATCTCTCCAAGAAGAAGCGAATTTAGATAAGCAGGTTAGCATTGAAGTGGATGCAATTTTTATTAATAAACAATTAAGGAAAGAAATTCAGATTGGGAAAAAAGGTTTATTTATTGGTTTTATGGATAAAAAATCATTTAAATCAACGCAATTAATTTTTCACGTTACTGAATTTA
The DNA here is from genome assembly GCA_019823025.1 of Methylophilales bacterium. NCBI lineage: Bacteria > Pseudomonadati > Pseudomonadota > Betaproteobacteria > Nitrosomonadales > Methylophilales bacterium. Next base: position 302,581 of record CP081940.1, on the reverse strand, counting down.
AATTTTAGGAGTTTTATATTATGGCAAGAGATATGTATAAAAGAAGGAGGTATTGTAGATTTTCTGCTGAAGGAATTAGTGAGGTAGATTATAAAGATGTATCAATACTCAAAGATTTTATTACCGAAAACGGAAAATTAATACCTGCTCGTATTACTGGTACAAAAGCAAGATACCAAAGACAACTTTCAACTGCAGTAAAGCGTGCACGATTTTTAGCTTTACTTCCGTTTACTGACAAGCATTAGGAGGGAACATGGAAATCATACTACTTGAAAAAATTGTAAACCTTGGTGAGTTAGGGGATGTTGTAAATGTAAAAGATGGATTTGGGAGAAACTTCTTAATTCCACAAGGAAAAGCCAAAAGGGCTACCGCTCAAAACATGGAAGAATTTAAGGTTAAGAAAGCTGAGCTTGAAAAGCAACAAGCAGCTCTCGAAAAACTATCTCAACAGCGCGCTAAAAAGCTTGAAGGAGTAAGTATTAAAATATCTCAGAAAGCGGGTGTTGATGGAAAGCTTTTTGGTTCTGTAAGTAATATCGATATATCTGAAGCACTTGCGAAAGAGGGGCATGAGGTAGTGAAGTCTGAGATAAGACTCCCTGAAGGACCTCTTAAATCAACTGGTGAATTTGACATAACGGTTGATCTTCAACATGACTCAACAGCTTCAATTAAAGTTACTATTGAAGGCGAAGAGTAGTTTCTTCAAAATAAATTTATTTTTTTAGGCTGTCAATGAGGCAGCCTTTTTTTTATTCGTTATAATGAAATTATGGATAAAGATCAAATATCTGCTCTAAAAGTACCCCCTCATTCCATTGAGGCTGAACAATCAATATTGGGAGGGCTTTTGATTGATAATAAAGCTATTGATAGAATTGCTGGTCAAGTTTCAGCATCTGATTTCTATAGAAATGACCATAGAATAATTTTCACCCATATAAGTAAATTGATTGATAACAATGACCCTGCAGATATTGTCACAGTTGCAGAATCATTAGAACAGAATGCTGAATTGACTAAAGTTGGTGGAGTTGCCTATTTAGGGCTTGTTGCTGAAAATACACCAACAGCATCCAATATTACAGGCTATGCAAAAATTGTTCGTGAAAGATCAATTATGAGAAATCTTGTTGAGGTTGGCTCAGATATTGTAGAGAGTGCTTTTTCACCTCAAGGAAAAGATGCACAACAATTACTTGATGAATCTGAATCAAAAATATTTCAAATAGCCGATGCAGGAACTTCTGAAAAATTAGGTTTTGTTGATATAAAAGAACTTCTTCCCAAGGCTGCTCAGAGAATTGATGACCTGTATCAGTTAGACGATCCCAACGGTGTTACTGGAGTCCCTTCAGGATATTCAGATTTAGATCAAAAAACAGCAGGTCTCCAACCTGGAGATTTGATTATTATTGCAGGCAGGCCATCAATGGGAAAAACTTCCCTTGCTTTAAATATTGCAGAGCATGTAGGGATGGAGGCGGGTTTGCCTGTAGCTATTTTCTCAATGGAAATGGGTGCAGCACAACTAACAATGCGTTTACTGGGTTCTGTAGGTAAATTAGATCAACATAAGATGAGAATTGGACAATTAGAAGATGAAGACTGGCCTAAATTAACAAATGCTTTGGGCGTGTTAAATGAAGCCCCAATTTTTATCGATGAGGGATCTGCTTTAAATTCATATGAAGTTCGTGCAAGGGCTAGAAGGCTTCATCGGCAACAAGGAAAATTAGGGCTTATTGTTATTGACTATATTCAGCTTATGTCATCGGCAAACGAGCAATCGACTGAAAATAGAGCCACCGAAGTTTCTGAAATCTCAAGATCGCTCAAAGCTCTAGCAAAAGAACTCAATGTACCAGTTGTTGCTTTATCTCAACTCAACAGAAGTGTTGAATCAAGACCTGATAAAAGACCAATGATGTCCGATTTAAGAGAATCTGGCGCTATTGAACAGGATGCTGATGTGATAATGTTTATTTATAGAGACGAAGTTTATAATCCAGAAACAGCAGAAAAAGGTGTTGCTGAAATACTTTTATCAAAACAAAGAAATGGACCAACTGGGACAGTTAAATTGACTTTTCTTGGGCAATATACTCGCTTTGAAAATTATGCGAACCCAGGATATGACTCAAATACATAAATTATGCGTCCGCTTAAAGCTTATATCGATCTAAGCGCTCTTACTTCAAATCTAAAGTTAGTTAAAAAAATTGCAAAAAATAGTAAGGTAATGGCAGTTCTCAAAGCTAATGCCTATGGGCATGGCCTCATAGAGTCAGTGAAGGCGATCAAAAGTGCTGAAGGAATTGCAATCTTAACTATCGAAGAAGCGGTAAAAATTAGGAAAGCTGGTTTTAAAAATACCATATTACTTCTCGAAGGTTTGTTTGTTGCTGAAGATATTCATCAGGCTGAAAAACTTAATTTAAATATAGTTGTACATAATGATCAGCAAATGGATTACTTAAGGGACGTGACGCTCAAAAATCCAATAAATGTGCACTTAAAAATTAATACAGGAATGAATAGGCTTGGCTTTCCGCCTGATCAGGTCGACTACTTAATTGAAAATTTAAATGCTAATCCAAATATATCTGAGATTACTTTGATGACACACTTTGCAACTGCTGATGAAAAGGAGGGGATTACAAAACAGTTAGATTGCTTTAATCGGGTGACTAATAATTATAATTTTAGTAGCTCAGTAGCCAATTCCGCAGCTCTCTATAAGTTTCCTGAGGCAAGGTTGGACTGGGTTAGGCCTGGTATTATGCTTTATGGAGCATCACCTTTCGATGATATTTCAGCAAAAAAAATTGAAGTCAAGCCAGTGATGTCACTGGTGAGTAAAATAATTGCTATTCAAGATATCAAAAAAGGACAAGCTGTTGGCTATGGAGATAATTTTATCGCTAAGGATGGTATGCGTATCGGGATAGTTGCTTGTGGATATGGCGACGGTTATCCAAGACACGCCAAGACCGGAACGCCTATTTTTGTTCATAACAAAACAACAAAGACAGTCGGAAGGGTTTCAATGGACATGCTATATGTCGATTTGTCAAAAATTGAAAAAGCAGCAATAGGCTCAAAAGTTGAAATGTGGGGGAATCATATTTCTGTTGATGAAGTCGCAAAGAATTCAGGTACGGTCGGGTACGAACTATTATGTAATGTCTCCGCCTCAAGTCGTGTCCCATTGGAGTATATAGATGGCCAAAAGTAAAACAGCATATCAGTGCAGAGAATGTGGCGGAACTTCATCTAAATGGCAAGGACAGTGTCCACATTGTTTTGTTTGGAATTCTCTCGATGAGACAACCATTGAATCAAAGATGCCTTCAAGGTTTGCTGCATTATCGAAGACTAATGAGCTTACAAAGTTAGATGATGTTAAAGCACTCTCTATACCAAAGAGAAAAACAAATATCTCAGAATTTGATCGAGTTCTAGGCGGAGGTTTTGTGCCAGGGGGGGTTATTTTAATTGGCGGGGATCCAGGAATAGGTAAGTCCACCATTTTAATTCAAGCATTGTCTAAAATTACCCAAGATCCAAAAGATAATTGTAATGTGATCTATGTCAGTGGTGAGGAGTCCAAGGAACAAATTGCCATGAGAGCAAAAAGGCTTGAGCTAGAGGTTTCTGATATTTCAATACTATCTGAAATCAACCTTGAGAAAATAGTAAGCGTTGTCCAAAAAACTAAGCCGAACGTGGTCGTAATTGACTCCATTCAAACAATTTATTCTGAAGAGATGACTTCGGCACCAGGGTCAGTCACCCAAGTCAGAGAATGTTCTGCCCAACTCACTCGAATTGCCAAACAATTTGATATAACGATGTTGCTTGTTGGCCATGTCACGAAGGAGGGGACACTTGCTGGCCCCAGAGTGCTTGAACATATTGTAGATACGGTCTTATATTTCGAAGGTGACCCAAGCTCAAGTTTTAGAATGATTAGGGCATTTAAAAACCGTTTTGGTGCTGTCAATGAGTTAGGTGTATTTGCGATGACAGAAAAGGGTTTAAAGGAGGTCACGAATCCATCAGCACTTTTTTTATCTCATCACCATGAGGAAGTTAATGGCTCATGTATTACTTGTATTCAAGAGGGTTCAAGACCTATGCTCATAGAAATTCAGGCTCTGGTTGATAATGCCCATGGACATTCACCTAAAAGACTTTCAGTGGGTTTAGATCAAAATAGGTTAGCCATGTTACTTGCCTCACTTAATAGGCATGTGGGTATTGCCTGCTTTGATCAAGATGTATTCGTGAATGCGGTTGGCGGGGTAAAAATTACTGAGCCGGGAGTAGACCTAGCTATTTTATGTGCCATTGTTTCATCATTTACAACTCAACCACTAGATCAAAAAACAGTTATTTTTGGTGAAATAGGTTTGGCGGGAGAGGTTAGGCCAGTTCAAAGAGGCCAGGAGAGGTTAAAAGAGGCTGCAAAATTAGGTTTTACCAAAGCAATTATCCCTAAGGCAAATCAAGCTAAACAAAAAATTAACGGTATTGAGATATTTCCAGTCGATAATCTTTCACAAGCCATCAAGTTGTTAAAAGACATTTAAAAATTTATCTGTTATTTAAGTATTCTTAATCCAACTAAATCCCAGCATAGTTAGAATTGAAATTCTCAATTTCCTAAACCCAGGCAGGATAGTTTTTTGATTGAGTATTTTTTCAGGATTATCTTTTAAAATCTCGTTTAGAAGCACATAGTAAATATTACCCATGATAAGACCTATTTTTTGAGATTTTTTATCTTCTGCAGGCAGAGTTTTAATAGCTAAGCTATAAAATTTTATGGCCCTATCTACTTGATTTTGAACCAATTTTTTTATTTTATCGCTATTCTTAAGTGAAATAATCTCATCCTCAGACACACTTAATTTTTTTAACTCATCGAGTGGTATATAAATCCTTCCTCGCCTAGCATCCTCTCCTATATCTCTGATAATATTTGTTAACTGTAATGCAATGCCGAGATTTTTTGCAAAGGTGAGAGTATTTTTGTTCTTGTATCCGAATATATGAGCAGAGAGAATACCGACACATGAGGCCACCCTGTAGCAATAAAGTTGAAGCTGTTCAAAGCTCTCATATCGATTAAACTTCACATCCATCTCCATACCATCAATTATCTCAATAAAATAATTCTTTGAGAGATTAAAGTGTTCTATGAAGGGATACAACGCTTTACTTACGGGATGCTGAGGCGCATCTTTAAATAGTCTATCTATCTCATCTCGCCACCAATTTAATTTCTTACTCGCAATTTCGTGATCCAGACACTCATCAGCAATATCATCAACCTCCCTGCAAAAAGCATATAAAGCAGTGAGTGCTTCACGTTTTTCTTTTGAAAGAAAAATAAAAGCAGTCAGGAAGCTTGAATGGCTTTCTTTTGTTTTTTGCTTGCAGTATTCTTGTGGCGTCATTTTTTATTGATAATAGTTTTGACTAGTAGGGTTATCCAATCAAAATTTGAAATTTTAGGAGGATTCACAAACCAATCACAATCTTCTTTTTTTAATCTCGAGACTAACAATTCAGCACCCGCAATTAATATCTTGATTTGCAGTTTTAATCGTCCTGTCACATTCTCACCCAAAGGTCTCCCTTTATTAAGGAGTAATTCTATCTTTTTTAACCATGAAATTTTGAACATTTTCCAATTATGATTAAAGCTTTTTATTTTGATATCAGATTCATTCAATGTAAATTTGTTCATTTCCGTTGATGGTATGTAGACCCTGCCTTTTAATAAGTCCTCATAGATATCCTGAGTCATCCCAATTAAAGCCAGTGCCTGACAAAGGCTATTAGAATAACTTACGTTTTTCTTATTATGCGCATCAAATAGGCTCAAAATCATTTCTCCGGCAGGGCATGCTGCCTTATTACAATAATTTATTAAATCATTAAAATTTCTATATGTTTTTTTTTCGACATCTTGTTTGAAGGCTGACATAAATCGTTCAAATAATTTAATATCGAGTGAATACTGATTAATAACTTTATCTAAATCTCTAAAAAATGGAGCCTGAATTTTTTTTTGATGCTTTATCGAGTTTATATTGATCTCTATTTCTTTTAGTAGCTTTTTTCTCTCATTTTTAGTTAAATTACCTTCATCTGCAATGTCATCTGCATTTCTTGCAAATGAATAAAGAATTGTTGCGGCATCGCGGTGTGCTTTTGGAAATAATAAAGTAGCCACTGGAAAATTTTCATAGTGTTTTTTTGTAACTTTGGCTTTTCTGAGGGTAAGATATTGACTCATAAATTAAGTATGCCATAGACTGGCATCAACATTAATTGGAAAAGGACTATGAAATGATCGGTGTGATTGGAGGGACAGGTTTAAGAAAAATTGATGGCCTCAATATAACTCGTGAATCATTGGTTGATACGCCCTATGGAAAACCATCCGATAAAATATTGGTTGGCAAATTAGAAGATCGTGACATTGCTTTCCTAGCTAGGCATGGAGAGGGACATACCATACCTCCACATTTAATTAATTATCGGGCGAATATTTATGCGCTAGAGAATTTAGGTGTAGAGGCTATCTTGAGTATTGCGACAGTGGGCTCAATCCCTTCAGAAATTCAACCCGGCTCTATTGTGTTACCTCATCAGGTGATTGATTACACCTATGGACGCGAACATACATATTTCGATGGCATAAAAAATCCAGTATCACATATTGATTTTACCCATCCTTACAATTCAGATTTGAGAAAATTATTATGTAAAAACACTTCGTTAAAAAATATTAATTTTATTAAAGAGGGCGTTTATGCGGCAGTTCAAGGCCCAAGATTAGAGACGGCAGCAGAAATAGACAAATATGAGGGAGATGGGGCGACAATAGTTGGCATGACAGGAATGCCAGAGGCATCTTTAGCAAGGGAGGTTAATCTACCCTATGCTGCAATCTGCCCTGTGGTAAATTTTGCAGCTGGCAGAGTGAGTAGTAAGGAGGGTATTAGGCATGAAGAAATTAATAAGCAATCTGAGATAATGTCATTAAATGTAAGTAAATACTTAAAAGTGGTGATTCAAGCTTATGGCAATTAGAGAAATATTAAGGATGGGTAATCCGATCTTGTTAAAAGAGGCTGAAAAAGTTGAAAAATTTGATACCCCTGAAATTCATGAATTGATTAAGGATATGATAGAAACTATGAAAGATGCTCAAGGAGCTGGACTTGCAGCACCCCAAGTAGGAGAGAGCATTCAATTAGTTATATTTGGTGTTGATAAAAATGAGCGATACCCAGAGGCAGAGGAGGTGCCATTTACTGTACTTATTAACCCTGTCATCACACCCTTAAATCAAGAAAAAGAGGATGATTGGGAAGGGTGTCTATCAGTTCCCGGGATGAGAGGAGTGGTACCTAGATATAAGACAATTAACTATAAAGGGTTTGATCAATATGGAAATGAGATCGATAGAGATGTAGAAGGGTTTCACGCGAGGGTAGTTCAACATGAGTGTGACCATCTATTCGGAATTTTGTATCCATCACGCATCGAAAATATGAAACTCTTTGGTTTTCATGATGAGATATTTGCCGAATAAATTTTGTTCAATGTATAAACGATATGATAAAATTCCGTTTCCGGAAGAGTGGCAGAGCGGTTTAATGCACCGGTCTTGAAAACCGACGTGGGTTCGCGCCCACCGTGAGTTCGAATCTCACCTCTTCCGCCATATTCATTCAGAAATTAATGGCAAAATAAAAGCAAAAAAGAATCCAACTAAATAAATAAAGCTTGAGACGAGTAAAATTAGACGTGATCGATGTCTCAATTGCTGGCATTTTTCTGCTAGATCTTGATCAGCGGGACAAGGTAAATTTTGAGCTTGGCGGTATGCGATTGAAGCAATGATAAGCATTATAAAAGCACTAATAAAAATTGGTGTTTTATAGACAGATAAAAAAACTATTTGTGGGAAATAATGAATAAAAGTACTAAGTGTTGCACCCGCACCTATGGCAACTAACATGGCAGGAAGGGCACAACAGACAATCGTACTTCCGCTACTAAGTAGAGAAATATAGCTTGTATTTTTAATTTTTTCTAATTGATTTAATCCATTATTTTTTTTCATATTTTTTGCGTATATCTTCAACTGACTCACTGATTATTTCAATTTTATTTACATCGTAACCCGCATCAATAATAATATTTCTTATTTTCTCATTTGAAATTCCGGCTGTATTTTTTGATTCAATGACAACAAAATAGTTATCTAAATTGATATAAACATTGCTCACACCCTCTATATCCTGCAAATTTTTTTCTATCCCTTGTGCACAAAAAGCACAAACCATTCCCATCAATTCGATTCGCTGTGTGGCAGAGTAACTTGTAAAACTTAAAAAAAGTAAAAGAAAGTAGAGTATTTTTTTCATTTTATTCTCCTAGAATGTATACATTAAATGAAGCTTTGGGTCTCCTTCAGTAGAGACACCAGCCTCAAAGTAAAGAGCTTTATTTATTAATCTCAATGTTGGTATTACCTCTATTTTTTTATTGATAGTATTAAAATGACTTAATTCTAATATAAACCATGGTTGCGTTTCTTCGTAGCTCGTTTTATAGAATGAAAACCCAGCTTTAAATTTGCTAGTATCAAAATTATCATTTGCCACCCGAAAGAGTTGATAGGAGCCCATCATGTAAATACGTCGTGTTTCATAGTCTGCCTGAACTGTTGGACTTACATAAGCTTGATTGTTATTGCGATTATTTTTTTTTACATTGACAATGCCAGCACTAGTAAACAGCCATAAATTGGCTTGTGATTCAATGGCATTAATTCGATGCAGACGTCTTAAGTAATAAAATTCATCTCCATTTAATTTATAACCCTCACCTTTTGCTTGGTATAAACGAATACCTAATGAATCTTTTGCTGTTATTGCATAACTAGTATCTATTTTGCTGTACTCTTGACTGATATCGACCATGGTCGTATTCGAACCTTTATAGCTCATTGGTGCTGCTATGCATGTCATTTGAAACATGCTTGTAGCTGCCAATATAATAATTTGATAATATCGTTGCACCATTATTTTTTATATAATTTGGTAAGTTCCTTTATTTTTTTTGCTTGCCCATTTGCGTCATTTGACTTAAATGTATCCATCACACACTTCTCAAGGTGCTTTTCAAGTATAATAATCTCTAATGATTGACATGCTGAGCTTACTGCTTTTAGTTGAGAAATAATATCAGGGCAATATCGCTGATCTTCAATCATCCTCTTTATTCCATTTAGTTGACCTGTAATTTTATTTATTCTTGGAATATACTTTTCATATTTTGGATGATTCTCATCACATAAATCAGTCATACTTTCCTCCTTATTTTTATATACTATATACCCCTATAGGGTTTAATAATACTCTATAGTTCATTTTTTTATAAATAAAAGAACCTTTTTAATTATTGGTAGTCATCACAAATAGAAAGAGGTTTGAATATTTATATACACAAATTGGAGAATACAAAATGTTTTTTAAAAATTTACTTGCCTTAATTTTAACTTTTTCTATAGGAACGGTTATGGCAAAAGATCATCAAGTAAAAATGCTTAACGGTAAGGCACCAGATATGTTTGTTTTTGAGCCCGCTGTGATAAAAATCCAAAAAGGAGATACCGTCACATGGACAGGGGATGCAATGCATAACTCTGCTTCTATCAACAATATGCTCCCCAAGGGTGCGTCGCCGTGGGAGGGTAAATTAACGAAAGAGGCAGGCGAGGTTTCAATATCAGTAAAGTTTGAAACTGAAGGAGTCTATGGCTACAAATGCACACCTCACGAAATGTTCGGTATGGTTGGGTTGGTTGTAGTTGGAGATCCAAGCTCAAACCTGGGCGAGGCTACTTCCGAAGGTAAAAAAATTGAGGGTAAATTTGCAGCAGGTAAGGGTAGATTTTCAGAATACTTTTCTCAAATAAAATAGCCTAATTTGTAATTAATAGATTTATACAGGCTCATATGAGGCCGACATTCCAAGTGGCATGGATCATGCAATATATTCATGTAATGTTGGCCTCCTCCCAATATATCTTTGAGCTTACAAACTATCTTATAATTATTAATTTCAAAAAAAATAAATCTTAGAGTTTAAGTTCATATGAAGTCAATATATTGGTTTAGAAATGATCTGAGAGTAATAGACAATCTCCCATTAAATGAAGCAATTGAATCTTCTGATGAGATTTTGTTTGTGTATGTGCAAGATGTGAAGAGCTTCAAGGACACTGAGTGGAAGTTCTCCCGCATGGGGCCTCATAGAAAGTTATATTTATCCCAAGGCCTCAATGCTTTGCAAGAGAAGCTAAGTAATTACGGACATTCCTTGAATTATTATTTAGATGACGCAGTGGATGGATTGCTTAAGCTTGTAGAAAAATTCCATATTGATCGTGTTTATTGTGAGTCTATTGATTCTCATGAAGAGCTTGAACAAGAAATAAGGTTGAGTGGGCATAAAGTTGATTTATATTCTTATTATCAATCAGGTTTGTTTTTAAATGATCAAATCCCCTTTAACTTAAATGAGCTCCCCGATGTATTTACAAAGTTCAGGAAAGAAATTGAATCACGAGAGGTTAAGCCTATTAAGCCCTTACCAATCAACCAAAGAATAAATGCAATTAAATCAATTGTTGATGAGGAGTCAAATGAAATTGAAATGGAGCAAATGAGCTACCCAAAGAGTTCTTTTCCAATTTCTGAGGATAGATTTTTTGGCGGGGAGGACAAAGGCTTTGCATTCCTAAAGGCCTATTTTAGCTCAAATAAACCCTCTACTTATAAAAAAACAAGAAATGAATTAATGGGAATAGACTTTTCAACAAAATTTTCACCGTGGTTAGCTAGTGGTTATATTTCAGCTAGACAAGTTTATGATTTTTTATTGAGTTACGAATTTAATGTAATAAAAAATGAGAGTACCTATTGGATATTCTTTGAATTACTCTGGAGAGATTACTTTAGGCTTATCTTCAAGAAGTATGGGAAAAAAATATTTCATAGGTATGGGCTTGGTTTATCAGATGAAAAAGTTAGTCATTCTGATGAAAATTTTGAGTTATGGAAGGAAGGAAGAACTGATAGTAATTTCATAAATGCAGGAATGAAAGAGTTAAAGGAGACAGGTTTTCTTTCCAACAGAATGCGCCAGATTGTTGCAAGCTATTTAGTTAACGAATTATCATGCGACTGGAGAGCAGGGGCCGCTTGGTTTGAATCTCAGCTTATTGATTATGATGTTTCTAGTAATCATTGTAATTGGGCCTATATTGCAGGTCATGGGACAGATCCTCGAGGAGGTAGGCATTTTAATATCCAAAAACAGAAATCAACCTATGATCCATATGGCTCATATGAGAAGCTATGGTGTTAGATTACTTTAGTTTTTAAAAAAATGATTATTTTCGGTAAAAGCATGTGCGCTATTGTAAGGCATGCGAGGATTGGGAAGACAACTAAAAACCCTTCAAGACTTAGGTCCAAATTCATATAAATAATTATCAGGGTAATGGGGGTAGTGAATAGTAATAGCCAAAGCATATCGGTGAAGAAATTAAAATTGTAGTTAATTAGCGCTCTGATTCCATGCAATATACAAAAATAAAATGCAAACCAGACTAATGGATGTAGGTAGTAACCTAATATTATCATTATGGTCAGCTCCCCAGTTAGTAGGAAATAAATTTTATCTTTTGTTTTAAAAAGATTAAATATTATATAGCTAGTTAAAAGTATCAGATTCAATGAGATAAGGTATTTTAAAAAACCAAGTGAAGAAGAGATAACGTCACTGTCTGTTAGCAAATAAAATATTTCAGAAACACTTGCGTGATGAAATAACACTGGCATAAATGTCATAGAAAGACCCCAGCTATATTTTAAATATTTTTGTTTGTTATCAATGTAAGCAAGGTCTGAATGTCCAAAATGGATAGTTGATATCGCAAGTAAAATAAATAGCCCTAGGGTAGGGGAGATAAGCCATAACATTAGCCCTAATAGAGAAATTGATATGTAGATTAAGTAAAGTATGGAGGCATTTTTCTTACTTCCACTCTCCCAAATTATCTTGCCATCAAATGCACCATGACTGATTCCTAATGTGCTTATCAATAGAAATGAAATTAATAGAATAGGGTTTGCTTTTGAAAGAAGGGTAAAGTCTAAATTTAAATGAGTCGTTGGTAAAAGAAAAAAATATAAAGACAACATAATAAGACCGCTCATGATGACGAATATTTGATGTTTTAGAATCTTATTCATTTCTTCTTCAAAAGACCCTTGAGCATTAATCTTTTTGGCATGCTCATGATGATATTTATAATATCTAACCATGAAGGTTTATCTGATAAAAATTTAATGAGTGATTTATGGTTTGATTGATTAAAAAGATTGAAAAATAAATCGGGGCTTTTATTTGGATAATCTTTAATAACCCTAAGGAAAATTTTATCAAAAAAATCAAGCAACGGATTTGGAGCATACCTAAAAGATAATAAATTATTTTTCTTTAGAGTTTTACCTTTATGGTTTGATATCCAATTTGCAATTTTTCTCATCGAGTATCCAGACGAAGCTCTCACCATGCCAGCACTGGTACCAATCTTCATTATTCTTTTGTTTGCTTTAGCTTCGACTATTGACATAGGGATAATGCCTCTTTCACTCTTTAGTATTTTATAGTTCCCATATTTTTTCAAATTTCTTGTATGTTTTTGTTGGAGTTTTCTTAAATCAGGATTTGTAGAAAATAAAGTTGTTTCAATAAGTGCTCTTTTTTTTGTGAAGGGCAATTGATAAATAAATTCTGTTTCAGTTTTATTTTTTGAAAAAGACATTATAGTTGCTTCATCTTTATTAAAATAATTGGATTTAACTTCAATCTCGTTACCAATAAATGCTTGTTGCATGTAATCCGACTTAATTTCATTTTTCTCTATCTTGGGTCTACTATCAATTAGGTATTTAGAGCAGAAATTTCCCTCAGAACTAATAACTTGAATTTTTTCATCTATCTGATTTATTCTTGTCACCTTTGACGCATAAGAAATTTTTACCTTTGCATTTAATTGTCTTGAAAGTTTCTTTAGAGTTGAGTGTCCATCATGACAAACATAGTGATAGGGGTGAATATTTTTTTTAATTTTTTCTTTATTGTTCTCAATTAATATCTTATCCCACCGATGTTTTGCCCTAAGTTTGAATTCTTTTTCAATATTAATTAGACCAGGTCCTTCCCATACACAAAATGATTGATTACGGACAATTGAATCTTTTTGCTCTAAAACAAGAATTGATAATTTTGATTTTTTGCTTATCATCTTTGACAAGAACATAAGGCTAGATAGTCCAGCTCCGATGACGATGATGTCATATTCAGTTTTCATTAAAGATCTGTATCCGGGAGATTTTGTAGTGAGGCATGTAATTTTTTTTCATGCATAGATTTTTCAATAATTTTTGAGCGCTTAAGAAAAGTTTTAATTGTAAGGTTAAGCTTTTCAAATTTACTGAGATATACTCTTTGTTCATTGAAAGAGTATCTTTTTTTTAATATCTTGTGACCAATGCCCTGATAAATATTTGATGCCACCATAAAAGACCTTTTAATTTTTTTGGGTAGCTGATTGATTCCGCATATACCACTTTGGTAATATTCATCAGCTAATTTAATTAGTTTGTCTCTTGAGCTGTTAATTATTATTAGGTCAGTATTTGATGGTGATCTAAAATTATTTATTCCTAGTGAGATAGTTTCATTCTTAGGCAAATATATTCTACCAATTTGAGCATCCTCTTTTATATCACGACATATGTTAGTTAATTGCATCGCAATACCAAAATCAATGGCAAAATATCGTAGCTTCGAATCATGTATATCTAGAACATCACAAATCATTAGGCCAACAACACCTGCAACGCGATAACAATACTTTAAAAGTTGCCCAAGATCATTTGGTTGCCTAAAGTCTAGATCGCTTAATTGCCCTTTTAGGAATTCAATTATGATATCTTGTCTTGGGTGAAGCTTGCTATCGAGACTCTTAAATTCTTCGAATGTTTCTTTATATTGACTATTATTTGTAAGTGAGATTACTTTAGCAATTTCTTCTTTAGCCTCAGAGTTTCTGTTTGATGTGTCAACAAGATCATCCAGTCTGCGACAGAATGCATAAACGGCAAACAATTTATTTGCTGTATTTTTATCCAAAAACCATGAAGCCCAAAAAAAGGACTTACCATGCTCCTGCATGACTTTTGAATGATTGTTCATGGGTATAATATTTTTTCAACTGCCTTTGCTGAATTAATCACGCCGGGTACACCAGCACCTGGATGGGTGCCTGCACCCACATAAAATAAATTTTTATACTTCCCGTCTTGGTTATGAGTTCGAAACCATGCTGATTGTCTTAAAATAGGGGCTATTGAAAAGCCACTTCCAAAGGGTGTTCTATAGTTGGATTTGAAGTCCTTTGGCGTCATTGAAAAAATGTCTCTCGCATTTTCTTTTATTCCCGGCATGATAGTCTTTCCCAAAGCATCAAGGATATTATTTGCAAACTTTTCTTTTATTTTATCCCAGTTCTGATTCCCTTTTAAGTTCGGGACAGGAACGAGCGCGTAATAGCTGTCATGTCCCTTAGGTGCGAATGATGTATCAGTGCAGGTGGGTCGATGGAGATAAATAGAGAAATCGTCAGCTAGCTTATGGCGATCAAAAATATCTTCTAAGAGCCCCTTATACCTTGGTCCCATCCAGATTGTGTGATGGGCAACATTTTTATATTGTTTTTTTGATCCAAAAAATAAAACAAAAAGACCCATAGAGTGCTTAGCAAACTTATTAACGAATGCGTTATGAAGCGATATTTTTTTTCTACCGATGAGTTCGGTTGATACTTGAATGGGGTCAGCATTACTGACAATAATATCAAACTTATGACTATGACCACTTGTGAAATGAAGCTCTGAAATTTCATTACTCCTGGTTGATAAATGCTCAACATCATGTTGGTATTTTATTTTAATACCCTGTCTTAACATTAGCTTTTCAAGCTCCTTAACAAGTTTACCTGTGCCTCCCATACAGAAATATATCCCCCATTTTTGCTCCAGGGAATGAATGAGGGCATAGATAGATGATGTTTGGAATGGATTACCGCCAACTAACAATGGTTGAATTGAAAATGCTTGCCTTAAATTAGGGTGTTCTAGGTATCTCGATACAAAGGTATATACTGTTTCGTAGCCCCTCATTTTAATAATGGCAGGAGCATATTTAATCATTGTCATAAGTTTGTGAAAAGGGTGCCCAGCTAGTTTTTGGTATCCTAACTCAAATATTGCATTTGCTTCCTTAAGCATTTTTAAATAACCGCCAACATCATTAGGTGAAATTTTTTCAATTTGAGAGAGCATTTTTTCACGGTTAGGGCCATAGTCAAATTGTGTTTGGTCATGGAAGTTAAATCTATACCAGGGATCTAGGGGTCGAAACTCTAGATAGTCATCGAGTTTTTCTCCGAACAATTCAAATAATTCATAAAATAAATAAGGTGCCGTGATAACAGTGGGGCCTGCATCATGAATATAACCATTTTTTTTGAATATTTGAGCGCGTCCACCCAATGCATCAAGTCTCTCATATAGAGTTACTTCAAGACCTCTTGAACGGAGTCTGAGGGCGGCAGCGATTCCTCCAAAACCACCTCCAATAACTGCAGCTTGTTTCAATTTTTAACCTTATCTAAGTTTTTCATTCTCAATCTAATTTCACTATAAATTGATATCAATACAGGCTCAATCACTTTGGGTACCCTATGGAAATGACTTTTCGCATCATTTAGTAGATTTTTGATCATATTTTTTTGGTTTTTAAAAGCAATTTCATCTAAGCAATCTTTAAGAGTGCTTGGGTCTTTGATAATTTCAATTTTTTCGGATTCATCTATGTTTTGTAAGATATTTATTATCATCCCATTGGGATGGTTATTGTATATATCTGTAAATTTATCTTGATCGACGCCAATTAAATTTTCCAAATCATTTAGCCACTGGTAGGAGAGACCGAGGATATCAGAAGACTCTTGAAGTCCTTCACATTCAGCCTTTGAACATTCATTACAGTTAAACATACCCATCATAGGAAGGGCGATAAAGGGGGCAGTTTTATTCGTCGCCATCTTTGTATATTGATCCCATGTCATTTCATAGGAGCTAATACTTATATCTTTTGATTGCCCAAAAATTATTTCTTTTACCGAATAAGAAAGAAGCTTTAATAAGATAGTTTGGTGCCAACCCTGATCTATTTCTGTAATCTTTCTGAAGGACTCTGCAATTAGATAGTCACCCGTGCAGATAGCAGCTGGAATACCAAATTCCTTCCATAAACTCGTTTGACCACGTCTGAGATTGTCTTGATCACATATGTCGTCATGTAGCAAGGAGGCGCTATGAATTAACTCACATACAACTGCCCAATTAATATAAGTTTGAGATGAAATTCCTAATAAACCGCCTGTCGCAAGCGCTAGTCTGGCTCTCAACCATTTTCCTTGGGATTCTCCGTGGTGTGATAGCCATGCAGATAAAAACTGATCATTAACTTCGAAACTTTTTGCAAAATCAATTTTTACCTTGTCTAAAAATTGATCTGCCTCAGGCGGCACAAAAAAATCATCCCAATATTTTTTCATAATTGATTATTTTTTTAATTAACTTTTAGGCTCCAATATCCGATTTTCTTTGAGCGATTAAATAAATCATAATGCCAAATAAAGCGAGTGAAAATATATCTGCTACTGTATAGCCAATCTGAAGATTTATGTAGGAGGTGCTAGGATCAAATATTGGAAGTAAATAAACAATAGGGTAAATTGCCCAAGATAGGATAAGTAGCCATCTTGCATTACTGACCAGGCTACGAACATTTTTCGGTTGTTTTGATATAGGGCGTTTTAATTTTATGATCAGGTAATAGAGAATGTACAAAAAAGGCAGCATTGCCAGTGACCAATATACCCATCTTTCTTGTATTTGATTGGTATCGACTAAACCTTCTCCAGAGTAACCCAAGAGCACCATAATAATTGCTGCAACAGTTAATTTTGTCCCCACAGAAAATGTTTCTTCTCTTGTAAGCCTGATAATTAAGACGAGCTCAAGCAATAGTAATGGGACGGTTAAAAGCCAACCAACATAACGATATCTAACATTTAATTGCCCACCAGTTTCTTTCACTAGGCCATCTTGAAATACATAGGCATCATTGAAGCTTTCGAATATTCTAAAATAGTGATAGAGAGCGATCAAGCAAACTAAGCCAGCAAGGGTCAGTGAGGTCTTATAAGCAGGTGCAACTTGTGATCTTTGGCAAAAAAAGAATACGGTACTTGCACCAAATGTGGCAATTGCAAAAGATAAAGAGTTATAAAGTAAATTGTAGTCAGCTACTTGCATATCACCTAAAAAAAATATTAAAAAAAACGCGCCAAAAATGACGCGTTCTTAATATTACACTACAGGTTCAAAAATTACTTGGCTTTTGCACCTGATGTAGCTGCTGCCCATATTACTACACCGAAGGCAATCTTGTTAACAAAGTCAGCTAAGTTATATACGATGTTTAAAGTACCGGCATCAGCGCTGCCTGTGTACCCTAGATAGTAACCAATTGGATATATAGCCCAACCCACAGTTACAATTAATCGTAACGCATTAAATGCTTTCTTACTTGCCGCAGTACCTTTGCTTGCACTAATTTGGCTAGCTTCACCTTTAAATACTTCCCAGATGATGTATAACCATGCAACCATACCGATCCAGAAACCAGACCATAAGCTACCACCGTCTCCCATTGCACTTACTTCACCAATATAGCCTGCAACTAACATAACTACAGAAGCAATAAGTAAACGCCAGAAAACGGATATAGAAACAACCGCTATCGCAGCAAGAATTAAATAGAACTCTACAATTTGAAGTGGGACTGTAAGTAACCAGTCTACGTATCTAAATACTGTAGGTGAACTTCCAGTATCAATCCAAACACCACGCATGTAAAAATAGTGAATAGCAGCAATACCTGTAACCATTGCAGCAACTGTAAGTGAAGTTTTCCATTTACCTACAGCTCGATCTCTCTCAACCCAGAAAAAAAATGTTGCAGCAACCATAGCAGCAGAAAGCAGCCAAAAGGTAACTCCAACGTAATCTGATGGATTTAACATATTTAAAACCCTCCTATAAAAACGTTAAACAAAAAACATCTTTACATCATCATCTTAAAGATTGTTTACGTTTTGATTAAAAAAAATGCCTTAAAAAGAGAGCTAATAAATAAAAAAAGTAATTTTTATTAGCACACCTGATAAAACAATATTAAATTTACCACAATTTTTAAAAAAATTTTAAAAATTTAGACATTAATTGACACATTAACTAATATAGAGTTCCCTCCAAAAAAAATTAAGTTTTATCAACCAGTATTTTGAAACCAATAATCTAATCTATAATCAGAATAATTATGAATAAATTAAGATTAATTCTAGGTGATCAGTTAAATATAAACCATTCATGGTTTAAGGAAAATAATTCTAAAACTACTTACGTGTTGATGGAGGTCAAAGAAGAAACGAGCTATGTGCTTCATCATGCACAAAAGATAATTGCGACATTCGCAGCGATGCGATTTTTTGCTGAGCAACTTCAACAAAAAGGTTTTGAAGTTATTTATTTTAAAATTAATGATAAAGAAAATGAACAGAGCTTCTACCAAAATATTAATAAAATTATCAAAGAAAGAAATATAACCGAATTACAATATTTGGAACCCGATGAATATAGACTTTCAACTGAATTAAAGAAACTTGAGTCTATCGAAAATATAAAAGTTGAATCAGTTGATACAGAACACTTCTTAGTCCCGAAGTTTTATGCAAAGGATTTCTTTTCTGAAAAGAAACATTGGCGGATGGAAGAGTTCTACAGAAACATGAGACAGAAATTTTCTATTTTAATGGATGGGGATAAACCTATTGGAGGTAAATGGAATTTCGATTCAGATAATCGAAAACGATGGGACGGCAGCCCAAACACAACTGAGGACTTCAGGCCATCTCACAATCATGAAAAGATATTTTTAGAAATAAATAATGAAAACATCAAGCACTTTGGCGAAAGCCAAGAATCAAATTTTCGTTGGCCAATAAGTAGGGACGAGTCTATTAAACTTCTTGATAACTTTGTAGCAAAAGATCTGTTTAACTTCGGTGATTTTCAAGACGCACTTCATGATGAAAATTGGAGATTGTTCCATTCGTTTCTATCCTTTTCGCTTAATTCTAAAATGCTTAGTCCACTTGAAGTTATTAAAAAAGCTGAAGAAGCATATTATGAAAAGGATTTACCTCTCTCGTCCGTTGAAGGATTTATTAGACAGATCTTAGGATGGCGTGAATATATTAGGGGAGTTTACTGGGCAAATATGCCTGGATATGATCAGCACAATTTTTTTAAACACAACGCTAAGCTTCCAGATTGGTTTTGGACAGGAAAAACCGATATGCGTTGTTTATCATTAAGTATTTCCCAATCATTAACAAATGCCTATGCCCACCATATTCAGCGATTAATGATTATCGGTAATTTTAGTTTGCTGGCAGGTGTAGATCCTAAAGAAGTTCACAAATGGTATCTTGGTATTTATATTGATGCTTATGAATGGGTAGAGATGCCAAATACTCTAGGAATGAGTCAGTTTGCAGACGGGGGCTTATTAGCTACCAAGCCTTATGTTTCATCAGCCGCCTATATCAATAAGATGGGCAACTACTGCTCAAGTTGTAAATATAAATTTAAGGAAAAACTCGGAGAAGATGCCTGTCCATTCAATTCACTTTATTGGAATTTCTTTGATAGACATCAGGATAAACTTTTAAATAACCCAAGGCTTGGCATAGTTAATAGCCAGCTTAAAAAAATGGATCAGCACCAAAAAATAGAAATTAATAAAAAAGCTAATTTATATTTAGACAACATTAATTTACTCTAAAAAATTTTAAATTTAAAACGAAATAAAAATTATTTAGGTATAATTTTTAAGTAATGTTTTCTATCAAAATAAATACAAAATCCTATCTAAAAGTACTCAGCCTGTCAGTATTTATTTTGTTTTTAGTATCTTGTAAGGCGGTTGGACCTGACTATGAAGGTGCACCTGAGTTAGAGGTACCTGAAAATTGGGAAAATCAATTAAATGGCGAATTCAATGAGACAAGTGCTAGCCAAACACAGTGGTGGACTCTCTTCAATGATCCAGTACTTAATGATTTAATTAGCAGAGCAGCTGTTGATAATTTGGATGCAAAAATTGCACTAGCTAGAGTAGAAGTCGCTAGAGCAAATTTTGGGATTGCTGATGCCGCTCGATCACCGGAACTTGATGGGGTAGGGGATGTATCAGAAAAAAGTCAAAGTAAGTCTGTTTCGGGAGATAGGGATACAGGGCTTTACTCATCGATAGGTCTAGATATCAGTTGGGAGATTGATATTTTTGGTTATGTGAGAAGGTCAATTGAAGCTGCAGATGCTCAATTAGAGCGCTCGGTTGAGGCATATCGAGATGTCATGGTGATTTTATATGCGGAAATTGCTAAGAACTATGTAGCCTTAAGAACCGCACAAGAGCGTCTTCAATATGCCCTTGAGAATGTTAAATCGCAAAAAGATACCTTGAGAATAGTAAATGCTCGATATAAAGCTGAGCTTGTTTCAGAAGTTGATCTTCTTCAATCAGAACAAAACTTAGCTGCAGCGGAATCTAACATCCCTCTTTTTTTTGCAAGAATCAATGAATTATCAAATGGCCTTGCAATTTTATTGGGTAAAAATCCAGGCACTTTAAACTCAGAGTTAAAACAGAGTTATGGTATACCTCACGTGCCTGAAAAAACAGTTGTTCAAGTCCCTAGGGAAATTCTAAGACAACGACCAGATATTAGGGAAGCGGAGAGACTGTTGGCTCAAGAAACAGCTGAGGTCGGTATTGCAACTGCTGAAGAATATCCTAGGTTCAATCTAAACGGTACCTTTGGTTATGATTCAAAAGAATTTGATAATCAATTTAGCTCTGATTCAAGATATTGGTCATTTGGTCCAAATTTTAGATGGAATATTTTTGATGGAGGTGCAACCCAGGCTGCAATTGAGGTCCAGGATGCGCAAGTTGAAGAAGCTCGT
Source organism: Methylophilales bacterium (assembly GCA_019823025.1). Taxonomy (NCBI): domain Bacteria; kingdom Pseudomonadati; phylum Pseudomonadota; class Betaproteobacteria; order Nitrosomonadales; species Methylophilales bacterium. The sequence continues at coordinate 281,240 of CP081940.1, read as the reverse complement.
GTAAACTATGAAAAGAAAGTCTTGACGGCATTTGAAGAAGTAGAAAATGCAATTAAGTCTTATAAGGAGGAGAAACAAAGAAATGCCTCATTGAACGCGTCGGTCAGTGCTGCAAAGAAAGTAAACAAGATTACACTTGCTAGGTATACCTCTGGCTTGATCGATTTTCAAGAAGTTCAAGATGCTGAAAGGGTAATCTTTTTTCAAGAAGATGAGCTGGCGATAAGTGATGGTAATTTAGTACAATTTATCATTCAATTATACAAAGCAATGGGTGGCGGTTGGGAAGACACAGAAATCTTAACGGATGAAATTGTTAATGAAAAGATCTAGGAATAGCGAATGAAAAACATAATTTTTTTGATATTTTTAAGCTTTTTTCTTTTATCTTGTGATGAAGATAAGCCAGCCAAGGATGCTCCAATTCCGAAGATTGCTTGGATGGAGGTAAGTGTAACTGGTGTAGAGCAATCAAGAAAGTTATCTGGGCAACTTAACCCTAGAGAAGGAGCCTCTTTAAGTTTTAATAACGGTGGCTATGTTACGGATGTAAAGGTTGACTTAGGCAGTAAAGTAAAAAAGGGTCAAGTTCTAGCAAGGTTAAGTCAAAGGGATCCCAAGAGTATCTACCTTTCCTCTCAAGCTGATTTTGTTAATAAAGAATCATATTACAACCGCATGAAAGTTGCACGTGAAAGCAAGGCAGTTTCACAACAGGATGTGGCAGACGCTAAAACAGAATTAGAGATTGCTGCCTCTAATTTAGCAATAAGCAAGAAGGGTCTTGAAGATACTGTCCTTAGAGCTCCTTATGATGGCACAATTACATTTAGAGATGTCGACCCAGCGCAACAAGTTTTTACTGGAGAGACACTCTTTAAAATTGATGGCGGACAAGGCCTTGAGGTTTCTGTATATGTTCCAGAGACATTAATAAAGAAATTAGTTCAAGATAGGATATATACAGTCACTTTTCCCGCAGCCAGAAATCTTATAATGGAAGCAGCTTTAAAAGAAATTGGAACCCAAGCCACTAGAGCAAATTCATTCCCCGTTGTTTTATATCTCACTCAACAGTCACCGGAATTAAGAGCAGGAATGACAGCAGAGGTTTCATTTGTTTATTTTCAAGACGTTGAAGAAAGTATTTTGATACCAAATTCTGCTTTGGGTGTTGGTAACGAACAATCAAGCTTTGTTTATGTTTACGATAAAAATACAAGCAGACTTAAAAAAGTTAATGTAAAGCCGCTTAACATTACAAACAATGATGTTTATGTGCAAGGCAACATAAAGTCTGGTGATATTATCGCAGTCGCAGGTATTCCATATCTTAGAAACAATCAAGAGGTTGTTCTTCAAGAACAAGATATAGAAATATTTAACTTTAACTAATGCTAATATTTTAATGAATATCTCAGAATTAGCTTTTAAATATCAGAAAATATTTTTATTCATAGTTTTAAGTTTAATGGTCTATGGAGGTATCAGTTATTTTACTTTACCTTCTCAAGAAGACCCTAATATTGTCAATCGTGAAGCTATTGTTACAACCAAATTTCCAGGCATGTCTCCACAAAGAATAGAGCTTCTAATCACCAAAAAATTAGAAGAAAATATTCGTAAGATTCCAGAGATTAAGAAGCTGACGTCGATTTCAGAAACAGGATCCTCAATCATTCATGTCAAGATTGAAGATAAATATTTTAACTTAGCAGATATTTGGCAAAATTTACGAAATAAGGTTAAGGATACAGAAAAAGACTTACCTGAAGGAGCCTCTACCCCAAATGTTAATGATGAGTTTGGAGATGTTGCTGTCATCACAATGGCACTAACTTCAGATGGTTTCGGTATGAATGATATGCATGATATGGCAAAACATATTAGAGATATTATTTATGGCGTAAAAGGGATAAAAAAAATTGATCTATTTGGGGTACAAGAGGAAAGAATTTATTTAAAAATAGAATCAACAAAGCTTGCAGAATTAGGAATGAATCCCAGCCAGATTTCTGCTGCACTGAAAACACAAAACATTATACTTCCTGGAGGTCAGGTCGATACGGGTGCAAGATCATTTGTTTTAGAGCCTACTGGTGATTATAAAGATATCGAAGAGCTAGGCGATACATTAATTTCAGTGCCACATTCAAGCTTTAAAACAGATACTGAGGACGTCATTTCTCTGCGAGATATAGCAACTATTGAACGAGGATATGTAGATCCACCTAGCAAAACGGCATATTTTAATGGTAAACAGGCTATTGTTTTTGGCATCTCTATGCTTGATGGATATAACCTCTTAGAATTTTCACCAAGAGTTTTAAATGTAATTTCTGAAATTCAAGAAACAATGCCCTTTGGATATCATTTAGACATTGCTACCTATCAGGCTGATGTCGTTGAGGAAACCATCAATGGGGTATCAATTAATGTTTTGCAAACATTAGTCATTGTCCTTTTTTCAGTCATTATCTTTCTTGGATTTAGAACTGGTTTTATTGTTGGCTCAATCGTTCCAACTGTGATGTTGATAACACTCGCATTAATGAATTTTTATGATCTGCAGCTAGAAAGAATGAGCTTGGCAACCCTTATTATTGCTTTAGGCTTACTTGTTGATAATGGCATTGTAGTGGCCGAGGATTTTATGAAAAGACTAGAGCGGGGTATTTCCAGAATTGAGGCCCTCAAAGGGGTAGGAAAAGAGCTGACTATTCCGTTACTGACTTCATCCCTAACAACTATTTTATTTTTTATGCCACTCATGATGGCAGAATCTACAGCAGGAGAATACACAAGGTCGCTTTCATTAGTCATTGCAATGGCCTTGTTGACCTCATGGATAGCTGGACTTTGTCTGACACCTCTACTTTGTTACTACTTCCTAAAAATTGATAAGAAAAAAAGCAAAGAAAAAGAAACATCGGGTATTTTTTATAAACTATCCATAGGTTACGGTTTTTTATTAAAAGGTATTCTAAAGATCAGGTTTTTATTTTTAGCTGTGATGTTTGCTACTTTTATATTTTCAATTATGGCGAGTAAAGAAGTCCCAAAACGTTTTTTCCCCGATTCTGACAGACCTCAAATTCTTGTTTATACTCAACTACCTGCTGGTACCTCCCAAAGAGAAATGACGTTTCAAATGGAAAAGGTCTTTGGGCTTTTAAATGACAGAGAATTATTTCCAAATATTGAATCATATTCAGGCTATGTTGGCTTTGGTGGTCCTCGATTTGTTTTGTCTCTTGCTCCTGAAGATGCTGCGGATAACATGGGCTTTATTATTATTAACATTGAAGATATTGAAGCTCAGGATAGCTCCATTGAAAATTTAAAAAATAATTTAAATGATCAATTCCCAGGTATGTTTTTTAGGGTGAATAAGATGTTTTTAGGATCAAGTGATTCAAGTGAAATTAAACTTCAGGTGGTTGGCCCAGACTCTAATATTATATATGCTAAGGCGCAGCAGTTAGTTGATAGGTTGCACGAGGTCCCTGGAACCGTAGATATAAGGACAGATTGGCAAAACAGAACCTTAAAAATTCTAATCAAAGTAGATCAGGTGAGGGCGAGAAGGGCAGGTGTTTCTTCAAATGATATTGCACAATCCCTCAATGCATATTTTGAGGGTTCAGAGGTTACCCAATTTCGTGAAGAAGATAATATCATTCCAATTCTCTTCAGAGCTGAGGATGATGAAAGATTCAATATGGATAGGATGAGGACATTAAATGTTTACTCATCAAGCAATAATACCAATGTGCCATTGTTCCAAATAGCAGATTTTGAAGGCGAAAATCAGTTTTCACGTATTGCTAGGCAGGATTTATTCAGAACAGTCTCTGTTGAAGCAAAAAATATGAATGTAACGGCTCAGGACTTTAGAGAGGTATTAGATCCAATTGTTGAAGAGTTAAATGCGGACTTACCACCTAACCATATGATCAGATACGATGGCGTTATCACTGAGTCTAAAGAAGCACAAGATTCACTTTCCGCAAGTGTCCCTTTGGTAATTGGCCTTATTATCATTCTTCTTGTTGCACAGTTCAATTCATTTAGGCGACCATTAATTATTTTAATTACCATCCCTTTGTCCTTCATCGGTGCTGTATTAGGCTTATTAATTTCTGGATCAAACTTTGGGTTCATGGGCACGCTCGGCCTTTATAGCTTAGCAGGCATTATTATTAATAATGCGATTATCTTGATTGATCGAATTGATTTAGAAAGAGAGATGGGTAAGAAAATTTATGATGCAATCGTTAGTGCCTGCAAGCAAAGATTAAGGCCTATCATAATTACTACATTAACCACAACCTTGGGCTTGCTGACTTTAATAATACCTCATGACCCACTCTTCTATGGTCTTGCTAATATTATTGCATATGGCTTGGCTGTGGGTACATTCCTGACATTAGCGGTTGTCCCTGTTTTATACTCCCTGATGTTTAGTGACAAGAAAATACTTAAAAAGCAAAGTTAATGGTTGGTAAAGAAATAAAATTTGCAGAAAATGGTCAAAGAATTGTGAATAATTCTCAAAGGTTATTTTTAGTTTATATTATTTGTATTCTTGTAGATATGACGATTCTAAATATATATGCAGAATTCAGTAACTCTGTTTACATAGAGTCTTTTTCTGTAACTATTTTTATCGCTATTTTTTTACAGTTATTTATTGTTTTAACAAGACATGTTGAGCATAAGTTATCAAATTTTTTTAGTGATAAGAGAAGCTATCTGACAAAAATAAAGTATTTCTTGAGCCTCTGGGCGTTATTATTTTTCTCTAAATTTCTAATGCTTCAAGGGGCTAATTTAATTTTTGGCGATAAGATTAACTTTTACGGCATGTTTGATGGGCTATTAGCTTTTATTGTAGTCATCTTTTCTTTTCTTTTAGGTGAGTATCTGCTTACCAAAATTTACCGAGCACTTGAGTCCAAATAAATGAAAAAAATTAGTAATTAAGATTAATATTTGATTTATTAATAGTGCCTAATAAGTCGCAGTAAGACCCATTCGTCGGATAATTTTTATCTATTTTAAGACTATCAATTTCTGATGTTAACTTTTTGAGAAGTTCTGTATAAATTTCGTTTATATAATAATCCATCGTAACTTTGTCAAATTTAACAACCTTCCATAGAGATAATTTCATTTTTTTTATAAAATTATCTGGATTTGTCTCATTATTAGATTTTGATTGATAGACTTTTACGTGTAAATCACCATACAAAATAGTACTTTGTGCTTGGTAAGATAAAATTGGTTTGAGAATAATAATGGCATCTGTAATATTGTTTGTGGAACATTTTTTTATATTTGAGTATTCGGGTAAGCTTTCAATTGCCTTGTCCATCATTTGTGATGGTTGGTAATTATAATAAGAATAGGCCGAGGTAAGTGTTTGATTGATAGGTTGGTTGACGAAGTACTGAAGGCTCGCAGCATATAACAAGTTTGATAAAAAGAGAGTTGATATGAAAAGTGTAACTTTTTTTACGAATGCATTTGTCATTATTATTATCCTAAGTATTTCCTCTTTAAGAGCTGATTTTACCGCAAAAGTTCTGCGAGTTGTTGATGGGGATACAGTTCATGTTGTAAATAAAGCTGGTAAAAAGTTTAAGGTTAGATTGACCGGCATTGATGCTCCTGAGAAAAATCAACCATATGGCTTGGCTTCTACCTATAAGCTTACTGAGATGTTAATCAATAAGTGGGTGTTGTTAAAATCAAAACCTGATAATGGAAATCTTTATTCTATTGATAGATATAACAGGGTTTTAGCTAAGGTAATATTAGATGGACGGGATATAAACCTAGCACAAGTATCAAATGGGTATGCCTGGCATTTCAAAAGATATCAAAAACAACAAAGCTCATTAGATAGAAAAACATACAATGAAGCAGAGTTTAATGCCAAGAAAAATGAGTTAGGACTTTGGGGCGAAAAAAAACCAATTGCTCCATGGAAATGGCGTAAAATAAAAAAATAATTTTATTAACACTTTAGGAAATGAGGTTCGTTTTGCAAAAAAAATTACATAATAATATAGCAATAGCAGCTCTTTTTTTATTTATCTTTTTTACTGGCCCAGTGTATTCTGCTTGTATGGATTTTTACAATCAAGATTTAAAGACTTTACAAGGTAAGAAATTTAACTTGTGCGAGTATCAGGACAAACCTATTTTATTTGTGAATACAGCTAGTAAATGTGGTTTTACTTCCCAGTTCGAAGGCTTAGAGAAGTTATATAAAGAACATAGCAATGAAATGCTAGTGGTTGGCTTTCCTTCGAATGACTTCAATCAAGAATTTAAAACTGATAAAGAGATTCAAGATTTTTGTAAATTAACATACGCGGTTGATTTTCCAATGATGAGTAAATCAAGTGTCGTTGGACCCAATGTGAATCCTGTATATAAAAATTTAAAACAAATGACTGGCGAAGCGCCTATGTGGAATTTTTATAAATATATTGTAATGCCAAATGCTGAATCAGCTTTTGTTTTCCCTAGTACTGTAGGCCCTGAATCTGCTGATATTATGGGGATACTTGAACCTTATTTTGAAAATTAGTGTTTCATAAATTGTATGATGATTGCGGAGAGCTCCTCAACTGATTTTGATGTTGAGTCGGCTGTAGGGATTCCTACCTTTTTCATTAAGTCTTCGGCTTGACCTATTTCATGTCTGCAATTAGATAATGATGCGTAAGAACTGTCTGGCCTCCTTTCACTTCTGAGTGAATGTAGCCTTTCAGATTTGATAGTAAGTCCAAAAATTTTATCAAGATATCCTTCCAAGATAGGGGGTAATTTTCCTCTTTCAAAATCCTCAGGTATTAAAGGATAGTTTGCAGCCTTGATACCAAACTGCATTGCAAGATAAATGCTGGTAGGTGTTTTACCGCTTCGAGAGACACCTACAAGTATAACTTGTGCCTGATTTAATCCAGTATGTGTCATGCCATCATCATGGCCCAATGCAAAATTTATTGCCTCCATCCTTGAGCCGTATTGATTTGTTTTAATGCTATGAGAAACACCGGGCCTTGTTAATGCTGGTTCATTAAGTTCCACCCCCAACGGATGAATAAATGAATCAAACAGATCAATATAATATGCATCTACAGCTTTTAATTCGTTCCTTAGGATTTCATTTCCGATAGACATGATGACGATAGGCCTTGATCCAGTCATCATTTTAATATTAGCAACTCTTTTTTGAGCATCCTCAACTTTTTCAATTGAGTCTGTAAAAGGAATCCTAATTTGATCAAACTCAGTTTCTGGGAAGTGCGCCAACAACCCTCCTAAAGATCCAGCCGTAATACCAGTTCCATCTGATATAAAAAAAGCTGTCCTTTTATTTTTTGCCATTTATTTTTTGCTTAAACTTTTCCATGTGCTTATTACTGTATCAGGATTTAATGACATTGAATCCATTTTTTGTTCCAATAGCCACTTAGCAAAATCAGGGTGATCAGATGGGCCTTGCCCACAAATACCTACGTAACTTTTACTTGCCTTTGCTCCCTCTATCGCCAATTCAATGAGTTTCATAACAGCGGGATCTCTCTCATCAAAACCATCGGCTAGTATGCCTGAGTCTCTATCAGTTCCTAAGGTCAGTTGAGTTAAATCATTAGAACCAATTGAAAATCCATCAAAATATTTTAGGAACTCTTTAGCCAAAATAGCATTTGAGGGGACTTCACACATCATAATTAACCTTAATCCATTCTCTCCTCGCTTAAGACCATTCTGTTCAAGAACATCAATGACTGCTTCGGCCTCTTTGAGAGTCCTGACAAAAGGGATCATTAGTTCGATATTAGTAAGACCCATCTCATTTCTTGCTTTTAACATAGCCTCGCATTCGAGTTTAAAACAATCTTTAAATTGATCAGATATGTATCTTGCTGCCCCTCTGAAACCAATCATTGGATTTTCTTCATCAGGCTCGTAAATATCTCCAGCAACTAATTTTTTATATTCATTTGACTTGAAATCTGACATCCTTACAATCACGGGCTTAGGATAAAAGGCAGATGCAATTGTAGCTACACCCTCAGTCACCTTGTTTACATAAAATTCTTTTGGTGATGAATAGCCCTTAAACTTATAGTTAATAGTCTTTTGAATATCCTCTGGCATAGCCTCATAATTTAATATCGCTTTGGGGTGAATTCCAATCATGTTGTTAATAACAAATTCCAGCCTTGCGAGACCAACTCCATCATTAGGGATTTGGGCAAATGTAAAAGCCATATCTGGGTTACCAACATTCATCATGAGTTTTATTGGTAATTTTGGTAAATCCCCATCCTCTTGAACCTTAATTTCATAATCTAATTTTCCTTGATAGACAATTCCTGTTTCACCTTCAGAACATGAAACTGTCACTGTATCCTGTTCTGTAAGAATCTCTGTTGCATTTACGCTGCCAACAATTGCGGGAATTCCAAGCTCTCTAGCAATAATAGCGGCATGGCACGTTCGACCGCCACGGTTTGTGACCAAAGCCGAGGCTCTTTTCATCACTGGCTCCCAATTCGGGTCAGTCATGTCGGCTACCAGAACATCACCTGGCTGAACGGTATGCATTTCTGATGGGTCTTTTACTATTCTAACGGGACCTATTCCAATTTTTTGTGTCACCGCTCTTCCTGCAACGAGCGCTTTGCTTGATTCTTTAAGTTTGTATGTCTCTGTCGTATTTTGATGTTGAGATTTTACAGTTTCAGGTCTCGCTTGGAGTATATATAACTTACCATCTAGTCCATTCTTGCCCCATTCGATATCCATTGGACAGCCATAATGAGATTCAATTATCATTGCGTAATTAGCTAATTCCGATACGTCATTATCATTGATGCTAAATTGATTTGCTAGATTTTCTACTACATCAACAGTGCTTGTGCTAAGTCCAGCTTTGGTGTCCTCACTAAATACCATTTTAATCTTCTTTGACCCAATAGACTTTCTTACGATGGCATTCTTACCTAATTTTAAAAGTGCCTTATGGACATAAAATTCATCTGGATTAACTGATCCTTGAACAACTGTCTCACCAAGGCCATATGAGGAAGTGATGAAAATAACATCTTTAAAACCAGATTCTGTGTCAATGGTAAACATCACCCCAGATGAGCCCATATCACTTCTGACCATCTGCTGGACACCAGCAGAGATTGCCACATCTGAATGAATAAAGTTTTTATGTACCCTGTATGAAATTGCACGATCATTATAGAGGGAGGCAAATACCTCTCTAATTGCTTGCTTAATATTTTCTAATCCATGGATATTTAAAAAGCTCTCTTGCTGTCCAGCAAAGGACGCATCTGGTAAATCTTCTGCAGTCGCTGAAGAACGCACCGCAAATGTTGTGCCTTTCGGTGATCTTTTAATTAGACTTTCATAATGATTTTTAATGCTATCCTCAAAATCACTTGAGAAGGGCGTATCCAGAATCCATTTTCTAATTTTTTTACCACTTTGCGCAAGCTTTAGGACGTCATTAATGTCTAGATCTTCAAGCTCCTGTTCAATCCTCTTTCCCAGCTGATCTTGAGTTAAGAATTCGTTGAAAGCATCTGCGGTGGTGGCAAATCCAGTTGGAACCCTTACACCCTTAGTCTTTAGTTGAGAAATCATTTCACCGAGAGAGGCATTTTTGCCACCTACAATGCCTACATCCTTATTTCTTAGCTCTTCGAATGAAATTACACTCTGTGTCATGGGATACCTTTGGGATAGTTATTATTTAATTACTTGTTATGCTTAATTTAATAGTAAATATATAAAGAACGTAATTCTGCCATATTATATGATTGCTTGTCGACTTAAACGTATTGTAAGGTTAAATATAAAAATAAATTGATAATGACTGTCTCAATGGCATTGAAGAAAAAATTGTTGTTATTTGTTAATTTTTGTTAAAATGTCCAACCCAAGTCATAAGGTTTAAAACTAAACTAAGACTTTATTAAAATATACTTAATTTAAAAAATACGGAGAAATTAATGGCTTCATTACTTGAACAACTTAAAACAATGACAACAATTGTTGCGGATACAGGAGAGGTGGACGCAATTAAGTCTTTAAAACCTGTCGATGCTACAACCAACCCGTCTTTACTATTGAAAGCAAGCAAACTACCGCAATGTGAGCCTATGATTGAGGAAGCTATCACCTATGCAAAAGGTAAAAGTTCTGATAAAGCACAACAAATTGAAGATGCTGCAGATAAGCTTGCCGTTCTTGTTGGTTTAGAAATTTCAAAACATATCCCTGGAAGAATCTCTACAGAAGTTGATGCAAGCCTATCTTTTAATGTTGACAAGATGGTAGCTAAAGGTAGAAAAATTATTTCATTATATGAGGAGGCTGGATTAACAAAGGATAGAGTTTTAGTTAAGTTAGCTTCTACGTGGGAGGGTATTAAAGCAGGTGAAATATTAGAAAAAGAAGGAATTAACTGTAACCTAACGTTATTATTTAGTTTTGCTCAAGCGAGAGCTTGTGCTGAGGCTGGTGTATTCTTAATATCTCCTTTTGTTGGAAGAATTTTAGATTGGTACAAAGCAAGTACAGGTGAGGAATATACTTCTGAAACTGACCCAGGTGTGGTTTCAGTACGAAAAATTTATAGTTGGTATAAAGAACACGGATTTAAAACAGTCGTAATGGGTGCATCATTTAGAAATATTGGTGAAATTACAGCTTTATCTGGCTGTGATCGATTAACGATAGGTCCTGCATTAATCGAAGAGTTAGCAGCAACAGAGGGGGATTTACCTCAATACCTTAAAGACAATGGTTCCACTAAAGAGAAGCCTTCTAAACTTGAAGAGGACCAATTTAGATTTGATCATAATGAAGATGCAATGGCAACTGAGAAGCTTTCTGAAGGCATTAGAAATTTTGTGATTGATCAAAATAAACTAGAGGATGCTTTAAGTCAAAAACTTTAAGCGATAAAGCTTCTTTGATTGACAATATTTCACTGAAGTTATATTATCCTCGGTCTACTCGACCTAAATGAGAAAAAAAGTTTTACGAGTTTTTAGCGTAGATGTTTATTAATAAAGTAATTTTAAATATGGGAGATTAAACCATGGCATTAACACAAATGGCACTAGATTCATTAGATTTTGACGCAACGGTAGCACTAGCTGAAACAGTTGCTCCTCACGTTGACATCTTAGAAATTGGTACACCTTGTATCAAACATAACGGTATTAAACTGCTTGAAACACTAAAAGCAAAATTTCCAAACAACCTTATCCTTGTTGACTTAAAAACAATGGACGCTGGTGAATATGAGGCAGAACCTTTCTACAAAGCAGGTGCTGATATCTGTACAGTTCTAGGTGCTTCAGGTATTGCAACAATTAAAGGCGTTATCGCTGCAGCTAAGAAATACGGTAAAGAATGTCAGGTTGACATGATTAACGTTGATGATAAAGAATCATTAGCAAAAGAAGCTGTTGCTGCTGGTGCAGATATCATCGGTGTTCATACTGGTCTTGATGCACAAGCTGCTGGTCATACACCTTTTGCGGATCTTGCTTCAATTGCTGCACTAAATACTGGTGCTAAAATTTCAGTTGCTGGTGGTGTTAAAGCTGCTACAGCACAAGAAGTTAAAGATGCAGGCGCTGCAATTATTGTTGCCGGTGCTGCTATTTATGGCGCTGCTGATCCTGCTGCAGCTGCTTCAGAAATTACAGCTATTGCTCACTAATCAGTAACAATAGAATGTATAACTAGAAAACCCGGATTAAATGCCGGGTTTTTTTTTGGTATTATGTAAGTATAAATAATGATGAGGAGTAAATGTTGATATGGATACACAAAAATTAATTGTAGATAAAATTGCTGCTGTTTTAGATTCTACAGATAAAAATCAATCTGCAGAACTAAAAAAGCTAATTGACCAAGCAGGACATATTTTTGTTGCAGGCGCTGGACGATCAAAACTGGTATCGAGTTTTTTGGCTATGAGGCTAGTTCATTGTGGATATAGTGTGAGTATGGTTGGAGAAATTGTGACACCCGCCCTGAAGGAAGGAGATTTATATATCGTAATTTCTGGGTCTGGTGGAACTAAAACACTCCTTCCTACCCTTGAAACTGCAAAATCTAAGGGAGCAAAAATTGCTGTTGTCTCTATGAAAGCTTCCTCTGCGATGGCTGATTTAGCTGATTTAACCTTAAAAATGGGCAATGATGAAGTATTTGCTCTAACAAAAGGCCTACCAATGGGTACCTCATTTGAGCTTTCTACGCTGGTTTACCTTGAAGCTATTATTGGTGAGATTGTTTTTGATAAAGATCTTACTGAAGAAGGAATGAGAGCTATTCATGCTAACCTTGAATAGTTATTTAATTTAGACGTTATTAAAAGAAGACACTTCGGTGTCTTTTTTTTCTTATACATAAAATGATTTTTGCTGGATAATAATTTTTATGAACATCAAAAAAATTCCTTACAATCTAGATACAACTGCTTATTACGAACAAATTAGACACCTAGACTGGCCTGTTTTTTTTGATAGTTGCTACCAAGCAGACCGGGAAAAAAGCCCATACGCACGTTATGACATAATTTCAGCGGACCCATTCGTAAAAATTAGTTCAGATTCTAATCATATTAATATTCAAGAAAAAAATAAGAGTTATACCTCAGAGGAAGATGGCTTAAAGATAGTTGAAGAATATATCAATCAATTCGCAACACCACATTCAGAAATACCATTTATTGGTGGCGCAATAGGTTATTGCTCCTATGAGTTGATGGCTGAGGCGAAAAATAATTCTGTGTTACCTAAATTCGCAATGGGAATTTATGACTGGGGGTTAGTAATTGATCACTTTCTTCAAGAGGCATATTTAGTGACAACAAACGCTGATAAAGATACAAGTAAAAATTGGCCTACTTATATTAAATTATTTAGTTCGCTTAAAACTAATAACAGAAATGACTTTAAAGTAACAGGTATTATTGATGATAATTTATCTTTCGAAGCTTATCGTAAAAAATTTGACTCTGTGATGGAGTTTTTAAAAGAGGGCGATTGTTACCAAATCAACTTATCTAAACAATATAAAGCAAAAGTTGATGGGGATAGTTGGCAATTTTATAAGATTTTCAGAAACTTAAATAAATCAAGATATATGGCTTTTTTAGATTTTACGGACTTTGAGATCTTATCAGGCTCACCAGAGAGATTTATCCAAGTCAGAGATGATGATGTTGTCACTAGACCAATAAAGGGCACAAAAAGAAGAGATAAAGATCCTTACCAGGATAAAAAAAATGCTGAAGCACTGAAGAAATCAATCAAAGATCAATCAGAAAATTTAATGATAGTTGATCTCTTAAGGAATGATCTAAGTAAAGATTGCGATATCGGGTCGATTAAGGTGAAGGAATTGTTTGAATTAGAATCCTATCCAAATGTCCATCATTTGGTAAGCACTATTTCGGGTAAGCTTAAAACTGATTCAAGTATGATTAAACTTTTTTCAAGTTCTTTTCCAGGTGGCTCAATTACAGGGGCACCAAAAATAAGAGCGATGGAAATTATAGATGAACTCGAAGAACACAACAGAGAGCTTTATTGTGGCTCTGTGGTTTATTTTAGCTTTAATCGATCTATGGACAGTAATATTGCAATTAGGAGCTTATTTCGCAAAGAAGATGAGTTATATTTTTATTCTGGAGGCGCACTCACAATTGCATCAAATGATCATGATGAATATCAAGAAATTGAAGATAAGGTCAAGAATATAAAAAAAACCATTAATTTTTTTAAAGGGGAACAAGATGATTGAAATTTCAGGTGAGATAGAAAAAAAATTCAAAGAGGAGCTCTTAAATTGGACATTGTCAGATGATGGAATTCATCGCTGGATATCAAGAGATATTTCGACCGACTTAGGGGGAGTGGTTAACGATATATGGAGTCTTGCGGAAGATGCCAACCATCATCCAGATATGGAGATTGGATACAAAGGCATTTCAGTTAAGCTCTTAACACATGATAAAAATGCAATTACAGATAAAGATATTGATCTGGCCAATAAGATTGAAAACTTAATTCTATCTCTGAATTAATTTTTTAAATGAGCCATAATTTAAGAGTATGGTTGGGAGTATTAGAAGATTAAGGATAGTTGAGGTAAATAAGCCCCCTATAATTATCATGGCCATTGGCCCCTCAATTTCCTTTCCTGGTTGATCAGAACCAAATGCGATGGGAGTTAATGCTAAACCCGCAACAAGCGCTGTCATTAATATAGATGGTAGTCTTTCCTTTGCTCCTCTTATAGATGTCTCCAGATTCCAGGTACAATTCTCCTCATTAATCAAGAATTGGTAATGAGATATCAACATAATTGTATTTCTTAGGGTGATTCCAAATAATGTTACAAACCCAACAAGAGACCCAATGGAAATCCATCCTCCTGTAAAAGAGGCAGCTAAAACACCACCAATTAACGCAAAAGGAAGATTTAAAACTGTTAGACATAAGTTAGTGAAAGAACCAAAAGCAATATAAAGTAAAAGCAGAACTGCACCTCCAGCCAGAAGAGACTGTGTAATAAGCTCATTTCTTGCCTGCATATTTTCTTGTGCAGATCCTGTAATTTCATAGTAATTGCCTGTATTGAGTGTTAATTCTTTTAATTTTTTATGCAGGTTTTCAGTAAATATATCAATATCAACATCACCTATATTTGCAGTTACCGTTTGTACTCTTTTACCATTTTGGTGCAGAATTTTTGAGCGGCCATTTTTTTGAGATATATCAGCAATTTCAGATAGTTTTATTATTTGATTTTGAGCATTCATGATTGGTAATTCCCTAATATCAAGAATGTCATCTCTCGATTCCTTATTAAGCGTGACAGCAATTGTTGTGGGGATAATGCCATTATAAATTTTTGTGACGGGATAGTTATCATAAGCCGCTCTGATAAACTTTAAGACATCTGCCTTATTTATTCCAAGTGAGCTCATCTTCTGTGATCTAAGTTTTATAAAGACTTCTGGTGATCCTGGTGGTGATTGGAGGGTGATGTCTCTGATTCCATCAATAGAATTTAATGTTGAACTTATTAATGCGGCGTCCCTGTCAATTAAATCTAAATTATCTCCAAATAGGTTTATTACTACGGATGCATTATATCCAGAAATGGTCTCCTCAATTCTTTCCGTAAGAAAGGTGTTAATAGCAAAATTTACTCCCACAAAACCTGCATCAAGCTCTTGATCCTCGCCTCCATGAAGTAATGATTTTATTTTCTCTAAAATATGATCTTGTTCGGGACCGCCTAAGCCCTCATCTAATTCAATTTCAAATTCACTGTAATGCGTTCCAAATGTATCGGCACCCAAGGGAGAGCGACCAACCCATTGTGCAATCGATTTTATGCCCTGAATAGATTCCAATTTTTTTGTTACTAGATTACCAACGCGTATTGATTCCTTTTCAGAAGTGCCAGGAAATGAGGTCATATGCATTATGAAATGGCCTTCGTGCAGGGGAGGAATGAATTGTGTCTTGAGAAACGGTAAAAATGATAAGCCAATGGCAATAACTAATAGAGATGAAATAATAATTAACTTAGACTGCTTTTCGATTAGCAATAGAATGGTTTCATATTTACCCTTTAAAAACTTAACAACAGGTGAATCTTCAGTCCTTATGTCCGAATAACCAATCATCAAATAACACAATGCAGGCGTGATGGTTAGGGCAACAAAAAGAGAGGCTGTAATTGATGAAATATATGCAATTGCCAGCGGACCAAAAAGCTTTCCTGCTACGCCTGATAGCGATAATAATGGAACAAAAACAAGAACAATAATAACGGTTGCAAAAACAACTGATTTTCTTACCTCCATTGAAGAGTTAAAAACAACCTGATAGAGGGGGAGGGGTTGTTTTTTTTCTTTATTTTGTCGCATTCTCCTAAAAATATTCTCCACATCAATAATTGCATCATCCACGACTTCACCCAATGCTATTGCCAGGCCGCTGATGACCATAACGTTGAGACCAAATTCAAAATAACTCATGACCGAGATTGCCGATAAAA
Organism: Methylophilales bacterium; assembly: GCA_019823025.1. Lineage (NCBI taxonomy): Bacteria > Pseudomonadati > Pseudomonadota > Betaproteobacteria > Nitrosomonadales > Methylophilales bacterium. The sequence goes on along the minus strand of CP081940.1, from coordinate 265,100 downwards.
GTGATAGTGGTATAGCAACAGCCGAGATAAATGCTGTTTTTAGGTTAAACAGAAAAAGGTATAGGATAGAAATTACAAAAAAAGCCCCAATAATAATATCAATCCTCAAGCCTTTTATCGAGGCATCAATAAAGTTGGAAGGTTTAAATAAATCAGGAATAATTTCGATATTTTGGTCTTTAAGTAAAGGCTCAATTAGTGTTAGAGCGCTTTCTAGTTCTTGAGTTAATTTATAAGTATCAGCATTTAATTGACCTTGAACTGATAAATAAACGCCGGGATTCCCATTGATTGATGCCGCACTTATGGATGGCTCAAAGCTTTCCTTAACAACTGCAACATCCCTTATCTTAATGACACTATTATTAATAGTTTTAATTGGAGCGATTTCAATTTCACCCAGCGTCTTTGACTGTCCTTCAGTGTTTATAATTAATCTTTGATTAGCATTTTCGATAAATCCTCCACCTACAACAAGTGTGGAATTTTCGACAGCTTTAAGAATTTCACCTATGGAAATATTATATTGATAGAGTTTTTTAGGGATTATTTCTATATGAATTTGTTTCACTTTTCCACCGAACCGATTTACATCGGCAACCCCAGAAACTGACATAAGTTGAGGTATTATGAGTGTTTCAGCAACCGTTCGCAGCTCTGTCAATGTTTTATCGTTTGAATAAATACCTATACCAAGAACGCTTGAGGCTGATGAGGTGAGGGGGGCAATAGTTGGAATAACGCCGTTGGGCATTGATCTGATCAGTTTTGAAAGGCTTTCCGAGACAGCTTGTCTATTTTTATGAATATCGGTACTTTCATCAAAGATGACCGTCACAACAGAGAGTCCAGGAATAGATTGTGATCGGGTTTGTTTAATACCAATCGTTCCTGATATAGCTTGTTCAATTGGCTTAGATACAAGCGTCTCAACTAAATTAGATGAGAATCCAGGGGCCTCTGTTTGAATAATTACTTGAGTAGGGGAGAATTCTGGAAAAACATTCAGTGGACTTTGTTTTATCTGATGAATACCATAGGCTATGATAATGAAAGCTAGACCAATTATGACGCCAGGATGACGTATAGAAAAACGAATAATTGATCCCATCTTACGACCTAATCCTCGTTTTCGTTTTTAATCTGATACTTAAACTCTTCTGAAAGAAGTAATTGTGCACCATTCGTTACTATTTCATCATCAACGTTAATTTTTCCTTTTGGGACAATCCATCCATTCTCGGAGCCATTCTCAGCCTCGCGCATACCTTGGAGTGAACGTCTTTCAAAATTACCATTTGATTTAATTCGGATATATGCCCATGGTTGCCCATTACTCCATACCACCGAGGAGTTTGGTACGAGAAGATAATTTTTTTGATTATTAGGTTGTGATACATAAGCAGATATCCTTTCACCAATTTTCAATTTATTGTTGTCTGTAACGTAGAAAAAATTTTTGCCTACGATTGATGGATTTACCATCGGGGCAGATGAAAGAAATTCTCCTTTAATCTCTGGTGCGCTCGATATAGAAGGCATTATCACAATTTTTTGAGGCGGTAATTCTTCACGATTGCTCTGGGTAATAGACAAACTAATCAATTGGTTCTTATTTTTTAAAATTTTGTTTAATGGATCATTTTTATTTTTAGTGGCTCTGACAAAAAAATCACCCCACTCCTGCCTAATTGAGCTCAAAATGCCTGTCTTTTCGTTCATATATATATTTAACTGATTTTCTAAATCACTAATCTCGATTTCTTTTTTGCTGATTGTAAGATCTGAAATATTTTTGTTGTCTTCATTAAGTGCCCTTAAGGCCTCTAATTGTTTCTTTTGAATACGAATTTTATTTCTTACCTTTTTACTTTGATGGTTTACCCTCGCAAGGTTTGTTCTTTTGCTAATTAATGGGCCCAAATTTTGAACCATGCCATAGTTAAGTTTTTTTTGATTTATTTGGGTTTTTTTTATTTTTTCGTATTGAATGTTGCTGTTTGTTTCAACGGAAGTGGGTAATTGAATCTGCTTGATACCATCAACAACTGTTGTGTAGTCGATAATAATTTCTTCATCAGCTTCATCTTCATCGGATTGAATGCCGGTAATATTTTTATTCCCCAATAAGACTATTACCCAGATTAGAATTATTATTATTATTACTTGAGCAACTATGACAATTGTTGTTTTATTTTTCATGGGCCATAGTAAATAGAAGTTGGAAATATCTGATCCTGGAGAACCCGTTCGGCTAGAAGGCCTAACTTAATTGAGGCGTTGTTCGCTCTATTAAGTTCTAAATCAATATCAAGTAAAGCAAACATTTCTTTCTCAAGTTCCATTCTATCAATTTGTCCTTGATCGAATCTTTCTTGTAGCTGATTGATTAGTATGTTTTTTGAGACTAAAGACTGTTTGACTACCGATTCATGCTCTTTATTTTTTTGTATGGACAAAGATAGTTCCTCTACCTGATTGTTAACCTCGAGCTCAAAATTTTCTACCTTACTTGCTTCTAACTCTCGAAATATTGTTGCACGATCAATGAAAGCTTTATTTCTCTCGGGAGTCTTTAAAAGTGTTTGGATACCTAACCCCCATACATTATAACCAAAGTCGTAAATATAGGCAGGTGTAAATGTCATATCAGGATATTGCTTCGAAATTTCTAACTTAAGATTAGCCTCAGCAATTGCGTAGTTCGCCAGCTTTTGTCTTAAATCTATCCTATTTAGTAAGGCGGTTGAATGCATTTTAGTTTGGTCAATATTTGCAAAATACTCTGTTAGACTTGAGGTTAATTTCTTCTTTGTTTTTTTAATATCTATAGCTAGCAGGTTAAATTGTTCAAGGCTAAAACCAACAAGCGTGGCCATATTTTTTGTAATGTTTAGTTGTAAATTTTGATGTTTCATTAATTCTTTTTTTATAGAGTTGAATTTTATTTTTTCTCTTGATAAATCTATTTTTGAAACTAGGCCAAAATTAAGCCTTTTTTGTACCATGAAAACGATGGACTGCTGAAGTCGTATTTTATTTTTAAGTATTTGAATTAAATTTTGATTATTTATGTATTGAGTAAGGCTTTCAATCAGATTACCTCGTAACTTCCAATGTATTAACTCTTTATCAAGAAGCGCCAACTGAGTTTCATTGAATGCGAGCTCATATCTAATTAGTCTTTTGTTGGCAGTTTCGTAGGTAAATGTATAGTCAAATTTGAAAAAGTTTTCACTTGGATCACCAACATCACCTCTTTCATACTTAGCTCCTAATGAGGATAGGGGTCGAAGCGAGGCAATTTTTTCGTTGCTTTCGATGTATTTGAGTTCTAAGTCAGCTGTCTTTAACTGCGGGTTAAAGTACTTTTGCGCAATTAAAAGCTCATCAATCCCCCAGCTCTTAAATGGAATATTTGCTTTATCGAAGTTATTTTTTTCTAAGTAGGCTATGAAGTCTGAATCATTAAAGTTTACTTGTTTATTTTTTTGGTGGACTTCGTTGATATCAAGCGGTTTTTCTTGATAGTCGATAAAGCTGCATGAGGTTAAAAAAAATAAAAATGGGACTAATAAATTTTTTAAAATTGGTGAAATCCCGATATTCATTTTTTTTTAATTAATTTTGATTGTGAAATAATATCTAGCAATTTTAATGTAATTAATCATCAACTACCAAGTAATAATTTAGATTGAATTTTTCGGTACCAATTTTGACTAAACTGCTATAATACGCGCTTATTATAGTTGTACGTTTACTAGAACAAGCGAGAGTGGCGGAATTGGTAGACGCACTGGTTTTAGGTACCAGCGCCGCAAGGCGTGAGAGTTCGAGTCTCTCCTTTCGCACCAATTTTTAGGAATTATTTAATGGCAGAAGCATTAGAAAAAATAAGCAATATTGAAAGAAGAGTAAAGGTCATGGTGCCTGTTGCTCCCTTACAAGATCAAATAAACCAACGTTTTCAGCAGCTTACTAAAACAGCGCGTGTCCAAGGGTTTAGGCCAGGAAAAGTACCCTTGAGCATCATTAAGAGACAATATGGCCCTGACATCAAAACAGAAGTTTATTCAAAAGCCATTGAAGAGAGATTTGGAAGTGTAATAGAAGAAAACAAAATACAGGTTGCAGGCATGCCTGATATCCAGCATGAACCTCTTTCAAACATTGATGATGATTTCGAGTTCACTGCTACATTTGAGATATTTCCAGAAGTGAAAGACATCGATGTGAAAAAAATCAGCGTTACTGATTATGAAGCTGATGTAAATGAAAAGGATGTTAAGAAAACAATAGACACAATCGCCAAACAAAGAAGTACTTTCAAATCTGTAAAAAGAGCATCAAAGTTGGGAGACAAAGTTAGCATTAAGATGGAATCTTTTATTGATGGTGAAAAAATTGAGGATACCGGAAAAGAAAACATTGAATTTATTTTAGGTGACCCAAAAAGGGTGAAAGAAATAGATCAACAAATTATTGGGCTAAAGGAAAATGAAGAGAAAGATTTTGATGTAAATTATCCGAAAGATCATGAGCCTGCTCAACTTGCCAACAAGGCCGTCAAGTACCACATAAAAATGGTTAGTGTTGATGAGCCGATATTGCCAAAAATTGATGCAGAGTTTGCAAAGAGCCTTGGTGTTGAGTCGGGTGATATCAAGCAGATGAATACAGAAATTAAGAATTCTTTACTTGATGAAGTTAGTGTTAGAAAGAAAGCTGCACTTAAGAGGCAAATCTTCGCTGAATTAGTCAAGCATGCAAAAATAGAGCTTCCTAAGTCCCTAGTTAGTATGGAAATCAATCGTATGATGCAGACTATGCAACAAAATATTGAAAGGCAAGGTGGTAATGCCAAAGATATTAACTTTCAACCTGAAATGTTCGAAGGTAGAGCAAAAGAGACTACTACATTGCGATTAGTTTTAGCTAAAGTTGTTGATAAGAATAAACTTCAAGCAACTGAAGAGCAAATTAAAGAAGAAGTTAAAAGTTTTGCAGGAAATTATGATGACCCTGAAAAAGCCGTTAAATGGTTTTATGAGGACAAGCAAAGATTAAGTGAGCCAGCAGCACTAGCTACTGAAGATAACGTGGTTGATTGGATTACTTCACAATGCAAGATAACAAAGAAAACCTTATCACTTGATGAGCTTATGGAGATTCAACCTAATGGTTAAAACTACCGATTCAATAAGTAAGTTTTCAGCAAACAATCTTGGGTATATACCTATGGTTGTTGAGCAAAGTGGCCGTGGTGAAAGAGCGTATGATATTTATTCTCGACTTCTCAAGGAGAGAGTGATTTTTTTGGTCGGCCCCATAGATGACATTATGGCGAATGTCGTAGTAGCTCAACTTTTATTTTTAGAGGCAGAAAACCCAGATAAAGATATTTCACTTTATATTAATTCACCAGGTGGTTCAGTGACTGCAGGGATGGCTATCTATGACACCATGCAATTTATAAAGCCTGACGTTAGCACCCTATGTATTGGCCAAGCAGCTAGTATGGGCGCGTTACTTCTTACTGCAGGTGCTAAAAATAAAAGATTTTGTTTGACTAACTCTCGTGTAATGATTCATCAGCCCCTAGGAGGGTTTCAAGGTCAGGCATCTGATATTGAGATACACGCAAAAGAAATTCTTTATTTAAAATCTAAGCTCAATGACATATTAGCTAACCATACAAAGCAATCCGTTAAAAAAATAGCTGAAGATACTGATCGAGATAATTTTATGAGCTCAGAGGATGCTGTCGCCTATGGAATTGTGGATAAGGTTATTAATAGCAGGTCAAATTTAAAATAAGATTAAAATGGCTGAAGACTCTAAAGAAAAAACATTGTTATGTTCATTCTGTGGGAAAAATCAGACAGAGGTTAAAAAATTAATTGCTGGTCCTTCTGTTTTTATCTGCGACGAATGTGTTGATCTTTGTAACGACATTATTGTTGAAGAAAGTGATATTGATGCTGATTCAATTAAAAGTAAGAAAGAAAAAAAACGATACACCCCTAAGGAAATTTTCTCCAAACTAAGCGAACATATCATAGGCCAAGATGAGGCCAAAAAAAGCTTAGCCGTTGCCGTTTATAATCATTACAAAAGATTAAGTTCAGTAGGTCAAGATAACGAAGATCCTGTCGTTATTTCAAAGAGCAATGTCCTTTTTATTGGACCTACTGGTTCAGGGAAGACTCTTTTAGCCCAGACCCTTGCAGAGCTTCTTGATGTCCCCTTTGTGATGGCCGATGCCACCACTTTAACTGAGGCTGGTTACGTTGGAGAAGATGTGGAAAATGTAATGCAAAAACTTCTTCAGAAATGCGATTACGATGTCGAAAGGGCACAAAAAGGAATCATCTATGTAGATGAGGTGGACAAAATATCAAGAAAGAGTGAAAACCCATCGATTACAAGAGATGTGTCTGGAGAGGGTGTACAACAAGCTTTACTAAAGCTGATTGAGGGAACAGTTGCATCAATCCCACCCCAAGGTGGAAGAAAACATCCTAACCAAGAATTTGTTCAGCTAGATACAACCAATATCTTGTTTATTTGTGGAGGGGCTTTTGATGGGCTGGAAAAAATAATACAACAGAGAACTGAAAAAAATAGCATAGGTTTTGGTGCAGAGGTTCATGGTGAGGATGAGAGTAAAGAAATTGGAAAAATAATCGCCAATGTTGAGCCTGAAGATCTTATAAAGTTTGGTTTAATTCCTGAATTTATTGGTCGTCTCCCAGTGATAGCATCACTTCAGTCCCTTGATAAAGAGGCGCTTGTTAAGATTCTCACAGAACCTAAGAATGCATTAACAAAACAATTTAAAAAATTATTCCATATGGAGGGCGTTGATCTTGAATTTAGACCTGATGCAATTGATGAAATTGCTTCACAGGCAATCATCAGGAGAACAGGGGCTAGAGGTTTGAGGTCTATTATGGAAGAGTCACTTAAAGAAGTGATGTTTGAGTTACCTGGCGTAAGAAACCTAAAAACGGTTGTTATAGATAGTGCATCAATTAAGGATAAAACAAAACCTTATTTCGTATACTCAGAAGAGAAGAAAAGTAACAGCGCAGTTTAAATATTCAATAAACTTGATATTATAAAAATCATCACCATAATTTATAGTGTTCAACACTGAGAGAATAGTAGAAAAATATGAATAAATCATTCCCAATGCTTCCTTTACGAGATGTTGTTGTTTATCCACATTTGGTGATACCACTGTTTGTTGGAAGAGACAAATCCATTTCTGCTATTGAAAAGGCAAATAATGGCGATAAAAAAATACTTCTAGTCGCACAGAAATCTGCAAATCAGGATGAACCGAAAGCTAAAGATTTATATAAAATTGGGACGCTTGCGACAATTATTCAAACCCTTAAATTACCTGATGGAACTGTCAAGGTTTTAGTTGAAGGGCTTGAAAGAGCGAACATAAAAAAAATAACACAAACGAGTGATTATTTAACAGCAGAAGCATCTATCGTAAAAACAAGAGAGCCAAAGGATAAAAATACAAAAGCTTTCATGAGGTCAGTTTTTTCTCAATTTGACCAGTACGTAAAGCTTAATAAAAAGATTCCACCAGAAATTTTATCATCTCTGACATCGATTACAGAGCCAGGAAGATTAGCTGATTCAATAGCAGCCAACCTTTCATTGAAACTATCTGAGAAACAGAAAATATTAGAAACATTCGAAGTAAAAAATCGCCTAAATCTTCTTTTAGAGCTCATGGAGGCTGAAATTGATATTCTTCAAGTTGAGAAAAAAATTAGAGGTCGAGTTAAGAAACAAATGGAGAAGTCACAACGGGAATATTATTTAAACGAACAGGTTAAAGCTATTCAGAAAGAGCTAGGTGATTCAGAAGAAGGTGCAGAATTTGATGAGCTGCAAGATAAAATTAATAACACTGACATGTCGAGCGACGCTAAGGATAAATGTTTATCAGAACTTAAAAAGCTAAAAATGATGTCACCAATGTCTGCTGAAGCTTCTGTTGTGAGAACATATATTGAAACAATTGTTAACCTCCCATGGAATAAAAGCACAAAAATTAACCATGATCTAGGTAATGCTGAAATTACTTTAGATAATGACCATTATGGTCTTGATAAGGTGAAGGAGCGCATTATTGAGTACCTCGCTGTCCAGCAAAGAGTGGATAAACTAAAAGCACCTATTTTGTGTCTTGTTGGACCTCCTGGAGTTGGAAAAACATCATTAGGTCAGAGTATTGCACAGGCAGTAAACCGAAAATTTATACGAATGGCACTCGGTGGTGTCAGAGATGAGGCTGAAATAAGGGGTCATAGAAGAACTTATATTGGTTCAATGCCAGGTAAGATTTTACAGAACATGACAAAGTCAGGAGTGACTAACCCACTTTTTTTGCTTGATGAAGTCGATAAAATGGGCCAGGATTTTAGAGGTGACCCTTCATCGGCATTACTTGAGGTACTTGACCCAGAACAAAACCACACATTCAATGATCACTATGCTGAAATTGAATATGATTTATCGAATGTGATGTTTGTAGCAACTGCAAATTCAATGAATATACCTGAGCCACTTCTTGATCGAATGGAAATAATCAGGCTGCCCGGCTACACCGAAGCAGAAAAGGCAAGTATTGCCGATAAACATCTTCTTCCTAAGCAATTAAAGGCGCATGGCTTAAAAAAATCAGAAATGAAAGTTACCGGTAAGGCAATCAAGGATATCATCCAGTATTACTCGAGGGAGGCTGGAGTAAGGAAACTTGAGCAAGAATTATCTAAAATATGTAGAAAAGCTGTAAAAAAATTACTTACAGATAAAAAAACTAAATCAATCAATGTTAGTAACAAAAACTTACAAGATTACCTAGGTGTTAAGATTTTTGATATTGGGCTGGCTAGTAAAAAGAATCAAATTGGTCAAGTAACAGGGCTTGCATGGACCCAGGTGGGCGGAGAATTATTAACCATTGAAACGGTAGTTGTTCCAGGAAAAGGAAAAACAATTATTACGGGTAAGCTTGGAGATGTAATGCAAGAATCCATTCATGCAGCGATGAGCGTTGTTAGAAGTAGGGCAGATGTCCTTGGTATTGATAGTGATTTTTATGAAACAAAAGATATACATATTCATTTCCCAGAAGGGGCTACCCCAAAAGACGGACCAAGTGCTGGTATTGGTATTACAACAGCGATAATATCAAGTTTAACAAACATTCCTGTGTTTAATGATGTTGCTATGACGGGTGAGATAACATTAAGGGGCGAGGTCCTTGCTATCGGTGGTTTGAAGGAAAAGCTATTAGCAGCGCATAGAGGTAATCTTAAAAAGATTTTAATACCAGAGCAAAACCTGAAAGATTTAGTGGATGTTCCTTCTGATGTGAAAGATTCATTAAAAATAATTCCGGTCAGATGGATTGATCAGGTTATTGAATTAGCTTTGACAAGACAACCAAGTAAGAAAAAAGGTAAATCTAAAACAAGCCATGGAGCCGAAAAGAAGTTTGTTGAAATTGATAAGCCAATCGCTCATTAGTTAGTCTGCATTTTGCTAGCATTGTTGTTAACTTTATTGTAAAATTGCCGAGCTCAAATTTGACAATTTGGGTGCTTAGCTCAGTTGGTAGAGCGTCGCCCTTACAAGGCGAATGTCACAGGTTCGAACCCTGTAGCACCCACCAGTTTAGGAGTGGTAGTTCAGTTGGTTAGAATACCGGCCTGTCACGCCGGGGGTCGCGGGTTCGAGTCCCGTCCACTCCGCCATCGATTTCGTAAGCTGCATAAAGTAGCTTACGATTTGATTTAAGAACTTTAATGGGTAAAAAAAGTCAATTAAATTAGTTTAAAAAAAAATAAAACATGTTAGATAAAATACGAAACAATACACAGTCGAAATTTGCTAAAATCGTCCTTGTAATAATAATTATTCCTTTTGCACTCTTTGGTATTGATTCGTACCTCAGTTCTATAGGTGACGACGTTTATGCCGCTAAGGTCAATGGTGAATCAATCACAATTCAGAGCTATCAGAATGCTCTCAATCGTGTGAAAGACCAGTTTCTTAATCAAAACACCCCCCCTGACCCTGCCATCTTTGAAACTGCTGAATTTAGAAAAAGTGTTCTTGATGGAATGATAGCTTCCAAATTAGTGGCGCAAGAAGCAGTTAGGGCTAACTTCGTTATCAGTGACAACCAGCTCAGCCAATATATTCTCGGAATGCCTGGCTTTCAAAGAAATGGAAAGTTTGATCAAGAGGCTTATGATAATTTAGCAATGAGACAAAATTTAACACCTAAGAAGCTTGATGAACTTATTCGAAAGGATCTGGCAAAACAACAAGTCAAAGATAGTATGAATAAATATGCCTTTGTGACTAAAGAAAAAATTCAAAAACTTGTCAACTTAGCCTACCAAAAAAGAGATGTAAGCATGCTTGAACTCAGACTTGATGATTACCTTAAAAAAGTCAATGTCACCGATGAAGAGATTAAAGAATATTACGAAGCCAACCCTAACAATTTCATCATGCCTGATCAGGTAAAGGTTAATTTCTTACTCTATTCTGTTGCAGAGATACTGCCCAAAGTTAAGATTACGGATGATGAAGTTAAACAATATTTTGAAGAAAATAAAGCTCAATTTGAAGGTTCTCAACAAAGGCGCGCTAAGCATATTTTATTTTTAACAGATTCAGGTATGACAGAGGGCGAAGTTGCAGATGTAAAAAAATTAGCTGAATCAGTTAGGGAAGAAGTTGTAAAATCTCCCAAGAAATTTGATGATTTGGCGAAAGAATATTCAAAGGATACAGAATCTGCTAAAAAAGGTGGAGACCTTGGATTTTTTTCAAGAGGTATGATGGTCAAAGAGTTTGATGAAACAGTGTTTGATATGAAAGTAGGCGATGTGTCTTCATTAGTTAAAACCCAGTTTGGTTTTCATATCATTGCATTAACTGATATAAAAGGAGATGAGGTAACCTTCGACTCGGTAAAAGCGCAAATTAAGGGTGAGATTTTATATTCAAAAGCCCAACAAATTTATGCAGAAGGCGCTGAGGAATTTGCTAACTTAATTTATGAAAAATCAGACTCACTTCAACCTGCAGCCGATAGATTTGACCTGACTATCCAAGAGAGTCAATGGTTATCCCTCGATACAGCGACAAAATTTTTTAATAATGAAGCCTTTGCGCAAGCTGTATTTGATCCAGAGGCTATTGAGCAAAAGACTAATATTAATGCAATTGAAGTTTCTCCAAATAATTTAATATCCGCACAAGTGATAGACTTTAAGCCGAGCGCTCCAAGGACACTTGATGATGCAAAAGATGAAATAAAAGAGTTTTTGACCAAGAGTAATGCTCAAAAATTATTGATCTCCGATGGAGAAGAAATGATTGAAAAATTAGAATCAAATACTAAAAAAGCGGAATGGATTGATGAGCTTGTTATAGATAAAGTTGATCCACAAGGTATCTCTAAACCCATTGTTAGAGCAATATTTAGCATGAACCAAGAAAATTTGCCTTCATATGAAGGCATTTATGACCCTGCAAGTGATGAATATATCATTGTTAGATTAAACGATGTTATCAGTGATGAAGTAACTGATAATCTATCAGTTGATATATACCGTGATGAATATGTGGCTGCTCTGAAAGATGCAATTGATAACGCCTATGTTGATGACTTAAGGGCGATGGCGGATATCGAATATAACCCACAGGTTATTCAATACAGAAATTAGTCCTCGACCGTACCTGCAGCAGTAATGTTCATCCCACCATCGACATAGGTAATTTCTCCAGTAACGCCAGACGCCAGATCACTGCACAAAAATGCTGCAACGTTTCCTACTTCATCTGTGGTCACATTTCTTTTTAGCGCTGCATGCCTTTGGTTAAAGTCATACATTTTATCGAAATTAGCGATACCTGAAGCTGCAAGAGTTTTAATTGGGCCAGCAGAAACCGCATTCACCCTTATATTTTTTTCACCTAAACTATGTGCCATATATCTTACGTTCGCCTCTAGGCTCGCCTTTGCTAACCCCATCACATTATAATTAGGCATAGTTCTTTCAGCGCCAAGATAACTCACTGTCAGAAGACTGGCATTTTGATTTAAAAAAGGTAGGGCGGCTTTTGCTAATGCAGTAAAGCTGTATGAACTGACATCGTGTGCAATCTTAAAGTTTTCTCTTGAAGTGGACTCAACAAAGTCGCCTGTCAGCGCATCTCTTGGAACGAATGCAATGGAATGTACGATGATGTCAAAGGTCTTCCAATGCTCAGAGAGCAGGGGGAATAGTTGATTTATATCGTCATCTGAGGAGACATCACATGGCAAAACAATAGTTGAATCAAAAGCACTTGCCAATTTTTCAACTCGACCTTTATGTTTTTCCATTTGATAAGTAAATGCTAGCTCTGCACCTTGCTCTCTCATACTTTTTGCAATGCCATAAGCAATAGACCTATCACTCAATAAACCTAAAATAAGTACCTTTTTATTTTTTAGAAAACTCATAAATACCTTTCTTTAATCAAATTTATTTATTTTTTGGATCGAGAACATCTCTTAAACCTTCACCAAGAAGATTATAACCTAATACAGTTACAAGAATTGCTAAGCCTGGGAACAAGGAAAGCCACCAAGCAAACTGAATGTATTCTTTTCCATCGGTGAGAATGTTGCCCCATGATGCTGTTGGCGCCTGAACACCTAGGCCTAGAAAGCTTAATCCAGATTCAATTAACACAGCACTAGCTATCCCCAAAACAGAACTGACAATAATTGGTGTCAAGCTGTTCGGGAGAAGATGTTTTGTGATAACTTTTGTATTGCTAGTCCCCATTACAATGGAAGCTAACACATAGTCTCTTTGTCTTAGACTCAAAAATTCTGCTCTGACAAGTCTTGTCACGCCCATCCAAGAAGTCAGTCCAATCACAATCATGATGTTCCAGATTGAAGGCGTGAGAAATGCGATTACAGCCAGAATTAAAAAGAAACTAGGAATCGATAACATTATATCAACTAGACGCATAATAATTGAGTCTAACCAACCCCCATAGAAGCCTGCTATTGAGCCCAGAAAGATGCCAATAAGAGTTGCAATACCAACAGCAACAAACCCAACAAAAAGTGAAATTCTAGCACCATACAACATCCTTGAGAGAACATCCCGACCAAGACCATCAGTGCCCATTAGATGATCATAAGAGGGAGGTAACAATATTGAGTTGATATCAATATAATTTGGATCATACGGGCTTAGCAGTGGAGCAAAGATAGCAACAAACAAAATAATTGAGATAATAATAAACCCAACAGTTGCTAATAAGTTTCCCTTAAATAGATTCATCTAACTAAGCCCTTTCTTATCCTTGGGTCAGCCCATGCGTATCCAATATCAGCTATTAAGGTACCAATCAAGGTAAGAACAGAGCCAATAGTAAGTATGCCCATGATGACAGGAAAATCTCGCATTAAAACTGAGTCATAAAATAGTTTACCCATTCCTGGTATGGCAAATATAGACTCGGCGATCACAGAGCCGCCAATCAGACCTGGTATAGAGAGTCCTATGATTGTAATTAAGGGAAGAATGGCATTTTTAAGTGCATGAGTAAAAATGACATTTTTTTCTTTGAGCCCCTTAGATCTTGCTGTGGTTATAAAATCCTGGTGAAGGACATCAAGCATCCCGTTTCTAACATATAAAGAAATTCCAGCTAACCCACTTAACATTGATATAGAGACTGGAAGGATCAAGTGTTTCAAAAGGTCAAAAAATTGACCTATTTCAGAGAAACTTTTGTAGTCAAGTGAATGTAATCCTGATATTGGGAGCCACTGATTTACTACTCCGGTCCAGTACATAAGCAAAAGAGCAAGCCAAAATCCAGGGATAGCAAAAGCGACAAAAATAAAGAAGGTGATCGATTTATCAACGACAGAGTTTTGTTTAACTGCCGAAATAGTTCCAAGTACTATCGAGACTGAAAAAATTAAAAAAATCCCAATCAAGTTAATTAAGAGTGTAATGGGCAGTGATTCTTGAATTAAACCTTTAATCACATTACCATTGGCGTCTTTTTTCTCCCACAAGACAGGCCTCTGGTGGGACGCAAATGAATTACCAAAATCTAATTCGACCATTCTCTTAAGCCATAAGCCATATTGAATAATGACAGGCTTGTCTAAATTATAAAGCTCTCTTAATTTTTGCCTAGATTCTTCTGAAGCTTTTGGATTAAAAGCTGCCTCTGATGATGTTATATCACCGGGTGCTAAGTGCATAATAAAGAAAGAAATGAGGCTAATACCTATAAGCATAGGTATCATCCAGAGTATTCTTTTAATAAGGTATTTAATCATTTATTTGTCAATTCGTTTCTTCTTAAGCTTTTTGGGATATACCAATCTTGGCTATTATGGTAAATACCTGCTGGTGGTGCCGGGGATTTAATTCCCTTTATTCTTTTATTAACTGCTGTTAGGCCATAGCCAGCATAAAGGTAAACTATTGGAGAGTCCTCTAATAGTTGCCGCGAAAATTCGTGATAGATTTTCTCTCTTTTATCTAGGTCCAGCTCTCTCCTTCCTTTCTCGAGTAGTTGATCAACTTTCTTATTATCGTAACCAACAAAATTGAATTGTCCAGGACCTTGTTGTGAAGAATGCCAAATATTGAATTGATCTGGATCCAAAGATAAGCTCCAACCCAAAACCACTACATCAAAATCACCTGGCTTTATAAACCGATTAACGAAGCTTGCCCATTCTATTACTCGAATGGAAACCTTGATACCAATTTCCTTAAGCCTACGTTGGATTAATACTGCTGTCATCTCTCTTTGTTTATTTTGATTTGTAATAATCTCAAATTCTAGCGCTTTACCATCTTTAACCAAAAAATTATCAGCTGACATTTTGTAACCGGCTTCTTTTAGCAAATTAAGTGCTTTTTTTGGGCTATATTCATAAGGTTTCAAAGATGGGTCACTCCATCTTGTTCCTGGCTTATACGGGCTAGAGATTGGCTCACCAAGGCCTAAAAGAACGCCTTTGATAACTTCATCTTTGTTAATAGCGTAATTGATTGCCTGCCTTACTTTTTTATCATTAAACGGCTCTCTTTTAAGGTTGAAGCCTAGGTATGTATAGCCATTACCCATCTCTTTATATAATGCTGTCCTATTTTTTAGTTTTGGTTTAGCTGGAAAAACTCTCTTAAACTGTATGGGATTAATATTCATAAGGTCAATATTACCGGCAGATAGCTCTAAGAATTGCGAGGAGGTATCAGGTATAATTCTAGAGGTTAACTTTTCTATGTAAGCCGCTCCCAACACACCATTTTCACTTTTGATTAAATTAACTTGTTGTCCGCTTACCCAATCGCCAAGCTTGTAGTAATTAGATCCAATTGGTTTTCGTGAAAAAAAGGTGCTATTGATATCCTCATTCTCTAGTATGTGCTTTGGGAGTATTTCTAATGATGCCCATGTATCTAGGGCAGGCGCATAATTATCATCATATGTGACAATGAAAGTATTTGCATCAGGAGTTTTAGCTTCACTCACAAGGGCATAATCAGACCCATAAGGCGTTCTTGTGTTTGGATTAGTAATTAACTCCCAAGTGAAGTAAACATCAGCACTTGTAAGTGGCTCACCATCCGACCATTCAAGTCCCTTTTTTATTTTAAAGGTAATGGTTTTTTGATCATTTGAGATCTTCCAACTTTCGGCAATATCAGAAGTAAAGTTGAGATTTTCATCATACCTGATCAGCGAATTAAAGATTTTACTTGCAATTGCGCTTGATGCGCTGTCACCTGCTATCATCGAAATGAGGTTACTTGGTTCAGCAGACATTGCATTAATCAATACCCCACCAGTTGATAAATTATTATCATTATAATCAATAACTTCTGAATTATTATTAGAGCAACTTATTATAAAAATAAGCGAACATAGTAGTAAAAAATTTTGTTTCAAGATTGATCTCTTAAATAAATTATTGTGGAATGTCTATAGTCGTTCCTATGATTATTATATGCGAATCAAGTTCATTAAACTCTTTAAGATCCTCTATTGAAACTTTATATTTTCTAGCTATTCCACCCAATGTATCCCCTTTGGAAACATGATGTGTTCCAACTGAAGTATAGTTAAAATCTCCTGTTCCTTCTAAGGTATATTTGCTTTTAAGTTCACTGCTCTTTGGAATTAAAACTGTGCTGTTTCTTCTAAAAGTGACTCTTCCATTAAGGCTATTGATTCTTTTGAAGGTGCTCAGGTTAATATCAAATTTTTTAGCTACTTTCATGATTGACTCTTTTCTTTTAGGTTTATATAAAACCCAATTCGATAGGGGGCCATCATGAGCTGCCAGATTTTTGTTATAGGTATTTATTTTGTGATGAGGTAATAAAACCCCAGTTGGTTGCGATTCATTAGGAATAAGAGGTCTTTTATGATGCGCATTTAGTAGCTCAAATTCTTCTGAGGATATATCGGCCAATTTTAAAATAAGATCTATGTCCATCTGTTCCGTTAATATTACTTCACCAAAGTAGGGTGCATTTGGGATGTAAGGGACTTCAACATTATACTTTTTGGGATTCTGGATAATATGCTTCATAGCAATTAACTTTGAAACATATTCGTCGGTCTCTCTTGGAAGGCTAATAGTGTAGTAGTCAGTTGCTCTTTTTCTTCTCTTATTTTTTTTAATTTCTCTGCTTACTTTACCTTCACCAGCGTTATATGCGGCAAGTGCCAATTCCCACGTTCCGAATTGGTTATAGAGCTTCTCAAGGTAATTGAGAGAAGCATTAGTTGAAAGAATCACATTGCTTCTCTCATCTTTCCACCAGTCTTGTTTAAGACCATAATTTTTTCCAGTTGAGGGTATAAATTGCCAGAGTCCAACGGCCTTCATGTTTGATCTTGCAATTGGGTTATAAGCGCTTTCAATGATAGGCAGTAATGCTATTTCCATTGGCATATTTCTCTTTTCTACTTCTTGAACAACATGGTAGATGTATCTTTTAGTTCTTTCGAACATTCTGTAAGTGTATACCGGATGTTCACTGTACCAACGCTCATATTTTTTAACTACTTTTCTAGCCCATTTCTTTTTTGGGTCAGGAATTCGATAACCTTTATTAACGATATCCCAAATATTTTCTGGCTTTTCTTGAATTAAAATTTCTTTAGTGGATGCCGATAGCGCCTCAGTACTTTTTGAAATTTCACTCTGTTCAATATCATCCAGATATTCAAAAGATTGCTGCTGAGCATTTACACAATGACAATGATCATCAATAGGTTCTGATTTTAGATTCATGGGAAATATAAATAGGAATAAACTAATATAAATACAGAAAATATTTTTAGTAACTCTAAACATCTTAAAAATTATCCTTTCTAATTCTCAGTTCTTTAAATTGTGATAAGGTTTTTGATCGAAGAAACGGGTTTGTTTCTAGCTCCTCACTCAGTGTTGATGGGAGTGTAATATCCACATTCTTTAAACTATTTTTTCTGGCAATAAGGTTCTCATTATCTTTTTCAAACATAAGCGCAAATTCGATATTTTTTTTTGTATATTCGTGAGCACAAAATATTTTTATCGACTTAGGTAGCTTTGAAAGGACCTTTAATGATTTGTGCATTTGAGAGAATGTGCCCTCAAATAACCTTCCACACCCGCATCCAAAAATTGTATCCCCACAAAATAAATGATTCTCGTCGGCGAACACAATATGATCAAGCGTGTGTCCTGGAGTCTCTATAACTCTAAATGAAATATTTAGCTCGTCAATCTTTACAAGCTCATTATTAGCAACTTTATTAAAAATAAAATTAAAGTTATTCTTTGGACCATATATCTTAACGTTGGGATAGGTCTTTACTAAATTCTTTATACCGCCAATATGATCAGCATGTTTATGGGTAATTAAGATGGCTTGAAGGTGAATATTTTCTTTTTGAAGTATTTTCAATACAGGAGATGCGTCTCCAGGATCAACTATAACCGCATCCTTATTTTTTTTTATCATCCATATATAATTATCTGTGAAAGATTTTATTGGGTGTATGGATATATCAGTATTTTTTGGTAGACTAAATTGCATGTATGAACAAAATTTTACTATAGATTTAGGGAATATTTTTATAAAATGAATTGGTTTGATAGTCAGTTAGGAAAAAGCCTTGTAAGCTTTGAACAAAAGACGATAGAGAAGTACTTAGATCAAAAATTTGGCTATTATGCTTTGCAGTTAGGTGAGCACAAAAGCAACCTAATAAAAAACACAAAAATAAAGCATCAAATTGTAGTGAGTGGTAAGGATAAAAATGTTGATTTAGATGCAGAATGGTTACCTTTTGGTTTCGATTCTATCGATCTTACTTTGTGTTTGCATCTATTTGAAAAGGTAGGGGACCCCAAAAAACTTATGGATGAATTATTTAGAGTTACCGTTTCTGGTGGCTATATAATTTTGTGTGGATTTAATCCAATTAGTTTTGCTGGCTTAAGAAAAACAGTTAAATTTGATAACTTTTTTCCTTGGAATGGCGATTTTATAAGCATCTCAAAAGTACAAAAAATGATGAAAGAG
This sequence comes from Methylophilales bacterium, assembly GCA_019823025.1. NCBI lineage: Bacteria > Pseudomonadati > Pseudomonadota > Betaproteobacteria > Nitrosomonadales > Methylophilales bacterium. The sequence goes on along the minus strand of CP081940.1, from coordinate 246,429 downwards.
TCGGGATTTACAATAAGAGAATCTAAGTTAGGGCATTACCAGCCAATGTTTTTTGACAGCAAGTCGAGCATTAATGATAAGTTAGAGAAGATAGGCAATAGGTGGCTACCACTCTTTGGTAATATTTATTTCTTAGTGGCAGAGAAGGTGACTGTCTCAAAAATTCCAAAAAAACAAAAATGGAATAAATTAAAGCAAAGGAAGGTGGTAGCAACAAAATCTTATGATTAAAATTTATACAGACGGAGCGTGTAAGGGTAATCCTGGCGTTGGTGGTTGGGGTGCAATCATTATGCAAGATGAAAAAAATATTGAGTTATTTGGCGGTGAAAATGACACAACAAACAATAGAATGGAATTGAAGGCGGTTATTATGGCGCTAAAAGAAATGCCAACAAACCTTGAGCTTACTATTTACACTGATTCTACATATGTACAGAAGGGGATTAGTGAATGGATTAAAAACTGGAAAGTTAACAATTGGCGTTCAAGTAATAAAAAACCAGTAAAGAATAAGGACTTATGGGTAGAGTTAGACGAAGCGGTAGGCTCAAGAAAGATTCACTGGGAATGGGTGAAGGGCCATGCAGGAAACGAAGGCAATGAAAAAGCAGATGAATTGGCCAATCAAGGTGTAACATCTGCGATGAGGAGGTTATGAGGCAAGTCTTTTTGGATACAGAAACAACTGGCCTTGACCCAAATCAAGGCCACAGAATAATCGAAATTGCTGCTGTCGAGATTAATAATCGCCAACTAACAGAAAATCAATTCCATGTTTACACGAATCCAGAGCGTGAAATAGATGCAGCTGCCCAAGAGGTGCATGGGATTACAATAGAGTTTTTAAAGGATAAAAGTTTATTTAAGGATATAGCCGAAGAATTTTTGAATTTTGTTCAAGGAAGTGAATTAATTATCCATAACGCACCTTTTGACATTGGCTTCCTTAATATGGAATTAGGGAGGATAGGCCTTCCGAAAGTCGAAAATCATATCGAAAAAGTTACAGACTCTTTAGTGATGGCAAGGGACTTGAGACCTGGCCAAAGAAACAACTTAGATGCTCTATGCAGAGCCTATAAGGTGGATAATTCAAAAAGAAGTCAGCACGGTGCGCTTTTAGATTCTCAGTTGCTTAGTGAAGTTTATTTAGGGATGACTCGTGGCCAAGAAGATATAGCAATCAATTTTTCTCAAGATGAAAAAGAGGTTCAACTAGGTGTCGTTGATCAAAAGAAATTAAAGGTTATACATGCTAACGACAAAGAAATATTATCGCACGAAGCTTACCTAGAAAAAATTCAGACTAAATCTTCATGGTAGTGGCAAAAAGATAGCCTAAGTTGTTAATGCATCCGCCCAGTTATTGGGCGTCTCATAAAGCCTCACTTTTATAGGTCTAACTAGGTCACCAAATTCATTTTTAAATGCACTTGAGAGCAATTCAAGGGCAGTAAGTGCCATATTTTCTGCAGTGGGGACCCTCTTAAGTATTACTGTTTTATGATTATCTAAAGTGTTGAGGAAGGAAATGACTTCTAAGTCCTTCTCATATGCAATGAAGGCATGATCCCATTCATCTACAATAACCTTCTTTACAAGATTTTTTGCATCTTTAAAATCCATCACCATTCCAAAATCTGATTCATGGATTTGTTCTCCAATTTCACCTTTAATAGTAACTTCAATTGCATAGCGATGCCCATGAAGATTTTTACATACACTTTTATGACTTGGGATTCTATGTCCAGAATCAAATTCCATCCTAGTGGTGATTTCCATTATCAGCTCTTATCGATAGCTTGAATTCTAATAGATGCTGGGGGGTGAGAATGATAGAACGCCGAATATAAAGGATCGGGAGTTAAAGTAGATGCATTGTCTCGGTAGAGCTTTAATAGAGACTGCTTTAAGTCTGATGATTTAGTAAATTCACAGGCATATTCGTCTGCTTCAAACTCATATTTTCTTTGAAGCCAGCTAATAAATGGGCCGACAAAAAACATTACAAAAGGTAATAAAACTAGAATAAATAATGTGAGAAAATTTGCATCACTTAAATTCTCAACACCTAGCCCATTATAAAATGCTTCATTTTCTTTTAGCCCACCTAAAAAATATAAACTAAAGAAAATTAAAGAAATCTGTATCAATAAGAGTTTTTTAACATGATTTCTTTTGAAGTGACCTAGCTCATGTGCTATTACTGCCTCGATTTCTTTAGTATTTAATTTAGCGAGTAAGGTATCAAAAAATATAATCCTTTTAGTCTTACCAAATCCACCAAAGAATGCGTTGCCATGTGTACTCCTTAAAGAACCATTCATCTCAAATAAACCACTAGACTCAAAGCCACAGCGTTTTAATAGTTTTTCTATATTCTTCTTAAGACTTTTGTCTTTTATTGGTGTGTATTTATTAAATAACTGTTTTAAGACGGGTGCTAATGCAACACCTATAAGTGAAAGAACACTTAAAAAAACCCATAACCATAACCACCATTCATTACCAAGCTCAGATAAGATCCAAAGCACAGCATAGGAAACGACAACTGATAAAATAATCATAATAATTACTGATTTAATTTGATCCGTAATAAATAATTTTGGTGTTATTTTATTGAAGCCATACTTTGTCTCAATTACAAATGTCTGATAAATAGATGATGGTAGACCAATCAAATGAAGTGCTACAAATACACTGGTAATGATTAAGGCTCCATTTAACAATGAATTTTCAAAATATTGGCCCATCAAATTATTCATTAAGTTAATACCGCCACCCAATGTAAAGAGATACAAGATTATTGCCCCGAATATAAGGTCAATAGAATTAAAATTTATCTTTGAAACAGTGTAATCAGCAGCTTTTTTGTGATCAGCTAATTTAATTATTTTTGAGAATGCTGAAGGAACCTTTTTTTTGTTCTTTAAAACAAAGTTTTTTTGTCTTTGGCCTAAATAAAATTCAACAGCCGTTGTAAATATTAATAAAAAAATAAAAATAAATTGATAGCTCTCAGCCATAGCTTATGCTCTATAATATTAAAAATAGTATTGTGCAGTAAAAACAAGCTAAAAGTAAGTGTGAACCTTTAAATCTAAGTATCAGATAATAATTTTAATGGAAATCATGATGAGCAAAAATCATAATAATTTAATTTGGATTGATATGGAAATGAGTGGGCTTAACTCACAGACCGACCGAATCCTTGAGATTGCAATTATTATCACTGATCCCTTTTTAACCATTTTAGAGGAAGGTCCTGTTCTTGTTTTGAAGCAACCTGATGAGGTCTTAGCAAAAATGGATGCGTGGAATCAATCAACTCATGGAAAATCTGGACTAATTGAAAAAGTAAAGAATTCATCAACTACTGAAGAGGTTGCAACCCATCAGTTAATAGAGTTTATTTCAAAGTTTGTGGGGAAAAATAGATCCCCAATGTGTGGAAATTCAATTTGTCAGGATAGAAGGTTTTTAGCAAATTACATGCCTGACCTTGAGTCTTACTTCCACTACCGAAATTTAGACGTCAGTGTCTTTAAAGAATTGGCTAAACGCTGGAAGCCAGAATTGATAGATGGTTTTAAGAAAGGCGGCAAGCATGAGGCTTTGGCTGATATAAGAGAATCTATTGAAGAATTAAAGTATTACAGAGAGCATTTCATTAAAATTTAACATTATGTTCACCTTTTCAAATTTTATGTTGGTAGGGGTAGCAGCAGCCTTTGGTGCTTGGCTAAGATGGCTGATAACATATTTTTTATCTACTGTTGACCCATCACTGCCTCATGGAACGCTCGCAGTTAATCTAATAGGTGGGCTATTCATTGGGATATCATTTGCTGCAATACAAAGCACATCTATTGATGTATCTGAAGAAATTAAATTGATCTTAAATGTAGGTTTTTTAGGTGCTTTCACTACATTTTCAACATACTCTATGGAGCTTCTCAACCTTTTTTTAAAAGGTGAGATAGCTTTAGGAATTTTCTTTGGCGCCCTAAATGTAATTGGCGCATTACTTTTTTGTTTTATTGGTTGGTACTTATTTAATCTTCTTTTGAAGTAACTTTCGCCTTCTTCGCTTTTGGTGCAGCCTTGGGTTTTGTTGTTTTCTTTGGCTTTGTTGCTTTAGTTGTTTTAGTCTCCACCATTACCAATTCCTTGATATCTTTTTTATCTGTTTTTTGTTTTTGCCAGTCAGCAACTTTTTTAGGCGGTGCTTTTCTTGTACTCTCTTTTTTAGGCTCGGAAATAGGTTTACTTGACGTTTCAACAAGCTTTAAGCCAACACTATTTAGATCAACTTTAGGCAATTTCTCAGTTTTCTTTCTCTTTGGTTTAGTTGGAATTGGTTTTTTAGCTAGCACTGGTTTTTCTTCAACCTTAATCTCTATTGGAGCGGGATCTTTTAGCGGCTTTTCAGATGCTTTTTTATCATGGGATATAGCAGAATTGTTTGTTGTATTATCTTTAGGAAATTTGTCCTTATAATTTGATTTTCTATTTCGATTATTCCTTCTATTACGATTATTTCTTTGGTGATTGTCGGGCCTTGAGCTTTTTCTTTCTTCATCAATGACTTTATCAGACGAAGTGTCCTTCTCTGAGCTTTCATTTGATACCTCGTCACTGCTTGGGGTAATTAAATCTTTGATAAACCCAAAGATTGACTTATTCTTTTTACCTGTCTGATTTGGTACAACCTGCTTAACCGCTGGCTCGAGTTTTTCTTGTTTTGTCTCTGCTTTATTACTCTTATCAAGATCTTCCTCAAGTGGTTGCTCTACCACCTTATAACTAGCTTTACCAGAATTTTGGGCTGAACGTTCTATGTGAAATTTAGGTATGTCAAAGTATCTATTTGGGATTACAACAATTGTACATTCTGACTTCGTTTCAATATCCTTAATATCATTCCTTTTTTCATTTAGTAGAAGCGTAGCAACCTCTATCGGTAATTGGATTGCAACACTTTGTAACTTCTCTTTGTTACATTCTTGTTCAATCGTTCTTAGCATTGATAATGCAGTTGATTGAATATCTCTAACGCGACCAGTTCCTTCACATCTAGGGCATACGCCACTAATCGACTCTCCAAGGCTTGGTCTTAGTCTCTGTCTTGAGATTTCAAGTAGACCAAATCGTGAAATTTTATTAGTCTGAATTCTCGCTTTATCATGCTTTAGCTCGTCACGCATTTTATTTTCAACACTTCTTTGATTTTTTTGATTCTCCATATCAATAAAATCAATCACAATAAGTCCTCCAATATCCCTCAGCCTTAATTGCTTAGAAATTTCTATAGCAGCCTCGATATTAGTATTGAAGGCTGTGCTTTCAATATCTCTACCTTTGGTTGATCTACTGGAGTTAACATCAATTGAAACAAGCGCTTCTGTATGATCAATTACTATTGCTCCCCCTGAAGGAAGCTGAACCTCTCTTAGAAAGGCAGATTCTATTTGATTTTCAATACCATATTTTGTAAATAGCGATATTTCTTCATCGTAAAATTTAATTCTCTCTGCGTAATTTGGCATTACATGCGACATAAACTGGTGTGCTTGATCAAAGATGGACTGTTTATCGATTATAATTTCTTCAATATCTGTATTAAAGTAATCTCGAATTGCCCTAACTACCAAGTTACTCTCTTGATAAATTAAGAAAGCTCCAGACTGGGCATCAGCTGCTCCCGCAATAGCAGCCCATAGCTGGTTTAAATAATCTAAGTCCCATTGAATTTCTTCAACGGATGCTCCGATACCAGCTGTTCTTCCGATAACACTCATACCCTTTTTTACTTTGACTTGCGATAATATTTCTTTAAATTGAGCGCGTTCTTCACCCTCAACTCGCCTTGAGATACCCCCACCATCATTATTATTAGGCATCAATACGATATATCTTCCAGCAAGTGATAGGTAAGTTGTTAGGGCGGCGCCTTTATTTCCTCTTTCATCTTTACTTACCTGGACTACAAGTTCTTGACCCTCGGACATTACATCCTTAATTGAAACACTTTTTTTTCTAGATTTTTTTGAATATAAATCTGGGGATATTTCTTTGAATGGAAGGAAGCCGTGACGGTCAACACCATAGTTGACAAAAGCCGCTTCTAGGGATGGTTCAATTCGTGTGACTACTGCTTTGTATATATTACTTTTACGTTGCTCTTGATTTCCTCTTTCAAAGTCCAGGTCTTCAAGTTTATTCTCATTGATTGTTGCAACTCTTAGCTCCTCAGATTGAGTAGCGTTAAATAGCATTCTTTTCATCTTAATCTCCAATTTAAGTTTGAAGATTTTACATAAAAGAATATAGGTGAAATATAAATAAATACCTGACTCATAAATAGAGTCATGAAACTAATAAAGCTAACTTATTTGGTGTCCATTTCTTTTTTTATCTACAATATTTTTATATTTAAATTTAATTTCTACTATATTTTTATTAAAATCTTTTTGTGTATCTGCCTCTTTTATATTATTTTTAAATAGGTGCGCAGATCAAACCTCGAATTTTTTGTTTATGTATAATTCAGATCACATTCATTATCTTTTGCACTATTGCATAAGAAATCTGAATGTTTAGTATAAGTTATAATTTAAATGAAAACAAACAATGACCAACTTTATTGAAAAAAAGGTTACTTACAGGCGTGTTGACGAGGGCAGTATTGGCCAAAAAATTGATAATTATTTAATTAAAATACTGAAAGGAGTCCCTAAAGGGCACGTATATAAATTATTAAGAACTGGCCAGGTAAGAGTAAATAAAAAAAGAGTTAGAACTGAGTACAAGCTTTGTCAAGGAGATGAGTTGAGAATTCCTCCTGTTGACTTTAAAGAAAAGATTGCACCAAAAAGTTTAAAAATTGATAATCATACTAAAAAATCAATCACTCAAAATATATTATTTGAAGATGATAATTTACTCATTATCAATAAACCCCATGGTTTAGCTGTGCATGGCGGCAGTGGTCTTAGTTTTGGAGTTATTGAGCTAGTTAGACAAATTTATCCCGATGAAAAATTTCTAGAACTCGTTCACCGCCTTGATAAAGAGACCTCGGGAGTTCTTATGATCGCAAAAAAAAGAACGGCTTTGGTAGAACTTCAAAAACAAATAAGAGAGAAGAAGATCCATAAAAAATATATGGTTGCTATTTCTGGGCTATGGAAAGACAAACAAAAGACTGTCAATTTAAACTTGATAAAAACATCTAATTCAGAAGGGCAAAAAGTATCTGTTGTTGATAGTAAAGAAGGGCACATCAATTCAAAGGAATCAAAGTCTGTTTTTTTCTTAAAAAAGCATTTTCGGAATTTTAGTTTGTTAGATGTAAAATTAATTACTGGTCGCACACACCAAATAAGAGTCCATTTAGCTCATTTAGGGTTTCCAGTATTAGGGGATCAAAGGTATGGTGACTTCAAGGTGAATAAGGAACTTGAAAAGAATGGATTTAAAAGAATGTTTTTGCATGCTAGTGAGTATGGAGTCATTCACCCGAAAAGTGGAGAGAAGTTATTTATCTCAGCCCCATTGCCAGAGGAGTTATTTAGCTTTATTGACTTGAGATAAGGGTTAAAAAATATTTTTATGAAGACACGATTTGAATTGATTATTTTTGATTGGGATGGGACTTTATCCGATTCTGTTGGGCTTATTACCGACCTAATGATTCAATCTTTTGTTCTTCATAATGTTGAGCCGCCATCAAGAGGCGAGGTAGCAGATATACTTGGCATTAAGTTGAGTGAAGCTTTTAAAATTCTTTTAGAAGAAAAAAACCAAAATAATAGTGAATTAATATTAAATTCATATCTTAATTTGTATAATCGTAGCCAAAATAAAGTTAAATTATTTGATGGTGTGGAATACGGTATTAAAGAATTACATAGATGTGGATATAAGATTGCAATTGCAACTGGTGGAGGAAGAAATTATTTAGACAGTTGCCTTTCTCAAACTTCCATTAGAAATAATATAAGTGTAACCAAAACCTCTGATGATTGCTTTTCAAAACCACACCCACAGATGTGTAAAGAGATTATGGATGAGCTTTTAATTGAGCCTGAAAAATCCATAGTTATTGGTGATTCCATTCATGATTTACAAATGGCAAAAAATGCGAATATTTCATCGCTTGCTGCCACTTATGGGGCTCACAATCAAAAGGCCTTATCAATCTATAACCCTTTAGGCTATGCGGAGAGCGCAGATATGATATTTGATTGGATAAGAAGGAATGGGTAACTCTGTTATTATAAGAAAAAGCAAATTTAAACAGTCTGCAGATACTGTCACATTCGATATACTTTTGCAGGGAGAAAAAAAACAAGGTTTCTTAGTTTGGTTTGAAGGGGTATTTAAAGCATATGTAAATCAATGCCGGCACATGGAGGTTTGTCTCGATTGGCAGCCTAATGATTTTTTTGATGAAGACAAAAAATTTATTGTTTGCTCAACGCATGGTGCGTTATATTCACCTAAATCCGGTTTGTGCGTTGCTGGCCCATGTAAAGGACAAAATTTAATCAAGTTAAATGTTTCAGAGAGAAATGAAGATATCGTAATTTTTATTGATGAGGAAGGGTGTATAGAAGATGGCTGAGAATAAAAAAGATAACTGGGAACAAAAAACAATTGAAAAGATTGCATCTAGCTCTCTAATTGAGCAAAGGCGTTCAAGGCGATGGGGTATATTTTTTAAACTCTTCACTCTTTTATACATTGGAATTATTATTTACGGATTTAATTCAATGTCTCATACAACAATCCCATCAAATGAGAAGATAACAGCCCTTTTAAAGCTTGATGGTGTCATTGGCTCAAATCTTGAGGTAAATACTGATGATGTTATCAATGGTTTGAAAGAGGCTTATGCCCATCAAGGTACAGAAGCTATTATCTTATCCATAAATAGTCCCGGGGGAAGTCCTGTTCAAGCTGGCATCATCAACGATGAGATTAATAGGTATAAATTGCTTCACCCTAATATCCCAATCTATGCAGTCGTAGAGGATGTCTGTGCCTCCGGTGGCTATTATATCGCCGCCGCCGCAGACCAAATATTTGTAAATAAGGCAAGTATCGTAGGCTCCATCGGTGTTCGTATGGATGGTTTTGGTTTGGAAGAATTGATAAAAAATATTGGTGTCGAACGTCGTTTAATGACCGCAGGTAAAAATAAAGGTATGTTAGATCCATTCCTGCCAATAGTCCCAGAGCAAGAGGAGTTTGTTCAAAATCTTCTTAATGAAATCCATGATCAATTTATCGCTGTTGTAAAGAAAGGGCGAGGCGATCGTCTTACAACAGACGAATCGATATTTTCAGGTTTATTTTGGGATGGAAATTCGGCTATTAAATTAGGATTAGTAGATAATCTTGGTTCTGTCGGTTCTGTTGCCAGGGATATTGTAGGCAATGAAAATATCGTCGACTTTACAACAAAAGCATCCTTTGGGGAGCGAATAGCTGAAAGATTTGGTGCGGGTGTTGGGGTTTCATTTAGCAATACAGTTTTAAATAGATTTAAAAATAATACTGTTATAAAATAATAGTTTAACTGTTATTATTAATGTATCTAATCAAGTTATTTGTTGATGAATCAAAAGTCTTGGTGTCTTTTTTTGATTCGAGCTCGGGTAAAACAAGTTTAGCAATTTGTTTACCGTACTCCACACCCCACTGATCAAAAGAATTGATGTTCCAAATGATACCTTGAGTGAAAATTTTATGCTCATATAGCGCAATTAATTTTCCTAAGTTTTTTGGCGTTAATGATTTAAACAGTATTGAATTTGATGGTCGGTTTCCCTCAAAAGTTCGATGAGAAATAAGTCTTTTGAGGTCAGGGTTATCATCTATTTCGTTTTTCATCTCACTTTCAACATCATGCTTACTTTTTCCCATCATTAATGATTGTGTTTGCGCAATAAAGTTAGATTGTAAAATATTGTGATGATTATTTTTATCATTACCAAGCTTATAGTTTGAATTGATTGGCATAATAAAGTCACTTGGGACTATTTGGGTACCTTGGTGCAGAAGCTGATAGAATGCGTGTTGACCATTAGTGCCTGCTTCCCCCCAAAGAATAGGCCCAGTTTTTTGGCATACCTTTTGGTTGTTACGTCCAATGAATTTACCATTACTCTCCATATCCGCTTGTTGCAGGTAGGCGGGTAGCTTAGTAAGACATTGGTCGTAGGGTAATATTGCATAAGTAGAAAAATCAAAGAAATTGATATACCAGACGCCTATAAGTGCCATCATGATGGGAATATTTTTCTCCATTGGTTCTGCAATAAAGTGATTATCAGCTTCATGTCCACCTTCTAGAAGCGCTTCAAAATTTTTCATACCGATGAAGATTGCTATCGATAAACCAATTGATGACCAAAGGGAATATCTTCCGCCAACCCAGTCCCATAAAACAAATATATTTTCTGGATGGATTCCAAATTCTATTACCGCTTCTGAATTACTTGAAATCGCCACAAAATGATTTTTTATAAATTCATTTTTTTTTGCTTTATCTATAAACCAATCACGAGAAGAGAAGGCATTGGTCATCGTTTCTTGTGTGGTGAAGGTTTTAGATGCAATGATAAATAATGTTGTTTCGGGGTCGCAGACATCAAGAACCTGCGATAAATCTGCCGCATCAACATTTGATACAAAATGAGGCGTTATTTCATTAGAACCAAATGGCTTAAGAGCTTCACAAACCATCGATGGACCTAAGTCTGAACCTCCAATACCAATATTAACAATCGATGTAATTTTTTTGCCACTGTAACCTTTCCAAGAGCCATTCCTTATATCTTCAGATAATTTACTTATCTTGGAAAGTTCGTCGTTTACGAGCGGCATTACATCCTTGCCATCAACCATTATTGAATTATTTGAACGATTTCTTAGGGCTATATGTAAGGCTGAACGATTCTCTGTGAAATTTATTTTTTCTCCAGAAAATAATCGTCTACGCCAATTTTCAATATCGGCAGTTTTCGCAAGAGATATTAGTAATTCTTTTGTCTCTTTTGTAATTCGATTCTTTGAATAATCAAATAAAAAATCATCAAATAAAATATGATTATTCTCAAACCTGTCAGTATCATTCTCAAAAAGATCTTTCATATGAAGATCTTTTATCTTCTTATAATGTTTTTCTAGCGATTGCCATTCAGGAGTTTTTGTTATTTCTGCCATAGGAGTATTTTTTAATCGTTGGGCAGTATTGTATCAAACTTTATGGAATATTTATTGTTAGTTTTTATGAGCCTGCTCTTTTATTGCCCAATATATATGTTCTTGAAGCATTGGAGAAGCATCATTTAGGCGGTTTTTCAGAGCAGCTATGATGGCTTTTGATTTCTTGGCATTCCCTAAGCCGATGGCAATATTTCTTGACCATCGCTCATAACCTAATCTCAGGATGGCGCTCCCATTAAATAGTTCCTCAAATCTTTTCTTAGACATTTTAAAGCTCTCCAATAGAGAAATTTTATGTAAATTATTCCGAATCATAAAGTCATGCTCATTTGTGACTTTGCTGTATTTATTCCATGGGCACATTAATTGGCAATCATCACAACCATAAATACGGTTACCAATAGCATTTCTATATTCAATTGGAATAATGCCTTTGTGTTCGATTGTTAGGTAGGAGATACATTTTCTTGCGTCGAGCTTATATGGAGCAACAATTGCCTTTGTTGGACATATATCGATGCATGCTGAGCATGTTCCGCAATGATTAGTTAGTTTTTTATCGACAGGTAGGGGTAGGTTGATAAAAATTTCACCTAAAAAGAACCATGATCCATGGTCTTTATTAATTAGCAATGTGTGCTTACCTCTCCAACCTAGGCCTGATTTTTCTGCAAGCTCTACCTCCAATACGGGTGCGCTATCAGTAAAAACTCTAAATTCTATTGGGTAATTAGTTATTTCATCTTTAATTTTAATACTAAGTTTTTTAAGTTTTGCTCTGATAACTTTATGATAGTCTCGACCGAGTGCATATCTAGATATGTATGCTTGATCTTTATTTTTTAGGGCAAGCTTTGTATTCTTATCGTTTGGAAAGTAATCAATTCTTGCACTAATTATTCTTATTGTTTTCGGAACTAGCTTTTGAGGGTTAAATTTAAGATCACTATGCTTTTTTAAATAACTCATATCTCCTTGAAAGTTTGAATTTATCCAATTCTGATAGGGTTTTTTTGCATGTTCTAAGTTCAAGTCAGATATACCAATATGATTAAAACCTAATTCAAGTCCAAGGGTTTTAATTTTTTTTGCTATTCTCTTCATGATTAACTGTTCATTCATAGTTAAAAATAATAAACTAAAAACATGAAGAAAGAGATATCAGTTTTCTTAGAAAACGAAAAAAATACCTCAGAACTTGGTTTAAAATTATCAGAAAAGCTTACTGCAGGTTTATTATTATTTCTCAAAGGCGATTTGGGAGCAGGAAAGACATGTCTTGTGAGATCAATATTAATGAGTTTAGGCTTCGAGGGGAAGGTTAAAAGTCCGTCATATAGTTTGTTTGAACAATATGTTATTGATGGTAAAACCATTAATCACTTTGATTTATATCGTTTTAAAAGTCCTGAAGAATGGCTTGCTGCAGGATTTAATGATCATATTAATAGGCGTGACATTACAATAATAGAGTGGCCTGAAAAGGCGCAAAATATCCTATGTGAACCAGATATTGAAATTGAAATTTTATACGATAAAGAAATAAGCAGAAGAGCTCTAGTAAAAGCAAAATCAAAAAAAGGGGAGATGGTTTGCAAGGATTTAGTTTGAGATATTTTATTTTATTTGCTTTACTTTCACTTATTTCATTTAATAGTTTTTCAGCAAACGAAGTAAAGGCTACACGTCTCTGGCCTGCCCCTGATTACACTAGAATTACCATTGAATCTTCTTCAAAAATTAACAATGATCAGATGATGCTTCAAAACCCTGAGCGAATTGTTATTGATTTGAAAGGAATTGCCGTAAATCAAGCATTAAAAAATTTATCTACCAAGGTAAAGCCAAATGATCCAAATATTCTAGATATAAGGGTGGGCCAGTTCACACCAAAAGTATCAAGAATAGTAATTGATCTAAAAAATTCTGCCAGGGTAAAGATATTCTCCTTACCACCAGTTGCGCCTTATCAAAATAGATTAGTTATTGATGTCTATCCAGTAGAGAAAGATGATTTAGCTAATCTCTTAAATAAACTTGAAAATAAAGAAGTAAAGAAAAAAGAGAAAATCGAGAAAAAGAAAGACTCAATTATAAAAGACAAACCTAAGGAAAAAAAGAAAGTAATTATCGCAATTGATGCAGGACATGGTGGAGAGGATCCTGGGGCAATTGGTAAGTATGGAACAAAAGAGAAAAAAATTGTGTTACAAATTACCAAAAGACTTAAAAAATTAATTAACTCTGATCCATCGATGAAAGCATATTTGATTAGAGATAGTGATTACTATATCCCCTTAAACAAGAGAGTCTCTAAAGCTAGGAAGGTAAAAGCAGATATCTTTATTTCCATTCATGCGGATGCCTTTAGAAAAAGAAATGTAAGTGGTTCATCAGTCTTTGCATTGTCAGAGGGTGGTGCAACCAGTGCTTTTGCAAAATTTATTGCTAATAAAGAAAATGAATCAGATCTAATCGGCGGCGTAAGTATTGATGATAAAGACCCCTTACTTGCTAAAACATTATTAGACCTATCTCAATCAGCCACAATTAACGACAGTCTCAAGCTTGCTAACTTTGTCCTAAAGGAGATTAAAAAAGTAAACAATCTTCATAAAAAATGGCCGGAACAAGCTGGATTTGCTGTTCTAAAGGCACCAGATATACCATCAATCCTTGTTGAAGTTGCATTTCTGAGTAACCCCAAAGAGGAGAAGCAACTTAAAACTGCCAAGTTTCAGAAGAAATTAGCAAAGGCGATTTATCTTGGTACTAAGAAATATATAAAATCGGGAGTCACTATTTCCTCAACAAATGACCCAGATAATTGAGTAAATGAAAAAAATATTTATCATTGGACCAACTGCCTCAGGAAAAACAGAATTAGCAAAGTTTATATTTGATAATTTTAAAACTGAAATAATTAGTGTTGATTCTGCACAAATTTATCAAGATATGAACATTGGCTCAGCCAAACCTAATTCATCAGAGCTGAATAGCTATCCACATCATTTAATAAATTTAATTAAACCAACAGAAAATTACTCAGTTAGCCAGTTTAAAAAAGATGAATCAGATGTCTCTAGTAAAATATTTAAAAATAAAAACATACCTCTCTTGGTAGGGGGGACAATGCTTTATTTTAATGCTTTGGAGTATCCAATTGATGATATGCCTGCATCAAGTGAAGCTGTAAGGAAAAAAGTATTTGAGGAGTTAGAAAAATTTGGATTAAATCACCTTTACGAAAAACTTCTTAAGATAGATTCAGAATGTACAAAAATGATAAAACCAAATGATAAACAGAGAGTTATGCGCGCCCTTGAGGTCTATTACTTAAGCGGAAAGCCTATTTCTACATTTCAAACTAGAAATAAAATCCCTCAATCGAAATTTGATTTTTTGAAAATAGGTCTTATGCCTCAAGATAGAAGTAAGCTACATAAAAAAATTGAAATTAGGACAAAGGAAATGATCGACAAAGGCTTTTTGGAGGAAGTTAAGGAACTTATAGAAAAGTATCCCGATCTCAATGCAGAGCATAATTCCATGCGCTGTGTAGGATATCGACAAGTATTCAACGCTATTAGCAAAAAAGTTGATAAAAGAGAGCTTATAGAAATGATCATTATTGCGACAAGGCAGTTGGCAAAGAGACAGTTAACCTGGATGAGAGGGATGGATGGATTGAAAATTCTTGATCCATTTGATCTAAAGAGGGAAGATATAGTTAAAGAAACAATAGAAAGCTTTTTGGAGGTTAATTCATAAGGTCGATCATTTTGTCTTCTAAGTCAAGTGTAAATTTTTTCGGTTTGAATAGGCTGCTTGTTTTTTTTAAATCTAATATCTTTCGTTTTAGAGAAATAATTTTATCTGGATTAGAAGCTAATTCAATTGCCTTTTTCTCATATTCTTCAAATGAGGAAACGATTAATTCTGAGCAGCCGATTTCGGTGAGAATGCTCCCAGCAACTCTGCTAGCAAAAGTTTCACCTGAGACTGAAATGATAGGACACCCTGCCCATAAGGCGTCACTAGTAGATGTGTGTGCATTGTAGGGGAATGTGTCAAGAAAGAGATCTATAATTTGATGTCTTTGTATGTGAGCGTCAAAGCTAACTTTCTTGGCAAAATTTATTCTTTCTGGTTGTATTCCAAATTCATTTTTAGCAAAGCTTTTTTGATTGCTTTCGCAAGTTTTATTTGATGTTAACAACCATAAGACGGAATTGGGGACCTTTTGCATTAATCGCATCCATATTGAAAACATTTGCTTTGTAATCTTAAGTGACTGCCCAAATGAGGCAAAGATAAAATCATTTTCCTTAAAGCCATAATCTAATTTCTTAACAGATCTTAGGATAGGTCTAGAAGATATATTAGGTTGATAACAACCTTTTAAATAGATAACTTTCTCAGCGTATTCGCTTTTTTTAGATTTTGGAATAATATATTCATCAGCAAGAATGAGATCGTAAAGTGGGTTTTTATCTAAACTACCCATGGTACCTGGATAACCGAGCCAATTTATATGGTGTGTTGCTGGCCTTAATGCCGCAATAAATGATCGACTATTTTGTGTAAAACCTGTCAGATCAACCATAATATCAACGTTTTCCTTGACCATTAATCCTGACACTTTTTCATCACTCATCTCTGTGATATTGAAATATGCATCACCAATACCTTTAAATTCATCTAATTCTTTTGAACCATCGTCTGGCCCTGAGTAAAAAAGCTTAACGTTAAATTTATTTCGATCATGATTGATCAAAACATCTTTAATTAGATAATATAGCGGGTGCAACCTAAAATCTGATGATAGATATCCGATAGTAATTTTGCCCGAATTTTTTTGTTTAGGCTTTTGTAAAATATTTATTCCAGATTGCTTTACCCATGAGTTTGCTACATTTAAGTGACT
This sequence comes from Methylophilales bacterium, assembly GCA_019823025.1. Lineage (NCBI taxonomy): Bacteria > Pseudomonadati > Pseudomonadota > Betaproteobacteria > Nitrosomonadales > Methylophilales bacterium. The sequence continues at coordinate 230,261 of CP081940.1, read as the reverse complement.
AATATTTGAAATATTTGGCATCGAAAATAAGGCGAAGGGTGAAATTTTTCCCTTCATTTGTTTTTCTGTTAATTTTTTGATTTGTGCGAACATTTCATCAATACTATCCCAAGAACATATGCTTTGTTTGAGATGAACCAATTGGATGAATGTGTGTATCAAGTCAGGATTGATTAAAAGGGCTTTTTCATAAGCACTAATTGCTTCCTCTGTCTTTAATATTCTTTGGAGTGCGTTACCTAAATTGTTAAAGGTATTGGGGTCAGGTTTAATTTTAAGTGATAAGTTGTATGCCTTAATTGCCTCATCATATTTATTTTGATGAAATAGGGCGTTTCCGAAATTGAACAGTGTAGTTGAATTATTTGTATCGTAACTAAGCGCCTCTTTAAATGTGTTCGCAGCTAGTTTAAATTCTCTATTAATAAAGTAGCTATTTCCAATCTTGTTTAGACAAAAGTTTAATGCATCAATCACATGAGGGTTATCTTTTAACACATGGTGACTTCTTCTAAAAAAACCAGCGGCCTCTTCATATTCCTCAATGATCGCATACAAGTTTCCAATTTCAATTTGTAAGAAAACATTTCTCGAATCTTCTCGCAATGCAACTTTATAAAGATCAATTGCACCTAAGATATCTCCATCTTTTTCTTTTGCTTTTGCTTCAGAAATTAGTTTGTTTGTCATATTGAGTTTTCTAACAATTTTTTTCTAAGTCCCATTTTCTTAATTGAGTTTCTGCTAGGGTTAAGGTAGTTTAAAAGATCTTCTTCAATAGATGTCTGTGATCCGCCTATCAGTGAGGCTAAGCATTTTGATATAAATGGCGCTAATGTATAACCTCTGGATCCATAGCCAGCGTTTATAAAAAGATTGGGATGCCATTTTAAGTCTTGAATTGAACGTGGTTTGTTACAAATCATCTTTGATTCATCAAGAAGTTGACCTACATAAGGTGTACGATCCGGGGTAACTGCTCTCCACCCAACCCAACCTGCATTAGATATATCATTTTCTTTTATCTTATCTCCTGAAAATTTCTGGTAGGTTTTTAAATTTTTATCAAAATCAGTCATTGATAAATTTTTATTTTCATTATCTCTATCATATGTCGAGCCAAAAACATCAAAACCACTAACATCAGGTATGAGATAGCCGCTATCCGAAATAATCTCCTTACTGCCATGCTTTTTTTTGCTTGGAAGCCAGTTAATTTGACCTCTATTTTTTTTTAAATCAATGTCTTTAAATAGACTGATCTCATTAAGCGCAAAAGAGTTACAAAGGATTAAATTTGATGCGGCATACTTATTTGAATTATCACAATTTGCTATCCACAGATTGTTTTTGTAAGAAATTTCTTTTGCTTTTTTTTTCGGAATTAACTTAATATTTTTATGGTTAATTAGGCTCGAACAGATTTTATTTGGTGATACCCAACCAGCATACTTGAAGAGAATACCTGCTTTATTGTTAATACCATATTTTTTTTTAATTAAATCTTTTGATAGGTACTTAAAATCAGCTTTTTCAAGGCCAATGCTTACAATTCTTTCAATAAGTCTATCTGCCATATCATTCTCGTAAAGCTTAATTACACCCTCCATCAATGCATCCTCTTTAGGATAATTAAACTCCTTTGTAAGATTATAGGCGTATTTTGAAGCCTTACTCATAAGTGAATTGTATTTTGGATTATTCAGCATAAAGTGAGGAGAGATCATGGCAGCTTTATTTTGAAAAATTTCGATCTCATGTTGATTATTTTCATCTAGAAGAGTGACTTGATAGTTTCGCTTTGCAAGTTGATAAGCTAAGCTCGAACCTGCAATACCTGCACCTATAATAAGAGCAGTTTTATCTGGATTGATCATATAGTATTTCTAAAGCCTGGCTTGGTAATATGTAAATGAATATCACTTATTACTTTTTCCTCAAAGCCTCCTTCGCAATATGCAAAATAAAATAACCACATCCTTATGAATTGTTCATCAAACCCGAGCCTTTTGATCTCCAGTTTGTTTTTTAAGAACTTCTTCCTCCAATCAGCTAAAGTTTTGGCATAGTGATGGCCAATATCTTCAATATCATTTATCACAAGATCGGTTACATTTGTTAAGCTATTTTGAATTGCTGTAATTGAAGGTATGCAGCTACCTGGAAAAATATATTTTTGAATAAAATCAACTGATTTGATCGCTTTAAAGTATCTTTGATCTTTAATTGTAATTGCTTGAATGAGCGCATCACCATCATCCTTTAGAAGTTGGCTGATACTTTTAAAGTACTCATCGTAGAATTGATAGCCAACAGCCTCAATCATTTCAATGGAGACAAGCTTGTCATATCGACCTTTTAGTAAACGGTAATCTTTCAATAAAACCTTTATCTTGCTTACCAATCCAGCTTCTTTAACCCTCTGTTTTGCAAGTTTGTATTGCTCGATTGATATCGTGGTTGTCGTAACCTTGCACCCATAATTTTTAGCTGCATATATTGCGAAGCCTCCCCAGCCAGTACCAATCTCAAGAACATGATCTGTTTTTTTAAGGTTCAATTTTTTACAAATCACATCTAGCTTATGAATTGCTGCGTGCTCAAGGCTCGTTTTCCTTGTCTTATAAATCGCCGATGAATACATCATATTTTTATCAAGGAACAAACTAAAAAAATCATTACTTAAATCGTAATGACGAGCAATATTCTTTTTACTTCCCTTGACTGAATTTTCATTGAGTTTATGAATGATTTTTAAGAAGGGTTGAGATAGCAGAGTGAAAAAATTTTCAAGTTTATCTTGGGCTTCAATATTTTTTGCAAGCACCCTAATGACATTTGTTAGATTGGGGCTTTTCCATTCACCCCTAATAAAAGATTCACTTGCCCCAATCGTTCCACCAAAAATGATGTTTTTATAAAAGGCGCTGTTTAAAACCTCAATTTTTGCTGACAATTTGTCAGATTTGCCATATTGCTTTGTTACTTTTCCATCTTTGATCTTGATGTGCGCATCTTTAATCTGACTTAGTCTTTGATGGATTAATTTTTTATATAAATGATTCATGTTAAGGGTGCGGATAAAATCTTACTTTCTTTAGATATAATATTAACGCATTCCAATAGATACTTACAATTGCTTTGATGCTCATTGGAAATGATAAAAATAATAACTTATTAAGGGCATAAGAACTCCATGCCTTGTTAGTCATTTTTAATGTCGCGTTAAAATATTTTTCTTTATTTTTCGAGCACTCCATAGATATAAATAAAAAATCTCTCGGTTCTGTAAACTTCCACTTGTATATTAAATTCATAGGAAGGAATGGTGAAACATGAAAGTCTTTTTTAAATTCAAATATTTTTGTCCCACCCCTTAATTTACGACAATCATGGATATAGGCATGCCTCTCATCCCAAGGTGTATTTGTGATGTGAGACACAATAGCGACCAATTGTTTTTTTTTGTCATAGCAATAGTAGAAGCTGACTGGGTTAAAGCAATACCCAAAATACCTTAGTGTGGTAAGTAGAAAAATTTTACCTTCTACTTTGACGTTTAATTCTCCAGTGACTAATTTTCTTATCTCACTTTTAAGTGATTTTTTAGAATCTCCAAAAAAATCTTTTCTATAGAAAGACGCTAAATTAAATTTTTCGTAACTCCAAAAAAAATTTTGATTAAATGCGCTTTTTATATTATCAAGATCAAGAAATAACATGGAAGTAGAATAGGTAAAAGAGTGCAGCGCATCTTTTTTTCTTGTGTGTGAAATCGTACCTTTGTAGATTGAATGCATTAGATCACTTGATGACGTCTTCAAAAATTTTTACTGCTTCGTAAGCACTTTTAACCCCATCTTCATGAAAACCCTTTCCCCAGTATGCACCTGAGTAAAAAGTTCGATTCTTACCTGAAATGATTTTATTCTTCAGCTGAGCGCTGACGCTGTATTTCGAAAACTTCGGGTGAGTGTATTGTAATTTTTTGATTACTTTACCTTTTGAGATAGGTAGCTTTGGATTTAAGGTGACCAAGAGCGGCTCTTTAGTTTTAATATTTTGTAAAATATTCATATTATAGGTAAGTGTAATGGGTGAATCATCTGAGCTATCTATATTATAGTTCCAAGCGGCCCAAGATAGCTTTTTTTGAGGCATGATGCTGCTATCGGTGTGAAGTATGATGTCATTTTTTTGGTATGGCAACGCACTTAATATTTTAACCTCATCGGCAGTAGGTTTTTTTAAAATCTCAAGCGCCTCATCGCTATGACACGCAAAAAAGACATAATCAAACTTTTCTTTACTTTTATTATCCTCAATTACAACATAACTTTTATATCGGACTATATTCTTAATCTTACTATTCAATCTAATTTTATTTTTAAAACCTCGGGTTAATTTTTTAACATACTCCTGGGAGCCACCCTTAATTGTTAACCATTGAGGCCGATTAGTGACTGAAAGCATTCCATGATTTTTAAAGAAATCAATAAAAAAATGTGCAGGAAAATTCAGGATGGTGTTTATATCTGATGACCAAATTGCTGCGCCCATGGGAAGAATATAGTTTTTGCAGAAATAAGAAGAGTAATTGTTATTTTTTAAGTATTGCTTGAGTAGAATGGTTTTTGATTTTAGCTTAATAGACTCTTTGTTAAATCTAAGAATCTCGAATATCATTTTTAGAAATTTCGGATTTAGTAAATTTCTTCTTTGAGAGAATAAGCTATTGAGCGTGGTGCCATTGTATTCAAAATTATTTTCTTTTGAAAAAACACTAAAGCTCATATTGCTATTCTCATATTTTACTCCGAGGTTATCAAGCAATGACGTAAACAAAGGATAAGTTTTTTTGTTAAATACAATGAACCCGGTATCAACATTTACTTTTTTATTGTTTAAGACAATTTCATGCGTGTGAGAGTGACCGCCGATTCGTTTATCTTTCTCGTAAAGAGTTACATCGTGATTTTTATTCAGTAGGTAGGCGAGGGTGTTACCTGATATACCTGAGCCAATCACTGCAACTTTCATCGATTAGCGAGTCTACTTTGCGTTTATCTTATTAGATTCGCGAATAGCAGGGGAGACTTTTCTGATATCCCATATCAAACCAAAAAAAGACATAATTTTTAAAATGTAATAAGTAATATCTATTTCCCACCAATAAAAACCCTGGTTGGCTGAGCCTGGAAAATGATGATGGTTGTTATGCCAACCTTCACCAAAAGTTAAAAATGCAATAAACATATTATTCTTACTTGAGTCCTTTGTTTTATATCGTCTTTTGCCCCAAATATGGGCAACTGAGTTGACTAAGAAGGTGGTGTGATAAAGCAATACTGTTGATAGGATAAAGCCCCAAACGACCAGCTGCCATCCATTCGTCAACAATTGTGGGTATTTTGATCCTAGATGCTGACCTAAAAAGAAGAGGCCAACACAAGTCAAAATTGGAATTAGTATATCGAATCTATCTATAAGTCTTAACTCAGGAAATCGGATCAATTCTTTGACGAACTTTTGGTGGGTTAAAAAGTTTGCCTTAGATAAGAACCACCCCATGTGACTCCAAAAAAAACCATGTGACTTTGGAGAGTGTTTATCTTGTTCGGTATCTGAATGCACATGATGGCCACGATGATGAGCAGCCCACCAAATTGGTCCTCGCTGAACAGCCGATGCACCTATGATCGCAAAAATAAATTGCATTATTCGACTCGTCTTGAAGGCTTTGTGAGAGAAATAACGGTGATAAAACCCTGTGATAGCAAACATCCTAATGCTATACATCAATAAAAACACTAAAAGGGCTGTGTAGCTAAAGCCCACTAGGAAAACTGTAAAGATGGCTAAATGAATCAGTATAAAAGGAATTACTCTTAACCAATCGACCTCATATTCTTTTAAAATTGATTTTTGATACTTGTTCTCAACAATGGTGTTATCAAAAAGACCTAAGAAATAATTTATAAGCCTCATTCTTGTTCAATTTCCCTGTAGTTTTCCAAGCTATAGCCCATTCCCTCGATCATATCTCTAAATTTAATCATTTGGTCGTGTGGAAGGGTCTTGGTTCTTGCCATTAACCACACGTAATCTAATTTATCTCTAGCAACGATTGTTATTTTGTAATCATCGTCCAAATAAGCAATTTTATATTGAGCTTTGATCGGCCATATAAATTGCATCCCCCAAATAGCATTATTTGTTCCTGGGATAACAAAGCCTTTTGGGTGGTATGTCTTTACAGGACCATCTAGCGATCCCTCGTTAAATGTAAATGTTGTTGCTATAGATCCATCTTCATTTAACTTATAAGACTCTACTGCGTTAAAAGCATTTTTTTCAACGTAGGAAGGTATGTGGGCAAGGACATACCAATCACCCATAAATCGATTGATATCGACCTCATCAACTGTTTTAATTTGTGTAGATTTCATAGCACAGCCAGTCAGAAGTAAAATTAAAAAAAAGTGTTTTATAACAGTCATTAAAGTTTAATACTTAAAGTTAATTATTTTTTAAATCTATCGTTTTCTAAACCAAGGAAAAAACATAGGTGTTTGTTTTATATATTCTGCATAACCCTGTCTTCTATTGACGATTGTGCTCTCTAATAGTTCCGCACCTGATACTTTTAATAATAGCAGAGTCATTAGGATGGGGGATAGCAAAGTGACAGAAAATATACTATTAAATGAAATTAGGTAAATACCCCACCAAACTAAAAATTCACCAAAATAATTCGGATGTCTTGAGTAACGCCAGAGACCCTGATTCATAACACTCCCTTTCTTACTTTTGAGGAAATTCGAAAGCTGCCAATCAGCAATAGACTCATAAGCAAGCCCAAAGAAGGCGAGTAGAAATCCAATTACGCTCAATGTGTTTATCGTTATATCGTTTATGAAAATAGGGATGATCGATAGCATAAGGATGGATGCCATGAAGGCTTGAAGCCAAAAAATGATGTATAAACTTTTGTACTTAAATAGTGGCTCATTATTTTTTCTTATGACTTGGTATCTGCTGTCCTCTGCTTTTCCCCAGTTCCTTTTAGTTAGGTAGGCGAATAATCTTAGAGACCACAAAAATATTAAACAGAAAAAAAGAGTCTGCATCAGGTTTAATGGCAGTGTTTGCATACATACAAATGTTCCTAGGAGGGGAAATAGGGCCCACATACTATCGACATGAGTCACATTTTTTAATATTAAGCTCAGAATCCAACCAATAAAGCCGAATGAAAGGAAATAAATGAGCGTCGTTATGTATAGATCAAGCATTTCTATTCAGTTTATTTGCAATGATTAACAAGACAGGGGTAATAAATGCCCACCCGATACTTAATGTAATAATTGAGTTTGCACTTAACAATGTGATTGCACCTAATTTTTCTCCTGCAATATAAGCCAATGGTCCACCTAAGGCCCCAAAAAGAATAGATAGATAAATTTTTTGGCTGAGCCATACTAGGCTATGGTTCAGGGTCATCGCAAAAAACATCCAGAGCATTACAATCCATATGGGGGTAAGGGGGTAGGGTAAACCTGGGTCATTATAAATAATTAGGTCAAAGTTCAATAGCGCACCATCAAATAAAAGTCCTATAAAACCAGCGATGATGATTAGTTTAAGCTCTAAAATCCGATTTTTTATAATAGCAAAATGTACCAATAAAATAACTGTTGATAGTGTTAAGGCGAGATAAGTTTGATTATAGGAGGCCCCTAAAACACCGATAAACCACCCAGCTTGGAATAAAACAAAATTTATTATTTTAAAGATCATTTTCTAAACAGATAATGTCCAACCCGCCACTCCGAACCTCCCTTGAATCCCCATAATTCGGCACAGGCCATAAAAAAGATTCGCCATCTTTGAAGCCACATCTCTCCATCCTTTTCTCCATAAGTTTCTTTTAGTATAGGCAATACACGAGTTTTATTTTTATCTAGGTTTTCTAGCCACGCATTGGCTGTTTTTTCATAATGAGTTCCAGGCCAGTCCCATTGTGATATGAGTTTCATCTGATCTTGGAAGTAAAGGGGGAGGTCCTTTGATGGCATCATTCCGCCAGAGAAAAAGTATTGGCTCATCCAGTCATCATCCTCTTCGACTTCAAATAAATAGGGCTGTGATTGATGGACAAATATGTGCATAAAGAACATTCCCTTGGCCTTTAACCAGCTTGCAATATTTTTAAAAAGCTTTTTATGGTTCCTCATATGCTCAATCATTTCAACTGAAATTACCCGATCAAACTTTTCTTTTGTGTTAAATATATTCATATCCTCGGTGATTACTTTGATATTTTTTAACTTCCTTTTTTTCGCTTCATTCAATATATATAATTTTTGAGATTTTGAATTTGAAACAGCTGTAATCTTACTTTTTGGATATTTTTTGGCCATCCACAGCGTCAACGAACCCCAACCACAACCGAGTTCTAGAATTAGTTGGCCGTCTTTAAGGTTTGCATGGCTTGCGGTTAATTCAAGCGCCTCACTCTCAGATTGATTTAAATTTTTTGTTTTATCGGTCCAATAACAAGAGCTATATTTCTTTTGTTTTCCTAAACAAAAATCATAAAATTTAGAGGGCACTTCATAATGCTGTTCGTTAGCCAATTCTGGAACAAGCGCAATGGTTGATTTATTCATTGCCTCTATAAAATTCATTTTATGCCAATGGTTAATTTCTGTATCTTGCCCGACGAGTGAAACTATCCTCTTTTTTAATAGTTGCCTAATTCCAAATCTAATAAGGCAATCAGGAAAAAGTTGGCTTTCAGATAGTTTGATAAGTTTTTTAATCATAATTCTTTGTTCGTGATAATGAAATCTAGTTCATTTTAACGATAATCTTTTCTTAAAAATGGTAAGTGATGCCAAAAGTTACTTCATCTTGACTGACTTTTTGCGGTTGAGGTGCGTTATTCCACATAGCAATATTAATGTCATTTGTTCTAAGATCTGTATAACGATATTCTAAGTTCGCACTAAGATTCTCATGGAAATTATACGCACTACCGAATCCAATGCTCCAACCATTTTGCCAATCTTTATGTTTTTCGCTTCTATTTGGCGTTACTTCATCATAATGACGTGACATCTGGGCTGTTGCGAAACCTCCTGTGATAAAAAAAAGTGTTTTACTATCTATCAGGTATCCAAGTTTTGCCAGTAATGACACTTTTTGATCAACTGCAGATACTGTTGTAACGTCATCAGGGACTCCGTCTTTTAAATCAACATCACTATCTTGTGCATCATATGTTTTATATTCACCTATAAAGCCTAACAACCATTTTTCATTGAGCATGAAATTGTAACCAGTGTTTATCCCAATCAATCCTCCATTATCTTTATTTTCAGCATGGTAAGAAAACCCATCTCGCGAGGCATTATTTTTTTTATCATTAGTCCATGTATAGCCGACATCAACCCCAACAAATGGACCAGACCAATTAATATTTTCTTGAGAATATAAATTGGCAGTTAGTGTTAAAGATAAGACGAGAAATATTTGTTTTAAAATATTTTTTTTCATTTATGCCTTATAAGTTATGAGTTATTATTGTTAAAGATTTTATAAATCAAGTTATTAATTATAAGGCAAATAGCACTTCTCAGATTTACTATTTAAATTTTATTTATCAAATTTAAGTATAATTTATAGATTAAATTTTTGTGATTAAATATATATAAAAAGGTTTTATCAATGTTAGATGAAGTTATCAGCTTTTATCATTTTTTGGGTTTAAATTTTGAGTTAACAGCCGCGGTTTCTGTTCTTACGCTTACTTTAATTATTTTTAGTATGGCTTTTTTTGCTCACTATGTAACCAAAAATTTAGTCATAAAGTATTTAAGACAAACAATTCTCTCAAAAGAAAAATATATCCCAGAGGCTTTTAAGGAATACAGGCCTTTTGAGAACCTGGCGCATTTAGTAGCTGCAATTGTAATTTATTCTTCAGCTGAGATGATGACTACAGATGACTCAAGTATCTCATGGCTTAACGAATCCGTTACTTGGCTAGAGGATGGTGGCGTTATCTATGCTACGTTAGCTATTATCTGGCTTCTTTTAGGTCTTCTTAATGTATTAAATAAAATTTATCAACAATTTAAGAGACCACATCAGCCATCTATTAAGGGTTATATTCAATTAGTCAAGATCATTATTGTTGCAACTGCGGCTGTATTGATTGTCTCAATGATGCTCGATAAATCACCCATGGCTTTCCTAACTGGCTTAGGCGCAGCGTCTGCAATCATAATTCTGGTTTTTAAAGATACTATTTTAGGATTTGTTGCCAGTGTGCAAGTAGCTTCTTATGACATGGTAAGGGTAGGTGATTGGATCACAATTAGTAACTTAAAGGTCGATGGTGATGTAGAAGATGTCTCATTGAATACGGTGAAAATTAGAAATTTTGACAAGACGGTAACTACTATTCCTACGTCAGCGCTTATAACTAATGGCGTTCAAAATTGGCGTGGTATGGAAGAAACAAAGGGTAGAAGAATTAAGCGGGCTATTAATATTGACATTAAAACTATTAAATTTTGTGACGAGGCTCTATTAGATAAACTATCAAAAGTAACGACTTTGACAAAGTATATCAAGGATAAAACAGAAGAAATTAATTCTCAAAATGCAAAAGTTAATGCAAAAAGTGAAGGCTTAAATGGAAGGGCATTAACAAATGTTGGGTTATTTCGAAAATATATTTATAACTATTTAACTGAAAGTGAGCATATTAGAAACGACTTAACTTTTTTGATTCGACAGCTCCAACCTGGTCAATGTGGCATTCCTATTGAAATTTATGTATTTACAAATGATACTAACTGGATCAATTATGAAAACATTCAGAGTGATATCTTTGACCATTTGCTAGCTGCTTTACCAATGTTTGAGTTAGCTGCCTTTCAAATTATTTCTGATACTAACGAGCAAATTAAATCAGCAATTAAAAAATAAATTTTATTCGACAGATTTGCTTTGGGTATTCTTATATGAGTACATTTTTTTAATTTAAAAATATGGATTATTCTAGGTTTCAATTAATAGGCATATTTATCCTCATAGGGATGATCATTTTTTTTTATCGACGTTCAATATTTGAAATATTTAAGACACCCAAAGAATCTATTATCACTTCTATCCCAATCATCCTGTTAGGAATTATGTTTTATTTATTTTTTAAATTCAAAGGTTTTTAATTTGCTCAATCATACTATATATTCAAGCAACCTATTTTAAGTTAAACTTCTATACTAATTTTTTTTGATACCAATTATATGTTTTTATTAACCCATCCCTTAAATTGGTAAAATTATATTCTCCTATGAGCTTTAAAAGCTCTTCATTGGACCCGTCTTTTCTGAACTGACCATCAAGCTCTCCATTAAATTTAATTATAAGTTTTTTATTAGATATCTCTTTCATTAATTCTATATGCTGTTTAATTGATAAGTTTTCATTTGGGGCTACAATTACCGGAAGATCATTATTATGTTTAGCTAGGAGCAAGATAATAATTTCGGCAAGATCATTTACATAAAGATGTTGCCTTAATGGCTTTCCAGTTCCCCAGAATGTAATTTCATCACCATCCGATGCTTTAGCAAATTTCTTTACTAAACTAGAAATAAAATGTGACTTTCCATCATCAGAATTGTTATTTTCACCATATATATTTGATGGTGAAAATGTATTAAAATTAACCTTGTAACATTCTGAATAATACTTGCTTTGCAGGTAAAGCATTCTTTTTGCAAAGGCATACCCGTAGTTCGATTTTTGAGGCTCCCCCTTTAGTAGGTCAGCCTCTTTCATTGGGTAATATTTAGAGGTATCCGGGAAACAACATGTACTTAAACAGGATAAAACTCTTTTTATCCCTGCTTTATATGCCTGGTGAATTAAGTTTGTATTTATGAGGTTATTAAGATAAAGGAATTCTGCTTGATTATGGTGACTGTCTCCGATACCTCCAACTCGCGCGGCTAAATGTATAATTGCCTCAGGTTTAGTTTGCCTAAGATATTCTTGCAAACAATCTTGTTTCGTTATGTCACAGTCTGCAGAGGACATATAGATCCAATTAGGACGTAACTTACTAATTGCTCTCCCGATAAAACCCGATCCACCGGTGACTAAAATTCTTTTGTATTCATTCATTTATAATAACTTATAACTTTATTTCGCCATCATTCGTAATCAAATGAACATAAGGCATAGGGAACAGAAGCGCACCACCATTAAGTAAATATTCCTTTTCTCTTTTAATTATTTCTTCTTTAAAATACCAAGGCAGGACTAACATACAACTCGGGTTTCTTTTATGGGCTTCTTCTTCAGAAATCAGATCAATGTCACTACCAAGTGTTTTAAGTCCAATTTTTTCTTTTTGTCGCTCACTAATTGCAGGTATTTTATTTTTATTAAGATCAAAAAATTGAAGCAAAACATTGCCTTTTGTGGAAGCTCCTAAACCTAGAACATAATTTCCTTTTTTGTTTTCTTCTGAAATATAGTTATTAACTTTATCTTTTAATTGGTTCATATTCTTATAAAAATTTTCATAAGCTTTTACATCATACAAACCCATTGATTCTTCTTCTATAAGCAAGTTTAGTAGAGTTTTACTATTAGGTCGTTTTTTATCAATATGAGAAATAAAAACTAATGCACTTCCACCATTCACCCTATTTTCTTCAGCATGATAAAGATGTAAGCCATTTTCTCTCATTAAGAATCTAAGTGTTTTTAAAGTGTAGTACTCAAGATGCTCATGGCAAATATCATAAAAGTTTTTATTTTTAATCATAGATAACGCATAACTTAATTGAATACACCAAACTCCGTCTTTATGTAAATGGTCTTTTATTGATTTTACAAAAGCGTTAGGATCATCAAGATCATAAAACATTGCACATGAAGTAAAAATTTTTACCTTATTACCATCAAGAGTTTCAGAGAATTTAGAAGAAGGAAAAAAATCATTAACTATGTTGATTGAAGGGGAAACTGAGGTCCAGTCAATATTTTTTGCTGGTTCGACACCAATTCTTTTAGCATCCTCAGGAAACCATTGAATCATTGTACAATCATTAGCGCCAATATCCACAACGACATCATTAGCTTTTATTTCAACTTGTTCTTGGGATTTAACCACTACTTTTTTCAAATCTTCTTTCATCATATCGTTAGTAGAGGATCTATAAAAATAATTTGTATATAGTAATTCCGGATTTGTTGATTCTTTGAGTTGAACAAGCGAACAAGATTCATTTTGACATACCACCACAGTCATTGGAACTTTTATCTCCGCCAAATGGTTTTTTTTATTACTTTTAACAAAGGTAGGAGATAGAAATTGTGGTTCTAGAGATATTGCTTCAACTAAATCCTTGCAACCACAAATCCTGCATTTTTTAATTTCTTTATAATTATTTTTCATTTTTTACCAAAAAAGATTAAAGATTTACGATGAGACATTATATATATTTAGCGCCCCCATTACCAAATTAAGTTCTAAATTAATATTTTATTTATCTTTTTAGTATTCTCTCACATTAAAAAAAGGGACAAATTGTTATATGGGGATACCTATAATTTATGTGATACTTTAAAAAAGTAGATATATTAGAAATGTGTTTAATTTAAAGTAAATAAAGGGATATATAAGAGATGTAGTGGCGTCCCCAAGGGGATTCGAACCCCTGTTGCCGCCGTGAAAGGGCAGTGTCCTAGGCCTCTAGACGATGGGGACATCCAGAAGGCGTAATTCTACTATATTTTATTAATAAATAAAGAAAATTTCGTATATAAATACACATAAAAATAAATCTTGTTTACTCTTGAATTCATAATTATTATATTTACCATAGTTTGTTTTAAATAAGTTAAAAATCAAAATTGGGAGCTTTTAAATGACATCAGAAATTAATAAACTTAAAGATGAGGTCAGTAAATTAAAAGCTTTACTAGAATCTCAAACAACTTCATTAGAAGATAAAGTATCTATAGATAGAAATAAAATACCATCTGAAGGCTGTAGTGCAGAGCAGGTGAAAACTTTCATTGAGGATGAGATACTTTTAGATGTGGCTCCTGCACTCAATACCTCATCATATGTAAATGTTCGCTTGGAAGCACAAGAACAAGAGCTCGCACTAAAGGGATTGGAAGTTAACATTGCAGATCAAACGGTTTACCCTCAATCTTTTAAAATACATGACACATGCGTCAACATGATTGCCAAGTTATGGCATTGTCCTGAACCTGATGATTTTGATGATTATGGATGTTACCCTGGTGCTTGCACTGTGGGTTCAACTGAAGCATGCCTTCTAGCAGGATTGGCACTAAAATTTAGGTGGCGTAAGTGGTACGCAAAGTCAAATAATCTCAGCGAAAAAGAGGTCTTCGGGGAGAGACCTAACATAGTCATTTCGACCTGTTTTCAGGCCGCTTGGGAGAAATTAATTAAGTACATGGATATTGATGCAAAATTTATTCAGCCCTCCTATAAGGACTTTAAACTAAATACTGATGAGATTAGCAGTGCCATTGATAATCATACCATCGGTGTTATTGCAATTATGGGAAATCATTATGGTGGACAATACGATCCTGTATGGGAGATCAATGATGCCGTGGAAAAAATAAATAAAGGTCGAGGTTTTCAAGTAGGAATTCATGTTGATGCAGCGTCCGGTGGTTTTATTGCCCCATTTCAAGATAGCCTCCCTGGCTGGGACTTCAGACTCAAAAATGTATTATCCATCTCAGCAAGTGGGCATAAATTTGGAGAATCCTGTATCGGGACTGGTTGGGTAGTATGGCGACAGCGTGAGAATTTAAGTGACCATGTAGCCATATCAGTCAGCTACTTAGGTGGAATGGGCGAATCTTATAACTTAAATTTTTCAAGACCGGCAAGTGGGATTTATGTCCAATACTATAAATTTTTAAGGTATGGAATTTCGGGCTATCAAAAAATTTGTGATCATATGATGACCCACGCTCAAAAAATCCGAGAAGGGTTAGGAAAAATGAAATTTGAGGGTAAGCCGAGATTTATCATTCTTGATGATGGAGACAAGAATTGCTTGCCTGTCGTGACAGCCATGCTTAACCCCGAATGTAATTTTGAATATGATGACATTGACTTACAGCATGCTATTTCAGAACATAATTGGTATGTAAGTGGTTATAAGATGAATTTTGAGGATCCAATTACAAAGCAAGACAAACCTATCTTTACGGATCAAGATGGTTCAAAAACAATGTTTAGAATTGTAGTCAAAAGCAATATAAATTCTGTCATGGTCGACAATCTAATAGATTCTTTTGGTAAGACTTTAGAGATGCTTGATTCAATCGAGTTTAAAAATAAGGCTAATGGCGCCTTAAAGGGAATACACAGAAAAAAGAATTTATTCTCAAAACACTGTTAATAAAATCTTATTTAATTCTTGTAATGAGAATAATTCTTATTTAAACTGTCTGCGCAAAATAACATAATTTTTTTTATCACAGGAGTTTAAATGAAATTTACGAAATTAGTATTAGCTTTAGTACTTCCATATACCATGATATCTCAATCGCTCGCATGCGAAAATAAAGTGATCAATGATCTAGCAGAGACAACAATATTTAAAAATGTTGATTGTTGGACCTTGCTTGTCGATGAGGATAACTTTAGATCTTATGGATATAACAACCCAGACCTTAGTCTGAGCTCATACAACTCAGTATTATTAGATGATATAACGATTGAAGATAAAGCAGATAGTACGGTGACTGCTGAGCTACTTACTAGAATTAAAAATACGGCGAGAACAAAGATTAGAGATGAAGTTAGAGCATCATATTCATTGGCAAGTTCAGCTGAGCCCAATGTGATAAGAATGCAAGTGAATTTTAGGGACGCTGATCTAACAGGGGAAGAGATGGGTGTGCTTGACTTCTTACCCATAAAAGCCGCTTGGAACTTAGGTAAAAAAATTACGGATAATAATACCAAAGTACCTTTCATGGTGTTTGAATCTAGAATTAGCGATAGTGTCTCTGGTGATCTAATTAGAGCAAGAATTTTTGTATTCAGAGGAGAGGGTTTTGAAGGTGATATGGCGCCTAATACCTTTGAATCTTTAGTAGTTAATTCGATTGATAAGGCATTCGAAAAAAGTGATTTCAAACAGTATGGATATTAGTTCTTTATAAAGTTTTTTACATTTTAAAAAGTCAACTTTTTGTTGGATTTTTTTATCAAAATTAAAATATTTGGCTTCACTAAATAGGGTAATCCCGTGTATTATTTAGGAAAGATTTAATATTAATTTGTGAGGTAATTATGCATACAGAAGAACATACCGCAATGCTTATTGAAATTGCAACGCTCCTTGATGTGGAGCTAGAAGAAGTAAAAAAATTCGTTGAATTAATGATTGATGGTTATAACTTTGAAGATGGAGTAAATGGTTGTGCATTAACTTCAGGAGAATGTAAGCTTATTCTTGATGAGATTCAAAAAAGAAAGCCTGACGCTTCTTAAAGTTTTTTATTGATCTAGCTGTACTCGCGTCGTTCCGTTGGATGAGGTGAGTACTCTTACCTTATCACCCGCCCTTAGCGGACCAACATTCTTATCAATCTCTTGAGTGACGACTATTAAAGTATCGTTTGAAAGCCTGATGGTTATCTCTTGGCCATTGAGTGTATTTACATTTTCATCAATCTTATCTCCAACAATACCTCCTGCTACAGCACCTACGATAGCTGCAACTAACGAACCTCTTCCATTACCTATATTCGAAGCCGCTATACCGCCAATAGCGCCTCCAGCAAGTGCCCCTACACCAGATTTCTGCCCTTTAATCTCAACACTCTTGACGCTTTCAATTTGACCCATTTTCAAAGTCTGTGCCTTTCTTGCTTGATTGCCAGAATAGGAATCACCCGTCATCGTCTGGGAGGCACACCCAAACAAAAATAGACTCGTTATCGCGATTAACAGAAAATTAATTTTATTCATTATTTCATTTATCCTTTTTTAAAAAGTTCGATTAGGGCCAATTTGATATAGCTCTTCTTCTACACCAATAATTGCACCGCTTTCAGCATCGACGGTAATCTCAGTCTGCATATTCTTGCCTTGGTTATAAATGTCGAAAGAATAAAAGGGTTTCCCACTTGCAAAGCCATACTCCCTTGCAACTATGAGGCCACTATACTTATCAATTGCTGCTTTCTCAGCCTCTGTGACAGAAATCTTAGCCTTTGCTTGAAAGTGTTGATCTTCTGAATGAGTTTCAAGCTGAAAGCCACTTAATTTACTCGTTGTGGCATCACATTCAATCTCGATAAAAAAATCAGTGCCATTAACGTTGGTATCAACATCAAATTCGTAGCTAATAACACCATTATCTGACTCTACCTCCATGGACATAATTTGCCCTGGATAATCTTTTTCAATATTTTCAATACATGTTTGCAGTGTCTTATATTCAGCTGCGAATGGAATCGATGAGATTGAGGTTAGCAGTGTAAATAGTGCAATTTTGAGTTTCATCTACTTTTTCCCTTTATTTTTATATGATCGATGTTAAGCTTCAATCTTACCACCTTCATTAATAACACCCAAATATGAAAAAATTATTTTTATTTTTGCTTCTGCCAAGTTTTTTATGTGCTGAACCTCTAAGCGTAGACCTTATCTGTGAGGGAGAGTTAACGTTATTTTGTGAGGATGCAACACCTTGCATAAAGGAGCCTGCCATTGAAAAAATAAAAATATCAGGCAGTACGCTCATACACAAACTCCACGGCAATCATTTCTTGAATGTTGATGAAAGCTCAGTCAGCTTGGATGAGTTAGATACAGATGGCTCAATAGGCTTTTCTTTCTTTATTGATCGGAAAACGGGACAAATTAAGATTATCAGTGGGTGGCAAAAGCCCTATGAATACAATGGTGTTTGTAAGTTAGAGCCATTACCTGAGCAGCTTAATATTGATTAATTATATTTATAAATAATTATATATATCAATAATTTATAATTTTTTATTTAAGTAATTTTTTAATATACTGGCAATGCTTTTTTATCTTTTTCCTCCTTATGTTTATAAAAAATTAACAAAAATATGAATCTGTTTATAGAAACTTTTGATAATTCAAATTGCCTTAATCAATTGTTAAATAAATAAAAGGGCAAATTATGAAATACTTAATCTCTCTGTTAGGTCTCTGTTTATCTCTAGCGGTCATCGCAGATGATCATAAAACCAATACGCAAAAAGAATACTTTGATAATGGGAAGCCTAAGTTCGAAGTGACATACAAGAATGGGAAAAAAAATGGGAAGGAAATTTTTTGGTACGAAAATGGCAACAAAATGATGGAAAGTTTTTTTGTAAATAACCATGAGGAAGGGTTATGGCAGCAGTGGTACCCAAATGGGCAAAAAAAAGTTGAGGTTAATTACAGTGGGGGTAAATATAATGGTCTTTGGCAACAATGGTATAACAACGGCCAAATGAAAAAGAATGTGAAATTTGTTGATGGAAAGAAGAATGGTAAGGAAGTTACATGGAAGAAGGATGGTACGATCAAATCTGAGGTTATATATAAAAACGGAAAGATTATTAAAAGGCTTTAGGAAAAATAAGCACTATAGAATTAAGAATCCCTGCTTTATTGAGAAGTAAAATAGACCAATTATAATACCCAGCAGTGTTAAAAATATTGTACCTAGCTTTAGAAAGTGTTTTTTTCGAAAAGCTTTATCGTAAATCAGTGAATAAATTGCGGTCACAAGGAATAGAAATCCGATAACAAGAAAAAATCCAGTCACACTAAGGGCAAGGATATTTAAACCCATCATCCAATTAATTATCTGATCAATGGTCATATCAAATTGACTATACCAAATGTTTTACTTTTATAATATTTTAAAATTTCTGGTGTAGAATAAATCATTAAAATTACATATTAAGGCTAAAATCATGCGCAAACTAACACCTTTCATTGCAGCAATTTTATTGGTATTTTCTCAAACTGGGTTCACTGCATCCAAAGCAGAAATAGATGTAGAAATAAAAGCCGCTCTTGATCAGTTATATAAAACAACTCCAGCTGCAAAAGAGCTTGCCTCTCAGGCTAAGGGAGTGCTTGTTTTTCCAAGTATTGTAAAAGCGGGTCTTGGTATAGGGGGATCATTTGGTGAGGGCGCATTAATTATTGGAGGTAAGAAGGTTCAGTATTACAACAATATTGCTGGATCAATTGGTTTTCAAATAGGTGTTGAAAAACGCTCTGAAGTTTATATGTTCCTTAAAGCAGATGCGCTTAAAGAATTCAGGAATGCGAGTGGATGGAGTGGCGGAGGAGATGCGAGTGTCGCTGTGGCGGTATGGGGTGCAGGTGGCGTTGCTAATGTAGAATCGATTAAAGAGCCTGTTATCGCATTTGTATTTTCCCCAAAAGGATTAATGTATAACCTTACACTAGAGGGAAGTAAGATAAATAAAATTGACAAATAGTTAAGGAAACTATTATTTAAAAAAGTTTTTCTAAAGAAGCTGGTAAGAGATAGTGACTTACCAGTGCAATAATCAAAATGCCGATCAAATTTAGAATAAATCCGGCCTTAATCATATTGCCAATCGTAATCTTCCCTGAGCCATAAACAATGGCGTTGGGCGGTGTCGCCACAGGGAGCATAAATGCCAAGCTGGACGCCAAAACCAGAGGGATGGCAATCGATATAGGAGCAACTGAAATTGCAACAGCAATCGATGTAGCAATTGGCAGAAAAGTGGACGTGGTTGCTGTATTTGAAGTTAGCTCGGTAAGGAAGACAATGAAGGTTGTGATTAATAGAATGATCAACCAAGGCTTGAGTTCCACTAACAAGCTAAATGACGCTCCTAACCACTGACCTAACCCTGAGCTGCTAATAGAGCTTGCTAAAGAGAGACCGCCGCCAAATAACAGCAGAAGTCCCCAGGGTAAATTTTTTGTTTCATCCCATTCTAAAAGGTTACTTTTCTTATTATCAGACGGTAAGATAAATAAAAGAATAGCCGCTAAAATGGCAATACCTGCGTCAGTCAACCCTAAAAGGATTTCATGGTATTTCAAATATGGCCTGCCTATCCATAAGCTCGCTGCAATCAAAAAGATAATAAAAACTTTTTTCTCATCTCGACTGATGTTCCCTAATTTTTTCAAGGCCTGATTTATTTTACTTTTGGTTGCAGCATTAAGTTCAAAAGTGGATGGATAAATAATTTTTGTCAAAATGATGAACGACGCTACCAGCATCATTAATCCGATGGGCAGTGCAATTTTCATCCAGTCCAGAAATGAAATATCGATATTGTAATTTTCTTGCATAAAGCCTGCGAAGACAATATTAGGTGCTGTGCCAATCAAGCTTGACATACCACCAATGGAAGAAGCATATGCAATACCTAAGAATAGCGCAATTTCAAAATTTTTGATCTGTTTGTTTGCTAATCCTGGTAGTGCTTCTTTAATATTGACGCAGATTGCCAAACAGATAGGGAGAAGCATTAGAGTCGTTGAAGTGTTCATTACCCACATGCTGATAAAAAATGAGATACACATAAAAGCACCCACAATATAACTAGCCGATGCATTCACTTTTGATACCACTGATAAGGCAAGTCTTTTATGTAAGCCTGATCTTTGAATAGATAATGCCAATATAAAACCACCTAAAAATAAAAAAATGTGGGGGTTTGCATAAGATATAGCCGTCTCTTTAAGTGATGAAATTTGAAGTAGAGGAAAGGCAGCAAGCGGAACTAGAGCTGTCACAGGCAAGGGCACTGCTTCTGTTCCCCACCAAGCGGCCATCAGGAGTGCAACAGCAGCAACGTGCCAGCCTTCAATAGACAATGATTCTGGTGTGGGATTTAAAATAACAGAAAAGAATAAAAGCAAACCAATCCAAAAACCTAATTTTCTATAAGACTGATTATGCAAAATGATTCCTTACTCGGCTTTTTTTAGTAAGGATTTGACAAGCTTCAGGCTAGTGAATTTGAAGAAGCAGGGAAATATTGCATGGATAATGGAGGTGATGCCTGCATATAAAAGAATAAAGCCTGCAATAAAAGCAAACTTAAAGTGCATCCAGTAAGTTTTTCCTGCTTCATTTAAATGTTTCTTAAACACGACCCTAATACCCCCATCGAAGATTTGATGTTAATACAGATGAGTCCCAATGCTTTTTAATTTCATCATCCAACAAGCACATAGTTATTGAAGCACCAGCCATATCTAATGCCGTCGTGTAATTCCCGACAAGAGAGCGAGAGATATAAATTTGTTTCTCTTTAAGTTTCTCGGTAACGGCTTGATAAATTAAATATAGCTCTGATAAAGGGGTACCTGAAAATCCATTCACTAACAATATTATTCCATTAGGATCCTTAAGATCTAATGATTTCTCATCGAAGTCCTTTAAGATAGCTGAAACCATATCTTCCACAATATGATTCGCCATTTTAATTTTTTCTCGCTTTCTGCCAGGTTCCCCATGAATGCCGACACCAAATTCAATTTCGTCAACACCGATATCAAAGGTTGGCTTACCTGCAGCAGGAATAGTGCAGCTAGACAGTGCCACGCCAATGCTTGAACAATGATGGTTAACCCTATCTCCAAGCTGTTTGCATGATGATAAATCCCCACCTTCCTCAGCCAGGCTGCCGACAACTTTCTCAACAATCAATGTCCCAGCAACACCTCTTCGACCTGTTGTATAACTTGAATTGATGACAGCAGCATCATCGTTCGTTAAAACCGTTTGATGTTCAAATTCGATCATTTCAGATGCCATTTCAAAATTCATAACGTCACCAGAATAATTCTTTACGATAAATAAGATGCCTGATTTAGGCTGACATTTTTCAACGGCAGCAATCATTTGATCTGGGGTAGGTGAGGTAAAGACATGTCCAGGGCAAGCCACATCCAGCATTCCCTTACCAATATAACCTGTGTGAAGCGGTTCGTGTCCAGATCCACCCCCTGAAATCAATAAAACTTTATTTGGGTTGATCTCTTTTCGTGTCACAAAAATTGGATCAAGGTTGAGTGCGACTATATCATTGTGAGCTTTAGCAAAACCCTTCAAGCTATCAACAATGAAATCGTCTGTTTTATTTATAAATTTTTTCATATGACTTTAACTTTAAGTGATTTATTTAAGTTCCTTACAAACCGTACTGATAATTAGTTGGCAAGTTTTAGCTCCAGGATCAATATGACCTACAGCTCTTTCTGCTAAGCCAGCTGACCTTCCTTTTGATGGCATCATATCTTTTGTTGCTATCACCCCCGCCATTGCAACCAAATCAATTTCTTTAATTAATTTTTGTTTCTCACAGCTCTCATTGGCTAGTGATTCAAGCTTTTTTGAAACAGGAATCAATACATCAAGCATTGTTTTATCACCTAATTTTGACTTACCCCTATCCATAATTGATTCTACGCCAGAAGTAAAACCTTTACTAAATTGCTGAAGATTACTTTCACATGAAACCTCCTTAGCCAAGGCCAAAAAAAAACTGGCAAATAAAGGGCCTGATGCACCCCCGACAGACGCCATTAGTGTCATACCTATTTTTTTGAAAGCTTGATCGGGTGGTAGGGTAGTGAGTTCTGATTTAATTGACTGAACAGCTATGCTACCTCTTTTTATATTGATATAGTGATCACCATCACCGATAGCCCTGTCTAAATGCTCTATCTCCTCCTCTGCATCAAGGATTGTTTTAGCGACGCTATCAATACATTTAATAATAAAACCGTTGGTCATAAATCAAACTTAAAAGAGATAAAAATCCTAGTATAAAATGAATCTTTTAACTTGAATATAGTCTTTTAAATTTACAAGTAATAAGGATTAATTGACATGGTTGGTAAAAATGAAAAAGAAGAATGTCCTGCGCACAAATGTAAGCCCTTTATGCTGATGTCATATCTAGTCGCTATATTTTTGATCTTAGGTATCGGTGCATTTGCTAAGTATCTTTTCTTTTAAATTTAACTTTTGAACCACAAAAGATTACTTAAATTTTTTCCACGTGCCGCCGTACTGATAAGTACTTTCATGTTTAGATTTAATATCAAGCAGACATTGCTGGCATAAGAAAACCCAATCATTTTGCTCATATTTACATCGATAAAGGATTCTGTGCTCAGAATTACAACTAGAGCATAACTTTGATCTAATTCTCAAAGCTACACTTCTTGAAAAAGGTTAAATAGATAAGCCTATTTAAGTTAATTACTTCTGTAGGTACAGATAGGCAGCCACAACCACAATCGCTATCACTGCAATTATAAGAATTTTCTTTGAACCACCCCCTGATTTACCGAGTAATCCATTTTTCCATTGTTCTAGTTCTTTTTGATCGTATGCAGCCATAAAAAATCCACCTGTAAGTTAAATATAATTATATATAATCATTATTTGAGGTAAAAAACAATGATGAGAGCAATTTATTTAAAAGCAGGCGGAGGTTACGATAAGGTATTCTTAGGCAATCAGGATATATCTGATCCTATGAATGATCAGGTCCAAATCCGCTTGCACGCAAGCTCATTAAATTATCATGATTACGCAGTTGTATCAGGAATTTGGGGGCCATCTGAGCAGCGTATCCCGATGGCAGACGGTGCAGGTGAGGTGATTAAAGTCGGCAGGGCTGTAAAAGATTTTAAAGTGGGTGACCATGTTTGCACCACATTTTTCCCAGGCTGGATCGATGGTTCACCGAATGTACAAAGTTTTGAGACAGTACCGGGTGACGGTATCGACGGATATGCGCGAGAACTTGTAAACCTTAAGACTAGCTCATTAACATTAGCGCCTGATCAATGGACTCATGAGCAATCAGCAACCTTAACCACTGCTGGACTTACTGCATGGAGAGCTTTATTTGAAGATTATGATCTAACAGAAAAGCATACCGTTCTGATACAAGGGACGGGAGGGGTATCTATATTTGCGCTACAGTTTGCAAAGTCGATAGGAGCCAAGGTAATCGGGACATCTTCATCAGATGAGAAAATTAAAAAGCTTAAAACTTTAGGGGCTGATTATTGCATTAACTATAAACAAAATTCGAAGTGGTCGGAAGAAGTTTTAAGCTATACAAAGGGGCAGGGCGTAGACCATGTAATTGAAGTGGGTGGTCCGGAAACACTGGGTGAATCGATTAATTCAGTTAAGGTTGCGGGTCATATCTCACTCATCGGAATTTTATCAGGCTTACAGGGTAATCTAGATTTCGTTAACGCATTACTAAAACAAGTGACGTTGCAAGGCGTCTTGGTTGGCAGTAAGACCCACCAGGAGAGAATGATTACCTATATTAACCAGGTAAAATTCTTTCCAATCATTGATCGCGTGTTTGATTTAGAGGATATTGTTTCTGCTTTTCAATACCAAGAAACTAACCAACATTTTGGTAAGATTTGTTTAAAAATATAATAAAAACAACATTTTATAAATATATTATAAAGTTATAATTTAAGTTAAGAAACTAAATATTTTCTTAAGAATTCACTAGTTATTCAAAGAATAGTTATTAATGACTTCCTCGATATCCTCATCTTGAATTATTTCACCATTAATATGCTCATCTGCCATCATAAAGAGCTTACTCCAAAGTGGTTCGGCATTCTGCGGCGGCTTTAGTTTAAAGGTTAAAGAGTTGTCTAGCTTGTTATTTATAATACTCCTTACTCGTTTCCAAAAATCCCTCGTTTCCGCCCAATAATCGAAGCCTACCTGCCAATTAAAGTCCTTAATTCTTTCATACCTAGCGATACCAATTTCTTTGGCAAGTACAGCTTGATTTGATGTGATCACTTTTTTATTATTTTGTTCATGAACCCAGCCTGTCGGTGTAATAGTTTGAGTGTTAGTTCCGATCATCACATCATAATCGTCCCTTGTTGAATATTCTCTTCTCGGCAATGGTCGCCATGTTTCATTGCCTTCCCATGAGGAAAAATTAGGTTGATGAATCCAATTACCATAGCCTTGATATCTCGGTGTGTCATCAACCTGATAGACGGATTGAGACCAACTGCCTATTTTCTTGTTCGAAGGAATTTTATTGTATACCCACGTGTTATTGCCGACGTATATGTTGATTTTACTATCCTCATACTTCCAATCCTGCCTCCAGTGCTTCATCACCATTGGCTCAGAGGTTTGGCCATCGGACTGTTTGAAATACATGACCGTGATGTGTTGCAAGCTAATAAAGTCCTTTTCATCCTCGATAACTTTGACGTATTCAGTAGCCCAGGATTGATAGGGCTGGGTTGGGATATAACCTTCGACGAATCCCATAGTTTCCATGAAGTCAAAATAAACTCTGTACCTTCCTTCCATTGAAAGAATGGCTAGTCTATCTTTTTCAAATTTTGATAGCTTTGGGTTTTGTAGATCTTTCCATAAGGCATTTGGCTCTTTATCAAGTGTGACCTTCTCACCAACGGATGTTCCACCCCTGGGTTTTTTTAATTCAGCGTCTTTTAATTGGGTCCAACCGAAAACATAATTTGAATCATTGCTATGTGAAGAAAGGCTTACAAAAAGGAGGACAATAAATACTAAATTTTTCATAGTGTTATTGACTTATTAGGCTTTAAAAAGTTTCTTAACTCTCAAAGCTAAATAATTCGTAACAAATTAGCTTGCTCGTTTTTAAGTACTTGAGTAAAAAAACTACATACGGCTTTGACACGAGCTAATTGAAACATATCTTCATGGACAACCATCCAGTATTCTCTTTTAGCCAAAATTTGCTTTGGTAAGATTGTTTTTAATTCTGTATCTTTTGCGGCAATAAACCCATGAAGAAAAGCAAGTCCAACCCCGTCTTTTACAGCTTGATATTGAGCTTGAAGTGAGTTACTTCTGAATATGATATTTACTTCTTTAAAATTATCCTGCATATATTTTAATTGAGGGAATTCGATCAAATCTTCTATGTAGCTTATAAATTGAAGTTTAGATAGATCCTTAATTGTCTTTATTTTATTATTTTTATTGAGATAAGTTTTGCTTCCATATAGCGCTAAATTATAATCTCCAAGTTTCCATGCCACCAATCTACCAATAGTAGGCCTTGCTAGTGTGATTGCGATATCTGCCTCACGTTTTGATAAACTTCGTGCTCTCGTGTCAGCCAACAATTCAAGATCAATGGATGGGTGCTTTTCTTTGAAGTGACTAATATATTTTGAAATAATCGCAATCCCTAAACCTTCAGGGACAGCCATCCTCACAATACCACTAAGTTCAGTATCCTTTCCTGATATTGATTGGTAGATGGAGTTGACCTTAGTTTCAATATTTTCAGAGTAAGGGACTAGTTTATGTCCATCTTCAGTGAGTGAGTAACCCTTAGGTGACCGGTTAAATAACTGTACTCCAAGTTCTTTTTCAAGCCTTGTAATATGTCTACCTACAGTTGTTGGCTCAACGTTTAATCTTTTTCCTGCTATTGTTAATTTACCTCGACGTGATAGTTCAAGGAAAGATCTTAGGTCGCTCCAATTAAGCACAAGCATTCTCCTTTATGGTTTTCTTTGCCACATTAATATAAAAATTAAAAAACAAATTAATAATGCAAAATTGCATTATAAAAAGCAGATAATCTTCATTGTAGTGCATAAATTTAAAGGATAATATTTTTATATTAAATAAAAATAATGAGAAGGAGGGGGTATGCCATTTGTAACAATTAATGTTCTAGAGGGGAAGGGGCAGGACTATATAAAAAAAGTTTCTGACAGTGTGAATGAGGCGGTTATTGAAACTATGGCCTTTCCGGATGATGATAGATATCAAGTTGTAAATCAATTATCAGAAGATTGTATGCAATACCAAGGCAGACAAGAGGAAAGAATTATGATGCACCTTGTCATGCGATCAGGACGTCCAAATAAAGCCAAACAAGCTTTTTACAAAAAAGTTGTCGAGTACTTACATGAGAGGGTAGGTGTTAAGCCTGAGAATATTTTTATTACCATCACTGAAAATCACGATGTTGATTTTTCATTCAAAGATGGCATCGCGCAGTTTGTTGTTTAACTATATTAAGGGATCAAAATTATGAAATCATTAACTTTGAGTAAGTTTTTCTTAAGTATCTTATTTATGTCATTTGCAGGCATATTATTTGCAGAGACACAGTTAATCAAGCTTTGGGAAACAAATGCAGACTTTAAATTACCTGAATCAGTAATCTATGATAAAGAAAACGATATTTTATATGTATCAAATATGCAAGGGGACCCTTTTACTAAAGACAAAAATGGCTTTATTTCAAAAGTAGACGTTGATGGAAAAATTATCAAATTAAAATGGATTGAGGGATTAAATGCACCAAAGGGATTAACCATATCAAAGGGTAAGCTTTATGCTGCTGACGTTAATGAGTTAGTTGAAATAGATATAAAGACAAGCAAGATTACAAAAAAACTTGAGGCAGCTGGAGCTACTTTTCTTAATGACGTAACTGTAGATACCAATGGGAATATATACGTATCAGATATGTTCAATGACACTATTTATAAGCTTGATAGCTTTGGTCAGTTAACTAAATGGCTTTACAGTCCAAAATTAGAAGCACCAAATGGTTTACATTATGAAAAAGGTCAAATAATTGTAGCTAGTTGGGGACATCCTACTAATGGTTTTGCACCATCTGTTGTTGGCCACCTGAAAAGCATTTCATTGAAAAATAAAGAAATTAAATCTCTCGGGAATGGACAGCCTGTTGGTACTTTGGACGGTATTGAGTCTGATAAAAATGGTAACTATTTTGTTTCAGATTGGGTTGGGGGTAAATTACTTTATATTCAACCTGACGGAAACTTTAAGTCTCTTGTTACGCTCACTCAAGGTGCTGCAGATCATGAGGTCATTCATGATAAGAATTTATTAATTTTGCCTATGATGAACATTGATGATGGCAGTGGCAAATTAATAGCCTTTGGAATTAAATAAATTAAATTATATGAGGAAAGCTCATCGGTTTAATGCTTGCCATGAGCTCTTTTTAAATAATTAGTATTTTATGAAAATTTTTCAAATCGTTTCCCGTCCTTTTATATCGTTTGTCGAACGTTACTATCCTGACGCCTTTATATTTGTCATTGTTCTTTCAGTCATTACTTTTCTGGCTGCCATCTCACTTACAGATGCCTCGGTAACCTCAACGATTGTTGCTTGGGGAGATGGACTACCTATGTTATTTAAATTTACCGCTCAAATTACAATTATCATGGTCGGTGCGCATGCACTTGCTCATACAAGCCTTGTTCAAAGTTTATTAAAAAATATCGGTAGACTGCCAAAAACAGCCAACCAAGCCTACGCATTAGTTGCATTTTCTGCAGGAATAGCAAGCCTTGGTGCTTGGTCTTTTGGCCTTATTATTGGAGCCATTGTTGCAAGAAGTGTCGCTATAGAGTGTTCAAAAAAACCATTTAAAGTCCATTATCCACTTTTAGTCGCTTCTGCTTACTCGGGATTTGTTATATGGCACATGGGTTATTCATCTTCATCTGCATTATTTGTTGCTACCCCCGGACATTTACTTGAGAGCAGAGTAGGGGTAATACCGGTGACAGAAACAATTCTATCGTCAACCAATATCACGTTAGCGCTTATGGGTTTGCTATTAATCACGGTTATATGTCCACTCATGAAACCGAATGAGGAGGATGTAATTGAAATTGACCCAGATTTAATTAAAGATAAGAAGCCAACTATACAGAAAAAAGCTTCAATGAATATGGTTGAAAGATTTGAAAATCACCGCTCATTGAATATTTTTCTAGGTCTGATAATTATTATCTATATTGGTATTACCTACAACCAAAATGGATTCTCTCTAAACCTAGATATAGTGAGCTGGACATTTTTATCCTTAGGATTGATATTAGCAAGCTCTCCCATTCACTTTATAAGTCTGATAAATAATGCGGCTGGCACTGTGGGGTCGATAATCCTTCAATATCCTTTTTATTCAGGAATTATGGGGATTATGGCGACGACAGGGCTTATGCAGGTGATAACCGACTGGATAATTTCTATTGCAACCCCAGAGACACTAGGTTTCTTTGCCTTTTTATCTGGCGGTCTAGTTAATATGTTTATCCCCTCAGGGGGAGGTCAGTGGGCAGTTCAAGGGCCAGTTATGATTGAGGCAGCTCTATCCTTAGGAGTTAATCCTTCAGTCGTTGTAATGGGAGTTGCGTATGGTGACCAATGGTCAAATATGATTCAACCATTTTGGACGATTCCAATTTTAGCAATTGCCGGCCTCCATATGCGACAGATACTTGGATATACCTTTGTTATATTCCTTTTAACCGGAGTTCTTTATGGTTCAGGGATGTTATATATGGGGTCAGGGTAGGTATTAACTTTTAGATTTAGTTATACTTATAAAAAATTTTAATGAATAACGTAAGCGATTGACTAAATGAAGGAAAACATAATCATAGCAGGATCATCAGGAGCCATTGGTGGAGAATTTGTCAAGCAGTATACTGATGACCCGAATGTAGAAAAAATTATCGCGCTATCTAGGAAGTCAATTAATATCGATCACGATAAAATTCAATCAGTTGAAATTGACTATAACGATGAAGCAACATTAAAAAATCTTGATGTGATATCACAATTAGACTCAATTAGTAAAATCATCATTGCGACAGGGATTCTTCATACAGACCATATAAAGCCAGAGAAATCAATCGATGGAATTGATGAAGGGAACATGAAGGCGATATTCCAAGTAAATGTATTTGGACCGATCTTGTTGGTAAAAAAACTTCTACCTCTGATTAAAAAAGCAAAAGGGGTGAAAATTGTCTTCTTAACTGCAAGAGTTGGGAGTGTCTCTGATAATGAGCTGGGTGGGTGGCATAGTTATCGTAGTTCAAAAACCGCACTCAACATGATGATTAAAAATCTCTCTATAGAATTAAAAAGGCTAAACAAAGAACATTGTGTGATTGGGATTCACCCTGGCACAGTCAAAAGTCATCTATCAGAACCTTTCTTGAGACATGTCAAACATGATGTATTTAGTCCAAAAGAAAGTGTTGAATTTATGAGTAAAGTAATTAATGAAATTTCCCACAAGGATTCAGGGAAGTGTTTTGATTTTTCAGGAAAAGTAATAGAGCCATAAAAAAACATAAAATGTTAAGCTTAGATGGCTTAAAAAAATTTAAATAAGAGGAGAATATGATGATTGCAAGATTGATATCTGCGTCGATTGGTTTAGTTCTACTTAGCTCGGCGTTTCGATGGACCTTAAATCCTGAATCTGCTGCAGCGGGTTTAGCCATGACATTAGTTGAAGGACCAGGAGATACAACTATGGGTATGAACACACAAATAGGAGATTTTACTGCTTTCTTTTTTACCGCAGGCCTGATGGCTTGCATAGGCGCATATAAAAATCAACATGTCTGGTTATATACAACATTAAGCCTGTTGGGTTCTGCTGCATTTTTTAGAATTTATGCCGGATTAGTTCATGGCGCAGACTTACTAATTAAGGCAATAGCTATTGAGGTCATTGTTTCTTTATTTTTAGTCTTGAGTATTTATCTAATGAAGAAATCAGATTCCTAGTTAATTTTATAAAAGATGATGTGAGCTATGGAATTATTATAGGCACTTTATGAATGTAACTATTTTTATTGATGACGCCCTTAAAACTATTCAACGTGGAACTGTTGACCGTAAGTCGCCTTTCAAGCTACCCGCTTTGTCTTCTTCAATTAATAATAAGGTTTTTCAAAGAATTGTGGTTGCTCGAAGATTCATCGAGCATGATCAGTCCTTAATAATCTATACCGACAATGAAAGCCAAAAATATCATCAATTAAAAACTAACCCTTCCTGTTCCTTGCTTTTTTGGGATCCAAAAAAAAGGCTTCAAGTCCAGGTAACTGGGGAAGCATCTTTTTTAGATAATAAAATTGATTACTGGGATAAGTTAAGCGATACTCAGAAAAAAGACTATGTGATTAATCCGTTTCCAGGGACAGAAATTTCTGCTTCTGATGATTATAATTATGATAGTGAGAAGAGTAGGTTTGAAGTAATATCCATTCAATTTAAAACTCTTGATATTCTTGAGCTAGCCCCAAGCGGACATATACGAGCTAAAAGTATTTTGAATAAAAATGAGCGAGAAGATTTTTGGTTAACACCCTGATATTTATTACCATTAAAAGAGCCTTGTATCAGCTATATTAAAAAAATATTCTTTATAAACAATAAGTTAGTCTATTGTTGATTTCTATTTAATACTATATAATAAATTCAAGATCGTTCACATAACATTATCCATTGTTAGCTACGGTCAATGTAATTCATGACCAAAAGTCTTCAAAAAACAAATCACGACCAAAAGTCTTCTTGTTTTAAAACCTGATAATTAAATCACGTACAATCAAATATAAGATTTGACGTTATTTACTTTAATTATCACTTTTTATGTAAACAATTTAAGGAAAAGATAATGAGCGTATTAGAAAGTTTTAAACAGTTAAAAGCAGAAGGAACAAAAATTGTAGTGGTTACTTCGCATGAATACTGGAGTGCCAAAATTCTTAATGACACAGACATTAACGGAATTTTAATTGGTGATGATTTAAATATGGTTGTACATGGACATGAAGATACCTTGAGCTGTGATGTGGAAACAATTGCAATGCACACTAGAGCCGTAAAAAAGGGAGCAAAAGATAAGTTCCTAATCGCTGGTATGCCATTCATGGCTAATAGAAAGAGTTTAAAGGATTCATTGGATAACGTTGAAATCTTAATCAAGGCTGGGGCAAATGCTCTTAAAATAGAAGGTGTTGATGGAAACGAAGAGCTTTATGCCCATCTTTCACAATCCGGAATTCCAACAATTGGACATATTGGCCTTACACCTTCTCACCATAATGCGATTGGTGGATTTAAAGCTCAAGGTAAAACAAAAGAAAGTGCAATGAGTATCGTTGAAGAAGCTAAAAAACTTGATCAACTTGGATGTATCGCAATCGTTTTGGAAGCTGTTCCGCAACATGTAGGTGCGGCAGTTAGTAAAGCAGTTTCTATCCCAGTTGTAGGTGTTGGAGCAGGGCTTGATGTGGATGGCCAAGCATTGGTTCTTCCAGATATGTTAGGTTTTTCTACAGACTTCAAGCCTAAGTTTGTTAGGACATACATGAATGGGGCAGAGCTGATAAAAGATGCTGTAAATCAGTTCGCAGCCGATGTACATGCAAAAGCATTCCCAGGGGCAGCAGAAACTTACGCACCGGGTAAGGATCAACTAAAATAAGAAATATTCAATTTGAGGAGTTGATATAGAGGGTGATAAGGGATGATAATAAATTTATATAATCTAACTTGTTACCCTCTCTTTCCTACATTATTTTGAAAAAAGATACCGCAAGAAAGATATATTTAAAAAAGCGTCAAGATCTGTCCTCATCAGATTTTGAAGAAAATTCATCACTTCTCATTCAAAACACAATCGAGCTTATAAAAGAATATGAGCTTAAATTTATCCATTGCTTTTTACCAATCCATACAAAGGATGAAATTAATACTTCACCAATCGTTGAGTATTGTTGGAAAAATAATATAAAGGTTGTTGTCCCTGTGAGTAATTTTGAAGAGGGGACAATGAGAAATGCAGCATTTAGTCCAGATACCATAACCAAACAAGCTAAATACAATATTACCGAACCAATCAATCCTATTTGGATAGAAAACGATAAGATCGATCTAGTAATTACGCCGCTTTTAGCCTTTGATCTGAAAGGCTATCGAGTGGGCTATGGAAAAGGTTTTTACGATCGTTTTTTTGCTTCTTTACATAAGGATGTTAAAAAAATTGGCATCAGCCTTTTTATGCCTTGCGAGCTCATAGATGATACAAATGAACATGATGTCCCTTTGACGTGCTGCGTTACTCCCAATAAAAACTATTCTTTTTAGGTAGTTGGTAGAAGTAAACTTAGTTGCTCTATAAACCTCTATATAAATCCTTATAAAAAGTTATAAGTTATTTATCAATATACTTCTTCACGGCTTTTTTCTTTTCCCCTTGGGTCAGAGGCAACTTCAATTTTATTATTTTCTTGATCCCATGTAATTATCTGCATATTACCAAACTGCCTGTTTGATTTTTTAAATATATGTCCCATACTTTCCAATTCATCAATCTCACTAGATATAAATGCTTCTTCCTCATAGAGCACATAATCTGGATGATATTGATGATGAAACCTTGGCAAAGAGACCATAGATTTAGCGTCTCCTCCATTAATCCATTCCAAAGTTGCAAGAAGAATCATACTTATAATCCTTGAGCCTCCTGGGGTTCCTAAAATTACAAAGCCTCTATCTGATTCAAGAAAAGTTGGCGTCATACTGGATAACATTCTTTTTCCGGGTTCCACTGCATTAGCATCATATCCAATTAATCCATAGCCATTCTCAGTGCCAGGCTTGATAGAAAAATCATCCATTTCATTATTCAGCAAAACACCTGTTCCTTTGGGAACAAAGGTAGATCCAAACCAAAAGTTGATAGATTGCGTAACTGCTACACGATTACCGAATTTATCGATTACCGAAAAATGCGTTGTATCGTTTCCTTGCCCTTGATACGGTGGATCAGCGAATTCGAGAGTTTGATTATCTGTTGCATAATTGATATTAATACTTTCTCTTTGTTTCGCCGCAAAACTAGGAGTTAAAAGAAATTCAAGAGAATTATCCATGAAATCTGGATCTCCCATTTTTAAGGCTCTTTCATAATACGCTCGCCTTAGAGACTCAATAATTAAATGTTTTTGGGTGGTAGGGCTAAGTTTATCCAATTCATACCCTGCTAATATATTTAGGGCATTGGATAGAACTAAGCCTCCTGAGGATGGAAGCCCAGGGGCTATAATTGAAATTCCTTTGTAGGTTGATCGAACTGGTTCTCGCTCAAGAACTTTATATCTATTTAAATCTTCTTCGCTCCAAATACCACCATTATTTTGAACAGATTCAACCATTTTTTTAGCAAAGCTTCCTGTGTAAAAACTTTTGTGGCCATCCTTCATTATTTTTTTAATCGTCTTTGCTAGATCATTTTGCTTTAGGACCCATCCTTTTTTTGGGACTTCACCGTTGTGCAAAAAAATTGCTTCCGTTTCTTTGTATTTTTTAAGCCACTTCTTTTTATAATTTGCTCCTTTTAAATACCTTTCATTTACAGGAAATCCATTGATTGCGGCCCGATAGGCTGGAGTTAAAAGCGTGCTTAATTTCTTTGAACCGTACTTATCATTGACGTAGCTTAATACCGCAGGGATCCCTGGTATTCCTGCAGACAATGGCCCAAGCTTAGACATATTTTTTATAACGTTCTCATTTTCATCTAGATACATATTTTTATGAGATTGCAGTGGAGCAGTCTCTCTGGCATCTAGCATGGTATATTTTTTACTTTTAGCATCATATATTAACCAGAATGCACCCCCTCCAAGGCCTGATGCAAATGGCTCTACAACAGAAAGCATCGCACTGATTGTTGTAGCAGCATCGTAAGCGTTGCCACCTTCAGCTAAAATTTTTTCTCCTGCTTCAGTTGCCAGAGCATTCGAAGTTACAACTGCACCCTTGGATTGAATTAATTCATTGGAGAAAATACTTCCAGAATAAAATAATATAAATAATAGATAAAGCCAATGCTCAGAAATTCTGAATGTCTTCATTTAATAAAAAACCTTGTTTTTGATTAGTAATTCATTAATATATTTTTTAGATCATATTTGATTATTTTACTTTAACTCTCAAATTAATATTTACATAAACATGACAAATAATAAATTATATAAACTTTTTTTAATTTTATTCTCTTTAACAATATTACTTGGTTGTGGTAATTCAGATACTAGTCAGCTTATTGATAAAGCTCTAGAGGCTGAACATAGAACACCTTCTTATGTTGAGCGTGATAAATATCGCCATCCAAAAGAAACATTACTCTTTTTTGGCCTCAATCCAGAACAGTCTGTTGTTGAAATTACTCCGGGATATGGTTGGTATACTGAGATTTTAGCTTCGCTGATGCACAATAAAGGGCAGTACACCTATACCTCCTTGGAGCTGCATGAAAAAATAAATCCTTTCTTTGTTAAATTAGAAAGGACGTTTAAAGAAAAGATGGAAAAAAATCCTGATATTTACGACCAACTCCGTTGGGTTCATTTTGATCCAAAACAACCTGAATTTTCTCCGAATAGCCCTGTTGATATGGTTCTTACATTTAGAAACGTTCATAATTGGGCGAAAGCAGGATCAGCTGAAGCGATGTTTGCTGGTTTTGCAAAAGCCCTTAAGTCTGGAGGAGTTCTTGGAGTAGTAGAGCACAGAGCAAAGGCAGGAACGCCCTTAGATAAACAGATTAAAAGTGGTTATATGACAGAAGATTATGTTATTCAGATGGCAAAAGATGCAGGTTTCAGACTTGATGCTAAATCTGAAATCAATGCAAATCCGAAGGATACTGCTGACCATCCAAATGGCGTTTGGAATTTGCTACCTAGCTTAAGGGGGGTTGAAGACGATGATAAAGCAGATATTATATCAATTGGAGAGTCAGATCGAATGACCTTGAGATTTATTAAGGAATAATAAACGGTCAATCTAGAGCCTACTAGTTCAAAGAATTGGTGGAGGTAAGCGGGATCGAACCGCTGACCCCTTGCATGCCATGCAAGTGCTCTCCCAGCTGAGCTATACCCCCGTGAAATTATCCTCGATAATTTTTCTCAGAATCAAATTGACCTAAGTCAACTTTGGGCTGTGGTTTCCAGCCTGGCTTAGTATGTTCAGCAACAACATTGGTAAAAATACCACCTCTGACAAAAAATTTGGCAGTTAATCTCATAAATCTAGGGTCTGTTGCCTGAACAAGGTCATCTAAAATACTGTTAGTAACTGCCTCATGAAAGCATCCCTCATCTCTGAATGACCAGATATAGAGTTTTAGACTTTTTAGTTCCACACAAGTCTTATCGGGGATATAATCAAGGTACAAAGTAGCGAAGTCAGGTTGGCCTGTTTTAGGACACAAACAAGTAAACTCTGGAATTTGCATATGGATATGAATATCTCTTTTAGTGTTGGGATTTTCGAATGTTTCTAGTGTTTTGGTGGGTTGGGCTGTTGGCTTTCCACCGAGTGAATTTTGATTCATAACTTAAGCTTAAATTTATTTGAAAGATGACATTATACTGCCTTGAACAAATTCTTTTTCAACAAAATCCAAAGATTGATAACAATTGAAACTTAAAGAGATTAAATTAGCTGGCTTTAAAACATTTGTTGATCCAACAACCATAAAAGTTGACGCACAGTTAGCGGCTATTGTAGGACCAAATGGTTGTGGTAAATCAAATGTAACCGAATCTATTAAATGGGTTTTAGGATCTTCCTCAGCTAAAGAGTTGCGTGGAGGAACGATGGAGGATGTTATCTTTTACGGTAGTGATACTCGCCAACCTGTTTCTAGAGCAAGTGCTGAACTTTTCTTTGATAATTCAGAAGGAATGGCACCA
Source organism: Methylophilales bacterium (assembly GCA_019823025.1). Taxonomy (NCBI): domain Bacteria; kingdom Pseudomonadati; phylum Pseudomonadota; class Betaproteobacteria; order Nitrosomonadales; species Methylophilales bacterium. The sequence continues at coordinate 193,522 of CP081940.1, read as the reverse complement.
CAAGCATGGGCTAGTTACGCTGAAATATCTGTCAAGAGAGTCATTGAAAAAGAAAAGGGGTCAAGTTATTACATTAATAATACTCAAGTGAGAAGAAAAGATGTAGCTGACTTATTTCTTGGTACTGGCTTAGGCGCTAAAGGTTATGCAATCATTGGACAAAATACAGTCTCACAGATTATCGAAGCAAAACCAGAAGAACTAAAAAACTTTCTAGAGGAGGCTGCTGGTGTCAGTCAATACAAAGAGAGAAGAAAAGAAACAGAATATCGACTGCGTGATACAAAAGAGAACCTATCGCGTGTTGAAGACTTATTAAGGGAAATCAATCAACAAATCACCAAGCTTGAATCACAAGCAGAAACCGCAAGCAAATATAATAAGCACCAAGAAAATTTAAAATTCCAAGAAGCGCAGGTTTGGGCATTAAAGAAGAGGGATGCGAATGAGTCTTGGGATCAAATAAAAACACTTATTACTAATCAACAGACTGAATTAGATCAATTCACAACAGCATTAAGAGATATCGAAGTTAACGTTGAGAATGCTAGGCAAGAGCACGCTGACAAATCTAACGAAATTAATTCTGCGCAGGCTAAATTTTATGAGGTAAATGCCCTTGTATCGGATGCAGAAAATGCCCTAAATAACATTAAAAATAATCTAGAGAGATTGAAGGTTACATTGATTGAGAGTGAGGAAAAATTAAAATCTCATACCACTTCAATCGAAGAAACTGAAAAAGCGATAGAGGAAAATCAAAATTTAATACAAATCGAAAATGAAAAACTTTCACAGCACCAACAAAATGCCGGTGCTGATAAAGCCAGACTTGTGAAGGTAGAAGCTGAATACAGGGCAGCTATTGAGAAATTAGAATTTCAACAAAGTGAGAGTCAAAAAATATACGAGTTAATCAATTTAGAATCAACTCGAATTGATTATATTAATAAAAGCATTGAGGATTTAGAGGTAAGAAAAAAACAACTCCATGACGAATCTTTTGCAATAAAAGAGAAGGTTGGAAGTCATGATAGTACCTCTCCAGATCATATAGGAGATATAGATAATCAAATAATGCTCGCGGATAATGAGTTAGCAGATAAAAAAGAATTACTTAATAAGTTAGAAAAAGAAACAGATAGCCTCAATTTGAGAAAAGATGAGCATCTTAAAAATTTTCAGCAGACTGAAATACAAATCTCGACCCTGTCGAGCTTTGTAGAGAACGAAATGAATGATGAGCATACCAGTGAATTCCTTAATGAAGTAGGTATTGATAAAGATAGGAATATATTTAAAAGAGTTGATATCGAAAAAGATTGGCAAAAAGCTGTTGACTTTCTTCTTTCAGAGTATGCCAGCGCCTATGAAAGCAAAAGAATATCTCCTAAATCACTTAAAGAGATACCAACAAGCATAGCTGTTGTATATGAGGGAAGTTCAAACAAGACAATTACGCATAATGCAAAACTCACGCCACTGCTTTCAAAAATATCATCTAAAATACCCAATATCAATAATGTATTAACAGAATGGCTTTGTCATGCCTATATTACAAATGAACAAGATCTAGAAGTTAATCTTAAAGATCTTAATTTTGGTGAAATATTGGTTGATCAATCTGGCAATATTCATGGTAAAAACTTTCAAGTATTTCGATCTGAAAATAAAACAAAATCTAACAAACTTACCAATCTTAAGCTACTTGAAGACCTAAAAAAAGATTTACCCGGATACAAGAATGAGCTTGATAAAGCTATTAACAAAACAGATGTACATATAGAAAATTTAGCGACAACAAAAAAAGAAGTTGAGCTTTTATCTGAGAAAAAATTTAATCTTATTGAAGAGAAAAATTCAATTAATTTAGAGGTAAATAAGCAGCAACAAATTGAGATTCATAGGCAAGAAAGAATCGTCAATATAGGCATCGAGCTTGAAGAGGCTGATAAAAAAATAAGTAGTTTTATGGAGGAGTTTAGTCAAAAACAAAAGAGTCTCGACGAACATAGTAAAGACAAATTAAATTTACAAAACAAATTAGAGGAATTATTGAATGACAAAAAAACCTCTGAGGTAAAATTTGAATCAGAAAGAGAAAAGGTATTTGCAAGAGATAAAATAGAGCAAGAGCTTTCATTCAATCTAAAAATTCATCAGAACAAACATGAAGATTTCGTTGAAAAATTAACTCACAATACCAACGAAAAGCTTCGCTTAGAAAAGTTAATAAATGACTCCCATATCCAATTGAATGAAAAAAACTCTGAAAATCAAGAATCAATTCTTAAAGAAAGCCTTCAAGAAAAAGAACAGGCAGAAAAAAATCTTATTAAAGCAAGAGAGGATCTTTTGACGAAAGAAACTAATCTGAAAAATTTAGAAAGCAAAAGACTGGAAAAGCAACACTCACTAAATCCACTTACTGAAAAAGTCCAAGAATCTAAAATTTTAGAAAGAGAATCACAGATTCTATTCCAGCAATGCTGCCATGAAATTGAAAAAACCTCTTTCGATGAAAGTGCTTTGCTTGATGCAATCGATGATGACACAAATGTCGAATCGATAATAGAGAAGTGTGATGCACTCCGCCTTAAAATGGAACGTCTTGGACCAGTTAACCAAGCTGCTATCGATGAATTAAATTCCATCCAAGAAAGAAAAAATTATCTACAAAAACAATCTGATGATTTAACTGAAGCGATGACGACACTTGAGAATGCAATTAAAAAAATCGACAGTGAAACAAAGGAAAAATTAGATACAACATACAAAGAAGTTAACAAAAATTTCAGTGAGTTTTTTAAAAGATTGTTTATGGGAGGAAGGGCAGAGCTTCAATTGATGGGGGATGAAATTTTAGATACAGGTCTCCAAGTATCAGCCCAACCCCCTGGTAAAAAAAATACAACGATTAATCTTTTGTCAGGTGGGGAAAAAGCATTAACAGCAATATCGCTTATATTTGCTTTATTTAAATTAAACCCCTCTCCGTTTTGCGTTATGGATGAAGTAGATGCACCATTGGACGATACCAATACAGGTAATTTTTGTTCTTTAGTAAAGGAAATGGCAGAAAAGACACAGTTTTTAATCGTTACACACAACCGAATTACCATGGAGATTGCAGAACAATTAGTCGGCGTTACTCAGCAAGAACTTGGAGTTTCAAGAATTGTCGAAGTAGATATGAGGGATATTGACGATATGGAGCTAGCTTACTAAATATGAATGATGTTCAACTTGCACTATTAATTACGGGCGTAGCCATTATTTTTGTGCTAATCATCTACAATTGGAGTGAATTAAAAAGATTAACAAAGAAACAAGCCAGCCTAACAAAACCTAACAACTCTATTAGCGAGGACAACGATCCACTTTTTCATAACTTTAATGATCTAGAAGTGACTCCTGAAGTTGTTGAGCCTTTTGAACCCATAGAGAAAGAGGTTAATGAGAATTTAACTGGTTCAGAAAAGATAATTAATTCAAATTTGCCTGATGGCATTGACAGAGATATTGAAACCGTAATTTCAATTACATGTAAAAAGATTCAAGAGTCGAGCAGTGGATTACTTTTAGATAAAATTAAATCGATGCCAGGTGTCAGAGTTTATATTAGAAAAGATAATGATTTGTGGGCAACAGAATCAGCAATCTATGACTCTATTAATTACAACCAGGTTCTCTTAGTTTTACTGCTCGCAAGCAGGAAATATACTCTAGATACCAAAGCCATCCAAGATTTTAAGCAGCTTGCGAATGATATTTCATCAAATGTTGATGGACCAATATTTTGGTTATCTAATCAGGATATTGAAAAAGAATCTTTTCATTTAAGTAAATTTAAAAAAGATGTTGATCACTCATTGATTCTTCAGGTTTATCCGAAGTCTGACCCAACATTTCACGCAGGGCCTTTGATAGACTTTTTTAAACAACCTATCTTTAAAGTCAATAATAATTCGTTTCACGAATTAATACACCAAGATTCAGGTCAAAAGATTTGCGTGCTTACTTCACTAACTGGGAAGCCACTAAATATAAGTCACGAAACATTCCTTCAAGGAATTATTTTCAAAATGGACATCCCAAATACTATGAAAATTACAACAGCATTCAACGAACTAATTCTTATAATTAAACAATTCAACACTAAGCTTAATGGAGTGCTTGTTGATGTTAGCAGAAAGCCTTTAAACGATGATCAAATAAGCCAAATTTATGTGCATTTAAAAAAGCTAGAGAAAATAATGCAAGAAAAGAAAATTCCATCGGGCTCGAAAATTGCTCAAAAAATGTTCAATTAAGTCATGAAAAAAAATAGTGCAATTGAAGAAACTGTTTTAACTTTAAAAAAGGAGATTCAAGAACATAATTTTAATTATTATGTAAAAGATGACCCAACCGTCACTGATAGCGTCTATGACGATCTTATGAGGAAATTAGAGGAGCTAGAGAAGCAATATCCTGAATTAATCACAGAGGACTCACCAACACAGAGAGTCGGTATGCTTTCCAATAGCGCATTCAATCAAGTGAGCCATAAAAAGCCAATGCTTTCTCTCAGCAACGTGTTCCACGAGGACGAATTAGCAGCTTTTGATAAAAGAATTAAAACTGATTTAGGGGTGGAAAGTATTAATTATGCAGTAGAGCCAAAATTTGATGGACTTGCGATTGCATTAATTTATGAGGGAGGTTTTTTTTCTCTCGGCGCGACACGAGGCGATGGCTTCTCGGGCGAAGATGTAACTCACAACCTTAAAACTATCAAGTCTATTCCCCTTAAAATTGACACTAAGGGTCTGCCACCAAGAATCGAAATAAGAGGCGAAGTTGTGATGTTCAAAGAGGATTTTCTCGCCCTTAACAAAAAACAAGAAGAGTTAGGTCAAAAAGTATTCGCTAACCCAAGAAATGCGGCAGCAGGTAGTTTGAGACAATTAGATTCAAGTATTACAGCAACTCGACCACTTAGGTTTTATGCATACAGTATAGATTTTGAGGGTATAGAAAACACTCTTACATCACACTCTGACTCAATAAAATTGCTGAATGAACTCAAAATACCTACTACAGATCTTGTAGAAAATGTGACTGGTGTTGTTGGATTATTAGATTATTACCATGAAATTATCAACAAAAGACAAAGTTTACCCTTTGATATTGATGGTGTTGTTTATAAAGTAGATTCTCTAAATTATCAAGATGAGCTTGGTTTTGTATCAAGGGCACCTAGATGGGCTGTTGCGCATAAGTTTCCTGCTGAAGAGGCTGAATCACAGGTTTTAGGTATTGATGTTCAGGTGGGGAGGACTGGTGCAATCACCCCTGTAGCAAGACTCAAACCAACCTTCGTATCTGGTGTAACGGTGACAAACGCTTCCCTTCATAACGAAGCAGAACTTCTTAGGAAAGATGTTCATATCAATGATTTTGTTTTAATAAGAAGAGCAGGGGATGTAGTGCCTGAAGTTGTGAGTGTTATTAAGGCTAAACGACCAAAAAATATTGAGACGTTTTTAATGCCAATCCAATGTCCTGAATGTGGCTCAAAACTAAAAAAAGAGGAAGGAGAGGCCATCCTTAGATGTTGTGAAGGTATTCAATGCCCCGCTCAAAGAAAACAGTCCATTATGCATTTCGCTTCAAGAAAAGCTATGGATATTGATGGGCTGGGTGAAAAGATTATTGATCAACTACTAGAAAATAAAATGATTAATGATTTTACAGACTTATACACTCTCGATTTAGGTTCTCTTGAGAGTTTAGAGCGGTTTGGTGAAAAATCTTCTAAAAACCTTATTGAATCAATTCATAAATCAAAAGAAACAACATTAGGACGTTTGATATACGCGCTAGGGATTCGAGGGGTGGGTGAGGCGACAGCAAAAGATCTAGCCAAAGAATTCGGAACTATATCAAATATAAAAGCACAAACTCAGGAGGGTTTAGAGGGGGTTGATGACATAGGTCCTACTGTTTCAGGCTTTATTCATTGTTACTTTAATGATTTAAAAAATCTTGATTTAATTGACAGGCTCATCAATAATGGCGTGTTATTTAAAGAAGAGCTTAGAAAAGAAGTTAAATTTGTTTCTGAAATTAGTGGTAAGGTTTTTGTCCTAACAGGGACATTGCCAACACTTAAAAGGGAAGATGCGAAACAAATAATCGAGCAATATGGTGGCAAAATAACGTCAACTGTTTCAAAAAAGACAGATTATTTATTAGCTGGAAACGATGCGGGAAGTAAGCTTGAAAAAGCGCAAGCACTTAGAATAGTAATTTTATCGGAAAATGACCTTATTAAATGGACTGAGGAGTAATAATGATTAAACAATTAACATTAATTTTATCTTTTACATTATTGTATTCAAACAATATTTTTGCTTATAATGTGAATAATGAATGTGAGAAACAATTAAATAAAGGTAAGTTTGAGGAAGCTTTAAAAGCAGCGAATTCAGTTAAAGACAAATACGATTCTAACTTTTGTAAGGGTAAAGCTAATTTTCGTCTTAGAAATAATGATCAGGCAATTAAAGACTTTGAAATAGCCGAAAAGGAAGCTTCTATCCAAGCTGATCAAATGCAAGCAATTCTTTTCAAGGGCATTACACAAAGAGACTCTGGAGACTTTAAAGGGTCTAATAAGACATTCACTTATGGTTTTCAGACAGCAGAATTGGGTAACAGTAAATACCTTCAATATGAACACCGTTTTTTGTATCAATTAGGTATTAACATGCTTAGGACTAAAGAATTTTTAGATGCTCAAGATTACTATACAAGAGCTTTGGTATTGGCTTCAAATGATAATGAGCGAGCTGTTTGTTATGAAGGCTTAGCTCAAACATACTTCTATAGAAATAAAGCTTCAAAAGCAGTTGAATATGGCTTAAGAGCAACATTAATGTTTCAAAAGACTGGAATGCTGGGTGAATACGCTGATAGCAGCATTGAACTTTCAAGATACTATTATCTTGATAAGAACCAAACAAAAGCAATCGAAACACTGAAGAAGCTTGAAAAGTTTTGTATTGATAATGGTGGAGAATATTATCTAGCTAAAACACTAATTGCTCAAGTTGAGCTATATACAAAAATTGGAGATGAGAAGGCCGCTGCAGAAAGCAAAAAAAATGCGGAAATAGTGATGCAAAGACTGGGTATCGAAGACTTTGACTAGATTATTTTTTTTGAGATATGTTGATTTTTTTTGTAGAGGGCTATCTCTTAAATTCTAATGCGCCATCATCAATGTTACTAAACTTAAAAATAAGATATTCTACAAAATAATTTTGATAGAACTTATACGTCCTATTTGGAAACTTATCCATAGCTCTTAATACGTAATTAGCCTGTATTGATGGCGTAGTCCTTTCTCCCAAATACTTGGCGGTACAAGTGCTAAGTCCTTTTTCCTTCATATAGTTAATTGTTTTACAAATGCGTTGACTAACTATTTCACATCTCGCAGTCCAACTAAAATTTATGTATCCTGCGTGTGCAAAAAGGTTTGGCAACCCACTAAACATCATTCCTCTGTACCAACTAGTATCGTGAATATTAATTTTTTTATCATTAACAAAAATATCAATGCCGCCCAATAATTGTGCGTTACCGCCTGTGGCCATTACAGTTAAATCACTATGGATAACTTTTCCATCTTGCAACTTAACTCCAGTTGTTTCCCAATTACTTACTCCTTGGCGCTCAATTGTTACCTTGCTCGATTCAACAGCCCTAAAATAATCCTGATCTAAACTAGAAGCAGGGCGCTGATCCCAATAATCATATGATGGAGTAGTTTTGTCGTTGTAATAAGGATCTGCAGCGATAATTTTTTTTCTAAGTGATTTTTTAAAAAACCTACTAGATATATAATCTTTTAAGACTTGAAAAGTTTTGTAACCACGTGATGATTTTTCTTGGCTATCAATATCAATAATCCATGCAGGACTGCGCTGCACTAATGTTACTTTTTTAGCTTCTTTTATAATTGAGGGAGCCATGGTAATAGCGGTACAGCCACTCCCAATAATAGTCACAGTTTTACCTTTATAGTCTGTATCTCCCCAAGCTTGTGTATGGACAATTTTACCTTTGTACTTACTTTCCCCTTTAAACTTAGGCTTATGAGGGTTATTACGATCGCGTGAGCCAGTGCAACAAATAACATATTGACTAGTATAATTTTTATTATCGGTCTTTGTTGTCCATAAATTATTACTCCAAGAAAGTTCTGCTACTTGAGTATTAAACACTATATTTTTTTTAATTTTAAATTTGTTCGCTGTTTGATTTATATAGTCTCTGATATTCGGTCCGCTTCCTATTATTGGGCCTTTCCATGGATTAAAACTAAAACCATAGGTATACATATCGTTATCAGCGCGAACACCAGGAAATTTCATCTGATCCCAAGTCCCACCTGCCGAGCTTCTTGAATCAAGTATCTTATATCTGATTCCTGGGAAATTTTTCTGCAAATAATAAGCTGTGGTAATTCCAGCTATTCCTGCACCAATAATTATTACGTCTATCTTATCTGCCATAATAAAAACCCAATTTAACTTTTTACTTTTCTTCTTGAGACAAAAATACCAAAAACAATTAGTACAAGCGCTAATAGATTTTGCCACAGCACAGGCTCACCTAGAACAATAGCACCCAGGGTGAAGGCATATACTGGGATAACGTAATTCATATTTGAAATAAAAGTTGCCCCAGCATTATTGATTAAATTAAAGAAAATTAAAGCGCCTAATCCAGTTGGTAATACACCAAGCGCCAACATATTTAGAGATGTCTTTAATGGGATATCATCTAAATTTAGATGAACCATATCAGGCCAAATTACGAACGCTAAAAAACAAGCGAGAATAGAGGAGGCTGTCGCAGCTACAATCGGGTCATATTTTGGAAACCTCTCAACTACGACACCGTGACTCGCATAGGAAGCCGCTGCTCCTAAAATTAATAGGATTCCAAAAACGGTATTTTTTCCATCACCAATAGATGGAGCTAAAATAAAGAGTACCCCAGAGATACCAAGTATGAAACCTAAAATCTTATAACGATTCAGAGCATTATTAGGCAGAAAAATATGTGCTAATACCATAGTAACCAAAGGTACAAATGCCATTAACAAGCCTGTCATCCCTGAAGTGATATGCATTTGACCACGAGAAATAAGCAAGAAGGGCACAATGTTACCAATGATGGCATATATAAAGAAATGAACCCACGGCGTTAATGTTTTAGGAAAGCTTTTTCGGCAAAAAATACAGCCTATTAACAAGACAATTGATCCTATTGCCAATCTATATCCAACAGTCTGCTCGGGTGAAAAGTGTCCACCAACTAGACACTCATGCATCATCGCAAAGGATGATCCCCATATAATAATAATTAAACCAAGATATTGGTAATTTCTTAATGTACTTTGCATGTATTCCTTTGCAACCTAATTAACTCATATGTAACTGACGGATAATTATTCGGTGTTTTTGTTTATTTTGTTTCGTTGTTAAACATAAGTATATCTCAAGTAGAGCAGAACTATAATTAACTACTTTTAAATGGACTAATATTGATCTAAATAATTCATTTAACATAATATACATTATACGAAGTAGTATTCATGAGTTTAATTAGATTAATGTTAATGAGCGCACAGTTATAATACGTAATATTAGTTTCTTCATATCAGTCCTTTATTACATTGCTGTGACTTTCTTGTGTGATGATTAGATGCTCCCACTCTCCCATCGTTAAATAACCAAGAAGTACAAATACGGAAATCCACCAGTATCTAAAGATGAACTGCTTTATTTGTTTAGATGAATAGCGAAATTTATCTGGGTGTAACAGTATGACTAAACCTACTGCTACCAACACAACAACACCAAATATGTTCTCTAATAAAATATCACCATCCTATTTATAATACGTTTATTCATTGTTAGTGTTCGGCTTTATCAAGATCATCACTGATATCCTCGTCTAAGCTCGCAGTTAGATATTCAATACTATGAGGAAGGTCAAGGGTGAGTTGCTCTATAGGCTGTATTTTAATCTCAACCTTTGAAGATAAAAATTCAAGTAAATGTCCTCCTCTTTGTTTATCATTTGATATAAAGTGAAGGTGATAGTCAGGTACCGTGACTGAATGCATAAAATCAGGTGTCCAAAATCCAACTAATGTTCCTTCTTCCTCCTCGAAGAAAAACTCTTTCTGGTCACCTGCGACATCAACTAACGGTCTATATGCCTCTTGTTTTGGAACAGACCTTGCTTTAATTGACTTAAATTTTCCGGTAACTTGAATCGCGTAGATCAAGTTTTTTGATAAGAATAAGGAGTCTATTTTCTTTTTTAATGTATCAAAAGTAAGCTCTTCATCAACAATTACCGAAGTTTCAGGCTTAAAATGTGTCACGCATGCATAGGGCGTTTCAAGGTTAATATCCGCTACATTTGTTTTTCCATCTGAGTGAAGATCATAAAAAACACCATCTAGAAGTACCATCTCTCCATCTAGATCATTAAACGTACCCAAACCAAAATCTCCGTGCTCAAGTACTTCTTTAAGTGTCTTATCTTCACGCAAAATACCTTTAACAAGTGCATTCACAGGCGATGAAACGTAAAGGGAGTTTGTTTTTTTCATTTTACATACACCATTTTGAGTATAATTAATTGTATATGAAAAAAATAAAAAATTTTACCTTTTGTCTTGCAATGATTATGGGAACATTCAGTAATATTTCTTCTGCGAATGATAAAAAAGTTGGCATTTTTTATGATGAAATATTTCTATTACATGACACAGGACCAAATCATCCAGAGAGCCCTGAACGTTTAATTCCTGTTATTCATGATCTTAAAAACAATGATCAAATAACATCAAATACCATTTGGCCCAATTTTGAAGTCGCAACAGTTGAGGAATTAAATTTAGCTCATTCAAAGGAATATATTGAGTTAGTAGATAGGCAAGTTTCTCAATTAAATAATAATAGGGCTTATTTAAGTACAGGTGACACCCCTATTTCCAAAGATTCTAATCTTGTCGCGAAATTAGCTGTCGGTGCAGGTCTAGAAGCCGTTGATCAAATAATGGCTGGTAATTTATCCTCTGCATTTGCGCTAGTACGGCCTCCAGGGCATCATGCATCAACCTCAATGGGGATGGGTTTTTGTGTTTATAACAGCGTTGCTGTTGTCGCAAGATACTTACAAAAGAAATATGGATTAGAAAGAATTCTTATTGTCGATTTTGATGTTCATCATGGTAATGGAACGCAAGATATATTTTATGAAGACAATAGCGTGTTTTATTTCAGTGTACATCAGCATCCACTTTTTCCTGGGACTGGTCGACCAAATGAAATAGGCAAAGGTGAAGGTGAAGGTTATACGTTAAATGTAGAGCTTCCTAAAGGGAGTGGTAATAATGAAGTAATTAAAGCATTTAATTCAAAATTGAAACCAGCAATGGATCAATTTAGACCAGAATTTGTATTAGTCTCCGCAGGCTTTGATGCCCATCTGGGAGATCCTTTAGGGCAGTTAAACTATACTGATGAGGGGTATGGTGTTGTAGCAGAGATCTTACAAGATATCTCTCAAAAATATGCTGATGGAAGAACGCTTTATATGCTTGAGGGAGGATACAATGCTGACAATGTTTCTCAATCAGTTCAAAAAATTCTTAATGTTTTAATTTCAACAAACATAGATAATTAAAAAAAAGTTTGGGGGATTAGCTCAGTTGGTAGAGCAGTTGACTCTTAATCAATTTGTCGCGAGTTCGAACCTCGCATCCCCTACCAGTTAGTCTATATCTGCTACAAGACCTAAATATTCAGACTCTAAAATTCCAATTATTTCATGCTCGCCACAAAGCAGTCCTGGTTCAAAAACAACCTTAAAATAATAGTTTTTTTCAGTAAACTTAAAATCGCCTTCGTATTTACAAGCGCCACCTAATCCTGTGACTGGCGCACTAAAACTCCACCCTACCTTGGTTGCTAATTCATAAGTCCCTGGTTTTTTTACTGAAGTTTGGATTTTGGTGTTATAGGTTAACTCCCCAATCTCATCATCGTCAACATAGAGCTCAACATCTTGACCAATCGTTAAAGGGTCGGCAGGCCTTACAAAATAAAGATTTATTTCCTCAACATTAACTTCAATAGTATCACTTGAAATATTATTTGATTCATCGTTATCATCATCAAGTGGATCAGTAATATCTTTTACAGTCTCACATCCTGTTAAAAATAAACTTAAAACGAGTAAGAATGAAATTGTAATTTTTGATATTTTCATAATATAGCCAGGAATGAATAATTTTTTAATCCTACACCTTATAATTTAGAACAACAATTTATACCTTAAATAAAAGTAATAAAAGAAGAATGATTAAAACCGTACCCCATACGAGTTTGGTCATATGCTGTCTAATTAAAGTATCTGCCTTTTGCCCAAACATAATGACAAACAATGCAACTAAATAAAACCGAGCTCCCCTACCTATAACTGAGGCAATAATAAATGGCAATAATGGCATGGCAAGTGCGCCTCCGGCTATCGTAAAGACCTTGTATGGGATAGGTGAAAAACCTGCGATAAATATCGCCCAAAACCCCCACTCCTCAAACCACTGTACCGCCCTTTCGTAGGCTGGTATATAACCCCAATTATATAAATAGGGCTCAATAAATCCAAACGCATAAACACCTATGAGATAACCAATAACGCCTCCAAGTACTGAACCAATCGTTGTAATGAGGGCAAATCGCCATGCTTTTTTTGGGTTTGATAGGCACATAGGTAACAACATCACATCGGGTGGAATTGGAAAAAAAGATGACTCTGAAACACTTAAAATAAATAAATAATATTTAGCCTTTGCATGGCCAGCTAGTTTTAAAACATACTCATATAATTCAAGAAATTTATGCATATAATTTATTTAGCTTTTGAAGATAAATATGTAGCTAGTAGAGATATTATAGCGGCAAGTGCTAAGTAATAACCTACGTAATGGACACCAAAATTACTCGAGAGCCAGAGTGCGATAAATGGTGCAAATGAAGCGCCCACAATGCCCGCGAAATTAAATGATAAAGAAGAGCCTGTGTACCTTACATTCGTCGGATAAAGTTCTGATAGGATTGTTCCTAGAGGACCATAAGTGAATCCCATTAGCGCCATCCCAATACAAAGAGTCAAAAGAAGGCTAGTGTTAAGTAATGGACCAAGCACCAATCCGAATAAAATAATACCCAGTGAAGCCATGATTAAAATTAACTTTCTTCCATAGCGGTCGGCAAGAACTGCTGAAATAGGAATAAATAAAGCAAAGAGCAGAACAGATTCAATTTGATTGCCTAAAAAATCTTCACGATTAATATTTAGGTCTGTAATCGCCCAACTCGCAATATAAACAGTCATTAAGTAAAAAAGTACGAACGTTGCTAATGCGATAAATGTTCCTAGAATCATGGGTGTCCTATAATTCTTAAACACCTCAACAAATGGAACAGCTATAGTTTTTTTATTTCTTTGGTTCTCTATAAATTCTGGTGTTTCGAGAATTGTTAACCTTACATATAGACCAATTAAAATTAGAACAGAGCTCAAGAGAAAAGGTATTCTCCAGCCATAATCAAAGAATTCAGTTTCCGTCATTGTGCTCGATAAGTATAGAAAAATACCGCCAGAGAGGATCAGCCCAATTGGGGCACCTAGCTGAGGGAACATACCATACCAAGCTTTTTTCTCAGGAGGGGCATTCTCAACAGCTAGTAAAACGGCACCACCCCACTCTCCTCCCAGACCAAAGCCTTGACCAAAACGACAAATAACTAAAAGAATCGGGGCAAAAATACCAATGGATTGATATGTTGGGAGTAAGCCAATTGCAACGGTTGAAACACCCATGGTGAGTAATGCAGCTACTAGGGTTGTTTTTCTACCAATACGATCACCAAAGTGACCAAAGAATGCAGAGCCTAATGGTCTCGCAAAGAAGGCAACAGCAAAGGTGGCAAGTGATTGAAGCATTTCTGTTGACTGGGTAGAGGCAGCAAAAAAAAGTGAGGGAAATACTAAAACAGCGGCATTTGCATAAATGTAAAAATCAAAGAATTCAATAGTGGTACCCGCCAAACTTGCGAACAAAACTTTAGCGGGTGAATTTTTTTTCATAATATTCTTGACCTATATATGATGACGGCTTGTCCAATTTTGATTGATTCTTTATCAACTATATTCCAAATAGTGGCATCTTCAATCTGAAATAACGCACCATCTGATGCTACGCGAATGCCCTTATAGTTCTCTATAAAGCCATGAGAGTTTACTTGATTTAATAGTTCATTTCTTTCTTTTTGTTCAGATTCAGGAGCCGTCATAGTCGTAGGCTGACCTATCACTTGGTCTAAGTTCACCTTAAAAAGAGATAGCGCTGCTCTATTTAAATAATTGAAAAAACCATTTAAGTCATGACTTGCTATCGGAAAAGGACATTTGTTAAAGGACTCAACCAGATTACCTGCATCCACTAACGGTAATGTTTTATTTGAATACTTTTCGAAAGAGCTATTGATTAACTCTAATTGATTAGCAATACTTGTCTTAGCGTCTATAATAAAACTCTTTAAAATTATAAGCTTGCTAACATTTCTTTGACAGTAACAAACTTTTCTCTTGGTTTTCCTAATAATAACCCATTATCAATTTCTTTTTTATCAATCACTTTCCAGTCTTCAAACGTTGTATAGCGTATATTTTTTTTATTTAGTACTTTTAACAAGCCAGCCTTACCTTCAGCATTAGATTGAATCAATATGGGAATATCTTTAAGAATGCTATCAACAGTATTTTGAGCGCACTCTCGATTGGTACCTATAACACCATGTGGACCACGTTTAACCCAGCCAGCCGCATACAAGCCTTTAATAATTTTTCCATCGCCACCTATCAGGTTTGAATTTTGATTAGATAGAGTTCTTTTAGGTTCATTTATGGGTAGGTTTTCTAATATAGTGCCTCTAAAACCGACGCTAGTAAAAGCCAGTCCACATCTTATTTCTATTAAGCGATCTGAAGTCTTACATGTCTGATTAAATGCAGCTCCTTCTAAATAAGTCTCTTCAAAGAAAGCACTTGATAACTGTTTTTTTCCTGCGAAATATTTCGGATTCATCATAAAATCAATGCTTATTTGAGTTTTATTGTTATCATTTATTGCTGAAAAATTCTCAGCATATGATTGCATCACTTTATAATTTTTATGGACTATAGTATTTGATATATCATCAAGCTCTAGTTGGGAAGCTGCATTAAGATTAAGGTATTTTGGGTCTAGTGAAACATTACAATTACTTAATTTACCAAGCTCATGGAATTCTTTAGTCGTGAATTTAGATTGAATTGGCCCACGTCTTCCAATCATATGTACATGCTTTAATGTTTTCTTAGATAATGTCTCCAGTGCATTCTCAGGAATATCAGATGTTCGTAAATCATCTATAGATTTACTTAAAATACGTGAGATATCAATTGCAACATTCCCATGTCCAATAACGATCGCAGTATCATGGTCAAAGTTAAATTCCAGATCCTGATAATCAGGGTGTCCATTGTACCAACCTATCAAATCATTGCATGGATAAACCCCAGTTAAATGCTCACCGTCGATTCCAAGAGAAATGCTGTCAGACATACCATTGCAAAAAACTATAACTTGGTAGTTTGATTTGATTTCTTCAAGACTGATATCCTTGCCTAATTCAACGTTGCCAAGAAAGTTAACAGAAGGCTGCTCAGCTATGGTGTCTAGAGTATTAGCGATACGTTTTAGTTTTTGGTGATCTGGAGCAACACCATAACGAATTAAACCATAGGGGCATGGTAATTTTTCTAAAATTGTAATCTCAGCAGATATACCAGAATTTATTATTGAATCAGCAACATAAAAACCGCTTGGGCCACTTCCAATGATTACTACCTTGAGCTGGTTTTTTGTTTTTAAGCTTGCCGTCACTAAAAACCTAAAGTTTTTTTACGATCTTCAGCACCTTCGTAAGCAGATTCTTTTTTGGTAATTATTGGAAACTTTTTTGCCTGTGTTTCATTTATGTCAATCCACTCCTCTAACTTATCTGGTAGGTCTATATCTTCATAGATCGCCTGAACTGGGCACTTGGGAATGCATGCACCACAATCTACGCAGACATCTGGATTAATATACAACATGTCTTCGCCAGCATGAAATGCAGAAACTGGACATGCCGTTACACACTCTGTAAAACGACATCGTTGGCAATTATCAGTGACTAATGTTGTCATAGTTTTTATACCTTCAAAAGGTTAATGAGTTATCTATCCGCTAGATGGGAGAGTGTCATATTTTGGAAAAATACTGTATTGATTGGATTATCCTGAAACTCATATTCAATATTTCCGCAATCACAACGGCCAAAATATGTACTCATAAACCTTATTCCTTATAAAGCTATGCCGCTAAGCTAACATCAACTAAATTATCAGAGAATGTTGGGGAATGGCCCATGTCCCCAAATTCAGCAAAGCTAATGCAATTAACTGTGCCATCATTAAGTTGGCGCCAATAACCCAATGTAGCAACTACAATACCAGCATTCACATCTTCAGAAATTTTTGCTACTCCTTTAAAAGAACCACGGTCATTAAAGACTTTAATAACTGACCCGTCTTTAATATTACGTGTTTCTGCATCTAATTTATTTAGTAAAATAGACTGTTCACCTTGTCCTTTTTGTTTCCTTGTATCATTGGCATAACAAGAATTCAAAAAGCCATGACTCTTAGGTGAAATAATATTAAGTGGAAAATTAGCTGCTAAGTCTGGATTCGTTGCTGGAGTTTCACGTGACTCAACATAATCGGGCAATGAGTCCAAATCTTCTCCTGGTTGGAAACCTTCGTACATTTGACGGAACGGACCTGCTACAAAGTTCTTAGCGCCTTCCACCTTAAAGTGGCATTTTCCAGTTTCGGTTGCGAATTCACCCTTAGCATGACGTGCACGCATATCTTTATCACCAAAATCTTTTAAGCGCGCGTAACCATGTTCACGAAGATAATCTAAATCAATGCCCTCACAAGTCGGTGCATCCCAATCTACAAAATTTTCTAAACACTCATGATCACTCCATTTAAAGTTTTCTTCTTCATAACCCATTAATTTGGCTAAACGTCTAAAGATTTCCATATTTGATATTGCTTCGCCTGGTGCCTCAATGCATTTTTCGTTGTAGGTAAGATAGAGATGGCCCCATGAGAGAATCATGTCTTCCATCTCTGCACCCATGGCAGCTGGCAAAACAATGTCTGCGTAAGCAGCTGTATCTGTAATAAAATGGTCAGCTACAACAGTGAATAAGTCTTCACGCTCTAGACCTTTTGCAATTTTATCAGTTTCAGGTGCTTGCGTCAGAGGATTAGTATTCCATATCATCATCGATTTAATAGGTGTCTTTAAATCTATCTCTCCTAAAAGTACGCGGCCTAACTGTAGGTTATTTACGACTTGTGTCCCTTCAGGAATTAAATCTGGACGACACATCACATCAAACTTATAAGGGTGCTCCCATACTGGGAATTGCAATGCTCCTCCGCCAACGTGCCGCCAAGCCCCAGTCAAAGCCGGTAAACATGTTACTGCGCGAATGGCTTGACTACCACCGTAGTTTCTCTCTAATGCAACTCCGATGCGAATTGCAGAAGGCTGTGACGTTGCATACTCACGTGCGAACTTTCGAATATCTTCAGCAGGTATGCCAGTAATTTTTTCTGCCCATTCAGGTGTGCGTGTTTTAGCGCGTTCTGATAACTCTGTAAAGCCTTCTGTGTAGTTATCAATGTAATCTTGGTCTTGCAAATTTTCTTCAATAATCACCTGCATCATAGCCATTGCTAGAGCACTATCTGTCCCTGGTTTAGGAGCAATATGCCAATCAGATTGTTTTGCTGTCCTAGATGCGAATGAGTCAACAACTACAATTTTTGCACCTTTTGCTTGAGCTTTTTTAATAATAGCCCAGTGATGTAAATTAGTGCTAGCAGAGTTGCATGCCCAAACAACAATATATTTAGAATGTATGAAACTTTCAGGATCTACCCCAGCAGTTGGCCCTACAGTCATTAACCATGCAGTACAAGAACCTTCTCCACAGAAAGTACGTTCAGTAACAGTTGCGCCCATGCGATTAAAGAAGGCATCGCCGCCATTTAAGCCATGCACTAAACCTTGATGACCTAAATAACTATTTGGCATGATTGCTTGCGGACCATCTTCTGCAATAATTTTTTTCCATTTAGTCGTAATCGTATCCAAAGCTTCATCCCACGTAATACGTTCAAACTGTTTAGTACCTTTAGGGCCTGTACGCTTCATTGGATACAATAAACGATCAGGATGATAATGCCGTTGTTCGTAATCTTTAAGTTTGACGCAAAGACCTCCCTGCGTCATTGGGTGATCAGGGTTTCCTGTCACGCTTATTAATTTTTTATCTTTTACCGTGAATACCATAGAGCAAGTATCCGGGCAATCATGCGGACAGCCGCCGTGAAAAGTTTCTACATCAAAATCTGCAGGTTTATTCATTAATCATCTCCTATATTCAAATTTATAATTAAACAAAAATTTTGATATTCTTAACTGATACCCTATGGATGTAAGTAAAAAACCTTGTTCATCACTTTCCATTTTCCATCAACTTTAAGCATATTAAAAAAATCAGTAAAACGAGACCCCTTCCAGTTATCAAGTTCAATTCTCACACTTGCTGCCGTACCTACTATTTCTATTTTTGATATGTTGAAAACTAAATCTGTCGCCGCACCATTGCCGTCATGCCAATCATATAAAGTCTGGATTGGCCCAGCGACTAGATCGGGGCCTACATAGCCATACCAAGCCGCATCATCATGAAATGAAGGTTTCATTTCAGACCCCTTTCCTGAAACTGCCCCTTTTAAATAATGGCTCGTTAGTAAATTAGTTATAGCTTTATAATCATTAATATCTGTGGTTGTAGTCATCACAATCTCCAAAGTTAGAATTACTTTGTTTAAAATTTAAAATTGTTAAATCTTTAAATTAAAATATTTGCTCAGTTATTTTCAAATAATGCAACCTTTAATTTAACTTTATGCCTATTAAATATTTTGTCAAATTACAAAGTATCTTAACTATAGATTCATGAAGTCTTCTTAGACAATAAAATCTAGAGTTTCAATCAAACACGTACCTTTGACCTTAAAGTAGGCAACAATAGCCAATAGTGGTTTTACTTTTAAAAGCAAATCTATTTTGTTATTTGACAACCTCAACTCGGGGTGTAGTATCTAACGTAGTTATTTAAATTTACAATTAAATTTTAATAATTGATCTTTATTAGCTTTTAAATAAATTTATGATTAAGTAAATTTTACTTTTAAATTCAACAGGAGGAATTTAATTATGAAAAATGCACTAGGAGTTAGTATTGCTTTAGTAGCTGTACTATGGACTTGGTTGGTATTAGCTGGTCCATTAAATGGCTTAGCATTAGTTTGGGCAGGCTTTATCGCATGGGGTGCTTATTTTACCGTAGGTAAAGACGCGCTAGGTAAAACTATTATGGCAACGATCTTTGGTTCATTTATGGCCATTGTCGCTGTTTTTATTTTAGCATTGATCGATGATTACTTAGGTCAGTTTGCTGCACCAGTTGCTGTAGGTATTACTGTATATATTCTTACAGCTGTTCCAAAACTTAATAACATACCAGCAAACGTATTAGGTTATGCTGCCACTTTTGGTTGGCTTCTAACAGAGTTAATTGCTCTAGAAGCTGCTCTGGCATCAGATGGTGGAAGTGTTCTTGAGATTGGTATGGGTCACCCATTTATATTAATGGTAATTTCATTTGTTGGTGGTGCAATTATGGCTAAGCTTTCAGAAATGTTAGCTTCAAAGTTAGGTTAAATATTAATTAGATATAAAAAAACCACCGTAAGGTGGTTTTTTTATACTTACAAATTTTATTGATTAAAGAAACTAATGCTTCGGCATCGGTCATTGATGAAAGTGATTTCAGTTTTTAAATAAGTCTTGCCCGGAGAGTATTCAACAACATGGCTGTAGTACCACATCTCCATCTTATCTTTCTTTTTATTCTTATTATCAGTTGGTCTTGAGATTACTTTACTTGCATCTTTTGGCTTAATCGCAATCTGTTTATCGTCTGGCTCACCAAGATACTTCAAAAAACGTGCCTTTGGTTTCCCACTAAAAATATTGATAAAATCATTTTCTGAGTAAACACGCTTATCCTCAGCATGGATATTAAACGCAAAGACAAAAAGAGCAAAAAAAACTGATAAGCGCTTCATATTTTCAAACATAATAAAATTCCTTTAAATCTAGTTAACATTTATTTTTAAGCCATCATATCCAACATAAATGGATTCTGGTAATAATTTTGATAGTGCATCATACTCGAGATCGTGTGTCATGTGTATCAGAATCGTTTTTTTAGCTTTTAACTCTCCAGCAACCTCAAGGCTTTCCTTAACAGAAAAATGCGTTGGATGAGGTTCATTTTTTAAACAATCTAATAATAGGACATCTAAGTTTCGCAGTTGTTCCATAGAGGTATCTGGTATTTTAGAAACATCAGTAAGGTAAGCCATATCTCCCATTCTATAACCATTAATTAAAGATCTTCCATGAAAAACTGGTATAGGCTTAATATTTTGACCAAATAACTCAATGGGTTCATTGATGACATTTGGCTTAAGAATTGGAACTTCCCAAAATCCATTAGGCTCGGTCATTGCATATTGAAATTTTTTATTTAATTCATCAATTGAAAATTGATTCCCATAAAGTGGAATTTGCTTTTTGTTAATTTGACAAAATGCCCTTAGATCATCAATGCCATGACAGTGATCAGCATGATGGTGAGTAAATAGAACAGCATCAACAGATGTAAGACCCTCCCTTAATGATTGCAAACGAAGATCTGGACTTGTATCTATTAGAATATTTTTACCGTTTTTTAGAGTCAAAAGACTTGAACATCGCGTCCGATAGTTTTTCTTATTATTTGAACGACAAGTACTACACTCGCAACCTACCACAGGGGTGCCAGCGCTTGCACCTACCCCCAATAGTGTTAACTGGTCTGACATTTAGAAAACAATGAAAAGAAATTCTCAGTTGTTGTTTTAGCAACCTCCTCAACACTGATATTTTTTATTTCAGCTATCTTTTCAGCCACATAAACTACGTTTGATGGCTCATTAAGCTTCCCTCTATTTGGGACGGGAGCAAGGTAAGGAGAATCTGTTTCGATTAACATTCTATCTAATGGAATTTTTTTTACAGTTTCCCTTAATGACTCTGCATTTTTAAAGGTAATAATACCTGAGAAGGAAATATAAAAATCCTGATCAATGGCCTGCTTTGCCATTTCATAAGTTTCAGTAAAGCAGTGCATCACCCCTTTTGCGCTTGACGCATTTTCTTCTTTCATTATTTGGATCGTATCTTCCCGTGCATTCCTTGTGTGAATAATGAGTGGTAATTTTGATTCAACTGCAGCTCTAATATGAGTTCTAAAACGTTCCTTTTGCCATAAAAGCTCTCCTGTAAGGCGAAAATAGTCTAAGCCAGTCTCCCCTATTGCGACAACCTTATTATTTCTGGCAAGTGAAGTAAGGGTTTTGATATCAGGTTCAGTAATATCCTCATAATCTGGATGAACCCCAACGGATGCAAAAATATTTTTATGTGCATTAGCGAGCTTAAGAACGCTCTCAAAGTTATCGAGTGTGACACTTACGCATAATGCATGAGTAATTAACTTTTCATTCATATTAGACAAAACGCTGTCTATATTCTTGTTTAGTTCTGGAAAATTAATATGGCAGTGTGAGTCTATGTACATAGTTTATTTAAAAATATTTCTATATTCGACCATAAGGTTATCAAATGAGATATCTTTATTGATTGGTTTATTTGAAATTAACTTAATATTATTCACGCTTTTCAGTAAATTTAATAATTTTGTGATGTCTGCGGCGTCAGAAAGTTTCTTTATATTTTCTTTTTTTGATTCAAAAAAATGATGTTTTCTTGTCATTTTAAATAAGAAAATATCATAAAGCCACTTTTGCAATAGGCTGATAGTTTCTCTAAAGTCTGCATTTAACCATTTAGGCTCAATTGCCATCAATTCAAAATCCCCTCCTTTTTTAAATTCATTGATCATCGTTGTAAATAAGTCACTGTCACTTTGATGGGCAATAACATCTAATGGCAGATTGCTAAATAAGGGAAGTTGTGGAGATAAATTTTCGTACCCTTCGGCTTTTAAAAATGTTTTTGCATCATCAGCCGAAGGTGTTGGTGTTTTAAACATTAAACACCGACTTATAATGGTAGGTAATAGGCTTGAAATATTCTGGGCTGTTAATATCAAATACGAGTTTTCGGGTGGTTCCTCTAGAATTTTTAATAGTGCATTGGCAGCATTAACAGTGAGACTTTCAGTATTATTAATTAAAATTACCTTTTTACCTCCAATTGAATGCGAGCTTAACTCAACAAATTTTTTTACATTCCTTATGGATTCAATTGATATATTTTTTGAAGCACCTTCCTCAGATTCATTATCAATGACTTTAAGGTCTGGATGTTCAGTTGATAGCCATTGGCAATCTTGGCATTTACCACAAGCCTGCATTGAATCTGTTAAGTTTTTGCATATTAATGAGGAGGCAAATACATTTGCGAATCTTTCTAAACCGGCACCTAAAGGCCCAATAAGTAAATACGCGTGGTGAAATTTATTAGTACTCGTGTTTAATTCTAACCAAGCTTTCTCTTGCCATGGATAGAGACTCATCCCACAACCCGATCAAGGTTTAATTTAATCTGATTTTGAATTTCTTCAATCGACTCTTCACTATTTAAAATACAAAATCTTGCTGGAGATGCTTTAGCGAGCAATAAGTATTTTTGCCTTATATTTTCATGAAAACCTTTCTCTTCCCTTTCGAACTTATCCAGCTCCCTTGTTTTATTGAGTCTTTCAATACTTACCTCTACAGATAGATCAAATAGAAAAGTGAGATCGGGTTGGAGGCTTGCTTGAACCCATTCCTTAAGGATATCAATTTTTTTCTCTTTTACTCCCTTACCTCCTGACTGGTATGCGTATGTTGCATCAGTGAATCGATCGCTAATCACAACTTTTCCCTCTGTAAGGTTTGGACGGATTACTTCCTCAATATGTTCGTTCCTTGCTGCAAACATCAATAAAGTTTCAGTTTCGGGACTCATCTCTTCGTGAAGTAAAATTTGTCTTAATTGCTCACCAAGCAAGGTCCCACCTGGCTCTCTTGTCATAACAAAATTTACACCCAAATCAGCAAGGTATTTTTTTATAAATTCCACATGAGTAGTTTTGCCTGCACCATCAACTCCTTCGAGTGTAATAAATTTTCCTAAATTATTCATCTTTGATATTTTTTTACAGCCTTATTATGCTCTTTTAAAGTTTTTGAAAAGTGATGTGTTTTATTATCACCTTTTGCAACAAAATAAAAAGCATTAGTTTCTGCTGGGTTAAGCGCTGCTTCGATTACATCAAAGCCTGGTAAACAAATTGGAGATGGTGGTAATCCGTTACGTGTATAAGTATTGTAAGGAGTATCGCGCATGAGGTCTTGCTTTGTGAGATTACCATTAAATTTTTCATGCATACCATATATGACTGTCGGGTCGCTCTGAAGAGGCATACCAATCCTCATACGATTTACAAAAACTCCTGCTATAAGGTTTGCTTCATCCCTATTCCCAAGCTCTTTTTCAATAATGGATGCCACAATTAAGGCTTCGTACTTATTTTTATATGGAAGATTGGGTGTTTTATTCTCCCATGCGAGATCAAGCCTTTGCATCATCATTTCATGAGACTCTTTTAGAATATCTGTACCAGAAGTTCCATTAAAAAAGTAATACGTATCAGGGAAAAATAATCCTTCAAGTGACTTTTCCTGAATGTTTAAACTTATTTTTAAGCTTTTAAGCGAATTAAATGATTCATTATTTGTTAGTAGCCTATTATTCTTTAATTTTTCTAGGTTTTCATTCAGCGTTGACCCTTCAATAAATGTGATTGGATAGAGGATTCCATTGCCACTTTCAAGGAGAGATAATATTTCATTGGGGCTAGTATTATTTTTTAAAAGATAATGTCCGCTTTTTATACTTTCTGACCTATTGCTCAGCTTAGCTAATAATTTAAACCTAAAAATATCAGGTAAAACACTTTGTTTTACAAGTTTATTAGCAATTTGAGTAATATTTTCTCCTTTCTTAACCTCAAGAAATGAATTTTTTTGATCAACATTTAGTGATATGAAAGGATAACTAATTACCCAGAAAAAAAATATGACAGCCATAGATTTTATAGCTAACAGATTTTTTTCTGATAGAAGGTTTTTATTAATTGGAATAATATTATTTATTCGTTTTACAACAACTGGTTTATTTTCTTTGAAAAAAACAAATGAATCATTCAAGATCTTTACTAGTAAGAGTTTTAATTTAATCAGATTCATTTAGTAGATTGTTAATTGAATTTGCTAAGGTCCCTTTTTCCCATTTGGTGTTTTTAAACCTTACAACTTGAAGTGCTCCAAAGATTGAATTAGACACAATGACTTCATCCGCCTTTTCTAATTGATTTAATGTTAGAGGTGAATAATCAATGGTTAAGTTAAGTTTTTTTACATTTTCGCATATAATTTTTTTTGTGACTCCGTGAATACCAAAGCTTCTATTGCTTGCTGTATTTAACTTACTGCCATACCTAATAAATAAACTTGACCTAGCACAATCACAAATATTTCCATTACTATCGAGCATTATTGCATCAAAAAAATTGTTACTTATGGCCTTTCTAGCTAATACATTTTCAAGTCTATTTAAATTTTTTAAACCAGGATGAGGAGATTTTGAAGTCTCAATATTAGATGTTGTTAGCCGAACACCTTTTTTAAAAATTTCGGATTTATTAATATTGAAATCAATTTTTAATAAAATTCTTGTGGGTTTTATTCCTTCATTAAAGTCATAACCCGTCATTGATTCACCGCGTGTAACTATTATTTTTGAAATAAAAATACCTTTAGCTGGAAATAGCTTTTGAATCTCTGTTAAAAGTGTTTTTTTGCTTGGTGATTTGATATCAATAACTTTTAAATCCATTGACAGTTTTTGATACTGATTTTTCCAATTTATGGGATTACCATCTTTAACAAGAAAGGTTCTAAATACTCCATCACCAAATGCAAGGCCACGATCAAAGGGGCTTAAAGAGTTTTTAGCGTCGCCATTAATTAAAAAATTTTTTGCCAATTTAAATTCTATTTAGCTTTTTTTAAATACGAGACTTCCATTGGTTCCACCAAATCCAAAGTTGTTTTTAAGTGCCGCCTTAATTTCAATTTCTCTTGCTTCGTTTGCACAATAGTCTAGGTCACACTCAGGATCTTGATTGAAAATATTGATCGTTGGTGGAGAGATTTGGTGATTAACTGCCAACGCAGTAAAAACTGATTCAATTCCACCTGCACCTCCTAGTAAATGCCCAGTCATTGATTTTGTTGAGTTAACAACCAATTTTTTTGCATGGTCATTAAAGGTCTCTTTTATGGCGTTAGTTTCATTTATATCACCCAGTGGGGTAGATGTTCCATGAGCATTAACATACCCTATTTCATCGTTATTAATTCCCGCATGGTTTAATGCGCTGAGCATTGATCTTTTTGGTCCATCCACTGTTGGAGCTGTAATATGGTGTGCATCTGCACTCATTCCATAACCAGCTAACTCACAATAAATTTTTGCCCCCCTTTTCTTTGCATGTTCGATTTCCTCTAAAACCATAATGCCTGCTCCCTCACCAATTACAAAGCCATCTCTGTCTTTATCCCATGGTCTTGATGCAGTTTTAGGATCATCATTTCTTGAACTCAATGCTTTTGCAGAACAAAAACCAGCGACAGTTAGGGGGGTAATTGCTGCTTCTGCCCCGCCAGCCACCATAACGTCTGCATCACCATATTCAATCATACGGCTAGCATCGCCTATTGAATGTGTTCCTGAGGTGCAAGCAGTGACAATTGATATATTAGGACCCTTAAGGCCTAACGCAATTGAAAGATTACCTGCTACCATGTTGATAATGGTCCCCGGAACAAAGAACGGTGAAATTTTTCTTGGGCCACCTGTTCTTAATAGCTCAGCCTGATTTTCAATTAGATTAACCCCTCCAATACCTGAACCAATAGATGTACCTATTCTGTGTGCATTTTTATCGCTTACTTCAATACCTGAGTCTTTAAAAGCTTCATGCGCTGCAACTAAACCATATTGAATAAAGGTATCCATTCTTCTGGCATCTTTTGGGTTTAAGTATTCTTTTGGATCGAAGTTTTTAACTTCGCCTGCAATGGTTGATGAGAAGGGAGTAGCGAAGCCATTTGTATCGAAGTTAGTTATATTTGAAATGCCTGATTGGCCTTCAATTATATTCTTCCAAGACTCATTGACACCGATACCTACTGGTGTAACCAAACCAAGCCCTGTGACCACTACTCTTCGTTTATTCATGAATGAACCCAGCTAAGATTGAAGTGGGCTCCAAGATTTTTTTTTATTTAAGGTTAGCGTTAATATAATCTATAGCTTGCTGAACCGTTGTAATTTTCTCTGCCTCTTCATCAGGGATTTCAGTATTAAATTCCTCTTCTAAAGCCATAACCAATTCAACAGTATCAAGTGAATCTGCGCCTAAATCATTAATGAAGGATGATTCGTTCTTTAAGCTTGCTTCTTCTGTTCCTAATTGTTCTGAAACTATTTTCTTCACTCTTTGTTCGATATCTGACATTAAAATTACCCCTTTTTTTAAAATAACAAATTAGTGTTGCGACATTTTATCAAATGAATTCAATTTTTCTAACCTTTTTTTTAATATTAAAAAAAAATACCTCTACTTTCTTATTTATACATTTATGCCATTAACATGCCGCCATTAATATGAATAGTTTCTCCAGTAATATAATCGGCGTCATCTGAAGCTAAAAATACAACAGCCTTTGCAATATCTAATGGATTTCCAAGCCTAGATAAAGGAATATGAGACAAAAGCTTTTCTTTTTGCTCATCTGATAAAGATTTTGTCATATCCGTATCAATAAATCCTGGAGCTACACAATTTACCGTAATTCCTCTATTACCGACCTCTTGGGCTAACGACTTTGTAAATCCAGTAATTCCTGCTTTAGATGCGACATAGTTTGTCTGGCCTGCATTACCCATGTGCCCTACTACAGATGAAATATTGATAATTTTCCCATACCTACTTTTCATCATACTTCTCAAAACAGATTTACTTAGCCTATAAATAGAGGTTAAATTAGTATTCAAAACACTGTCCCACTCTTCATCCTTCATTCTTACGAGTAAATTATCCTGTGTAATTCCAGCATTATTGACCAAAATTTGAATATCACCATATTTATCATTAATTGCTTTAATTAAATTTGTAATAGAATCACTACTGTTGACATCTAGGACCATTCCCTCAACTTTTCTTTCTTGCGCGGATAAAGCTTTTGAAATATTAGAGGCTCCATCAACCGATGTAGCGGTGCCTATAACAATTGCACCTTTGTCAGATAGCTCAGTTGCAATTGCCATACCAATTCCTCTGCTGGCTCCTGTCACTAAAACGACTTTATTTTGAATATTCATTTTTTTCCTAATCTCTTGTATGTAATTTAACTAATCTCTTTAAAATTTTCAATTGACTCCATTGAATCAATTGAAATGTTATTTGAATCTCTATTAATCCTCTTACTTAGGCTCGTAAGGACTTTGCCAGGACCAATCTCAAGAAAAATATTAAGTTTTTTTTCAATCATAAACTCCATAGACTGCGTCCATCTTACAGGATTGAATAACTGATGAAAAAGTCCTTCTTTGATTTTTTCTTCATCATCATAGGGAATTGCCTCAAAATTTTGCACTACAGGAAATATTGGTTTTGCAAAGTTAATAGAAGATAAAAACTCTTTGAATTCTATCGCTGCTTCTTTCATCAAGCTGCAATGCGACGGTACACTAACAGGAAGAATAATCGCTCTTTTAGCTCCTGCCTCTTTAAACACCTCAAGCGAGGTTTCAATTGTTATTTTTTCTCCGGCCACTACAACTTGACCAGGGGAATTAAAATTGACTGCCTCTATAACCCCTTTTTCCTTTAGGTTATTACAGATATTAATAACTTCACTGTCTTTTAAACCTAAAATTGCGGCCATCGCACCCTCATCACTTGTTACAGTGTTTTGCATTAACTCGGCCCTTTTTTTAACAATATGTAGTCCATTCTCAAATGAAAATACTTCTGCCGCCACCAAGGCTGTGAACTCACCAAGGCTATGACCTGCTGCAAAAGATGGGTGGTTAATGTTACTCTCCTTAAATACTCGCCATGTTGCAATACCGGCAGCAAGCATTAAGGGTTGCGTATTAATTGTTTGATTGATATTCGTATTTTCAATATTTACCATATCCCAAAAATTGGTATTTAGGATATCTGATGCTTGATCAAAAGTTTTTTTAATTAGGGAATTCGAAGTTAAATTTTGCATCATTCCTATTGATTGTGAACCTTGTCCTGGAAATAATGCTACAAAATCAGTCATATCACATCCTTATTAGTGCTGAGCCCCAGGTAAAACCACCCCCAAATGCTTCCATTAAAATTAAATGTCCTGGTTTTATTTTTTTTTGCTTAATCCCAAAGTCAAGCGCCAAGGGTATTGATGCAGCTGAAGTATTGCCTTGTTCATCAATAGTCACAATTAATTTATCCATACTCATATTTAATTTTTTTGCAGTGGCTTCAAGAATACGGATGTTAGCCTGGTGAGGAACAACCCAATCAATATCTTCTTTCGCAAGATTATTCGCATTTAATGTTTCATCAACAATCATATCAAGTGTATTTACCGCCATCTTAAAAACCTGATTGCCTTTCATATCAATAGTATCTTTTAAGCCTTGCTGCCCTTTTCTTGGAACATGAAGAAGCTCCTCATGTTCCCCTTTGGCATGTATATGAGTAGAAAGAATTCCTTCTTCATTTGATTTTGAGAGGATAACCGCACCTGAGCCGTCACCCCATAAAATTGCATTACTTCTGTCCGAATAATCAGTAATTTTAGACATTGCATCTGCACCTACAACTAATACATTTTTTGCAGACCCTGTCTTTATAAATTTATCAGCCACCGAAAGCGCATAAATAAAACCACTACAGACAGCTTGGATATCGAATGCTGCACATTCGTCAATGCCTAATTTTTTTTGTAAGATACATGCAGTGCTTGGAAATACTTTATCGGGTGTGGTAGTAGCAACTATAATTAAATCAATTTCACTTGATTGTATGTTGGCATCACTAATTGCGATTTTAGCTGCCTCATATGCCAGATCACTTGTTAATTCATCCTCAGCAACAATATGTCTTTTTTTGATTCCAGTTCTTGTGGTGATCCATTCGTCTGTTGTGTCTAGAGTTGACTCAAGGTCAGCATTAGTTAAAACCTTCGTAGGCAGGTAGCTTCCGCATCCTTTTATTTTTGAATAGTTCATTAGATTATTTTATATTATTGACTCAACTTTAAGTTGATCTTTAATTTTGGATATTACATCATTTTCTGATTCTGAAATCGTTGTTTCTAAAGCATGTATGAATGCAAATTCATCTGCACCTCCATGACTTTTAACTACAATCCCATTAAGCCCAAGGAATGAAGCCCCGTTATATCTACGAGGATCTAATCTTTTTTTAAATCGGTTCAAAACGGGAAGTGCAATAAGTGCTGAAATTTTTGTTAAAAAATTACGTTTAAATTCTACCGTTAGAAAATTTGCCATCATCTGAGCTAGGCCTTCTGTTGTCTTTAATGAAATATTTCCTGTGAAGCCGTCACAGACAACCACATCAGTAGTTCCCTTAAATATATCATCCCCCTCGACGTTTCCATGGAAGTTTAAATGACTATTTCTAAATAACTCTGCAGATTTTTTTACCACCTCACTTCCTTTCATCGCCTCACTTCCGTTACTTAATAACCCAATTGATGGGTTATTTTTTTTATGCAAAACATTTGTCAAAATTGATCCCATAATGCCGAATTGAAGAAGCTGTTCAGGGGTGCAGTCTGCATTAGCACCTAAATCCAGCATACATGTTGTACCGTTAGCACTAGGCAATTCACTTGATATAGCGGGTCTATCGATACCAGGCAACATTCTTAAAACAAAGCGGGCAGTTGCCATAAGAGCGCCTGTATTGCCTGCACTCACGCAGGCATCAACAACACCTTCTTTCACTAAATTAATACTCACTCGCATTGATGAGTCTTTCTTATTTTTTAATGCACTTTGTGGAAGCTCATCCATGCCAACAATTTGAGTCGCATTATGAATAGTAATTCTAGGATGATTTAGTGATTTTTTCTTCTTGAGTATTTGGGTAATTTCATCAGCATTACCCACTAAAACTATAGATATGTTCTCATATTTTTTTAAAATCTTTAATGATGCTGGGATTGTGACAGACGGACCAAAATCACCGCCCATTGCATCAACTGAAATTTTATGTTGCATCAGCTAATCGTAGACTGATGCCTACTCGCCTTTTGTCTCTATTACTTTTTTACCTTTGTAGAAACCTGATGCGCTGACATGATGTCTTAGGTGAGTTTCACCCGTTGTTTTTTCAATCGCTATTGCGGCATTTGATAGACCATCATGAGATCTTCTCATATTTCGTCTTGATGGTGATTTTTTACTTTTCTGAACGGCCATACAGTACTCCTAATTTAAATAAGCTAATTTTTCAAAGCTAGAAATTTTTTAATATCTGTAAACAAAGCTTTTACTCATTATTAAGCGGAGATTTTATCATAAAATCTATCTATTTTGAATTATACCTATTCCCAATTTTACCAAGAAAAGTAGCGGCTCAAAAGAAACTTTATATACTCTCGATATTACATAAATTCAAAATTGAATGATCATAGTTGGCAAAAGATTATTTTCAACATGTTATAATTGCCGGCTGAGATTGTGCAATTCAGTATACGAATTTCATAAATTAATAAAAGAACCTATCATCAAAGGACATAATTTTTGATATCAAAAATTCTTATTGCTAACCGTGGCGAAATTGCTGTTCGAATTATTAGAGCATGTAAGGAAATGGGTATCACAAGTGTAGCGATCTACTCCAATGCGGATAGACATGCATTGCATGTTAAGAAAGCTGATGAATCATATTTCATTGGATCTGACCCCTTATCTGGTTATTTAAATGCTCATTGGATCGCCAATGTTGCCGTTACTGCTGGGTGTGATGGGGTTCATCCTGGATATGGCTTTTTATCAGAGAATTCAAATTTTGCGGCTATTTGTAAAAAAAGAGGGTTACATTTTATCGGTCCTAGCTCAGAAGTCATCCAAAAAATGGGAGACAAAATTGAAGCTAGAAAAGCAATGATTAAGGCAGGAGTCCCAGTGATTCCTGGTAGCGAAGGAAACGTAAAAGATCTTGCTGAAGCTGTAAAGATTTCAAAAAATATTGGATTTCCTGTAATGATCAAGGCTACTAATGGTGGTGGTGGAAGAGGTATCCGCAGGTGTGATAATGAGAATGAAGTAGAGTCAAATTATGAGAGAGTCATTTCGGAGGCTACAAAGGCATTTGGAAGTCCTGAAGTATTTATTGAGAAATGTATACTAAACCCTAAACACATTGAGGTACAGATCTTAGCAGACCAGGATAATAATGCTATTCACCTATTTGAACGAGACTGTTCAATACAACGTAGAAATCAAAAACTAATTGAGATAGCTCCCTCACCACAGCTTAATGAAGAGCAAAGAACGTATATTGGTGATCTTGCTGTTAAAGCATCCAAAGCTGTAAATTATCAAAATGCAGGTACTGTTGAATTTCTCCTTGATAGCGAAAATAATTTTTATTTTATGGAGATGAATACACGCTTGCAAGTAGAGCATACAATTACAGAAAATATTACTGGCGTTGATATTGTTCAAGAGCAAATTAGGATTGCAAGTGGATTAAACCTGAGATACAAGCAAGAAGAAATACAACACAGGGGCTACTCTATTGAATTTAGAATTAATGCAGAGGATCCAAAACAAGAATTCGTACCATCTTTTGGTAAAATTACGAGATATTATGCAGCTGGTGGCCCTGGGGTAAGGACGGATGCATCAATTTATACAGGTTATATAATCCCTCCCTACTATGATTCAATGTGCGCTAAACTCATCATTTGGGCTTTAAATTGGGATGATGCAGTTACAAGAGGCATTCGGGCGCTTGGAGATATTGGTGTATTTGGTGTGAAAACTACTATTCCCTATTATGTCGAAATTCTTAAAAATGAAAAATTTATTGGGGCTGACTTCAACACTAGTTTTGTTGAATCAAATCCTGAACTAACTGACTATAATGAGGAGTTGCCCCCTACTGTGATTGCTGCAGCTATTGGGGCGGCAATTGCTGCTCATGAAGGGATTTAAAAAAATATGAAAAAAATTGATATAACAGAGCTTGTTCTCAGAGATGGTCATCAATGCCATATAGCAACAAGATTAAAAACTGAGGATATGCTGCCTATATGCCCACAACTTGATGCTTTGGATTTTTGGTCTATTGAAGCATGGGGTGGTGCAACCTTTGATGCGTGTGTCCGATATTTAAAAGAAGATCCATGGGAGAGATTGCAAAAACTAAGAAAAGCGCTTCCCAACAGCCGTATCCAAATGTTATTAAGAGGCCAGAATCTTCTTGGGTATAGACATTACTCAGACGATGTTGTTGATCTTTTTGTAAAAAAATCTGTTGAAAATGGTGTAGATATATTTAGGATTTTTGATGCTATGAATGACATTAGAAATATTGAAACATCCATCAAAGCAGTTAAGAAATATAAAAAACATGCTGAGGGAACCTTAAGCTATACAACATCGCCAGTTCATAATAATGAATACTTTTTGGAAATGGCAAAAAAATTAGAATCTATGGGTAGCGACACCTTAGCAATAAAAGATATGGCGGGTCTACTCACACCTCAATCTACAAAAGAACTTGTATCATTACTGACAAAAAATATCAGTATTCCAATTCATGTTCATAGTCATGCTACTGCTGGTCTTGCAAGTCTAAACCTAATAGCCGCGGTCGAGGCTGGAGCTACAATTATTGATACTTGTAATTCAAGCTTCTCTGAGGGCGCTAGTCATCCAACTACAGAATCTATAATTGCTGCCCTTCAAAGTATGGGTTATGAGATTAATATTGATATAGCTGCAATAGACTCTATAAGCGAACATCTCCGAGAAGCACGTAAAAAATATTGGCAATTTGAATCAGAATTTACAGGCGTTGATCCGAGAGTTTTATCAAATCAAGTTCCTGGTGGAATGATTTCTAACTTATCTAATCAATTAAAAGATCAAGACGCGCTCGATAAAATGGATGATGTTTTAAAAGAGATACCCGAAGTAAGGAAGGACTTAGGTTACCCTCCTCTAGTTACGCCAACATCACAAATTGTTGGTACTCAAGCGGCATTAAATATTATTACTGGTTCGAGGTACAAAACAGTCACTAATGAAGTTAAAAATTACTTTCTTGGACAATATGGAGCTGCTCCAGGAAAAGTTAATGAAGAAATAAAATCTAAGGCTATTGGGGACCAAAAACCAATAACTTGTAGACCTGCAGACGAACTAAAGCCTGAAATTGAAAACCTTAGAGTCAAAGCGGACGAAATTATAAAAAGTGATGAGGACCTCCTAACA
The DNA here is from genome assembly GCA_019823025.1 of Methylophilales bacterium. Classification (NCBI taxonomy): domain Bacteria; kingdom Pseudomonadati; phylum Pseudomonadota; class Betaproteobacteria; order Nitrosomonadales; species Methylophilales bacterium. Next base: position 159,477 of record CP081940.1, on the reverse strand, counting down.
TATGCAATGTTCCCTGATTTAGCGACCTCATTCCTCAAAGAAAGAAACGCAGGCTCACTTGTTCCAGAAGAATTACTAATAAAAAGTGAAGCTAATGATGCGAGTAATCGCTATGCACCATCTGAGTTTAATATTACGCTTCATGGGGAAACCTATCATATAAATCTAACAGGTTCTGGTAATTCAGGGGATCCTGAAAGACCATTCTATGTATCTGTTGATGGGATATCAGAAGAGGTTCTAGTTGAAACTCTGGATCAAGTTATTGTGAGTGATGGCAATGGGAAAAATCTAGATGTTAGTGAAAAAACAAACCAAGGGAAAGCATCAAAACATGCGCGACCTAAGCATGATGGATGCGTCACTACCGCCATGCCCGGAACAATTATTGATATCAAAGTAAAAGTGGGTGATAGCGTTAATGCAGGCGATAGCGTAATTGTGATAGAGGCAATGAAAATGGAGAATGAGATACAGGCCTCAAAATCTGGAATTGTTGTTGCGATTCATGTTGCAAATGGTGACAGTGTGTCTCCAAATGAAACACTCATCGAAATCCAACCTCAGTAACTAGAATGAAGTTATTTCTTTATGAGTAAAATAATTCTTGCGTCTTCATCAATCTATCGTCAAGAACTACTTAAAAGACTCCCTGTAAAATTTACGTCTACTTCACCTAATATAAATGAGGAAAGAATGAATGATGAACCTTTTGAAGACCAAGCAAGAAGGCTTTCAAACGAAAAGGCAGAGGCAATTGCAAAAAAAAATCCATCAGCATTTGTAATTGGCTCAGATCAAACAGCAGAATTTAATAATAAAGAGGTAAGAAAACCTCTAAGTATTGAAAATGCCTTTATTCAATTAAGTGAACTCAGCGGACAAACATTAAATTTTTATTCAGGTTTATGCTTAAAAAATATACAGAGAAATATTTCTACCGATGCAGTCGTTAAATTCTCAGTAACTTACAAAAAACTTTCTGAAGAACAGATAAAAAATTATCTTAAAATGGAAGATCCCACTCAATGTGTGGGAAGCATAAAATCTGAAGGTCTTGGAATTTCCCTATTAGAAGTAATTCAATGTAATGATCCCACGGCTGTTATTGGGCTTCCATTGATTAAGCTATCACAGATGTTTGAAAAATATGGAGTTATTTAATTGGAGAAGGATACTAGAAATCAAGGGGAATTATTTCTTATTCCCATATCAATTGAACAAGAATTTAATAATGATTTTCTTTTAGAAGAGGACAAAAAAAAATTAAAAAAAATTAAAAATTTTATTGTTGAAAATCCGAAAACTGCAAGAAAAGCACTTAAAAAACTTAATCTAGATCAAAATCTCCAAGATCTTAATATTGTTGAGCATAGCAAAAAATCTTCATTAGAATCAATCGAAAATTACTTAAAACCAATCTTAGCTGGAGAGAGCATAGGGTTATTGTCTGATTCAGGAACTCCATGCATTGCAGACCCAGGAGCTTTCATAGTCTCTAAAGCACATGAGCTCAAAATTAAGGTAAAACCTTTAGTTGGTCCTTCATCCATTATTTTAGGATTAATGGCATCAGGATTTAATGGGCAAAACTTCTGCTTTCATGGCTACGTGCCCATTGAAGAAAATAAAAAAATAGATTTTTTTAAAGAAATTCAAAAAAATATAAAAACAAAACAGGAAACACAAATTTTTATTGAAACGCCTTATCGGAATAATAAATTATTAACAGATATTTTGAAAATAGATAATGAATGTATAAAGCTTTGTGTGGCAACTAATTTAACTGATACCGACCAGGTAATATTAAGTAAATCATTAAAGGAGTGGCGTCGTAATAAAACACCTGATCTCTCAAAGAAACTATGCATTTTTCTTTTAAATTAAATCTTTAACAGGCTTAAAGGTTTTTCTATAAATCTCATTTACACCATATTTTTTAATTAAAGAAATATGTTTTTTTGTTGGATACCCCTTATGAGAGTTCAGCTCATAATGAGGAAACAATTCATGCAAAGATTCCATATATTTATCTCTCTCGACTTTAGCAATAATTGAAGCTGCTGAGATTGATGGAATTAATGAATCGCCCTTTATTATTGCAGTTAAATTGCATCCCTCTATTTTGGGTGTATAAAGTCCATCAACATAGCAATCAATAGGCTTCTTATTTAACTTTAGTATTGCCCTTTTCATTGCAAGTAATGAAGCATTTAGAATATTTAATTCGTCAATTTCTTCAACACTTGCGGATGCAAAAGTATATTCAAAAGATTTTATTTTTATCTCTTCATAAATGTCATTTCTTTTTTTGGGAGAAATTTTCTTTGAATCATCTAAATTTTTTATTTTCAAATCATTATCTAGAATGACTGCTGAAGCAAAAACAGGTCCGCATAAAGGCCCCCTTCCAGCTTCATCAACTCCACATATATGGGTCATTTAAGGTAAGGCTTTATTATTTTAAAAATTATAGATGATGTATTCCTTTTTAAATCTTTATGAAGCATATTAAATTTAGACTCAATTTTTTTTGAGTATTTTTTATCTTTAATAATTTCACAAGCTTTTTCACTTAATAGATTTGGCGTTGCTCTATGTTGCAGCATTTCAGGAATAAAATTTTCATTAAGTAAAATATTTGGCAAGCTTACATATGGAATTAAACGCACCATTTTCCATATAAAATATGAAATCCAAGAGCCCTTATAAATTATAATCATCGGCTTTTTATGTAATGCAATTTGCAGTGATGCAGTTCCTGAAGCTGCTATAGCGATATTTGCAGAACTCAGTATTTCATCGACCTTCCCATTGATCAGCTTAATATTTTTAGTAGGATTATTTCTCATCCGACCTTTTATAAAATTCACATTTTTAACATTTGTTGCAGGTATTAAAAATTTAGCATCTGGATAGACTTCAAATAGATTTTGGGCTGTTTCAAGCAAGGTATCAGTATGAGCTTTCAATTCACCCACTCTACTTCCTGGTAAAAGAGCTATTACGAGTTCATCACGATTAAGTCTCAATGCCTTACGGTATTTATTCATATTTGATTGTAATGGGATTTTATTTGCTAAAGGGTGGCCAACAAAAGTTGTTTCTATACCAACTTTCACAAACAATGGTTTTTCATGGGGAAAAATTGAAAATATATGGTCAGTAGATTTTTTTATCTTATAAACTCTATTTGGCCTCCACGCCCATACCGATGGAGCAACGTAATGAAAAGTTGGTATACCACTTTGTTTAAGTTTCTTTTCAATATAAAAATTGAAATCAGGAGCATCTACACCAATAAAAATATCTGGTTTCTCATTTCTTAAATAATTAATTAACTTATATCTTAAAAAAATTAACTTTGGGATATTTGGAATTACTTGAAAAACACCATACAGAGAAAGATTTGAATAATCGAAAAAGGACCTTAATCCCTGTTGTTTCATTAAGGATCCTCCTACCCCAATAAACTCAATATTCTTTACTTTAGACCTGACATAAGCCATGAGCTGCGAAGCAATCAGATCTCCCGATGGCTCACCTGCTAATATGGCTATTTTAGCCACTTGGTCTTATAAGTCCTCTATTTGATCTCTCAATAAAGTCTATGTAAGCACCTACTTCAGACGAGGATAGTACAAGCTTAGAAAGCTCTTTTTTTGCCTCATCTACTGAGTGATCTCTCATATATATAACCTTGTAACCATTCTTGATATCGCTAATTGTTTTGGCAGTAAAGCCCCTTCTCCTGAGCCCTTCAGAATTTATTCCATTTGGAAATGCCATTCCACCCTTACTAACAGCTCGAACATAAGGAGGTACATCCTGAGAAAGCAATGTGCCCCCCATTGTTATAGCATGTTGACCGATTTTACAGAATTGATGTATAGCTGTTAACCCACCTATTATTACATAATCATCAACTTCTACATGTCCAGCAAGCGTAGCGCTGTTGGCAATAACTATATTATTTTTAACGATACAGTCATGAGCAATATGAACATAAGCCATAATCCAATTATCATTTCCAATTAAGGTTTTTTTGTTTCCTTCGACTGTCCCGGTATTTATTGTACAAAACTCTCTAATGGTATTTCTATCACCGATCTCAAGCAAAGTTTCTTGATTTTTATACTTCATGTCCTGAGGCTGCTCGCCTATTGATGAACTATGATATATCTTATTTGATTTACCTAATTTTGTATGACCAGTTATATTTACATGGTTACCAATTTCAGTGTCTTCGCCAAGCTCAACTGACCCTCCAATTACTGAGTAAGCACCAACCTTTACATTGTTATGTAATATTGCGTCTTGGTGAATGATAGCGGTAGGATGAATATCTTGCTCAAATTCCATTGATCAATCTTTCTTTTAAATTTCTTTTAGGATGCATGTAATATTTGCTTCAGCTACAACTTTATTTTCAACCAATGCAATTCCCTTGTACTTCCAAAACCCTTTGATTCTTTTTTCTATTGAAATGGTCAAATTTAATTGATCACCAGGCACCACAGGCTTTTTAAATCTTGCATTATCCACTCCTGCAAAATAATAAACTGAATGATCGTTTGGCTTATCATTCATTGTTTTAAAAGATAATATTGCTGCAGCTTGAGCCATAGCCTCAATAATTAGAATTCCAGGCATCACTGGATAATGAGGAAAATGTCCAGGAAAGAATGGTTCGTTAATTGTTACATTTTTAATGGCTTCAATTTTTTTACCGACCTCATATGACAAAACTTTGTCAATCAGAACAAATGGATACCTATGGGGAAGATGGTCTAATATTTCATTAATATTCATTGAGGTGTTTTGTGTCATTTAATACCTTTTCTAATCATAAATTTAACTGCAAACTTTAACCAATCTTTGTGACTCAATGGAGGTAAGGCTCCAGTAAACCTTTGCCCCTCTTTTTTAATGGATCTTCCAATTGCTGTTGTAGGTGAAATTACAGTCTTGTCAGCAATGGAAATATTTGGAGCTATTCTAGCGCCTCCACCAATCATACACCCCTTACCTATCTTCGAACTTCCAGCAAAGCCTGCCATCGCTGCTATAATTGTATTTTCGCCTATTTCACAATTATGAGCAATATGAACTAAATTATCAATTTTTACTCCTGATTTGATAACAGTATTATCTATCGCTCCACAATCAATCGTTGTATTAGCGCCAATATGTACATTATCCTCGATAATCACACTACCTGTTTGTGGAATCTTTGACCAACTACCATCATCATCTGGTGCATAGCCAAAACCGTCAGTACCGATTCTTGCGCCAGAAAATAATATACAATTAATACCTATCTTTACATTATTCTCAATACTTACATTTGCATGAATAATTGTATTTTCACCAATTGCAACATTATCCCCAATAGAAACATTTGTACCAATTTGAATTTTTTTTCCTAATAAGCAATTATCTCCAATGACGGAATGAGCTCGTATATCATTATTTTTTTCAGGTTTTGAATTATTACCAAAAACAACAGATTCATGGATAGTGTGTTTGTCATTCTCACCAAGCTCATTGAATAAAGTAGCAATCTTAGAAAAAGCTAGATAAGGGTTTTTAACAAGAATATAATCTTTTTCCCAATACTTTAAATCATCATTTTTAATTAAAATAACTTTAGATTTTGTCTTCTTAAGCTTTGGAATATAAGATGAGTCTGACAAGAAGGAAATTGAACTAGCATTTGCGGAATCTAAAGAAGAAATATTATCGACTACAATATTGCCTGAGGAAGCTTTACCTCCAACTACCTCAGCCAACTCGGAACACTTAAATTCTTTCAACATTCACATACTTTTATTATTTAGTTTTACCTAAAACTTTAATAAGTTTATCAGTAATATCAATTTCTTTTGAGGCATAAGCTACACCTTGGTAAAGAATAAGATCATACTTATCTGTTTTAGCCATTTCCTCAATTGCTTCATTTATTTTTTCTTGTAATCTTCCAATTTCTTCACGTCTTCTAATATCAATATCTTCTCTTAACTCTCTTTCCATTCTTTGGGTTTCAATTTTTGAATTTTGTATTTTCTTTTGTGCCTTTTGGCGATCAGAAGCTGTCATTGTTAAACTATTTTTATTGAAATCTTTTTCTTGTTTCTGAATGGCTTTTACTTTCTTTTGAAGTTCATCCGTCCTAGATTTAAATTCTTTTTCAAGTTTTTTATTACTAGCAGCTGTTTGGGGCGCTTCCTTTAAAACCTTCTCTACAACAACATAGCCAATTTTGAATATTTCCATCTCAGCTGAAACTGACAGTGGTAGCAACAGAAATATACTAAAAATTATTGCTGAAAATTTACTGATCATGGTTATTTAGTTCCTTATCTTAAATTATATTAAAAATTCGTTCCCATTCCAAACTGGAATGATTCCGTTTCATCTTGAGCATCATCATTCAATGCCTTAGCAAATGATACATTGATTGGGCCAAATGGCGAAACCCACTGAATTGAAAGCCCTGCTGAGAATCTCATTTCATCTAGTGCAATATTCTCATCCTCCTCCCATACACCACCACCATCGATGAATGTTTCAAGCCTAACTTGATCTTTAAACATTCCTCCAGGAAGTGGGAAAAGGATTGAAGTGTTCGCTACAACCTTTGTAGTTCCTCCAGTTGAGACATAATCATCTTGTATGGTGTCGAAATACTGTTTTCCAATCGATGCTGCTTTATAGCCTCTTACAGAATTTGTGCCGCCTACATAATAATTTTGAAAGAATGGGTATGGATCGTCTCCATAAGAATGTGCATATCCTAAATTAAGTTTATTATTCCAAACGAATTCTTTAGACAGTGGGATATAGTCCACAACTTTTGCATTAATTTGATAATACTGCATATCAAGTAATGGTAAAGTAATTTCAGTGCTTAAATCATATTTATAACCATCTCTTGGATATATGGCGCTATCTCTTTTGTCAGAGGAGTATCCAAGAGATAAGACAGCTTCATTTTGATCACAACCACTGCTATCTCCACCCGAAACATCCTTACAATAATCTTTATACCTTTGCGGTGATGAATCAACAAGTGTAATGTCTGAAATATCAACATCAAAACCAATCCTAACAGTATCATACTCATTCATAGGAACTCCAAAACCTACGCCCAATCCATATGATTTTTTATCGTATTGCCCCGTATCCAAATCCTTTGTATTTGTTTCTTTCATGTAGGCTGTGAGTCTCCTAGAGATTCCGTCAAGAGTGAAATAAGGATCAATATGATTTATCTGGTAGATCGTGTTGACGCTACTAGTATTTATAGTTCCTGAAACTGTATTACCAGTTCCAAGAAAATTGGCTTGTGTTACAGAAAAGCTCCCCACCAACCCCTCGTCTGAACTTGCACCTGCTCCAAGCTTTACCGAACCTGTATTTTTTTCTTTAACGGCAACTGTTAAGTCAACTTGGTCAGAAATACCTGGGACAGAAACTGTTTTAATATCTACCCCCTCAAAATACTGAGTTCTTTTTAAACGTCTAGTCGAGTGATCAATTTTTTCTTTATCATAATAAGAAGCTTCAAACTGCCTCATCTCTCTTCTTAAAACTTTATCCTGAGTTCTTTCATTTCCTATAAAGCTTATACGTCTTACATAAGTCTTTTTTCCTGGATCAATAAAATAATTGAAACCAACCGTTAAATTGTTTTTATCAACATCTGGAATAGGGTTTACATTAGAGAACGCGTAACCATAATTACCAAGCTCTTGATTGATCGATTCTGTTGATTGATTTAGTAATTTTCTACTGAAAACTTCACCTTTAATTGTTTTAATATCCTTTTGAAAGATTGACTCTTCCGTCAATGGATAATATTTCCCACTTAATTTAATATCCCCAAAATTATATTTATCACCTTCATCTATAATGATTGAAATATAAACATTTTTTTTGGTTTCTGAAATACTTACAGTGGTATTTTTAATATCAAAGTCCAAATATCCTCTATCCATATAAAAAGAACGAATTTTTTCTAAGTCACCGACTAGGATTTGACGGGAGTATCTATCATCTTTATCCCACCATGATAAAAAACTTGTTGGCTTAAGATCGAGTCGGCTCAATAAATCTTCTTCATCAAAATTAGTTATGCCTATTATTTTTATTTCTTTAATTCTGGCTGTAGAGCCTTCATTTATATAAAAATCTATTGCAACACGATTTCTTTCTTGTGGAGTAACTTTTGTTTCAACAGTCGCTGAATAGAGGCCTAAATTAAGATATTGCAAGCTAATTTGACTTTTAACCTTTTTTAAGTTGGGTTCGTTAAAAATCAATCCCTCACCCAAATCCATTTGGAGCATACCTTCTTTGATTTTGTCAGGTTGCATAGCATCGGTACCATGAAAAGTAATTGTCGAGATGATAGGTTTTTCATTAACATTAATAATTACAACAGTTCCTTCTAAATCTATGCTTATATTTTTAAATTGCCCAGTTTTATATAGAAGCTGAATAGCTTCGCTAAAATTAGCTTCCTTAATTGGGGTATTTACCTCAAAAGGGATATTATCAAAAACTAATCCAGCATCTACTCTCTTTAGCCCTTGAACCTTGATATCAGAAATAGTATTCTCTTCTGCATAAACTGGCAAAATAATTGACACAACGGATAGGAATATTAAAATTATCTTTTTCATTAAAAAAAAATTTATTTTAAAAAAGACATTATATACTGCAATTTACGATATCAAAACTAATATTTCCCTTAAGTCATTGAGAATTAATGAAATTATAAATACTTAAGTATAAAATAAAGTATCTTTAAAAATTATTAGCCTTAGATAATCAATCAAACATAATTTACATAAAACGTATAAAAAACATTAATTTAAGGCGGCATGGAGTACTTTTTTGTTAATATTTATTTAATAAAATACTTCATATAATTTAAATAAAATATTGATTTAAAAGAAATTATTTAAAATTTTATTTGATTCCATTCTCGCTAAATTATCGATCTCAAGAATATGTTTAACTGAATTTATAGCTATAGATTCAGCTTTGAAAAGTGTTTTTTCAATTAATACTGAAATTTGTGTGAAATTTATTTTTTCTGATAAAAAGGCCTCAACAGCAACCTCATTAGCCGCATTTAAGTAAATACAATGCACGTCACCTTCAGCCAAACATTGATAAGCAAGATCTAGGCATGGAAATATGTCTAAATTAGGCTTAAAAAACTCAAGATTTGGTAATTTATCAAGCAAAACACCATCCACACCAGAGAAAATTCTGTCTGGATAGCTAAGCGCATAGGCTATAGGAACCCTCATATCAGGACTACCAAGTTGACTAAGTGAGCTTCCGTCAATAAACTCAACAAATGAATGAATAATACTTTGTGGGTGCATAACAACTTCTATTTTATCCATATTAAGTCTAAAAAGATGTGAAGCTTCAATAACCTCAAGTCCCTTATTCATCATTGTTGCTGAATCAATTGAAATCTTCTTCCCCATTTTCCAATTAGGATGATTTAAGGCTTCCTCAACTGTTACCTTTTTTAGGCTCTTAAGATTATGACTTCTAAATGGGCCTCCTGATGCAGTTAAAATAATTTTTTTTATCTCTTGAGAGTCGTTTTTAGATTGTAGTACTTGAAAAATAGCGTTATGTTCGCTATCTACAGGAATTAATGATGCGTTATTTTCTAAACAAATCTTATTTATTAGCTTTCCTGCCATAACCATAGATTCTTTATTTGCTAATAAAATTTGTTTGCCACTCTTTGCAGCTTCAATTGTAGAAATTAAACCAGCGCTTCCAGTAATAGCAGCCATTACTGTTGTTACATCTTCATGAGATGCTATAAAGTTGTACCCTGCTTCACCAAATAAAACTTTAGTTCCTAATTTTGTATCTTTGAGCTTATCAATCAATAGTTTTTTTGATGGTAAATCTTTAGTAACAATATAACTTGGTTTAAATTTAATTGTTTGCTCTAACAATAGATCAATATTATTAAAGCCACCTAATGCAAATACTTTAAATCTTTCAGGATGGAGATTAATTACAGACAAAGTACTTTTTCCAATACTTCCTGTAGAACCTAAAATGGAAATGATTTTCATATTATTGACTTTAATGCAATATCAGTATTGAAATATATATACATTAAAAAGAATATAGGTAAGGTGGGACAAAAACTATCCAACCTATCAAATAAGCCGCCGTGACCAGGTATAATTGAGCCGCTATCTTTTAAATTAGCTTGTCTTTTTAGAAATGACTGATAAATATCTCCAAAAATACTAAGGCAAGTTATTACTATTGCAAAAATTAACATAATACAGAAACTTAATGCAAAGAAATAAGCTAAGATGTAAGCAAAAATAATGTTGCAAATAAATCCACCAACAGCTCCTTCGATTGTTTTACCTGGACTTATGATTTTCGCCAACTTATTTCTTCCTAGTTTCTTCCCAATAAAAAAAGCTCCAATATCTGCAATCCAAATCATAATAAAAGGAATTAAAATTAAAAGTTTATTTTGAATAAAAATTATTAAAGTAACTAGAGCCATTGGCGTAACTAAAAAATAGCCATAAAAAATTTGAAACTTTATATTTGAAGATATTTTTTTATATTTAATATCTATAGGAACAAGAAAAAACCAAAAAAATAAACTAACCCAACTAATAAGAATTGAAAAATTAAATAAAATTATTGTAAGTTCATGGTCAAAATAATTTATATTTAAAAAAATAAATAGATTGAATAAAATAATTGGAGTTAAAGATAAAATCCAATAAATTATCAAAGCAAGACTTTTAAGCTTTAATATTTTTCCTAATTCATAAAGTAAAATAACACTTACTATAAAAACAATTATTAAAAAATATAGCGGATTTTTTGATAAAAAAGATGCTAAGAAAATAAATAACAAAATAGCAGCTGATAAAATTCTTTCTTTTAACATCATGATTAATTTGATATTGAACCAAATTTTCTTTCAGTATTTTGAAAGAAATATAAAGCATTTACAAATACTTTTTCGTCAAAATCCGGCCATAATTTTTTTGAAAAATAAAGTTCTGCGTATGCCGACTGCCATAATAAAAAATTACTCATTCTTTGTTGGCCCCCAGTTCTAATTAATAAATCGACATCATGCTGTCCCTTTGTATATAAGCAATTATTAATATTTTTTTCCGTAATTTTTTTTATATTTTTTTTATTCTCGTAAAAACTATTTACCGAATTAACAATATCATGCCTCCCACCATAATTTAGTGCTACATTAAGGATTAACCTTTTATTTCTTGACGTTTCTTTCTCAATCTCTTTTATTTTTAATTGCAGAGGTTCTGTCAGTATGGAGGTATCGCCAATGAATTTTAATTTTATTTTATTCGAATGAATTTTTTTTGATTCTTTTGAAATTGTTTCAGAAAACAGTTTTAAGAGGCCGTCCACTTCCTTGAGAGGTCTTTTCCAATTTTCTGTACTAAATGCATAAAGTGTAAGTGTGTCAATATTATATTTAATACAACATTCAATAATTTTTTTTGCAGATTGCAAGCCTCGGTTGTGACCGACCAACCTTGGCAACATCTTATTCTTTGCCCATCTACCATTGCCATCCATAATTACCGCAATGTGTTTAGGTATTTTATGTTTTTTGAGTAATTTTTTTTTAAAGAAATACAGTTTTTTTACTCTATATCGTTAATAAATCTTTTTCTTTTATATCTATCATAGAATCTATTTCAGATATAAACATATCTGTATTTTTTTGAATAATATCTTGAAGTTTTCTTTCCTCATCTTCGTTAATTTCTTTATTTTTAGTTAATTTTTTTAATTCATCATTTGAGTCTCTACGAATATTTCTTACGGAAATTTTACTACTCTCACCCTCGGATTTAACCACTTTAATCAAATCTTTTCTTCTCTCTTCTGTTAAAGGTGGCATTGGTACTCTTATCAAATCTCCCACACCAACAGGATTAAGTCCCAGGTCACTTTCTCTGATTACTTTCTCAATCACTGCTGAGAAGTTTTTTTCATAAGGCTGTATGGTTAATGTTGATGAATCGGCTACATTAATTGCTGCTACTTGGTTTAATGGGGTTAATGTTCCATAATAATCAATAGAAATGTGATCAAGAAGACTTGTGCTTGCTCTTCCTGTTCTAATTTTTGATAAATTATTTTGAAAAGACTCAATAGTCTTTTGCATCTTAACCTTTGAGTCAGTTAATAGTTCTTCCATTATATTTCCTCATCTTTTTTTAATTTATAGTAACTAAAGTCCCCTCTTCTTCGCCATGAATAAAGTTTAATAGCGCATTTTTTTTAAATAGACTTAATACTGCAATAGGCATCCCTTGATCTCTGCATAACGTAAATGCTGTTGAATCCATTACCTTTAATTTATTACTGATTACATCATCAAATGTAATTTTTTTAAATAACTTAGCGTCTTTCACCTTTTCTGGGTCAGCTGAAAAAATTCCCTCAACCTTTGTTGCTTTTATAACAACTTCAGCGTTTAATTCAATAGCTCTTAAAGCTGCTGCCGTATCAGTTGTAAAAAAAGGATTGCCAGTTCCAGCGGCAAAAATCACAACCTTATTATCCTCTATATATCTTATTGCCTTACCTCTTATATAGGGCTCTACTATTTGCTCAATTTTAATTGCTGACTGAACTCTGCTGATAATACCAATATGTTTCATCGCATCTTGTAAGGCAATTGCATTCATGACGGTAGCAAGCATACCCATATAGTCTGCAGTTGCACGGTCCATTCCCTTAGATCCAAGTGCTACGCCTCGAAAAATATTTCCTCCACCAATTACAATTGCTAATTCAACTCCAGAATCCACCATAAGATTGATTTCGCTGACAATTTTGCTAATAGTTTCTGGATTGACTCCAAATGCATCGTTTCCCATTAATGCCTCACCAGAAAGTTTTAAGAGAACTCTTTTGTATTTTAATTTATTCATAACTATCCGTTATTCTAGACTGTTTTAGATAAAAAAAAAGGAATGCTTAACAATCCTTTTTTTTAAATCACTACAATTTTTTTATTGTTGTGCAGCTGCAACCTCAGATGCGAAATCAACCTCTTTTTTCTCAATACCTTCACCAACAATAAAAAACTTAAACCCATTTATCGCTGAATTATTATTTTTAAGAAGTTGCTCAATTGTTTGTTTTTCATCTTTAACAAATACTTGATTTACCAATGTAATTTCTTTTAAAAATTTGTTAACTGTTCCAGTTGCTATTTTCTCAAGCATCTCTTCAGGCTTTCCTGCTTCCTTGGCTTTTTCAATCGCCACCCTTCTTTCAGCATCGATTAAATCCTGAGAGACACCACTTTGGTCAAGAGCTTTAGGTTTAGTGGCAGCAATATGCATAGCGATATCCTTACCTAAAACCTCATCAGATGATTTGATATCAACAATGACTCCCACTCTTCCTCCGTGGTTATACGAAAAAAGATTGTCTTTGGCAATTATCTTCTCAACCCTTCTGATTGTAATATTTTCCCCAATTTTACCTATCAATTCAGTTCTTATCTCCTCAACTGTTTTACCATCAATCGATAAATTAGATAATTGTTCAGAATCGTTTAAGTCATTTTCAACTGCTGCCTTTGTGATTTTTTTTACGAATGCAACAAATTCATCATTTTTTGAGCAGAAATCTGTTTCAGAATTTACTTCAACAAGCACTCCCGCCTTTTTATCATCTCTAATAAAGCAGGCAACAATTCCTTCTGCTGCGACTCTCGTTGATGCTTTTGAGGCTTTGTTTCCGAAACGAACTCTAAGTATTTCTTCGGCACGAGTGGCATCGCCATCCGCCTCGCTCAGTGCCTTTTTACAATCCATCATCGGCGCATCAGTTTTAGCTCTTAAGCTCATTACCATTTTTGCTGTAATTTCAGCCATACTTTATAAACTCCTAATTATTTTGTTATTCGCTATTTTTTTCAGTTTTAGGTTCAACTTTTTCAGGGTCTTCTTCTTTAACCATTTTTGCTAAATCATCAATGGCGCTCTTCTTTCCTTCAAGAACAGCATCTGCAATTCCTCTTGCATAAAGTCTGATTGCTCTACTTGAGTCATCATTACCTGGAATAACATAATCAATATCATCAATTGAATTATTTGTATCAACTACACCCAAGATAGGTATCCCTAGTTTTGTTGCTTCAACAACTGCCCCACTTTCATAACCAACATCAATCACAAAGATTGCATCCGGTAGTGAATTCATATTTTTAATACCACCGATTGATCTCTCTAATTTGTCATATTCTTTTTTAATTCCTAATGCTTCTTTCTTAGTAATTTTATCAACACTACCGTCTTCTAGACTAAGTTGTAATTCATTAAGGCGCTTAATTGATTGCTTAACTGTTTTGAAATTAGTTAGCATGCCCCCAAGCCATCGATGGTTGACATAAGCACAGTCAGCTCTAATGGCCTCTTCTTTAATAATTTCTCTTGCTTGTCTTTTTGTTGCAACAAAAAGAATTCGCCCTTTGTTTGCTGACAATGTTTTTACATATTTCATCGTCTCCTCAAACATAGGAAGAGTTTTTTCAAGATTAATTATATGAATTTTGTTTCTGTCACCGAAAATATACGGTGCCATTTTTGGATCCCAATATCTTGTTTGGTGTCCAAAGTGAACACCAGCTTCAAGCATTTGTCTCATCGTAACAGACATAGTTTTCTCCTTTAAGGGTTATTACTTCACTAAGTTTAAAAATGCTAAGCACCCTTAAAAAAACTTAGTGGAAATTTTAAAAATAAATCGGCAACATGATAACATATTTCAACAATTTATATATAAAACTCAAAGAAATTAAATATGCCAATTACAATTAATAATCAAGAAGATATAAAAAAGATGCGGATAGCTGGAAAGCTAGCATCTGAAGTTCTTGACTTTATTTCGCCCTACATAAAACCAGGTATTACAACAGAAAAAATTGATAGCCTATGTCATGATTTTATGACAAATGAGCAAGGGACTATTCCTGCTCCTCTTAATTACGCACCTCCCGGACATACGCCATTCCCAAAATCAATTTGTACATCGGTAAATAATCAAATATGTCATGGAATTCCTGGAGAAAAAATATTAAAAAAAGGTGATGTGGTAAATATTGATATTACCGTTATAAAAAATGGTTATCACGGAGATACAAGTCGTATGTTTTTTGTTGGAGAGCCATCAATTCAAGCAAAAAGACTTTGTGAAGTAACTTATCAGTCTATGTGGTTAGGGATAAGAGAGGTTAAAGCCGGTGCTTATCTTGGTGATATAGGCCATGCAATTCAAAGTTATGCTGAATCAAAATCTTACAGTGTGGTTAGAGAATTTTGTGGGCACGGCATCGGAAAAGTATTTCATGATGAACCACAGGTCCTGCATTATGGCACTCCAGGTGAAGGTCTCAAACTCGAAGCAGGCATGATTTTTACAATCGAGCCCATGATAAATGCAGGGAAAAAAGATATCAAAGTCCTACCAGATAACTGGACTGTTGTAACAAAGGATAGAAGCCTATCAGCTCAATGGGAACATACAATATTGGTCACAAGTGGGGGTTATGAGGTATTAACAGTATCAAAAGATACGCCAACACCATTTTTAGATTAAAATTTATTCATGCCTTCCCACACTGTAGCTACTGAGAAAAAAAGTTATCAAAGAAAATTCCAAAATCTTTGCAATCAATTCATAAAAAAAACAAACGGCTCACAATTCCTTAAAAAACACACTGAAATTGTTGATAATATGCTCATTAAGTTATGGATAGATAGTAATGTTTCTAAAAAAAATACGCTCATTGCCGTTGGCGGTTATGGCAGGAATGAGTTATTTCCCTATTCCGATGTTGACATACTGGTGCTTAATAGCAAAAAAAGTATAGAAAATGATGAAAACATTAGTCAATTCATCACGAAATGCTGGGATATAGGCTTAAAAATTGGTCATAGCGTTAGAAATCTTGCAGAAGTTAAAGAAGAATTTATTGCCGATATATCAACAGCTACCAACCTGCTTGAAGCGCGTCTTATATTTGGAAGTCATGATCTTTTCTTAAAATTCAACACAACAATTAATAAAACAATTAATATCGAAAAGTTCTTTAAAGAAAAAATGGCTGAACAATCTATTCGGCACCGCAAATACAGGGATTCAGCATATCAACTAGAGCCAAATATTAAAGAAAGTCCCGGAGGCCTAAGGGATTTACAAATGATACTGTGGATTGCCGCAAGTCAAAATAAAGGTAAATCCTTTGAAGAATTAAAACAGAGGGAAATTTTATCTGCTGATCAATATAAAAAAATTAGATTAACCACTAATAAGGTAAATAAGTATCGAATTCTCCTCCATATTTTATCTAAATCTACTGACGATAGACTCACATTTGATGTTCAAGCTAGGCTATCCAAAGCATTAGGATACCAGGCAAAGAATAATAAAAAATCTAGTGAAGTTTTAATGAAAAATTATTATAAATCAGTAAATTATATAATATTATTAAACGAAATTCTACTTAAGAAACTTGACCCAAATAATTCAAAATCTATTCAAATTAATAACCAATTTCCTTTTATCCTTTCAAATCATTTAATTGATATAGATAAAGAACATATTCCAATAATTGGTAAGTATGTTTTTGAGCCATTCATCCTCCTCCAAAAAACAAACAAGGCGCAAGGATTCGGGGCGAATCTTTTAGAGGCTTTGAATAACATCAGACCGACTATAAATGAAAAATTTAGAAACAATAAAATAAATCAATCTAAGTTTATCGAAGTTATTTCAGGTCGCGATAAAGTCAATCGATCATTACGCTTAATGAATAAATGTAATATTTTAGGTAACTTCATACCCGCATTTGGGAGAGTGGTTGCTCAAATGCAGCACGACCTCTTCCATATATATACAGTGGATGAGCACACCTTAAATGTTATTGAGAATATCAGACGCTTTAGTAAAGTAAGCTTGAAGTATGAGTTTCCTGAATGTCATGAAATATTTCTTAAATTTAAAAAACCATACTTATTGTACTTAGGTGCTATTTTTCACGATATTGCAAAAGGTCGAGGCGGAGATCATTCCGAGCTTGGCTTTTTTATAGCGATAAAATTTTGTAAAAAAATGTGTCTGCCAGAAAAGGAAATTCATCTAGTCGGATGGCTTGTTAAATCTCATTTAAAAATGTCTCAAATTGCACAAAAAAGTGATATCTCGGACCCACAGGTAATTCATGAGTTTAAAGATTTAGTTGGGACACAAACCTATCTTGATGCGCTATATCTCCTCACAGTAGCTGATATAAGAGGTACAAGCCCGCATGTATGGAACCAATGGAAAGCAAGCCTACTTTATGACTTATACACATCAACAACAAAATTATTAAGTGAGCAACATAAGTCACCAATTGATATGGTGAATGATCGAAAAAAAGAGGTGGCTAAAATTCTCTCTAAATATGCAATCAAAAAGAACCACTACGATGAATTTTGGCAGAAGCTTGATCTTAATTACTTCATGCGTTTCGATGCCAACGAAATAGCCTGGCAAACACGATTACTTATGCCACATACCCATTCAAATAATCCAATAGTAAGAATTCATCATCACAAAGGAAGCTTTATTGAGGTTCTTATTTACTCTAAAAATCAACCTTCATTATTTGAAAAAATAACAAACTTCTTCTATGAAAACCAATTGGATATTCTGGATGCAAAAATTTATACAACCTCACATGACTATGCGTTGGATATTTTTCATGTGCTGGATGATAACAATATAAATGAAAGCTATAACCAACTCTTCCAAAATCTTGAGCAAGGTTTAACTGAAATAATCCCTCGTAAATTTGAAAGTAAAGAAATAACTTTAAGAAAGACAAGGCAGGCCGAACACCATGATATCCAGACCGTCATTAATAATAAAATTATTAATGACACACAATTTGAATTAGAAATTATTACAGATTCGAGACCTGGGCTATTGAACATGATCAGCGGAGAGATTAATCAACTTAGCCTTGAAATTGATAAGGCAAGAATAAATACCTTAGGTAATAGAGCGGAAGATTTTTTTCTTATTACCTCAAAAAAAGTTGAGGAAACTACTATAAAACAGCTTAAAAAAAATATTCTAGAACGCTTAACTTAAGGTCTTAATATTTCATTAGAACTGCATTCCATTTTTTCACACCCTCTTCATGCAATGATTCTCCATCAGTATTAGCTGCTAGAGTAACGGGCATATCTTCAACTTCAAACTCATATATCGCCTCCATTCCCAACTCAGGAAATGCAATAAGCTTTGAAGACTTAATAGCTTGTGAAATTAGATAAGCTGAACCACCAACAGCAATCAAATAAACTGCTTTATTTTTCTTAATACTCTCTAATGCTTCCTTTCCTCTCTCAGCTTTACCAATCATGCCAATAACTCCGTAATCTTCAAGCATAAGGGATGAATACTTATCCATCCTGGATGAGGTTGTAGGTCCAGCTGGACCAACAACTTCATTACCCACTGGATCGACAGGACCCACATAATAAATAAAGCGATTTTTTAGGTCTAAGCCATCAGGTAATGGTTGATTCTTATCTGTCAATTCTTTTAATTTTTTATGCGCAGCATCTCTGGCAGTTAAGATTTTTCCACTAAGTAGTAAACTTTGCCCAAGCTTAAATTTTCCTAGATCTTTTTTTTGGAGGGTGTCTATGTTAACCCTTGTGCTCGTTTCTTTTGGTGACCACTCTGCTTTAGGCCATACTTCAAAATTGGGTGGTTTTAATTTAACTGGACCATCACCGCTCATTTTAAAGTGAATATGCCTATTAGCTGCACAATTAGGAATGATCGCCACTGGAAGTGAAGCTGCGTGCGTTGGATAATCTTTGACCTTAACGTCTAGGACGGTAGTGAGCCCACCCAACCCCTGAGCCCCTATGCCTAGACGATTGATTTTTTCATATAATTCAATTCTTAAACTTTCAATTTTGTTTGAAGGTCCTTTTTTGATTAATTCTTGAATATCGATAGTCTCAAATAGTGATTCTTTTGCCATTACCATCGCCTTATCCGCTGTACCACCAATACCTATACCTAAAACTCCAGGAGGACACCACCCGGCGCCCATTTTAGGTATTTCATCTATAATAAAATCAACAATATTATCTGATGGATTTAACATCCCCAGTACTGCCTTATTTTCTGAGCCGGCACCTTTTGCAGCAATACTTATATCTAAATCACTTCCTGGCACGAGGCTGACATGAACAACTGCAGGTGAATTATCTTTAGTATTTAATCGTTCTGATATTGGGTTTTTAACAATTGATGCTCTTAATGGATTTTCTTTATCAAGATATGCATTCCTGACGCCCTGATTAACCATTTCCTCGATTGTTTTATCAGAATCCCATCTAAGTTCCATACCTTGCTTAATAAAAACTGTAACAATACCGGTATCTTGGCATATTGGACGGTTTCCATATGCTGAAAGCTTTGAATTTGTTAAAATCTGTAGAATTGCATCCTTTGCAGCAGTTGATTTCTCAACCTCTAAAGCGCGATTCATTGCATGGATAAAATCCTCAGAATGATAATAAGAAATGTATTGAAGAGCGCTAGCAATCGATTCGGTAAAATCATTTTTTTTTATAATTGTCATTAGTTAATAGGATAAATTAATTTAACTAATGAATCATATTTTTTTGAATACTTAGAAGAATTTAAAATATTCCAAATATTATTGTCATCCATTTCTAAAAACTCTAATAAAAGTTTTTTCATTTCAATGGATAGTTGTTGCAATCTATTTTCGTAAAAGTTATTTAAAATCAAATCAAGCTCTAATAAACCTCTTCTGCAACGATATTTAATTTGATTATCAAGTATCATTTTTTGACTCATTTATATGGAATATTTTTTTTAAGGTTTGAAATTTTAGTTTTTTAGTTGTCATTTGCATTTTTTTGATGCCTGCAATTGCTTTTGAGGGACTTAAGCCTTTTGGGCAAACATCTGCACAATTCATAATATTGTGACAACGGTACAATCGATCAGGATCATCAAGATTGTCAAGACGCTCCTCTTTTGCGTCATCCCTACTATCTACTAAAAATCTATAAGCTTGTAATAAGCCTGCTGGCCCAACAAATTTATCAGGTTTCCACCAAAATGAAGGGCACGCGGTTGTACAGGCACCACACTGTATGCATTCATACAAGCCATCAAGCTTTTTTCTATCCTCTGGTGACTGTAAACGTTCTTTCTTAGGTGGGGGGTTTTTACTTTTAAGATATGGATCTATTGAATCGTAATGTTTAAAAAATTGCTTCATATCCACAACAAGATCTCTTATCACAGGAAGTCCAGGAATAGGTCTTATTACAATAGGTTTTTTTAAGTCGTCTATTTTAGTAACGCATGCTAAGCCATTTTTTCCATTTATGTTCATAGCATCAGAACCACAAACACCTTCACGGCATGACATCCTCATCGAAAGTGAATCATCCAAAGCTTTAATTTTTATTAATAAATCTAATAGCATCGTATCGGAATCAGTTCTCTTTACGTCGTAAAACTTGTTATATGGTTTTTTATCTTTATCTGGGTTAAATCTATAAATTGAGATTTTCATCTTAAACTCAATAGACTCTTTCTTTTAACGGAAATGATTTAACACTTAAAGGTTTCATTTTTACAGGTCGGTAATCTAAAGAACCATCTTTAGGGTTATATAAGGAATGTTGTAACCAAGAATTATCATCTCTTTCTGGAAAATCAGACCTTGAATGTGCCCCTCTACTTTCCTCTCTATTTTTAGCTGAAGCCATTGTTGCTAAAGCGACTTCAATTAAGTTTTGAAGCTCAAGCGCCTCCGTTCTTGCTGTGTTAAAAACTTTAGAATTATCTTTAATAGATATATTCTCAATTCTCTGCTTCAACTTATATACCTTAGCCAATCCCTCATTAAGTAGTTGTGGGAAACGAAATACACCACAATGTTTTTGCATTACCGCTCTTAATTCCTCACCTAGCTCCCTTGGGTCCTCCAGAGAGCTTTTTGTATTTATTTTTTTTAATCTTTCTATAGTTTTTCTTGTTACATCATTTGGTAGTTTTTTCAATTTCTTTCCTTTTGATGAATCTAGGATATGTTGACCAGCTGCTTTTCCAAAAACAATTAAATCTAAGAGGGAATTGGATCCCAGGCGATTTGCACCATGAACAGAAATGCATGCGCACTCTCCCACTGCATAAAAACCATTTACCTCTTTTTGTTTGATACCATCTCTGACTTGGCCATTTAAGGTTGTTGGAATCCCTCCCATCATATAATGGACTGTTGGGACAACAGGGACTGGTTCCTTAACGGGGTCCACATTTGCAAATTTAATTGAGATCTCTCTAATACCGGGTAACTTTTCGTTAATTAATTCTTCACCCAGGTGAGATAAAGTGAGATAAACACCATTTTTATTTGTACCAATTCCTCTGCCCTCTAAAACCTCTTGAGCGATTGCTCTAGAAACGATATCTCTACTTGCTAAATCTTTTGCGCTAGGTGCGTAACGTTCCATAAAGCGTTCATTATTTGAATTTATTAAATAGCCTCCTTCACCGCGTACACCCTCTGTAACTAGGACACCCGCACCAAGAATTCCAGTAGGATGAAATTGCCAAAACTCCATATCTTCTAAGCTAATATTTGCTCTTGCAGCCATGCCAAGGCCATCGCCTGTGTTAATAAATGCATTAGTGCTTGCTTGAAAAATCCTTCCCGCTCCACCTGTAGCAAAAATGGTATTCTTTGCATGAAAGATTCCCAAATCCCCTGTCTGTAATTCCAAAGCAATTAATCCAAGAACATCTCCGTCCTCATCTCTAATAAGATCTAAACCAATCCATTCTATAAAAAATTGGGTCTGCAGTTCAATATTTTTTTGATAAAGAGTATGCAACATGGCATGTCCCGTTCTATCTGCCACCGCACAAGTTCTTGAGATTGATGACTCACCAAAGTTTTTTGTCATTCCACCAAATGGTCTTTGATAAATGCGGCCATCAGCATTTCTATCAAAAGGCATTCCCATATGCTCAAGTTCATATATCGCCTCAGCTGCATTTTTACACATGTATTCGATAGCGTCCTGGTCACCTAAATAATCTGATCCTTTGATCGTGTCATACATATGCCATAACCATTTATCATCAGAAACATTTGCTAGCGCTGCAGCAATGCCACCTTGGGCAGCAACAGTATGAGATCTTGTGGGAAAAACTTTTGAAATAACAGCGACCCTTTGGCCCGCTCCGGAAAGTTGTATAGATGTTCTTAATCCAGCGCCGCCGCCACCAACAACAATAGAATCAAATTTAAAATTTTTAACCATTGAAAATTACCATTAAGAAATAAGGCAAATATATAATTTGTGCGAGCGTCAAAAGTAAAAAAATTATATTTATTAAAGCCTTCAAAAAACTTAATTTAATATAATCATCAATAACATGTTGAATCCCTATCCATGCATGAATAATCATAAATATAAAAAAAATTGAGGTTGTACATCTCATCCATAAAGGCGACATAAAAGCCACCCAAGACTCGAAGGTAAATATATTAAATAAAAAATAAAATACAATGATTGCTAAGTAGGCAATCATGAAAAATGCTGTGAACCGTTGATAAAGCCATTGCGTCATTCCACCAAATGGAGATTTTAGGCTAACTCTACTCAAATCAAAAATACCAGTGCAGTAAAAATATAACTTAGTATTAATACCGTTTTACTGGTTAGCCTCGCAATGATTAAATCATTTCCAATCTGCAAATCTAATAATAAATGCCGACATCCTGCAATAAAATGATGAAAGGTACCCCACACTAACAATGCACTTAAAATCCTTACAGGCCATAAATCAAAGATTGATATGACATTAGCAAAAGCATTTGAAGACATTAAAGTAATTGAAAACCCAATCGTAATAAATGGCATAAGTAAAAAAATGATAACGCCACTCATACGATGCATTATTGATACGATAGCGGGAATTGGGAATCGAATGGTGAATAGATTCAAGTTTTTAGGTTGTTTATTCATAGTCTGAATCAAGCTGCATTTTGAACAGCATTTGCAACCCAATCAATCAATCTTGAATCAAAGGGTTTTGGAATTATATATTCAGGACCAAAAGTTAATGATTTTAAGCCGTAGGCCTCAAGAACATCTTGTGGAACTGGCTCCTTAGCTAGGCTTGCTAATGCTTTTGAAGCAGCTATGAGCATTTTATCGTTTATTTCGGTTGCTTTAGCGTCTAAAGCCCCCCTAAATAAAAATGGGAATCCAAGAACATTGTTTACTTGATTGGGAAAGTCAGATCTGCCTGTAGCCATCACAATATCATCTCTAATTTGATGAGCATCAGAAGGAAGTATTTCAGGATCTGGGTTAGCTAATGCAAAAATAATGGGATCAGCTGACATACTCAATAGATGTGATTCTTTTAAAAGGTTGGCTCCCGAAACACCAATGAATACATCAGCATCAACAATGTATTCATCAAATGTATTACTTTGTGTATCTATAGCAAGATCTTGATTATATTGATTTAAATCTTTTCTATTTTTATTTAGAACGCCTTTCCTATCAACCAAGGCAATATTTTTTGCACCCATTTTTTTAAGGAGTCTTGCACAGGAACACCCAGCTGCACCAGCACCTAAAAAAACAATCTTAACTTCTTCAATCTTCTTTTTTTGAATTTCAAGGGCATTCACCAATCCCGCTGCAACAATAACTGCAGTGCCATGTTGGTCATCATGAAAGACGGGGATATCTAACCTTTTTTTTAACTCATTTTCAATATAAAAACAGTTTGGTGCTGCAATATCCTCTAAGTTAATACCTCCAAAAGTCGGTGCTATATTTTCAACTGTTCTTATAAATTCATCTGGATCCTTACAATTTACCTCAATATCAAAGACATCAATACCTGCAAATCTTTTAAATAACACGCCTTTACCCTCCATCACAGGCTTACCTGCTAAGGCTCCAACATTTCCTAGACCAAGTACTGCAGATCCATCCGTAATAACCGCAACCAGATTTCCTTTGTTCGTAAACCTATAAGCATTTTTTTCGTCTTTTGCTATTTCTTTTACGGGAACTGCAACGCCTGGTGTGTATGCTAGAGATAATTCCTCTGCAGTTTCACAGGCTTTAGATGATTCAACTCTTAATTTACCTGGCTTAGGATATTCGTGGTAATCCAAGGCTTTTTTTTCATTTGATTTCATTAAGTTTTCCTAGTCAAGTTCTGATCGATAAAAGTGGTTATCTGTTACATAAAGACCTAATCTCCATTCAAGAGGTTTGTTCTTATAGGTATAAGAAATACGTTCAACACTTAATAGTGGGTGCTTTTCTTGTACTTTTAAATGAGAAGCTGTTTCTGAATTAGCAGTAATAGCTATAATTTTCTCGTCAGCTCGTAACATCCTTACTCCAAAATCAGTCTCATACATTCGATACATTGATCCATTATTTTTGACAATCATTTCAGCAGTTAAACCTCTAAATGATTGGGCTGGTATTTTTATGACATCTAAAATTAATGGTTTTTCATTGAAGGTTAATATCCTAGTTACAGAAATAATAGTTGATGATGGGTTTATGTTTAATATTTTTGCAAGTTTATTGGTAGCTTTTTCTTTAGAGAAAGAGATTAATTGATTATCTAACTTTTCATTTAACCCAAATTGTGAAGTTAATCTTAAGAAACGTAGCTGAATATTCTCCTCATTATGGGTAGCAACATAGGTGCCCTTTCCCTGTCTACGAACTAGAATACTTTCAGCACTAAGATCATCAATTGCCTTTCTAACAGTGCCTTGGCTAACATCATATATGTTTGCGAGTTCAATTTCACTCGGTATAGCCTCACCAGGACCCCATTCGCCTTGAATCAAGCTTTGCGTTATTTTCTTTTTAACTTCCACGTAAAGTAGTTCCATATATCACCTCTTTGCTTTCTAGTCTTATATATCATATATAAGACTAGATCAAGAATCAATTGATTATATGAATTAGTTATAAAGAAATTTTGGTAGATATTGTTTGAAAAAAAGAAGTGTTATAAAAATAAATCTTCTTTTATAACTAAAAGCTCCTGGTCAGGGTTTTTGTAAGATTCATATGTCCTTAAACCAGATCGGTTATACCAATAACGACTGTTAGATTCATCTCCCTCAATTTTATGTAAAACTGCGTGAATCCATTGCGCAAAGTCTGTATTTATTTCTTGAACAATTGCATGGGCCTCGTCCCACTTACCAGAAAGTGCGAGGTCGACAGCTTTAATACATTCTTGATTATTATTAATCAACTAATTGCTTCTCTTGCTCAACTCTATAACTACAATTAGCATCATGTTTATTTAATAAACCATTGATAAATAAGGATTCTTTTTTACATATTGAACATCTATATAGATTAAGGCCTGGCTCTATTTTCTCTTGTGGGTAGTCGATGTAGTATTCTTTTTTCATTCTTAAAACACCCTTTAAATGCCTATAAACGTAACTGACCCAGCTTTCATGTCAGGCACAACTAAAACCTTATTGTCATGAACTAGTGCAATATCCGCAGCAGCCTCAAAACCATCTGCGACAACATCTGTTTTTCCATTTTTAAATGAATATATGGTTCCTTTTGTCCAACTGCTAATATAGATCGTATCCTTCTTAATTGCTAGGCCATCCCCACCCTCAAAACCTTCACCTAATTTTTTAATGCCTTGGTTTTTTAAATCGCCTTCTAACAAATCACCTGCCCAATCAACAATTAGTAACTTTGAATCATTTAGTACTAAAAGCCCATTAGGTGCTTTAATAAGATCATTTCCTTCAAATAAAAGATCAATCTCGCCAGATGTATTTACTGCAAAAATAAATCCGCTCTCTTTAAAGTCTCCACTGTCACTGACATATAAAGTTCCGTTGCTTGAAACATCGATATCGTTAAAGAATACAGGCGCCTTTGGAAACAACATTGTTCCAGCATAGACCTGCCATGTGCCGTCTAGATCTACCTCAATCACTACGTCACGATCAGTGACATATAGTTTATCATTGTAAAACACGATACCCTTTGGATCATAAAGGCCAGATGCCACAGTCTCTATGGTTCCATCTCGGTTAATCTTGCTAATCTTTCCATCTTTATCAATATCACGCTCACCAATCTCTGAAACATAAATAGAGCCATCAGGGCCTTCTGCAACAGACTCTGGCATCAAAAAGCCCTCATATTTTTTATTTGAATTACTTCCACAGCCGCCAAGAGTAAAGCTCACTAGAATAATTAAAAAAAGATTTTGTAATATTTTATTCATTTCACATCCTTATAAAATTTTAGATAGTTTCCATAAATATGATTTTGGACTATCACTAATTAGGTAAATATTTCCATTATAGTCAATTTTAAAATCTCTTATTCTCCCAATCTTATCATTGAAGATAATTTCCTTTGCAACAATTTCGTTATTCTTGACATCCAGCCTAATTAAACTTTCGCCATTTAATGATGCAACTAATAAATCGCCTTGCCATTCAGGAAACGCCCTGCCCTCATAAAATTGAATGCTACTGACTCCCATCGAAGGGACCCAGCTTATTAAGGGCTTCTTATACTTATTTTTAAAGGGGCTATCCCCAATACTCAGACCATAGTATTCTCTTCCACCCCAAGCAATATCCTTCCAACCATAATTTGACCCAAACTCAACTTCTCCTATATGATCTCCGCCGCGTGGGCCATGACTTGAGAAATATATCTCATCATCATGAGGAGAGATAGCTATTCCTTGTGGATTCCTCACACCGATGACATAGATTTCTGGTAACCAATCCTTTTCCTTTATAAAACGTGGGTTATCGGGTGGGATTGTACCATCTGTCTTGATACGAACAATACTCCCTGGGTGCTTTGAGGGATCTTGAGAGATCATACCTTGACCTCTTTCTCCAAAGCTTACAAATAAGTCGTCTCCTTTGATAGCTATTCTAGAACCGTAATGCCGATTTTCTAAAAATTCAGGTTTTGCGATCAGCAGTATCTCAAAATCTTTAATTTCATTTTCAATTAATCTCCCGCGAGCGATTGCCGTACTTGATTTTTTGCTTAATTGTTTTGATCGATTTAATTTAGATGATTTATGGCTATATGTGAAATAAGTATAACCATCTGAAGGGTTAAAATAAACATCAAGCAGGCCTCCTTGCCCACCACCGTCATAACCTATATGAGGGATATTATGTTTAATTTTTTGCTTTTTACCTGATAGAACATCCACTTTATAAAGGCCGCCATCTTTTTCCGTAATGACAACGTTTGTTTTGTCAATAAATGACAGTGCCCACGGATAACTTAGGTCTTTCGCAGACTTTTCTAAAGTGAATTTAGTTTTGGTAACATCATACTTTCTGTAATCATCAATAATTGTTTCGGCCAATGATAAAACTGGCGTAAAAAAAATAAGAAAAATTAAGAAATTATTTTTCTTGATAAAGTTCACAAGCTCTGACTCCATCCTTTCTGCCTACTTTATAGCCTTTACTGTACTCAGCTGAATCCCAATGACCATTGATTGAAATTTTACTAACTTCACACTGAGTATTAAACCCCTCAGCATATCCATCATCATATCCAGACTCGAAGGTTTGTTCATCATGACTACAACCAAGAACCATAATTTGTAACATAAGAAAAATAATAGGTAATTTTTTCATTATTTCTTTTTTAATTTTTGTCTTATAAAGATTGCGATAATAAGAACCCCAAACCAAATAAAAATAAAAGCACTTCCCATTACACTCCCAAAAACTGTATTTGGGTTAAATTGATTGTGTATTAATAAGCCAATAAAAGCCCAAAGACCAAAAACTAAAATCCATTTTTTTATTTTTTTCATAGACATCAATCATATTGGGTTAAAATTTATTTAATTACCGTACTTTTAAATATGTTTATGTTATCAAAAAAATCATTCATTTTCTCTTTATTACTTATCGTAAGCTTTTTTCTAGGGGCACAGTTTTTAAAACAAGAAATATGGCCTTTTGGACGAGGTTACGATGACACTATAAAAAAATTCTTAAAATATGGATTTGATTATAAGGATATCGTAACTGAAGAAACAAGAATTCAAAATTTAAGAAAATTTTATTTAGATTTAGAATTAAATGCGAAAAAGTCTTTAAGAAATATTACCGCTTCAAAAGAAAATGATGTTTTATTAGCTGATGGATTAGTGATGGATAAATATTTAATTGAACCTCAAATATTTGCCCACGGGATTGCAAAGATAACCCCTGGAAGTGGATATCTAGACTTTTATGATGACAAATTATTTATTTTATCCTCAAGAGGTATATTGGGATTCTCTGATTATATTGGCAACGAAAAGATCGAGTTTCAGCAAGTTGAAAATAATCTAAATTTATTTTTAAATGAAAAACAGTTTTTAAAAGGAGATGAGTCCGAATCAAGATTTTCTTTTAAAGATTTGACAATTTCAAATAATTTAATTTTTTTATCATATACCGAAGAAATTTCAAATGATTGCTGGAATACCGGAGTCCTCTTTTCAAAGATAGACTATAAAAAAATTAACTTTATAAAGTTATTTTCAGCAACTGACTGCATAAAATTCAATCGAAAATTTAACGCTCATGAAGCTGGTGGCAGAATTGTAGCATTTGATAATGATCACATTCTTCTTTCAATTGGCACATATGGACGTAAATCAAGCTATCTATCTCAAGAAATCTCAAAAGTTAATGGGAAAATTATAAAAATTAATATCCATGATACAACCTACGAGATTATTTCTATGGGACACCGCAATCCAGAAGGTTTATATTATGATAAAAAAAATAATTTTTTACTTGAAACTGAACATGGGCCAGCTGGTGGTGATGAGATTAATATAATTGAATTTAATGAGTTAGCAGCTAAAAAAAAGAACTATGGATGGCCTCTTGCATCATATGGCGCTCATTATGGAGAAGAGGCACCTATCTCCAAATCGCATAAAGTAAAAAGCTTTATAGAACCGATTAAATATTTTGTTCCTTCGATTGGAATTTCTGAAGTTATAAAAATAGGAAAAAAAACATATGTTGCAGCATCAATGGCAAATAAATCTCTATGGTTCTTTAAATTAAATTCTAAAAAAATGCCGACAGAATTAAAAAGAATATCTGTGAAAGAGAGAATAAGAGACTTAAAATTTAAAGATAAAAAACTATTTCTCTTCCTTGAAGATACTGCTTCTATTGGGATTATTCCTTTGAGTAATAAAGGTATTTGATAACTAAACTCATGAATAATTAAAAAAATAAATGAAAAAAAAATATGAAACTGATTTATGGATAGTTGGCATTGCTAAACAACCCCTTTTAAAATTTTCACAAAAACCAAGTAAAAAAAATATTATTTGGGTTCAACCTGATAATTCATATCAATTTTTTGCCGATCCATTTGGCATTTGGAAAAATAATAAACTTTATTTGTTTGTTGAATTTTTAGATTACAGAGAAAAAAAAGGGAGGATTGATTGTATTACTTTTGATAAAAATTTAAAAAAATTATCAACTCAGAACGTATTAAATGAAAAAACACATTTATCCTACCCTTTTCTTATTGAGGATGGGAATAAAATTTATATGGTCCCTGAGTCAAGCAAGTCTGGAAAGACATATATATATGAAGCGTTAAATTTTCCAACAAAATGGAAGAGAGTAAAGGAAGTGATTCCAAACACACCTATGATAGATACAAGTATAATTAAGCATAATAGTAAATGGTGGATGTTTTATTCATTACCAGGGAAAAATAAGAAAGCTCTTAGAGAAATGAATATTGCATATTCTGATAGATTATTGGGAGATTGGAAAGTTCATGATAAAAACCCTGTCAGCAACAATATTGAATTAAGTCGACCTGGAGGCAAACCATACATATCAGACAATCTAATACATTTACCTGTTCAAGATTCCAGTAGAACATATGGTGGACAAATTAATATTATTAAAATATTAGAACTCACTCCAAAAACCTTTAAAGCAAAAAAGATAAAATCAATAAAACCTTATTTACATAAGGAGTTTTCTGATGGATTACATACTATTTCAGGATGCGGAGATATGACATTGATAGACTGTAAAAAACAAGATTTTTCAAGTTCCAGAAAATGGATTAATTGGCAAAGAAAATTAGGTAGATTAATCCCATTTATTAGAAAAATTAAATTTTGAAAGTATTGCAACTAATGGGAGGTTACTCTGATGGAGGAGCGGAGATATTTTATATTGATGCACTCACTGCATTAAATAATATCAATGTAGAACAATATGCAATAGTAAATAAAAAAAATATAAAAGGTATTACAAAGCTAAGAGAGCTTAAAATTCCGTATAAAGCAGTTTCATTTAATAAATTATTCAAATGTTCAACTAAATTTATAATATCTAAAGTTATTAAAGAATTTAAGCCAGATATTGCTCACTATTGGATGGGGCGAGCTAGTAGTTTTTTGATAAATGGAGAACACGTTAATATTGGTTGGCATAGTGGCTATAGAGGTGTTAAAAGATTTAAGGCCTGTGATTATCACATCGCACTTACAAAGGAATTAAAAATTCATATAGCTGCACAAGGCATAGAGCTTTCAAAAATATATGAGCTGCCAATCTATACAAAAAAAAATATTTCTACAAAATTATCAAGAAAAGATTTTGATACACCAGAAGATAAACCACTACTATTATCATTATCACGACTTCATCCAGTGAAGGGTATAGATATTTTAATAAATGCAATGGTTAAAATTCCTGAAGCATACCTTTGGATTGCAGGTACAGGACCACTTACTAAGGACTTAAAAGAACAAACTGAAAGGCTTGGTTTATCCTGTCGTGTAAAGTTTCTTGGATGGAGGGATGATAAAGAGGCGTTAATGGCATCTGCAGATATTTGTGTTTTTCCATCAAGAAATGATGCTTTTGGAGCAGTTATTATTGAGGCATGGGCAGCAAAAAAGCCAAATGTTAGCTGTAAATCACCTGGACCAAAAGCTATTATTATTGATAACTACGATGGTTTGCTTGTTGAAATTGACAATGTTGATCAGCTAGTTAGTGCTATTAAAAAAGTAATTAATGATCATGTGCTTGGAAAGCTGTTAGCAAAAAATGGATATAAAAAATTTCTAGAATACTATAGTGAGCGAGCCTTCTCTGAGAACATCATGAATATATATAACTCGATTAGTAAATTGAAAAATAAAGCATGCAACAAAAAAAACAAAACATACTGATAATAAAGCATGGTGCATTTGGTGACCTAATCCAATCAGATGGAATATTCAAAAGCATTAAAAGGAGACACCCAAATGCTCATATTATCTTACTAACATCATCATTATATAAAAAACTAATGATGATAACCCCATATTTCAATAATATTATTGAAGATAACCGTGTTTCTTTATGGAATTTAAAGATTTATTATAAATTAGTTAAGCAACTTCACTCCTATAATTTTTCATATGTTTATGACTTACAAAATTCTCAAAGAACACTGATATACAAATTTATTTTACTGAAAAATGCATTATGGATAACAACTAAAAGAGCTGACCATCCCGTATCTGGACTTCAGGGTTTAATAGATATGCTAAAGAATAATGGAATGAAATCAAAAGAGATATTTGACCCAGATCTTTCTTGGATGGTAAATAATGTTTCTCTCTTATTAAAAAAAAATAATATATCAAAGAATTATGTTGTCTTAATTCCTGGTTCATCAAAAAAACATAAGGAAAAAAGATGGCCATTTTATAAAGAGATAGCAAAAGAATTTATGATTAGGGGCTATGATGTAATAAATATTTTAGGTCCGGATGAATTAGACTTGAAGCAATCACTTATTGGTCACGTATTTGAATCGTTAAGCTGGGGTAATTTGGCTGGAGTAATTTATAACTCATCATTTATAATAGGAAACGATTCTGGGCCTTGCCATATAGCTTCTTGTTTAAGAAAACCTGGGATTGCACTTTTTGGACCAACAACCTCTGGGCAAAAATCAGAATTAACAAGACCTCCATTTATAACTTTAGTATCAAAAGATCTTAAAAAACTTTCTTATGTTGATCTATTGGGAGAAATTAAAAAGTCTTGCGGTTTATTTAAGTAAAGTCCTTTATATTCTAATCTAATGTTAAAGTGGTTTTTCTGGTTAGTAAAGAAGCATTCTTTTCTTTAAGACTGTGAAGCTTGATTTTTTAATTAAATAAATGAAAATGTTTAAAATTATTATTTTTTATTAAACACTAATTATAATTAAAGCGTGAGCTGATTTTAACTACTTAACAATGAAAATAAATAACCTATACCTTGAAAAACCACCAAAAAAAATGAACAAACTTAAGTTATTTTTTATATTTATAATTTATAGTATCTATTTTAGTAACGTTATAGCAAGCTCCCCCCCAAGCATTCAAATTTCAACGATACCAGTAAACTTTGTACCCTCAGAAAATTTTTCCCCTGGCCTTGATATTGCATATGGCTTTAGCATCAATAAATTTAAAGGGAAGCTTTTTCTTTTTGTTCATGAAGTTAATAACTCAAATCAAATTTATATCTTTAATGAAGATAGAAATATGTTTGATTTGCTAGTAGATCTTGGTGTTCATGTGGATCCAGATTTTCAGCTTAGAAGCACTTTTAATGATAATGACGAACGTTTATTTTTAGTTTTTGATACAGATACAAAATCTGGAAAAATTCTATTTACAGATGATTTGAAAAAATTTAATACTTTTTCTTCCAATGAGCATGGTTTCCGCTCTATTACAAAATATAAAAATACATATATTGCAGGTACAGCTGACAACTCATCAGCAATTTTTCTTTCTGATGATGGATTTAATTGGAAAAAGAGGAAAATTGATACTCTTAATTCGGCAATAGTACAAATCAATGGTTTTATGATATTTGAGTCTTATCTTTATATTGTTGCAAATTCTGGTGTTTTTAAAACTAAAGATTTAAAAAAAGCTCAACTAGTATTTACAAATCCTGAACATACTCAAATATATGCTTTTAACGATTCAGCAAATGGTCTTTTAATAGCCACAGGCTGGGCTGGAAATAAAGAAAATCCTGAAAATACAATTTCGACACTATTCTATTCACGAGACGGTAAGGAGTTTAATAAAATTGCAAATATACAAGAAACGCCAATGGTTTATACCATAAAGCCAATGTGTAATAAGCTTGGAGAACCAGTTGATCTATTATGGGGTGGGTATAGGGGAAATGGCGTACATTTATTTAACTTTGAAAAGGGTATTTCTAAAAAAATTTTAAATCGTAAGAGAGTTTCTATATATTCATCTATTGAATACCGCGAAAAATTTTATTTTTCAAGTTATCCTCTTGATCAAGTAATAAGTGTTGGTTTTGTTAACAGCAGAGAAAATTGCAAATAAATTTTTATTTAATATTTTAATCGGCACTTTGCTAAATCTATTTTATTTTATAAATTTTTGCTAATTACTTTGGTAAGCTATTCATAAAATTAGATATATTTATTTATAAGTGGCGGAAGGAGCGGGATTCGAACCCGCGTTAGGGGGGTACCCTAAACACGCTTTCCAAGCGTGCGACTTAAACCACTCATCCACCCTTCCGTATTTTTTATGAATTATATATCTAACCCAGCTCATATTTAATAAAAATACAATATTAAGCAAAACTATTGTTTAAAATTCATATATATGACCTAT
The DNA here is from genome assembly GCA_019823025.1 of Methylophilales bacterium. Classification (NCBI taxonomy): domain Bacteria; kingdom Pseudomonadati; phylum Pseudomonadota; class Betaproteobacteria; order Nitrosomonadales; species Methylophilales bacterium. The sequence continues at coordinate 125,550 of CP081940.1, read as the reverse complement.
AAGAGTTTTAGATTTTAAAGCGCTTGATTTATAGCGATATTAGTATTAATCTACTGTAAATAATAAACAAAATTTAATCCAATATAATCAAAATCTAAACAGGAGAAATCATGGCTTTCGATACATTGAAAAACTTAGGCGTAAAAAGCCCTTATGGCAAAGAAAAGTATGATAACTACATAAACAATAAATGGGTCAAACCAGCTGATGGTAAATACTTTGAAAATATTACTCCTATTTCAGGGAAGCCTTTTTGTGAGGTAGCGAGATCAAATGAAAAAGATATAAATTTAGCTTTAGATGCTGCACATGCTGCAAAAGATGGCTGGGGTAAAACAAGTGCAACTGAACGCGCAAACATTCTTCTCAAAATAGCTGATAGGATGGAACAAAATCTAGAGACTATTGCGCTTGCTGAAACAATTGATAATGGAAAGCCAATAAGAGAAACAATGGCTGCTGATATACCTCTAGCAATCGATCATTTTAGGTATTTCGCAAGTGCAGTTCGAGCTCAAGAAGGTTCAATTGGAGAAATAGATCATGAGACAATGGCATACCATTTTCATGAGCCTTTAGGTGTTGTCGGGCAAATCATTCCATGGAACTTCCCTATCCTTATGGCAGTATGGAAATTAGCGCCAGCTTTAGCCGCAGGTAACTGTATTGTGCTTAAGCCAGCAGAACAAACTCCTGTTTCTATTATGGAGTTAATAGAGATTATTGGAGACCTTCTTCCTGCTGGAGTGTTGAATGTAGTAAATGGCTTTGGATTGGAAGCAGGAAAGCCTTTAGCAAGCTCTTCACGTATAGCAAAAATTGCGTTCACAGGTGAAACAACAACTGGTCGCCTAATCATGCAGTATGCTTCACAAAATATTATTCCCGTCACACTTGAATTAGGTGGTAAGTCACCAAACATTTTCTTTGAAGACATTATGGATAAAGATGATAGCTTCTTTGATAAAGCATTAGAAGGGTTTACGATGTTTGCCTTAAACCAAGGTGAAGTATGTACCTGTCCATCACGTGCAGTAATCCAAGAATCTATATACGATCAATTTATGGAAAGAGCACTTGAGCGAGTAAAAGCTGTTACCCAGGGGAGTCCTTTAGAGGCATCAACAATGATTGGGGCACAAGCATCTAGCGAGCAAATGGAAAAAATACTTTCATATATTAAGCTTGGTCAAGAAGAAGGTGCTGAACTTCTCACTGGTGGTAATAGAACTATGCTTGAAGGTGAGCATGCAGATGGTTACTATATTGAGCCCACCGTATTTAAAGGCAGTAATAAAATGCGCATTTTCCAAGAAGAAATATTTGGTCCAGTAGTATCTGTAACTACCTTTAAAGATGAGGCGGAAGCGTTAGAGATTGCGAATGATACACTTTATGGTTTAGGTGCGGGTGTATGGACAAGAAATGGTAATACCGCATTTAGAATGGGTAAGGGTATCCAAGCTGGGCGAGTTTGGACTAACTGTTACCACGCATACCCGGCTCATGCAGCATTTGGTGGCTACAAATCTTCCGGTATCGGTCGAGAGACACATAAAATGATGCTTGACCATTATCAACAAACAAAAAATTTACTAGTTAGTTATACAGAAACCAAACTAGGATTCTTTTAAACTGAAATATTAGGTAAAATTTTTAAGGTCAAATTTATATCTTGACCTTAATTTAACTAATGATAACCAGAATATCGACAACAGATTCAGCGGATAAACTCATTGATGAGCTTACAGCAGAGCATGGTGAGCTTATGTTTCATCAGTCAGGTGGTTGCTGTGATGGAAGCGCCCCTATGTGCTATACCAAAGGAGAATTCTATTTAGGTAATGCTGATGTTGAAATTGGTATAGTAAGAAATACACCCTTTTATATGAGTGCTGAACAATTTGAATATTGGGAGCACACGCATATTACCCTTGATGCTATCAAAGGAACTGGGGGGCAATTTTCCTTGGAAAGACCGACAGGTTTGCGCTTCATTATTCGATCAAGAATTTATACAGATGAAGAATGGGATTATCTTAAAGATCACCCTGTAAAGCATTGTGGCTAAATTAATAAAAAAATATTATAAAGTAAGGTAAAATCAAAAATGGCGGGCCTCCTCGCATTGCGATTTAGCCAACCTGGTCAGATGCGGAAGCAAGCAGCCACAACTAAGGATACAAGTGCCGGGGGTCTGGCTCGCCATTTTTTTCAATTAAAATTAAGCGTATAAATGTCACACCAAGTATTAGCTAGAAAATGGCGTCCAAAAAATTTTGACACTCTTGTGGGTCAAGAAAATACGGTGCAAGCCCTAGTTAACGCACTTGACCAAGAAAGACTTCACCATGCTTATTTATTTACTGGTACTCGCGGTGTAGGTAAAACAACATTAGCAAGGATCTTAGCAAAATCACTCAACTGTGAAAAAGGTATTTCATCAAAACCATGTGGAGAATGTTCTTCCTGTATCTCGGTAGATAAAGGAAATTTTGTAGATCTAATCGAAGTGGATGCAGCGTCAAATACAAAAGTTGACGAAATGAGAGAGCTTTTAGAGAACTCGCAATACGCTCCCACCTCAGGTAGATTTAAAGTTTATATCATTGATGAGGTACATATGCTCTCTAATAGTGCCTTTAATGCGATGCTAAAGACACTTGAAGAGCCTCCTGAACACATCAAGTTTATCCTGGCAACAACTGATCCAAAAAAAGTACCTGTCACGGTACTATCAAGATGTTTACAGTTTAATTTAAAACAAATGACTATTGAAAAAATTTCTAATCATCTTGATATGATATTGACGAACGAAAAAATAAAATCCGAAAAAAAAGCATTAGGTCTCATTGCAAAATCAGCAAGAGGGAGTATGCGGGATGCACTTTCACTAACTGATCAAGCGATTGCATATTCTGGAAGTGAAATATCAGAAAATAAAGTAAGCGAAATGCTAGGTGTCGTTGATAATAATTTTCTAATAGATATCTTGTTTAAAATATCAGAGAACAAGGGTGGAGAGCTTATTGAAATTGCTCATGGAATGAATGATAAAAATATTGCACTAGATAGCACATTAATTGATCTTGCTAAACTAATTCATGAGATTTCAGTTTATCAAGTGGCTCCCGAAAGTAACGAAGATTTGCAAAGCAATAATGAAATTAAACAACTAAGTAAATTGTATTCCCCAGAAACACTTCAGCTTCTCTATCAAATTGTTATAAATGGAAAAAAAGATATTTATTTAGCGCCTGACTTGTTAATCGGATTTAATACGACTTTGCTAAGAATGTTAGCCTTTTTCCCTTCCTTGCAAACTGACAAATTAGAATCTAATTTGTCAGAAAAAAGAGCAACGCCCCCGATTCAACCGACCGAGGAAAAAAAAAGCTCTCAAATTGAAGTAAAAAAAGAAGTTAAAGAGACTTTAGAATTTGATGGTAATTGGCACAATCTAGTTAAAAATCTTAAACTTGGAATTGCTAATGCATTGGCACAAGAATGTGAATTTAAAGCCTATCAAAATTATATATTTGAACTTACCTTAGATTCAAATAAAAGTCATTTGATGCAAAGTAACTATGTCGAAAAACTTGAAGAATCACTAATAAATCATTTTAATAAAAAAATTAAAGTAAAAATTTTAGTTGATGAAGTGAAAAAAACCCCTGCTATTAAGACATCTGAAGAAAAATCTAAGCTATTAAAGGAAACTGAATCTGCTATGATGAAAGATGGATTTGTAAAGGATTTAATTGAAAATTTTGACGCACAAGTAGTTCCAACAAGCATTCAACCATTAAATAATAAAGGACAATAATATGGCTAAAGGTGGCATGGGTAATATAATGAAACAAGCACAAATGATGCAAGCAAATCTCCAAAAAGCCCAGGCAGAACTTGCGAGTATTGATGTAGAAGGGGCAGCGGGTAACGGTATGATTAAAATAACTATCTCCTGCAAACATGAAATTAAAAAAATTGATATCGATCCCTCTCTTCTTGAAGATAAGGAGATGCTAGAAGACTTGATAATGGTTGCTTTTAAAGATGCATTAGGCAAGGTTGAGAGTACCTCCTCACAAAAAATGGGAGGCTTAGTTCCTCCGGGAATGAATTTGCCTTTTTAGTAGTATGCAGACTAATAACACACTAGAAAATCTTATAGAGTCATTAAAATGCCTTCCTGGAGTTGGGCCTAAGTCAGCGCTTAGATTAGCCTATTATTTACTGCAAAGAGATAGGAAGGGAGCTCACAAACTAGCTAGCTCAATTGAAGAATCGCTAAATAAACTTGGTCATTGTAAACTTTGTAACAATTTCTCTGAAAAGGAGATATGTTCAATATGTGCCTCACCAAACAGAATTTCATACACTCTCTGCGTTGTAGAAATGCCAACTGATCTTCTTATGCTTGAACAAACACGCTCCTACAAAGGCATGTACTTTGTTTTAATGGGAAGGCTTTCACCCCTCGATGGAGTTGGACCTAAAGAAATTCATATTAATAAGTTGCTTGAAAGAATTAAAAAAAGTGAAATCAATGAAATAATTCTTGCAACTAACTTTACAACGGAAGGTAATACAACAGCACAATACATAGCTGAACTTCTTAAAGAAAGCAAAATAAATATCACACGAATAGCTCGTGGTCTCCCGATGGGAGGTGAAATCGAATATGTCGATTCTGGTACCCTAGCTCAATCAATTGTTGAACGTAAAAAAATAATTTAAACTTTTATTAAAGCTGCAATTTCTGAAGGATGATTGATGACGGCATCTGCACCCCAGCTTTCTATTTTGTCTTCTTTTTTCAAGTACCCATAGCATGCAAGAATTGCAAACATATTTGCGGTTTTTGAAGCGCTTATATCTTTATGTGCATCACCAACATAAACCACTTCATTAGATTTTACTTTTAGAGATTCACATGCAGAAATCAACATATCAGGTGATGGTTTTGGAGAAATGCCATCATCACCACATATTAAAATTTCACATCTTTGATCAAGGTTGATAAATGGCAAGATCATCTCAACGAAACACCGATGTTTGTTTGTGATAATACCCCACCCTATTTTTTTTTTATCCAGCAGATTAATGAGGTCATGAATGCCATCAAAAAGGATTGGGTTATTTAAAATATTACTTTTATAGATCTTGATAAACTCATTTGTGAGCGCTGAATAATCATCAGTTGCTTCATGAAATCGTAAGTTTAAATAGGCTTTTATTCCATTAGATGCAACCGCACGACCCTCCTCAAATGTAATAAGCGAATGATTATGTATTGCATATAGATCATTTGCACTTTGCACCAAGTCGTGGGCTGAATCTATTAATGTACCATCTAAGTCAAATAAAACTTTTTTAATCATTTGCTGAAGATGCTTCAACAATATAATTCACGGAAGTGTCCTGAGATAGCTTATATTTCTGTGTAATGGGGTTATATGTCATACCTATAATTGAATCAAATGATAGATTATTTCCGCTTGCCCAAGCCTTCAATTGACTCGGTTTTATGAATTTCTTGTACTCATGCGTGCCTTTAGGTAACAAATTAAGAATATATTCTGCCCCAATAATTGCAAATAAAAATGCTTTTAAGTTCTTATTAATTGTTGAAAAGAATATCTTTCCGCCGGGTTTGAGGAGCTTTGAACACGTATTAATTATTGAATTAGGATCAGGGACATGCTCTAACATCTCTAAACAAGTAATAATATCAAATCTTTCGTCCGTATTCTTATAAAAGTCCTCGATGTTTATATGTTTATATTTAATTTTAACGCCACTTTCCTTTGCATGAAGTTTAGCTATTTGAATAACCTTGTCACCCTGATCTATTCCAGTCACATCGGCACCTGCACTAGCAAGAGATTCTGAAAGAATTCCGCCGCCACAACCAACATCCAAAACTTTTTTCCCTTTAAGGTTCACCGATGACTTTATAAAATTTAATCTTAAGGGATTAATTTCGTGAAGTGGTTTAAACTCACTAGTTGGGTCCCACCATTTATGGGCTAGTAAGTTAAACTTTTCAATTTCTTCGAGATCTACGTTGTTTTTATTTTGGTTTGCCATGACTTTGCTATATTAGTTAATTTATCTAAATCAATATTTTCTAATTGACCTGCATTAAGCTTTAATGTTCCATTGATCCAAACATACTCTACACCCCCTTGATTACCGTTATAGAGAAGGCTTGAGAGTGGATTATATACAGGCTGGGAAAGGATTGAATCTAAATTGATAGCGACAATATCTGCTTTTTTCTTTAACTCAATAGAACCAAGAAGCTTACCTTTATTCATAGATTTAGCAGCGTTATAAGTTGCCAATTTTAAGATAAGATTCGAATCTAAAATTTCAGGTTTTTGATTTATACCTTTTCCTAAAAGCGCTGCCATTCTCAACTCTTCCAATATATCTAGTCTATTATTGCTCGCTGAGCTGTCAGTTCCAATGGAAACATTTATACCCAAATCAAGCATTTTTGATATATCGGCAATTCCACTTCCCAAGATAAGATTTGATGAAGGATTATGGACGACATTAACATTATTCTGATTTAATAAATGTAAATCCTGCTCATCAACGTGAACGCAATGCGCTGCAACTAAATTTGGACCCAATAAGCCTAAAGAACTAAATCTATGAATTGGGCTGACCTTAAATTGGCTGATACTATTTTCAATTTCCTCCCGAGTCTCATGCAGGTGGGTATGGATAGGTAAATTTAGCTGTTCTGCATAAGTCCCCACTAGACTCAATGTTTTATCCGAAGTTGTATATGGTGCATGGGGTGCTAAAGAAGTTGAAATTAAATCTTCACTCCTCCATTCATCTCTAAAATCAAAGCCTTTTTTTAAATAATCTTCTGGGTCTGATGCGTAGTTTGTTGGAAATTCCATTACCACTAATCCAATATTCGCACGCATTCCCATTTCAACGGCAGCCTCTGCTGTCTGGCTGGGATAAAAGTACATATCATTGAACGTTGTTGTACCTGACTTGATCATTTCAGCTATTGCAATTAATGAGCCATCTTTAACAAAATTCTCACATACATGCTGCTTTTCTGCTGGCCAAATATGATCCTCTAACCATGATTTTAATGGAAGGTCATTTGCGTAGCCTTTTAATAAAGACATTGCCGCATGCGAATGATTATTGATAAGCCCTGGGATAATAATGTGATCAGATAATGCAAACACATCGTCTGCTTCATATTTATCAAAGACAGCTTTTGTGGGAAGGATATCAAAAATCTCATCTTCCAAGATCACAATTGCATGATCATCAAGAAGTGTATTATCTTTATCTGCCGTGTAAATCCATGTTGCTGAAATAATTGAGTTAACTTTTTTAATCATAGATTAAAAACTGACCTAATCAAATGGGTGCTTAATGAGAATAGTTTCGTCTCTTTCAGGTCCTGTAGATATTATATGAACTGGGACATCACATAGCTCTTCAAGCTTAGAAATATAATTTTGCGCATTTTTTGGAAGATCATCCCAACTCTTAGTTCCAAATGTATTTTCTGACCATCCAGGCATATCAATCAATATTGGTTCGCAATTTTCGGTTTGATCAGCACCTAGGGGCAACAGGTCTATTTGATCATTACCATTTTTGTAACCCACACAGACTTTTAGGGTCTCAATACCGTCGAGTATATCTAGTTTTGTAATGCAAAGCCCAGTTAAACCATTAACCATAGCAGATCGCCTCAATGCAGCGGCATCAAACCACCCACACCTTCTCGTTCTTTGAGTCACCGTACCAAATTCCTTCCCTTTTGTAGACATTTGAAAACCAGGTGCGGCTTCATCATCAATGTCTAATTCACTTGGAAACGGACCCCCGCCTACTCTAGTGGTATAGGCTTTTGTTATACCGAGTACATAGCTGAGCATGGATGGGCCTACGCCTGTTCCAGCTGATGCTTGGCCAGATACACAATTAGAAGAAGTTACAAAGGGGTATGTCCCATGATCGATATCAAGCAATGCACCTTGGGCCCCCTCAAATAAAATACTTTTGCCTAATTTATTTATTTCATAAAGTTTTTGTGACACATCACAGACAAAAGGTTTAATAAATTCAGATTGACTCATCATGGAATCAAACTGTTTATTTATGTCAATCGATGATGAATTGAGATATTTTGTTAAAACAAAGTTATGGTAATCAAGCGTTTCTCTAAGCCTGCTTAAAATATCCTTTGGGTCTAAAAATAAATCGTAAACCTTAAATGCTCTTCTAGCGACTTTATCCTCATAGGCAGGGCCGATACCCTTACCAGTCGTACCAATTTTTTTATTCTTCGACCGAATGGCTTCTCTAGCTCTATCAAGCTCGACGTGATAATCAAGAATCAAAGGGCAACCAGCACTTACATTTAACCTGCCTTTGACGGTAATACCATTTTTCTCAAGTCCTTCAACCTCTTTCATTAAATGATTGATATCGAGAACTACGCCGTTACCTATGTAACATTCAATTCCTTCTCGAATGATTCCAGAAGGAACTAAATTAAGTTTGTATTCCTTTTGACTTGAGCCTTGCCCAATAACGAGGGTGTGACCTGCATTATGGCCTCCTTGAAACCTTGTAACCGCTGATGCATGGTCTGTTAACCAATCAACAATTTTTCCCTTACCTTCATCTCCCCATTGTGTTCCAATGACAACTACATTTTTAGCCATATTGATACTTTCTTAATTTAAAAGGTTGTTAATGATAAATCTTAAGTCGATAGAAAACCCAGTCGCTGGCCTCATATCACCTGCAAACTTATTCATATTATCGTAACGACCACCTTGTGCAACTGCTGTATTAAATTTTTGTGCGTAAGCTGAATACACAATGCCCGTATGGTATTGATACCCCCTTATATCAGAAAAATCAAAGCTAATTTCTACATTCATTTCCTTTAAATTTTCGCAAATACTAGTAAGTGATTTAGTCACATTATTCGCAACAACCTGATCTGGTAATAATGTATTAAGATCCTTTAAAATTGACTCGTCTCCATAAAGGTCTGTTAGAGATACAAGTTTTTTTGTGATATCGCTATTATTTTTTTCTGAGAGAATTTTATTTATTTCGTTTTTATCCTTTAGCATCATCGCATTACCCAGGCTTAAACTCTCACTTGGTGACAAGTCGACTTCATTCTTCAATGAGTTATAAACATCAAGATGATTAATATCAAGGACAACATCCTTAATATCAAGTACTTTTAAAGATTGGATCAGTAGCTTTTGTATTTCCAAGTCGGCATTAATACTTAGATCACCAAAGTATTCTGCACCAACTTGTAATAGCTCACGAGGCTTTTTATTAGTGGAGTTTGCCCTTAATACTGAACCTGCATAACATAATTTGTTAATGCCTTTCTCTGCCATTTGGGAGTCAATTCTAAAAGCCTGAGTCGTAAGGTCTGAACTGACCCCCATCATCTTTCCTGTCATTTGATCAACAACTTTATAGGTTTCGAGATCAAGATCTCTTCCATATGCATTTAGAGAGTCAGAAAATTCAAGCATAGAAGGAAAAATAAGTTGATATCCATTTTTTAAATAGAGATCTATAAGGAGTCTCTTTTTTGATTCAATAACAGCTGCTTTTTTTGGGAATATATCTTCAGCGTTTTCAGGAAGAAGCCATTGATTCATTTTAGTTGGTTCCAATAAATATAATCATTATGCCAATAATCACTGATAAAAGTCCATAGAACTTTATTTGACCATTTTTTTGATTTGTTATTCTAATAAACGCGTCTTTCCAAATTTGTGTAAAAAAGAGTGGGAACAAGCCCTCGATAACTAAAACAAGACCAATTGCCAGAACAATAGACTCACTCAATTACTTGCTATCAGGGCTTTTTAGGAATTTGAAAAAGTCAGAGTTAGGATCGAGAACTAAAATATCATCCTTTCCTTTAAAGCTTTTTCTGTAAGCCTCAAGGCTTCTAAAGAAATCATAGAAATCCTGGTTTTTTGAGAAAGCTTCAGCATAGATTCTAGATGCACTCGCGTCACCCTCACCCTTAATTTTTTGAGCGTCTTTATAAGCCTCTGTAATAATAATATCTCTTTCTTTCTCGGCAACAGCTCTGATTTTCTCTGAATCAGCAAAACCTTGAGACCTTAGTTCGTTCGCAACAGATTTCCTTTCAGCATTCATCCTCTGGTATACAGACTGGCTGACTTCTTCAGGCAGATCTACCCTTCTTAATCTTACATCTAAAATCTCAACACCTATGAGTCTTGACTCACTGTCTGCTCTTTCTTGCAAGATACCCATAATCTCTGACCTTTGACCAGATACAACCTCTTGTATTGTCCTTTTACCAAATTCAGCTCGAAGTCCATCATTGACTGTTTGAGTGATTCTTCGCTCAGCTTGTCTTTCATCGCCATTAACTGAAACGTAATATTTAGACGGATCAATGATTCTCCATTTAATATATGAATCTACCAGTACATTCTTCTTCTCACTCGTTATAAACCTATCTGGCTGCTCTGATTCATAGGTTAATATCCTTTTGTCAAAGAACTTAACATTCTCAACTATTGGTGTTTTAAAGTAGAGGCCAGGCTCTTTTTTAACAGAGACAATCTCACCTAATCTAAAAACTAACGCAAACTCTCTTTGATCAACGGTGAACGTCGATAGGCTGAGTAAAATTAGTAGAACGATGATTGATACGAGTACTCTTGATAATTTTCCCATAATATTTACCTTATATCCCTTTCACGCGCTCTAAATGCTCCTCTAGAACGATCTGTTAATGAATTAATGACATCTGATGCAGATATATCAGGGTCTGTTTGGCTTGATGCCTGACTTGGATCGAGAGCTTCATTGTTATTTTTGCTTGAATTCTGAATAATTTTATCAAGCGGAAGATATATAAGGCTGTTTGAACCTTTTTGATCGATAATAATTTTACTTACTGTTGACATGATTTGCTCTTGAGTTTCTAAAAATAACCTTTTTTTAGTTACCTCAGGCGCTCTTATGTATTCAGCTAAAATCTGATCAAAACGGCTAGCGTTACCTAATGCCTCGTTTTCAATTGATATTTTATATCCATTAGCTTCGGCTGTTAGTCTTGAAGCGGTACCTCTTGCTTTTGGAACTATATCGTTAGCATATGCTTGACCTTCATTCTTTTGTCTTTCAAGATCTTGTTTTGCCTTAACTGCATCATCAAATGCCGCTTGAACTTGTTGCGGTGGCTGTGCATTCTGCATTGTCACACTCGTAATATTAATGCCTGTTTGGTATAGATCAAGAATTGACTGCATCAATGATTTTGTTTTTATTGCAATCTCTTCCCTGCCCTCGTATAAAACAAAATCCATATCACTCTTTCCGACAACCTCTCTGATTGCTGTTTCAGCTGCTCCTCTCACGGAGCTCTCAACTGAACGATTATTAAAAAGAAAATCCTCGACTGACTTTAAATTGTATTGGACTGCAAATTGAAGATCGATAATGTTTTCATCACCCGTTAGCATTAAAGATTCTTTCAGTTGTTGAGTTGCTCCCTCACCAAGTGAGCGGTAGCCTACCTCAATAGTTCTAACTTGCTCTTGATTGACAATTTCAACAGTTTCAATTGGATAGGGAATATGCCATCTTGGTCCGGGTTGAGTGATTCCTGTATTTTTACCAAATGTTAGGACAATGCCCCTGGAGCCTTGGTCTACGATATAAAACCCAGTTGCCAACCACACAAGAAAGATGACAATGATTATTGGTAGGGGTTTTATAATTCCTGAATCCCCAGAGTTATTTGATGGAGGTTGAGAGCCATTACCATTGCTTGTATTTTTGGGTTTTAGTTTAAAAACGTTGTTAACCTTAGACTTTAGATCCTTCACTAATTCGTCTAAATCTGGCGGACCATCATTATTAGCGTTTCTAATTACATTTGAAATTTTGTTTCCAACAAATCCGAATAATTTAAGCATATTTTCCATTTCTTTGATTGATAAAATCTAGACTTCTTTCGACAATGGCTTTCTTTAAAAATTCAATTCCATCACCGTTAATAGCTGACAACTGAACCCGGTTGATTTTACCATACTCATCTCTATCATATCCAGCGTTAAGCTTTATTTTGTCTATTTGATTTAATACTAGTATCTGTTGAATATTGTTTGCACCAATCTCGTTCAAGATTTTATCTACTTGAACAATTTGTTCAGCCTTATTTGCGTTACTTATATCAACAATGTGCAAAAGTAAGTCTGCATCTGATGACTCTTCCAATGTTGACTTGAATGCTTCAATGAGTGTCGTCGGTAATTTTTTGATAAATCCTACCGTATCCGAAATAACAAGATCATGCCCATGCTCAATAAATAATTTACGTGAGGTGGTGTCAAGTGTTGCAAATAACTTGTTTTCAGCCAATATTTTCTCACTCGTTAGTTTATTGAACAAAGTGGACTTACCGGCATTGGTGTAACCAACAATCGCAATAGTAAATACTTTTGACCTTCTTCGAGCATTTCGTTGATTTGCTCTTTGTTTTTCAAGTTTTGTTAATTTAATTTTAAGCTGCTTAATTCTCTGCCCAAGCATTCTTCGGTCAAGTTCGATTTGCTTTTCGCCAGGACCCCCCCGCACTCCTATGCCTCCTTTTTGCCTTTCTAGGTGACTCCAACCTTTTGTTAACCTTGATGACAGATGGTTTAGATGAGCTAACTCTACTTGCATTTTGCCCTCATGACTTTTTGCTCTCATTGCAAATATAAATAAAATCAAGGCTGTTCGATCATAAACTCGCATAGAAGTCGCTTTTTCAATATTTCTCTCCTGTGAGGGAGTAAGTTCATGGTTGAAGATGATTGTTTTTATGTTTTCTAAAGTCTTGATTTGTTGTAATTCTTTTAATTTTCCTGAACCGATGAAAAATTTAGCATCAGGGAACTTTCTTTGACTCTCAATTAATTCAGCAACTTTAAAACCCGCACTGGAGGCAAGGAGTTTAAATTCACTCGTATTTTCTTTATGATCAATATCGTCAATATTAAGACTAACTAATATCGCACTTTCACCATTCTTGGGTCTTTCAAACATTTCTATGATTGAGTTATGCTCACTTTCTTGGATGGAACAATAGTTGAAATAGAATGTTTGTAGATAAGCTGTGGGGCTTGGCCGTTTAACACAATGACAGATTGATCAAACGAGTGGATATTTCCTTGCAATTTTATTCCATTTAACAAATATATTGAGACAGAAATATTTTCTTCTATCACTTTGTTTAAAAAATTGTCCTGTAAATGCATATTAATATTTTCTTTATAGAATTTAAAGGCAGTCGCTGACCCTAACTTTTAACTCGTCAAGACCTAAGACAAATATTATACTCCCAATGTTAGGTGTATTAAGATTTCCTGCTAACCTCACTCGGAGTGGCATTGCAATTTCAGGAAACTTTAACCCATTGTTTTTTACAAAATCTTTAATACATTGATTAATGTCCTCCTCTTGCCACTTTATGCGTTCAAGGCTATCAACTAATGCTTTAATACTTTTTTTACTTACTTCATTTATATACTTTGCCTCCAATTCAACATCCCGATCCGGTTTTTTAAAAAAATAAACAATATTTTTAAAAAGTGAATTAAGATTCGTTTCTCTGTCCTTGTATAAATTAAGGGCATTGCGGATAATTTCGATATTGTTAGTTGAGCAATTAATTTCATTAAGCTTTAAAGCGGCCATTTCTGTTAACTTGTCTATGTCGTATTCTTTAATATACTCACCATTCAGCCAATCCAGCTTTGCCCTATCAAATTGAGCAGATGATGATGTGACATGCTCAAAATCAAACCATTCACAGAAGCTTTCCATAGAAAATTTTTCATCGTCACCATGTGACCAACCCAGTCTAGCAAGATAATTATTTAAGGATTCGGGTAGATAACCATCTTCCCTATACTGCATAACGTTAACCGACCCATGTCTTTTTGAGAGTTTTTGGCCATCTGGCCCATGAATCATTGATAGGTGAGCGTAATTTGGAATTGGAGCTTTTAAAGAATTAAGCAAATTAATCTGTCTCGGAGTGTTATTAATATGGTCGTCTCCCCTGATTACATGTGATATTTCCATATCCCAGTCATCAATAACTACACAAAAATTATAAGTTGGTGTTCCGTCTGACCTAGCAATGATAAAGTCATCTAACTCCTCATTATTTATCTTGATTTCACCTTTAACTAAATCAACCCATTTAACAATTCCTGTTTTAGGATTTTTAAATCTTACTGTTGGAGAAATATCTTTAGGAGGTTGAGGTAAGGCTTTACCATTCTCCGGTCTCCAACGACCGTCGTAACGTGGCTTATCACCTTTTTTTATTTGGTCATCTCTCAGATTATCAAGCTCTTCTTTGGAGGCATAACAATAGTATGCGTCCCCACTTTTAATCATGGTGTTAATATATTTTTTATATAAATCTAAGCGTTTTGTTTGATATTGTATTGTTTTATCATGCTCAAGCCCTAACCATTTCATGCCGTTTAATATGGCATTGATAGCATCTTCAGAAGATCTCTCAATATCTGTATCCTCAATTCTTAATAAAAAATCGCCCTTATTTTTTTTCGCGAAAGCATATGAAAATAGTGCCGTCCTGACACCTCCAACATGAAGGTACCCTGTTGGACTTGGAGCAAATCTAGTGACTACCTTCATAAAATAATCCTTATTTTAATGAATTGAATCATGAAGAAAATAGATGATAGCCACTCCAATCAAAATAAATGATATTTGCTTAAGAGAGTCTTTTGTATCAGTTTTCTCATGAAGATCTGGAATAAGATCAGATATTGCAACATATATCATGCTTGACGCAGCTATTGCTAAAACATAAGGAACGAGGTTCTCCATAATACTTAAAATATAAAAAGATAAAAGCCCACCCAATAGTGTGGCAAAACTCGATGCAATGTTCCACATATACGCCCTAAACTTTGATACACCCTGATGTAAAAGCACTGAAAATATGCTCATTTCTTGCGGTAAACAATGAAGTAGCATTGAAAGCGCAGTAATCAAACCAAGTTTAATATCAACCAAAAATGCACTCGCAATTAATATACCATCAACAAAGTTATGAAATAAATCACCAATCACAATAATACCGCTATTCCCACTGGGTTTACTTTGCTTTGATTGTGAGTCGCATTCTGTATGTTTGTGACAGTGAGAACCATGGCAATGACGCCATATCATTAACTTCTCAAGAATAAAAAGTATCAAAATTCCAATCAATACCGTAAAACTAATATCATGGAAATTATTATTTGAAGCCTCCATTGCATGAGGAATTATTTCAAGAAATGAGGCAGCTAATAGAGTCCCTACAGCTAAACTCACTAAATTGTTTGCTAAAGCAACATTAGCATTCTTAAAAATGATACTTGCAAGTAGGAGGCTCATTAATCCTCCAGCGAATGAAACAGCTATGATCCAGTATAAAGCCATTGTTTATCCATAAAAAAGTAATCTATTATAGTTTGAAGTTAGGTAAGATGAAATAAAATTATTCTTCTATCCATGCTAAGGAGGTCATCCTCTCTTTGGAAGCATCTCTGCGATATGAGTAATAATTATTAGCATTTTTGTAAGTGCAAAAATTTTTCGTAATGTATATTTTTTCTACACCTAAGTAAAATAACTTAAGCTCAGCTACTTTGAGCATAGAAAGAAAATATTTCCCGTTAGCTCCATTTTTAAATGCCTCTGCGGAAAATGGGTCATTTTCCAAAAAAATATTTCTTACTTCAGCACCTACCTCAAAAAAATCTTGGCTAATATGCGGACCAATCCAAACTATAAATTTGCCTTTTACATTAATTTTTTTTAAGGTATTTTCAATAATTCCAGATGTCAGTCCTCGCCAGCCTGCGTGAATAGCAGCAACAAAACTTCCCTCTTCATCTGTAACCAATAAGGGCATACAGTCAGCTGTTCTTATTGAGCAGATCACTTTGTTCTGTGTTGTGTATGAAGCATCAGCATCTCGTTCATCAGATGGTAACTCAATAGGAATATTGCTATGTGATTGATTTAACCGTATTGCCTTTTTATTAATAAATTCAAGACCAAAATTAGTTAATGGTTTTGTTTTATTTTTTTTTAAGGGCTCCTTACCGGAGTCAGAATTTCTTATTGTTTGTAAGGCGAAAATATTTTTGGGGACATCCCATTCGGGCTCAAATACATTTATGTTATCTATAGTATTAAGCATTAGTTAGAAATTGAGCTTTCATGCCTTATTAGATCAAGAAGTGTTTTCATATCTTCAGGGAGATCGATATCCCAACGCATATTCTCTTTAGTCTTTGGATGAATCAAGCCCAATGAACTTGAATGAAGTGCCTGTCTGGGAAAGTTAATAGTCGCATCCTTCAATGCTAATGATATTTCTTTTGTAGGGATGATTTTCTTGAGCCCATAAGTCTGGTCTCCAACAATAGGAGATGTATTGTGATTCATATGAACTCTTATTTGATGTGTTCTTCCAGTCTCAAGCTTGCACCTCAAATAACTATGCATTATGAACCGTTCAAGAACTTCATAATGGGTAACAGCATTCTTTCCATTATTTTTATTTATGGCCATTTTTGTTCTAACTGATGGGTGTCGCCCTATCGGAAGATCAATTGACTTATTTACAAGCACCTGACCCCAGACAATTGCCCTATATTCCCTAAATACTTTTTTTGACTGCAATTGTTTAATGAGATTTGATTGGGTTACTTCATCTTTTGCAACCACCATTAAACCTGTTGTATCCTTATCAAGACGATGAACAATTCCACATCTAGGTAAAGATTTATTCTTAGGAAAATGAAACAAGATTGCATTTAATATAGTGCCACTCCAGTTTCCAGCTGCTGGGTGAACAACCATATTCTGATTTTTATTTATTACAAATAAATTTTCATCCTCATAGACGATATTAAGTGAAATATTTTCTGGCTCGAATTGCAGTATTTTTTCATCTTGTTGAACTTCGACGCTGACTATCTCACCGCCTAAAACAATGTCTTTTGATGAGATTTTTTTGCTATCAAGTAAAATAAATCCTGATTTAATCCAAGCTTGGAGCTTTGCTCTTGAATAGTCTGCCATCAATTCTTGAAGTGCAATGTCTATTCTTTTTCCTGTTAATTTTTTTGGGATGATTAACTCTAATTTTTCTTGTTTCATAAGGTATAATTTACATCATCATTATCATTAATCAACCTATGAAATTAATTTCAACATTAATACTAACTTTTCTCTTATCGGGTTGTTTTATTTTTGGTGATCCCGTTGAATTTGATGAAACTACTGGTCAAACACCTCAGTGGATTCTATCCAGAGGTGAAGCTTATGCAGCTAGCAGTGACTGGCCCTCGGCAATTAGAGTGCTAGAAAAAGGAGAGCAACGTTACCCCAATTCAAAGCTTGCTCCACAGTTTAAATTAGACCTAGCTTATGCATATTATAAATTTTCTCAAGATGCTGAGGCTATTGCGATGCTTGATAAATTTATTAGACTATACCCTAATCATCCAACAGTTGACTATGCATTCTATTTAAAAGGAGTCGTTCTATTTGTAGATAGAGGCTTAATGGATAAATTCACCCTTCAAGACATTAGTGACCGTGATGTTTCACCACTTAAAGAAAGCTTCAAAGCCTTTGAAATTGTTGTAGAGAGATATCCTGACAGCAAATACTATGATGATTGTATAATCAGAATGACATACCTAATGAATAAAATGGCTGAAAACGAAATTCATGTAGCAAGATACTACATGAAACGTAAAGCCTACATTGCTGCGCTTAATAGAGCACAGTTTGTGCTTAAAGAGTATCCACAAACCATTCACCAAGAAGAATCTTTAGTTATTATGATTAGCGCTTATGAGTTTCTTGGAATTCATGATCTTCAGAAAGATACTGAAAAAATACTTAAATTAAATTATCCTAATAGCCAATTTCACACCAAAGACCTCCAGGCTAAAAAGAAAGATTGGTGGAATATTTGGGATAGTCTTTACGATTAATTAGAAATATTTTTTTTATTCAATTTTTCTCTATATTCGTTTTTAATTTTTCTTCTTGTCACAAGACCGGTTTTCCTCGGTTTTAAATCTTTTTTATCAAAAGGATTTTCAGAATTTTTTAATAAAACTCTTATTGGTGTACCAACTAATTGAAATGATTTTCTAAAAAAAGACTCCAGGAAGACAATGTAATCTTTTTTTATTTCATTTAAATGATTACCGTGAATAATAATTTGAGGCGGATTCAAGCCGCCTTGATGTGCATATTTCAGTTTTGGCCTTATACCCTTAATAATCTTTGGAGGATGAGAAATTAATGCGTTTTCAAGAACAGAATTAATTTGTGGCGTAGAAAGTTTTTTTTGCGATGATTGATATGCTTTTTTGATAGCTCTCATCATTTCTGAAAAGCCTCTTTTATTAATAGCCGAGATAAATACCACCTCAGCAAAATTGACAAATGAGAGTTTTCTATCTATCTGAATTTTTATTTTATCTTTTTCATAGTCATCTAACAAATCCCATTTATTAATAACTACAACCAAAGACCTTCCAGTTTCGATTACAAATGCAAGAATATGCAAGTCTTGAGCTGAAAGACCATCCTTTCCATCAATAAGTAAAACTACAATGTTTGACTGCTCTATTGCATTAAGTGTTTTGATAATTGAAAATTTCTCTATCGTTTCAAACACCTTCCCTTTCTTTCTTATACCTGCCGTATCAGTTAAGGTATAAGTATCTTTCCCCCAAAAAAATTCTGTTGAAATTGCATCTCTTGTTGTTCCAGGTTGGTCAAAAGCAATAAATCTATCTTCCCCAAGTAAGCCATTTATGAGGGTAGACTTTCCAACATTGGGTTTACCAACTATCGATATTTTTGGATGTTTTTCATCCTCAATTTCTTCTTCACGGTTTTCATCAAACGTTAATAAAAAATCTTTGAGGGCTGAAATTCCCTCTCCATGAGCTGAAGACAGTCTAATTAAATTTGAAAATCCGAGTGAATAAAAATCTACGAATGCTTTTTCATCTAAAATACCTTCTGCTTTGTTTACCGCAATAATTTTTGGCTTTTCATTCTTTCTTATAATGTCAGCAATATGTTCATCAGTTGGATGCAATCCTTTTCTAGAATCAACCATAAAGACAATAATGTCGCTTTCATCAATAGCTTGTTTTGTTTGAAGAGCCATTTCTTGCACAATTCCCTCTTTATTCTTTGGCTCAAACCCACCTGTATCAACTAGTAGAAATTGACTATCTTGAATTTCTAACTTCCCATAATGCCTATCTCTTGTAAGACCAGGCATATCAGCTACGATTGCATCCCTAGTTTTCGTTAAACGATTAAATAAACTCGATTTACCTACATTAGGTCTGCCAACTATGACGATACTCTTCATTTTTTTTTGACCAACTAATTTATTTTTAAACTAAGCCTAATAACAATTTTTTCTTTTTCTATTACCTTTATTTCTAATATCGCCTTCATCAACGTCACACATTTCGTTTGTTGGAGTTTCAACGGCCTTACTAGACTCATCAGGCACACTAGGCTCATTAAGTTCAGTAGGCTCCTTTATAGTATTTTCATCGATGTCTTGTTGTTCATCAATGTTATCTTTAATTATCTCTTCTGAAACATTTTTTACTTGCAAATAAAAAACATTACCTTCAAGATCAATTCCTAATATTTTATTATCTCCAATAGAGTGAATATTTTTTCCTATAGGGACACCAGATGTAATTTGAGCTCGACCTTCAACAATGCCTGTTTCAGAATTTAGAAGGTGAATGTATCCATCAAAATCACCAACTGCAATTTGGTCACCTACAATAATTGGATCAGTTATTCTTCGGAACTGTAAGTCAGCGTTTCGCCAATTTGTTTTTCCATTTCTTTTAGAGTCTAAGGAGTAAATTGAATCGCTCTTATGAGTTAGATATATATCAAAACCATCAAAAACAAAATTATTAAAGCTTGAAATTTTACGAGTCCAAATGATACTTGCGCTTCTTCTATCTATTGATGTTAAATCACCTGAAGTTGAAACTGCGTAAACTTCAGAATCGTTAATTATTGGCTTACTTAAAACATCAGTAAGTCTATCAATATCTGTAACTCCTTTTATTTGAGATATATTTGCCTCCCATATAAATGCGCCACTTTTTTGGTGGACCGCAACAAGCTTTCCTGCACCAAATCCTCCATAAATAACCCCATCTGAGAAGGTTAATGATGATGTACCATTGAATGTTAAAGAAGGTGATGAATGAGCATACCTCCAATCAATGTCACCTTGCTTTAAATCAATTTGTAAAATTTCATAGTTAGCAAGTCTAACGTAAGCTTTTTTATTATTAATGACTGGTGTGGTTAAAACCTCACCATCAACAAATATTTTCCAAATTGCATTACCTTCACTATCAAGGCACCATAGATAACTTTTTTCCGTAACAAACAGAATATATTCAAAATCCCCTCCTACACCGATCATTATCTCTTCAGAAATTTCTTTTTCCCATACAGTTTCACCTGTTGCCATTTGCATTTTTCGCAAGCTTCCATCACTAGTAGCAGCTATGACAAAATCTTCAGAAAATATAAGATTTAGATTGTGTGCATCATTGTCACCAACCTTATTCTCCCAAAGTAGCTCTATAGAAACTTTTTTATCATAAGGTTTTATTTCAGTTGGGATATTATTAAATTCATCTGCAAAATACTGATCATCCATTTGATCAACAAAGTCTTCAACTGGCCCAATAAAACAACCAAATAAGAGTGAAGTAAGAAATATTAGAGGGATTAACCTCATTGACTAATTGAATTTAATTTATTCTCAATTACTTTGTGAAGCTCTCCTTGACCGCCAAAGTAGTTAAGGGCAAGTTCATACGATTTGATTGCATTCTCCTTATCCCCCTGGGCGAGATAGATATCGCCCTTTAAATCATTTGCTAGGCCAATGTATCCCTCAGTAATGATTTTATTTGCTACCTCAAGAGCCTCTTCAAGCTTTTTCTCAACTAAATATAAATTACCTAAAAGATAATTTGCCATAGATTGAATTGATGGTTCAATATTTTCACCTGAAGCCCAAATAAGTTCTTTTGCAGCAGCAGAATAATCCCTAGTCTCTACTAAAAGCTTAGAATAATAAATACTTGCTCTGGCTGCATAGGGCGAATTGCTGAAATCATTTTGAAGTAAACCTACTTTCAATTTGATTTCATCAATATTGTCGATTTTAGATACCAACACATCCTGGAAAATTTGAGAAGCCTCTTCATCTCTAGACTCACTGACACTCACCAAGTATTGGTAAGTAAAAAAAGCGACTAGAAGTACTGCTATTGCTGAGAATATTTTAACTTTGTGTAAATTATAAAAATTTTTAAAGTATTCTGATTGTTGTTCATCATTATCAAATGCCATTTATTCTAATTCCTTTTTGAGACTAATCCTGGAATGGATTGGATTAAATCTTTTGTATATTGGTTCTTCGGATTTTTGAAAATTATATCAGTTTTTCCCTCTTCGACGAGCTTTCCATGTCGCATTACCATGACATCGTCTGCAACGTGTCTTACTATTCTTAAGTCATGAGTAATAAATAAATAAGTAAGTCCGAATTCTCTCTGCAAGTCCTTTAATAATTTTAATATCTGGGCTTGGACTGACACATCAAGCGCTGAAACAGGTTCGTCACAAATTACCAATTTTGGTTCAAGAATCAGTGCTCTAGCGATACCAATTCTTTGCCTCTGGCCACCTGAAAACTGATGAGGATATTTTTTTAAATCAGATGCTTTTAGTCCGACATGCTTAATGAAATTTTCAATTTTTTTTCTACGAGCATCCCTATCTTGAAAATTATGGATAAGGAGTGGTTCCTCCATAATTTGTAAAATGCTTAATCGTGGGTTTAGAGAGGCATAGGGATCTTGAAAAATCATCTGAATATCTTTTCGAACATTTTTTAGCTTTTCTCCTTCTAAGTTAAGTATATCAAGACCATTGAACTTAACACTCCCTTCATCAAGATTAACAAGGCGGACTAAACTTTTTGCAAGTGTTGATTTTCCACTACCCGATTCGCCTACAACGGCCATTGTCGTTCCTTGATTGATAGAAAAACTTACATTATCAAGCGCATGAATATTAGTCCTTACCCTAGAAAAAAATCCTTGAGTTTGCACATAGGTTTTTGATAAGTTATTTGTTTGCAAGAGCTTCTTCATAGTCTTTGTATAGCCCTATCTAACTTTTCATAATCTATTGGAGTTAATTGTTTTTTTCCTAATGCATCTGGAACGCATCCTAGTAAGGCTTTAGTGTATGGATGTTTCGGTTTTTTGAGCACTTGATTTACTTCCCCTCTTTCGACAATCTTTCCCTTAAACATAACAATCACATCGTCGGCAATATCCTCAACAACACCAAAATCATGAGTAATAAATAACATAGACATATTTAACTTACTTTTTAGATCATCTAACAATTTGAGGATTTGAGCTTGAACTGTCACATCAAGCGCAGTGGTAGGTTCATCAGCAATAAGTAACTTTGGATTACATGACATTGACATTGCAATCATGACCCGCTGTCTTTGCCCTCCTGATAATTCGTCAGGATAACTACTGATTCTTTCAACAGGAATCCCGACAAGCATTAACAATTCTTCAACTTTATTATTAATCTCATTATTTGGTAAATCAGAATGTACGGCTATGGCCTCTTTGATCTGATAACCAATTGTTAAAACTGGGTTAAGTGAGGTCATGGGCTCTTGAAAAATCATGGCAATATCAAGACCTCTCTTTTCTCTTATTTCAAGCTCACTCATTTTGCAAATATCTTCGTTGTTAAATAAAATTTCTCCAGACATTTTTAATTGTGGGGACAGTAATCTAATAATCGAGAGAGCAGTTAAGCTTTTACCGCTTCCAGATTCACCAACAATACATGTTGTTTTGCCACTCTTAACAGAAAAGGAAATATCATCAACTAAATTAAGTTTAGTATCTACTTTAGTTCTTATTGATAAATTATTGATTTTTAATATATATTTATTCATTTTTATTAAATATTTTGTTTAATAAAACTTAGTATATCTTTCTCTTTTACTTCTGTTTGAGAGCCATCTTTACGAATAAGTTTCACCTGGATAAGATTGTTTTTTAACTCATCTTCACCAATAATGAGTGCAATTGTTGCATTACTTTTGTCGGCTTTTTTCATTTGTGATTTAAAGCTTGCTGAATCAAGATTTACAGTGACTTTGTAATTTTGATTCCTTAAGTTTTCTGCAATAGTAAAAGACTTATCTCTCGATTCATTCCCTAAATTTACAATATAAATATCTGGGTTAATATCATTATTTTCAAAATCTGTATTCTCAAGCAATAAAATAATTCTCTCAATACCAATGGCAAAACCACATGCTGGCGTTGGTTTTCCACCTAATCTTTCGACTAAGTAATCATACCGTCCACCACCCGCAACAGTTCCCTGACTACCTAATTCACTAGTAATCCATTCAAAAACTGTTCTGTTGTAGTAATCCAAACCTCTGACCAGCCTTTTATTTAATTTAAAATTAACCTGATTGTCTTTTAAAATCTGACAGAGTGAATTAAAATGCTTGTTAGCATCTTCATTTATCGAGTCAATTAATTTAGGTGCTTTTTCAAGCATATCCTGCATACGAGGATTTTTACTATCTAATATTCTCATTGGGTTTTTATACAGCCTTCTTTTAGAATCCTCATCTAAGATCTCTGTATTTTTTTCAAAATAATCAATTAATTCTTTTCTGTAACGCTCTCTGTCATCAATATCACCAATTGAGTTAATTTCTAAGCGAATTTTTTTCTCTAAACCAAGCGATTTCCATAGCCTACTCAACATAATTATTTGTTCAGCATCGCTTGCAGGGTCTGTAAAACCAAACGATTCAATACCTAGTTGATGGAATTGTCTTTGTCTGCCTTTTTGTACATTTTCGTGCCTAAACATAGGGCCTCTATAAAAAAGCTTTATAGGTCCGTTATAGGTTAAGCTTCCTTGAATAACTGCCCTAACACATCCTGCCGTACCTTCTGGACGCAATGTTAACTTGTCTTCATTTAGCTTATCAGTCCAGCTATACATCTCCTTTTCGACAATATCAGTATGCGTCCCGACACCCGCTTCAAATAATTCTGTTGCCTCAATGATTGGGAGTCCAATCTCTTCATACCCATATTGATCAAAAATTGACAAGCACTTTGATTCAAAATAACGCCAGACCTTTTGAATATCTGGGGCAACATCGTAAAATCCTTTTATAGATTGAATCTTATTAACCATCTAAGATTTATTTTTTCTCATAATTGTTTTGAATATATTTTTCAATGATACCTTTAAAGTCTTCACTTATTGACGAACCTTTCAATGTAACGGTTTTTTTTCCATTTTCATAAACAGGCGCTACAGGGAGTTCACCTGTTCCTGGTAAACTGATACCAATATTAGCCATTTTTGACTCTCCAGGGCCATTAACAACGCAACCCATCACTGCTACGCTCATATCTTCAACATTATTATATTTCTTTTTCCAATCTGGCATAGCCTTTCTTAAATGACTTTGTATTTCACCAGCTAATTCTTGAAAGTAGGTTGAGGTTGTTCTTCCACAACCTGGGCATGAAATGACAAGAGGTGAAAAAGAGCGTATGCCCATGGTTTGTAATAACTCTTGCGCAACAATGACTTCATTTGTCCTTGATTCTTCTGGCTCGGGGGTTAATGAAATTCGAATTGTATCTCCTATCCCATGTTGTAAAAGATACCCCATGGATACTGCCGAGGAAACAATCCCTTTAGACCCAATACCAGCCTCTGTAAGGCCTAAGTGTAAGGGGTAACTACATCTTTTTGATAAGCTGGTATAGACCTCAATTAAATCCTGAACATCACTCACCTTGCAAGAGACAATTATTTTATTATTTGCTAGCCCCAGTTCCTCTGCTGCATTAGCACTGTCTATGGTTGATCTAATTAAAGTCTCCTTCATCACTGATTGTGATGTTAATGGATTTTTTAGTTTTGCATTTTCATCCATTAAACTCCTTAAAAGATCTTGATCTAAGCTTCCCCAATTTACACCAATTCGAATCGGCTTATCAAAATGTATTGCTGTTTTAATCATTGCTGAAAACTGTTCATCTCTCTTACTGCCTTTACCAACATTACCTGGATTAATTCGGTATTTATCAAGGGCATTTGCGCAAGCAGGATATTTTTCTAATAATTTATGTCCATTAAAATGGAAATCCCCAACAATTGGCGCATTACATCCATTATCAAGTAACTCTTTTTTTATATCAGGCACTGCCTTCGCTGATTCTTCATCATTCACTGTGATTCGAACGATCTCTGAGCCAGCGCTCCAGAGCTCCAATATTTGGGCTACCGTTTCTTTTTTATTAAATGTATGGGTGTTTGTCATTGACTGAATCACAATAGGAGCTCCACCGCCTACCGCGACATCACCTACCATCACTTGAGTCGTATTTTTTTTTATCATATTAGCTTGAGCCGTTGTGTTCTTTTAGTTTTGTCTTGAACTTGCCCTGCAAGTTGTCCGCAGGCAGCATCGATATCATCTCCACGAGTTTTTCTAATTGTCGTGACTACACCCGCATCCATTAAAATTTCTTGAAAAGATTTTATAACTGTCCTTTTTGAGCACTTGTATCCACTTTTCGGAAATGGGTTAAATGGAATTAAATTAAGCTTTGATGGAACATCCTTAATTAGCTTGATAAGCTCTTTAGCTTGTTCAGCTGAATCATTGATACCCTCCAACATGACATACTCAAATGTCACGAAGTCTCTGGGTGCCCTTTCAATGTATCTAACGCAAGAAGACATAAGTTTATCGAGAGGATATTTCTTATTTATTGGAACAATTATGTCTCTCAGTTCATTATTTGACGCATGAAGAGAAATGGCAAGGGAAACTGGACAATCAAGACTTAATTTATCAATCGCAGGAACTAGGCCACTTGTTGATAATGTCACCTTTCTTCGACTTAAACCATAGACAGCATCGTCTAATATCATTTCTAATGCATGAACGACATGCCTGTAGTTAGCTAAAGGCTCTCCCATCCCCATCATCACGACATTCGTGATGATGCGCTCATCACCGCTTAATAGCATATAATTTTCTTGCTCACGTAGTTTGTTGTTGGCTAGCCATAATTGCCCAATAATCTCAGCAGATGTTAAATTTCTATTAAAGCCCTGCCTACCCGTAGAACAGAATGTGCATTCTAATGCGCAACCTACTTGCGATGAAATGCACAGCGTGCCACGATTTTCTTCTGGAATAAAAACAGTTTCAATACCATTTTTAGTTCCCATATCTAATAACCATTTGCGTGTTCCATCAAAAGACAGATGATCAAATTCTATTGCAGGAATTTCAATTTTAGCTTTATTAATCAAAGATTCACGAAATGTAATCGCTAAATCAGTCATTTTGGAAAAATCTCTTTCCCCAAAATGATAAATCCACTTTAATAACTGTTTAGCCCGATAAGGCTTATGGCCGGATTTTTGGATATATTCGGTTAATTCATTGCAGTTAAAATCGAGTAAATTATCCAAAAAAGCTTAACCAAAGAAATATTCAATCTCTATTTTAGCATTTTCTAATGAATCAGAACCATGAACCGCATTTGCGTCAATACTATCAGCAAAATCTGCTCTAATAGTTCCGGCATCTGCTTCCTTAGGATTGGTTACTCCCATCAATTCTCTATTTTTTAAAACGGCATTATCACCCTCTAATGCCTGAATCATGACTGGACCAGATGTCATGAATTTGACTAAATCATTAAAAAAGGGTCTTTCCTTATGAACAGCATAAAAACCTTCAGCCTCCTCTTTTGTGAGATGAACCATCATAGCTTTTACAATTTTTAAATTCGCCTTTTCAAATCTTGTGTATATTTCTCCGATTACATTCTTTGCAACTGCATCAGGCTTTATGATTGATAATGTTTGCTCCAGTGTCATTTTAAAATTCTCCAGAAAATTTATTAAATAAACCTATTAAAAGAGCGTTAAAATAACATTTTTAAAGCATAAAATAAATTAAATTTAACCAATATTAATTATGTTCCTCACTATAGCCTTTTATCAGTTTGTTAGCCTTGAAAATATCGAGCAACTCAAAGCATTTATTTTAAAATTTTGTCAAAAAAATAGTATCAAAGGAACAATCTTATTGGCCTCTGAAGGAATCAATGGAACCATATCTGCGGATGAAAAAAAAATTCAGAAATTTATTAAATTTATCAAAGAAGATTCCTTTTTTAAGAATAATTTTAAAAATCTCGAACATAAAGAATCATGGGTATCAAAAAACCCTTTTTATAGAATGAAGGTGAGAATAAAAAAAGAAATTGTCGCTCTGGGAGTTAAAGGCATAAGTCCAACAAATAAAGTTGGTAAATATGTTAATCCAGAGGACTGGAATGCACTAATTGAAGATCCAGATACGATTGTTATTGATACTAGAAACAATTACGAAGTGGATATTGGTACTTTTAAAAACTCTAATAACCCTCAAACAAAAACATTCAGAGAGTTTCCTTCCTTTGTGGAAAAAAATCTCGAAGATAAAAAGCAGCAGAAAGTCGCAATGTTTTGCACTGGTGGAATTCGTTGTGAGAAAGCAACCTCTTTAATGCTAGAGAAAGGATTTAAGGATGTGTATCATCTCAAAGGAGGTATCTTAAAATATTTAGAAAATATTCCCAAACAAGAAAGTTTATGGGAAGGAGAATGTTTTGTCTTTGATCAGCGCGTCGCAGTCACACATGGTTTAGATGAGGGGCAATATGATCAATGTTATGCTTGCAGACACCCCCTATCACCAAAAGAAATAGAATCAAATCAATATACTAAAGGCATCTCTTGTCCCTATTGCTTTAATAAGCTAAGTGAGAAAAAAAAAGCTGGAGTAATTGAAAGGCAAAAACAAATTATGTTATCAAAATCAAAAGGTAAAAATCATATTGGTGATAATAAAAATTTAACAAAGGATAATTTATGAGAAAGATCGGATGGGGTATTTTAGGTGCAGCAAGAGTTAACCAGCGTCTTATGCCTTCGATTGCAAAATCAAACATGGGTGAGTTGATAGCGATTGGCAGTAGAAGGCCTGGTGCATCTAAAGAATGCTTAATAAAGAATCTACCAGAATATGAAGATAAAGTATCCTGTTTCGATGGATTTGATCAAGTCATCAGTCATGAAAAAGTCGATGTAATCTATATACCACTCGCAAACGAGGAACATACTGAGTTCGCCTTGAAAGCAATAAGAGCAAAAAAGCATGTTTTGATTGAAAAGCCCATGACGATAAAATCTGAAGAAGTAGAAACTTTAATCGAAGAAGCCGCTAAAAATAACGTCAAAATTATGGAAGGATTTATGTATGCTTTTCATCCACAATTTGATCGAATTATGAATACAATTAAATCAAATATTTTAGGTGAAATAAACTACGGACACTCAATGTTTTCATTTCCAATTCAACCTGCGAGGTTTTATCGTATAAATCGTCCGATGGCTGAAGGAGGTGGCGCACTCTGGGACATAGGTCCTTATGCAATTCATACAATAAGACAATGTTTTAAAGAAAACCCTGTGAGAGTTAAAGCAATTGCTAAACTTAATGACTATGGTGCAGATATTTCAACAAGTGGCTTAATTGATTTTGGTAACTCAAAAAGGGCAACGTTTGATATTAGTTTTGAATGTACGCGAAGATCAGAATTTGAGGTATTTGGACCTTTAGGAAGGGTTAAATGTCCAATAGTATGGCAATCGGAGGACAAACAAGCAAAAATAATTATCAATACAGAAAGTTCTGGCTTAACTGAAGAGGTTGTCCCAGCAGCTAATCACTTTAATTTAGAGATTAATCATTTCAATAAAGTTGTTAGTTCAGATATACCTGCCAAATTATCAAATGAAGACACATTGTGGAATGTAAAAACACTTGAAAGCATTCAACTTAGTATTGAAAAAAATGATTGGGTGCAACTTTGAGTAAAGCAATAATTTTTGACTTTGATGGAACGCTTGTTGATTCTGAAAAAACTATACGCAAATGCTTTCAAAACATAACTTATGAATTAGCCCCCGAACGAATCAAATTTGCAAAAAATATCCTGATTGGACCCCCATTAAGGGATACAGCATCTGAAATTTTAGGGCCTAGGAATCAAAATCAACTAGATCAATTTGTTAGGCAATTTATTCAAATGCATGATGATCAAGTTATTTTACACACCCAACCTTACATTGGTGTTCATAATCTTTTAAAGAAATTAGCTTTAATGAATATTCCCATGGCTATTGCAACAAATAAGAGGAAAGCACCTACGATCAAATTGATTGAACATTTTGAATGGGCCAGCTATTTCTATACAATACAATGTAGTGACACTCGATTTCCGACAAGGAATAAAGATAATATGTTAAAAGATATTATAAATACAGATAATATATTTATGAATTCTTTTTTTGTTGGTGACACAGTAAATGATGGATTAAGCGCAAACGCTCATAAATTAAAATTTATTAGGGCTAAATATGGTTACGGCCAAACTCAAGATTGGTCAAAAATTGATGTAATTAAGTCAATTGAGTCATTCTCAGAACTTGAAATAATCTTAAACTAAATTGTGATTAATCCAAAAAATCTTTAATCTTAAACTGTGGATTAAAATCAGGGACAAGTTTTTTTAAAAGCTCTTGAAGTTTTTCGTTGTCATTATCATTTACTGCATTTATTAATTCTTCCAAAATAAGCTCAAGCTTATCCCAAGCAATCATATCCTCTTCCGCACGCATTATCTTTGAATTGTCTGTATTGCTTACATTATCTCCTAACAAAAGCTCCTCAAAAAGTTTCTCTCCGGGTCTCAAGCCTATATACTTAATTTCAATATCCCCATCAGGATTAATCTTATCTTTTACTTTTAGACCAGAAAGTCTTACCAACTTCTCAGCTAACTCTTTAATTTTCACTGGCTCGCCCATATCTAGAACAAAAACATCACCTCCGGAACTCATAGCACCTGCCTGAATTACTAATTCTACAGCTTCAGGTATCAACATAAAATACCGCGAAATATTAATATCGGTTACTGTTATTGGCCCGCCCTCCTTTATCTGTTGTTTAAATAAAGGTATTACAGAGCCGCTCGAATCAAGAACATTACCAAAACGTACCATAGAAAATTTTGTAACAGATTGCTTAGAAGCCATTGCTTGCAGAATTAATTCAGCTACTCGCTTAGTTGCTCCCATTGTATTTGTCGGTCGAACAGCTTTATCTGATGAAATCAAAACAAAAGTTTCTATATTATATTCGATAGATGCGTTGACACAATTCAGAGTGCCGAAAATATTATTATTAACACCCTCCGTAATGTTTAACTCTACAATTGGGACGTGTTTATAAGCTGCTGCATGGTAGATTGTATTGACTCTAAATTTCTTTAAAACACTGTATAGCCTAGCTTTATTTAAAACGCTCCCCAATAAAGGATAAACATCAATTGAATTATTAATTTTAAAAAGTTCTTTTTCAATTGTATAAAGTGCAAACTCGCTAATCTCATATAATATTAAAGCCTTAGGTTTTAAGCGAACTATTTGCCTACATATCTCGGATCCAATTGATCCTCCTGCTCCCGTAACTAAAACAACCTTGCCAAGGATATTTTTATCTAATAGCTGTTTGTTTGGAAATACTTTGGGGCGACCAAGTAAATCCTGGATACTAACTATTCTTAAATCACCAACACTTACTTTACCCTCAGCTAGTTCTGCTACGCCAGGTAACATGCGGACCGTTACTCGAAAAAGTTCTAATTTACTAACAATCTCTAATTGTCTGGCTCGAGAAGCTGAAGGTATAGCAACTAGTATTTCATCGACATTATATTTATTAATTAAATTCGAAATTTCATTTGCTGAATATATATTTAGACCTGCAATAACATTACCTTGTAATTCTTTTGAATCATCTATAAAACCAATTGGATTGTATTCATGAGAGAGGGCTAATGCACTGGTTAACTGAATACCTGCATCACCTGCGCCATAAATTATAACTTTTTTACAATTTATGCCTAATTGTCTACTATCTTTAAGATCTCTTTCTTTTGTGAGGATCCAGTGTGCAACAATTCGCAAACCTCCAACAAATAGTAATGATAGAAACCAATTAATTATTATGACCGAGCGAGGAAAAATTCCTTCAAAAGGTACTATAAATAAAAGGATGCCCCACACGAGAGAATACAATGTAACTGCATTGACAATAATCCATAGAGCCTTAAAGCCAAGGAATCTAATGATTGAACGGTACAAACCAAATTTTATAAAGATAGGTATAGCAACAACTGGTGAAATCAAAATTAAATAAATTAGGTTGCTTTGAGGAAAATACCAATAACCAAGGCGAAGATAAAATGAAAGAAAAATTACTAATACAATTAACCAAGCATCGACGAAAAGCATAATAAGCTTTTTTTTGGCTCTTGATAAGTTAATAAGTGTATCTATCAAAATAAAATTGATTAATTAGTTAACTTGAAATTATAAGCTTTTTACAGGGCTAATGATATTAATCAATGAAGGTAAAAAAAATTACTAGTGTCTAATATTTTCTCGATTGAAAACCTTTAAAATAGTCATCCATATTATTTTCATATCAAACCAAAATGATTTTCTATTAAGATATTCAAAATCAAATTCTACTTTCTCATTTATTAATAACTCATCCCTACCATTTACTTGTGCCCAACCTGTAATTCCAGGTAGCAATTTATCTAAACCTTTTTTAGATCGTAAAGTAATTAATTTTTTTTGTTTAAAGAGTGCGGGGCGTGGACCTACAAAACTCATATCTCCTTTTAGGATAGAAAAAATTTGAGGTAATTCATCTAGGCTAGTTAATCGTAAAAATTTTCCAATAGGAGTAAAGTAAGAATCAGGATTTTCAAGAAGATGTGTCTCAATAAGTGGAGTATCTTCGATCATAGATCTAAACTTTGGCATCATATAAATTTTATTATCTTTACCAACACGTCTTGACCAGTATAAAACAGAACCTGATGAAGTAAGAAAATTTAAAGGACTTATCAAGATAATGATTAAAAGACATGGAAGTATCAATAAAACGGAAAATATAAGATCAAATACTCTTTTCATTTTTTTATTAAGTGAAATCTACTAAAAAACGTTCAATACAAGCATCAATAATAAAAATATAGCATGACTTGTTTTGCGTCTCAAATGCCAAAAGTTTTTTATTAAAAATAATCTATTAAGTGTAAAATTATATTTAGTATTTATTCTCAATAAAGAAAATATTTTTTTTATTTCATTACGATACCAATTATTTCTAATTTTTTTAATACGATTTATAAAGGCATTTATACCAAAATTAGCGCCAAAAGAATTATTTTTATGTTGACGATATTTCATCAATGATCTTGTATCAATGCCCCATTTAAAACCTTCATTTCTGCAAAAAGCATAAATCATCCAGTCATGAGATTCTACTTGATTAATTCTTTCCCAATTCCTTATTAGAAATTTTTTAAATTTTTCCATTGGCTGCTTACAAATAACATACGTACAACCAGGTCCCGCAGACTCAAAAAAATAATCGAACTTTTTTTGAGGTAAAGCTTTATTTATAGTTACTTCATTTCCATTTTCCCAGAATGCAATTACATTTGAAGAGTATCCATCTAATTTTTTTTCTATTATGTAATCTACAGCACATGATAATTTATTTAAAAGCCAAATATCATCTTGATCAGAGAATGCAATATAATCATAAATATTAAGATTTACATCTCTTATTAAACGAAAAAAATTTTTTCCCGCGCTGCCAAAAGATTCGCCATAAGGTAGGATAATAATATTCTTATAGGTGGATGCTAATTCCTCACATTTTTCTAATGTTCCATCATTTGATAAATCAATACTTACATAAATGTCAATATCTACATCTTTTTGATATAACAATGATTCTATTTGTTTTTCAATCCAAAAAATTCCATTATAAGCTGCTAACAGAACTGCTATTGATGGTCTTTTTTTCATGGATAGGTCTATCAAATAAATTGATTATAAAAAGGATAATTGATTAATCATTTTACTTTACTTTACTTTACTTTACTTTACTTTACTTTACTTTACTTTACTTTACTTTACTTTAGAAATTAAAACTTAGATTTATACTTTAAAACAATATATTTTTTTATCACTAAACTTAATAAAATAGACCTTAGTATAAAAATTTTTACAAGAGATCTTTTGGTAACAAGATTAGTTACATTTTTTGAGTGCCTACAATAGTAGCCTTGAACAGCATCGATATACATAGTTGTTTTTCTTATTAACGAAAATTGAGATATCCAATGATCGTAGTAACATATAAAATCTTTCGGAAACGGATATAGAGTCTCAAGAAAATTTCTCTTTATGGCAATTTGGCAACCAGTAAATCTATTTTTTGCTAAATTAATTAATGTAGAACTTGTGTAAGGATAATGGTCATTAACCGTTTTTTTAGAAACTATTCCAGAAACCTCAACAAAAGCATTAAGTGAAATTAATTCGACGGAGGGGTTTTTTTTAAAATTATTTTTTATATTTAAAAGCCTATCTTTAAACCAAAAATCATCTTGATCAGAAATTACAATAATCTCAGAAGTGGCTTTTGAAAAACATTTTTCAAAAGATCTATTAATACCTAATCTGTATATATTCTTTAAAATAATGAAATTTAGACCAGAATTCTGCAGCATTTTTTTTGCAATTTTGACGGTATTATCATCTGAAAAATCATCTAATAATATAATTTCATCTGGTAAATGTGTTTGTGAAAGAATCGATTTGAGTTGTCTCTCAATAAATGACTCTCCGTTAAAAGTAACTAAACAAACTGATATACTCATTTTTCTATCAACGTAACAAACCTATAAGTACAATTAAAATCTAAAGTTGAGATCATTAATTTTTTTATCATTAAAAACATCCTTTCATAATTTTTCTTTGATTTAAAAATTAAATTTACTAGTAAATTTATTTAATAAAAGATTGGCGGTCATTAACAGTTTTTTTGTATTATTTGCTTCAACTAAGTATTTTTTTATTTTACCTTTACTTGACCTATGTTCAGTGCCAAGCATATAATTTGCATATTCTTCAATCTCTTTTACTCCTTTGTTATTCCATCTCAAAACATGTTCATCAGCACCTCCATCTTTCTTTAGATGTAATTCATATATATTTTGAAGTTTTTTTGGGAATTTTTTAATAAGTTTTAATCTATTTTTTTTAATAATCTTTTGATCTCGTAAATCATATATCTCATCAATTATCTCAATTTTAACTCCTGAAGCAGCAGCATAAAAAAGATGTGATCCTCCTGCATTTGAAATCATTTCTTTTGTACTATAGAACATTTCGGATAACCTTGTTAATGATGACAAGTCACTAGCATGAGCCCCTTTTAAAATTTTTATATTTCCGAGGTCAATTCTTTTATTTTTAATATAAAAATAATCACTTAAGCCCAAACAAATGGCGTCACAATTATATTTTTTTATTATTTCCCTCCACTTGGTATAATCTTTTTTTTGGTTTCCAATAATTGAATGAGCTGGCATAAATAATTTATTAAAAAAAATTTTTTTCTTTTTTTCGATATGAGCCTTCGTATAGATAAATGGCATTCCTACTGCGATAGATTGCACATTTTGATCGCTTAAAATTTTTACTGTATCTTCATTATTCACAAGGTGTACTGGTAAATGTCTTTCGTTAAAATGAATTACAATTGAGCTATCAACTAAATTTTTTAAAATTGGAGATAGTCCATGCATCCAGGTAGCTTTGTAACAAATTGGTAATGATGAATTATTACCAAAAATTAATTTTGAGGCACCATAAAAATCTGCTTCCTGAAATAAAATTTTTCTCATTTTTTATGTTGAAATTTGTAAAGCAAATGAACTGATGCTTGATATATCCTTTGATGTGTCGTCAATTTCCTTAACAGAAAATAATATTCTGGAGAGGGATTCCTTATCAAAGGATTCATTATGAAGCATAGGGATTGTTGCATACTTGCTTGGGTCCCATTTAAAATTTAATTTTTTTCTTTTATTCGATAGTTGAATTATTCCTGTTGTGCAACCTAATCCTCTTGAAGAGGAAACAAGAGTTGATGCTGGTAGTGTATGATTAAAATCACCATCCAAATTAAATAGCTCATTATCTTCACCTCCATTTGCGCAAAATAACGTTGTGTTGCCATCACTAAATTGATTCAATAAAGTTATTATTCCAAGCCTAACACTTCCAATAATCTTTTTACATTTTGAGAAGTCATAACTTAAAAAAACTTTTTCAGTATCTGGTGAAACCTCAATTATTTTTACTATTGATCCAATATGAGTATTTATTCTTGAACTAATCTGAATATATCCATTACTTTTAATAGCGAATTTTGGATTTACTTTTTCAAGATCTGTAACTCGCTTTCTCTGAAGAGGTAACTCAACTATTAAACCTCCGGAATAATAATCTGCACCTAATGAAATACTTGAAAAATGTCCATGTGCTAATGTGCCAATACATTGTTCCATTTTATGGGATAAAAATGAAAGGCCTTTAATAGCCATTCCTCTTCTTATATTTAATTCTAGCCTTATTCTCTTTGTGGTGATGGTTAGAAAAATTCCCTCATCATCAAGACAAATTTTAAAATCACCGTAATGGCCAATAGCAGATTTTAAGGTGTCGCATTTCTTTTCTTTTTTAAAAATATTTCTAATAGAATTATTAATTGAGTTTTTATCTAACAAATACTTCATTTGAGCTAATGCTTTGTTCCATTTTTTGTCTGTAACATGTGTGCGTAAGTCACTTGACCATAATTCACATAATGCTTCCCAATCATAAGAATTATTATTTTTAAACTTATTGAAATGTTGTTCAATACGATGACAAATAGTATTAATCCAAATGTCATTTCTTCCAGTAAGAGCCCATCTTACTATATTATACTTATCCTGTTTTTTAACTGGTATTGGGTAAGCTGAACTAACTAACTTTGAGACATATTTATCATTATTATTTGTGCTGATTTCTAATGCCCTTGAAGGTGAAATAAATTCTATTTCAGTTTTTGAGGAAATAAAGTTAAGTAGTGTTTCGATCCTTATCCATTCCCCCTCATGATGAGTTGGTCTTTCTTCTTTAAACCTACCAGGACGATAATCAAAAACTTCGGCATCATTACAGTAAATAGGAAGAAGAATTTCGTTATTGCCAATACGTTTTTTAAGGTAATTTAAATAATCACTTATAGATAAATCACCATATGCAAAATGCTGTACTTTTTGAAATAAAATTGAATCAGACCATAATACAGGCATTTCCATAACATTGACTCCCTTAGCATGCGTTGGGACTTTGTTGGATATTTTTTTAGTATTTATTGCTAGATTAATATTATCTCGATCCATAATAAAACCTTTATAATTAAATTTATCATACAAATCTACAAGGCTACTTGAGAAAGCCATTTCATTTACTAAGGCTATTTGAGGTCTCTGATTGAGAATTTTTTTGTAAGTATTAATTCCTAATTTTTGATTCCATTCATTTGACTTAAAGGGGACTAAAGGTCCAATTATCTGGCAATAACCACTACCTATTAATTCACAATTTCCTGAATTCAATAATGCTTTAAATCTTTTAATCCAGAGATCATCGATACGTTCAATCTGCTTTAAAGTCCAGCCTGTTAATTCAATACCAACTGGAATACCAGTTTTTTCTATAAGGTTTAGCAATGGATGATAACAAGTTCGAATAACATCCTCCCATGCCTCTTCCTCAATAGACGAGAATGCTAGATTGAGGTGAAAAACCAAATATCCTTTTGCTTTCATTTAGGCCCTATAAGCGAAATAATTTTTTTTGACAGTTGTGATGTTCCATTAATTGACATTTTTTTTAATGCATTTATTGAATATTTTTTTGCAATCTTATCATTCTTCATAAGATTAATAAGGCCTTCAATTGCCTGCTCAGTTGTTTTTGTAACCATAGCTACATTCTCTTCAAATAAACTATTTAACTCGTCATTGTCTTTCATACCATATGGAGAGAAAACAACTGTTGGTACTCCATACTGAAGTACTTCAAAGAAAGATATTCCAAATACTGTCATTACATAGTTGCTTTTTACTATTAATGCATCAAGATGCTCTGGGGAGTCATGAATAATCCAATTTAGACGACATTTTTTTGGTAACTTTGGAGTTCTAGAAAATGGCCCTTTAACCCAGTGGATCTCAATATTATTAGCTAACAACCTATCTAATTTAGCAGGAAGCGTTTCTACTAAATTTGCAGCATCACTCCCACCCGTTAGGATTAGAACTTTTGATCCTGGTCTCCAGACCTTATGCTGAAGCCTCTTCTTAATCAAGAAGCTATCCCATCCTGACTTAAACTCACAAGTACAATCTGAATGTTTATCGCAATCAAAATTAAATGATGGAACCCAAATTAGATCAATTATATTGCAATACTCAATAAGTGAATCAATACTTATGATACATATATTTAGTTGCTTTAGTTTATAGAATAATTTGCCAAGATTATTTATATTATGCTTTGGATAAAGATCAAATACCAAAGCATCAAAACTATTTGAATCTAAGATATTTTCAATAATAGAACCAAAGTTCTTTTTAAGTGAAAAATTATGGACATTATAAGTAGCTAACTCATTTTTTTTAATTAGATCGCCAAAAATTAAGAACTCCGAAACAATACTTCTATCTTTTTTCAATGAGTCGGCTAATACAAGAAGTCTAGAAAGATGACCGATACCTATGTCTGGACTTAGAAAGCATACAAGAAGGATTTTAGACATCTATTAATTCATTTTGATGAAAAATTCTTCCGGATTGATTTTAATGGTCTCAATCCATCAGCTGGATCTGCTCGCCATAGGCGATCAGATAGCTCAGATGGAGTTGGTGCTTTAATACCATTTCCATCCGCGGCTTCCGCATGTCTAACTTGTTTAATTACTGACCCAATTTGGTCTGGGAGCCAGCAATGTCCAGATTTAAATTCCTGACCTTTGCCGTCTAAATCTAAATGAAATTCAATAACTTTTGCATCCCATTTATTTATTGCACGATGAATAACACCAGGCTCAACGGTATGATCTGACCAACCAACTGCACAGTCTAATGATTGACGTATAGTTTCTATCGCGGATAAATTTGCTTCTGTATAAGGTGTCGGATAAGACGATGTACAATGGAGTATGGTTGGTTCACAATCAATATTTCGTAAAGTCTTTACCGCATGCTTTATTTCATTTAAGTTCGCCATACCTGTAGAAATAATTACAGGCTTTCCACTACGTGCACAAGCAATAAGTAAGTCATCCCAGAGTAATTCATAAGAAGCTATTTTGTAAAAGTCGACATAGGGCTCTAATTCTTTAACAGCTTCAATATAAAATGGAGTGCAGCTAAACTGAATTCCGTTTTCTCTGCAAGAATCTGACAATATAGGCAAAAAATCTAAAGGTAATTCCCACTCTTCTCTATCTCTATGTTCTTTTGAGTTTTCTAAAATTTCGGGAGCAAACAGTTTATCAATTTTAAACAATTGAAATTTAACAGCATCGCAACCTATTTTAGAGGCAGCATCAATAAATTCGATTGCCCTATCAATATCTCTAGAGTGGTTGCTTGACACTTCTGCTATAAAAAAACTCATGATAGATATAATAAATTAAGAAACCGTTTCAATCAAAACCTCATCGACAACTTTTTTTGCTGTTTGTTGAGCTTCTTTAAGATTACTTCCCCTGCAAATGACTACACCTGCTCTGGATGGATGCTGAGTAACTTCAGGTATTATTTCTCCTACTTTTACTCTGATTTCACACATTATGACAGATTTGCTTTCACCAACCCATTTAGGTATTTCTATTTTTATAACCTTACCTGGTTTTGGAAAAAGATATCTTTGTGAAATAGGATTATTAGATTTAACTTTTAATTCTTCTTTTTTAATATCTTCACCTAATGCTATTTTTATTGCGTTACCAACAAAATTTACACCAGTATTTAATGGAATTTCGTGAGAACAAAAATAACCTCCTGACAATCTAGCAGCAACCTCAATGATATATGGATTCTGATTTGATAAAACCATATCTCCTTTTATTACTCCATTTTTAATATTAAGTGCTTTGGCTGTTTCTTCAACTGCTTCCCTAATTAAAGATTGTTCTTTTTCTTTTAGTTTGCTTGGTAAATCCCCTCCATTCTCAATCATATTTGGAGCGTATTTTTCAAGAAACTCATAATTTCTGTCTGAAAAACCTATAGTAAAGACATCTCCATTTATGATCAATGACTCAGTACTTACTTGAGGGCCTGGCATATACTCTTCTATCATTACTCTTGCAGTTGGAGAAAAAGATTTTGCGGTTATGAATGCCCATTCAATATCAACATTTTTGGTTACTTTAAATACTCCTCTAGCACCTCTACTATCAACAGGTTTAATCACAAATGGAAAGCCAAAATTTTTAGCTTTTTCTTTAAGCTCTATAATGCTGTGTATTTCTTGGTATCTAGGTATTGGAAGTCCAGCAACCTTAAAACAATTTTTCATTAAAAGCTTATCGGCCACAATTTTGGCTGAAGCGACTGGTATGCCAGGAAGGCTTAATCCAAAAGCTACTGTAGCAACCGTTAAAGGAATATCTGAAGCCATACATATCACTCCATCAATATTTCTTTTGGAATGATGAAATTTTTTTGCAGCTAATAAAGTATGCTTCTCGTCGTATGTGTCGGCGATAATGCAGTCATCAGCAACTGCCATACAAGGTGCCTCGAGATTCCTATCAGATACTATTACATTCAATCCCATTTTCTTAGCTAAATCTACTCCAGGAAGAGTTTCTATTCCACCACCAATAAATAATAATGTTTTTTGGCCATCTCCCATTAAAAATAAAGACCACCATTTACATTAATTGTTTGAGCAGTAATATAGCTACTTTCATCAGAAACTAAAAAGACAACAGCTTTCGCAACCTCATCGAAAGACCCAAGTCGTTTTAACACAATAGATTCTGCTGCTTTTAGGACAGTTGCTGATTTTAAACCCTCTGCAGCCATATCTGAAGAAATTAAACCAACTGCTATTGTATTACATCGAATACCTTCATCTGCACCAAATCTTGCAATTACTTGTCCAAGTGAGATTAATCCAGCCTTACTAGCAGCGTAATGAGCAGTTCTTGGCCCACCGTACTGACCGCTAGTAGATCCTATATTTACAATACTTGCTGCTTTGCTTTTCTTTAGTAAAGAAAATGTCTCTTGAGACGCAATAAATGGTCCTTTTAAATTAATTGATATAACCTCATCCCAATCAGAATCAGTAATCTTATCAAAATCTGTTGGCTTGTTAATTCCAGCATTATTTATTAAGGAATCGATAGATTCCCATTCATTTTCTATTTCCCCAACAACACTTCTCCAAGCTTTTCGATCTCTTACATCACATTGAAAATTTAAAACATCGATACCATAACTTTTCACTTCTTCAATCAAGCTTTTAACTGCATCGCCACTATTCCTATATGTAAAGGCAATATTAGCTCCCTCACTTGCTAATGCAATACAAATAGCCCTTCCTAAACCTCTTGACCCACCGGTTATCAATACTTTTTTTCCTTTCAATCTCATGTTTAGCTCCCTTTCTTTCTATCAATCACTTTTTTTGCTGCATCCACAATAAATTTTGCAGTTTGTCCATATTTTTCTGCCAACTCATCGGGCTCTCCTGACTCTCCGAAAACATCTTGAGTTCCAATAAATTCAATTGGTGATGGTTTGCTTTTTGCTAAGACTTCAGCAACAGCACCCCCTAAGCCACCAATTACACTATGATCCTCAGCAGTAACAAACGCACCTGTCTCAGATGAGCACTTTTCAAGCAATTCTGCATCAATTGGTTTGATGGTTGACATATTTACAACTCTCGCAGATATTCCATCATTTCTCAAAATTTCTGCAGCCTCTAGTGCTCTTGATACCTCTACCCCACAAGCAACGATAGTTAAATCTTTTCCAGGATATATAACTTTTCCCTTTCCTATTTCAAATTTATATTCATCATTAAGTATTCTTTTTGTATCACTTCTTCCAGTTCGCATATATACCGGGCCAATATGATCCAATATTGCTTTGGTAGCTTGCTCCATTTCATGTGGGTCACAAGGTGAGATAACGGTCATGTTAGGAATAGATCTAAAGCAGGCTATATCCTCCAAACATTGTGCTGATGCTCCATCTGGGCCTGTATCTAGCCCTGGGTGGCTAGCAACAATCTTTACATTCATATCAGCATATGCAATGGAGAGTCTTGCCTGCTCAATAGCTCTAAGCATAAATACTGCGAATGTTGTTACTATCGGAATTAAACCAACAGCTGCCATTCCTCCAGACATTGCCATCATATTTTGTTCAGCAATACCACATTGAACAAATCTATCCGGAAACTTTTCTCTAAAATGATGTATACCAGTACCTCCTGCAATGTCTGCATCCAAAACTATGACTTTAGGATACTGGTTAGCCAATGAAACCAGAGTTTTTCCAAATGATTCCCTCAGAGAATCTCCGCTAGTCGCAATTAGTTCTGGTTTTTTATTCATTAATAATTGCTCCAATCTCACTATTGGAGGAACCTAACTCTAAAAGCGCTTGTTTTAGATCGGCTTTGGTCATTTTTACGCTTCCATGCCAAGTAGGAGAATTTTCCATAAAAGATACACCCTTCCCCTTGATAGTATTTGCAATTATTATTGTTGGTTTTTTTTTTACATTTCGTGCACCATCAAAAGCTAATTTAATTTCGCTAGATTTATGGCCATCTATTTCTATAACATGCCAACCAAATGACTTCCATTTATTTACTAACGGCTCAAGTCTGATAATGTTTTCATTGAGATTATCGCTTTGCATTTTATTGTAATCCACGATAGCACACAAATTATCTAACTCGTGATGAGCTGAAAACATTGCTCCTTCCCATACCTCACCCTCCTGTAATTCACCATCACCAAGCATCACATATACTCTATTATCGATTGACTGCATTTTCATCGCCTTAGCTTCTCCGATTGCAAAAGAAAACCCCTGACCCAATGAACCTGTACTTGCTTCTACCCATGGGGTAGTTAGGCGATGCGTATGAGCTTGAAGCTCGTGATTTATTTTTCTTAAACCATTCAGTCTATCTTTAGAAATAATTCCAACCTTTGCACCAACTGCATAAAGTGCAGGTGCACTATGACCTTTGGATAGAATAAAACGGTCACGAGTTAAACTCTCAAAATTATCAATGCTATAGTTCATTTCGCTCTTAAATAAAAAGTCAATTATATCTATCGCAGACAAAACGCCACCAGGGTGACCTGATTTAGCATAATATATGCTCTCAAGAGCTTTTCTTCTGAGCCAATTATTTTCCTCAATCATTATCTACTAACCTCCTAGTTATTTTTTCGTTATAAAGAATTGGTTTTTTTAAGATTATTATCTATTGCAAGTCCTTCAAGGTAAGCCCTATCTTCTGGAAAAGTTAGTTTCGAGTTAAGTATAGAAGCAATGCATGTAATAGGATTAATTTCTATAAATAATGCATACTCAACAAGAGAGCTTAATATAAGATTACTGCTTTCTGTTGCTTGGGAAAGCTTGTCGAACTGAATAAATTCTGGAGTTACATATTCAACATATTTTGATTTTTCTGGCACACTTTTAATTCTTTCTAATTCTATTTCTGCTATACCATTAACTGCTGGCCGAACAGGACATGAACAACCAAATTCTTGAGCTAATTCGTATAATTTATCCAATTGACTTTTTGGCGTAAAGGGTCGATTTGCATCAAACAAGCCAACAATTGTTTTTTGATTTAATAAATTTGAATTTCTTAAAAGCTCTAAACCTAAAAAAAAAGACTCCATGCGCTCCTTCGAACCGCTTGTTACTTTAATAGATGATGAGCTTTCAGGAACATATTCCTTAATCGCCTTTTCTGTGTTTGAGATATCTTGATTTCTTGTAACCACCACAATTGAAGAGAATATTTTTGATTTAATGACTGTATTTAATGTCCAAATAAAAATAGGTAATCCTAGAATAGGAGTTAAATGTTTTGGAGTATTTTGTGCATCAAACCTCTCTCCAGAGCCGGAGGCAAGTACAACCGCGACTGCTTTCATTTTTTTTCCTTATTTTTTGTAATATTGTCGTATAACAAGCTAGCATCATTAATAATTTTCATGTGATCAAATGCAATACTTTTTCTTTTCCAATCAATAACCAATTCTACTGATGCTGCATCGTCTCCAGCCTGCAACATACTCAAATCTGCTTCTGCTAAATATGCAATACTTGCTGTATGTCTTCTCGGGTCTCGACCTGGCTTTGAATATACCCCAATAAGCTGTAGTGAGTTTTTATTAACCACTAAGCCCGTCTCTTCTTTTAACTCTCTAATACAGGCATCCTCTACAGATTCACCAATATCTACAAACCCACCTGGCAATGCATATTCTCCTTTAAAAGGTTCGCATCCACGCCGGATTAATACAACACCACTGCCATCAAAAACTACACTATCTACTGTTAATAAGGGAGTTTCTATCAATTTTCATCTCTTTAATTGTAAATTGCTAATTTTCTTTATGCCTTTTCACCACCATAATCCGAATAGGCAAAGTTAGGATTTGGTGTTTGCCATGTTTCACCGTATATCTTTCTTAAATATTTATCTACAGGATTTGGTATATTAAGCTTCACTCCGTGGACTTCGATTTCTGAACATTCTGTAAACATTTTTGTAGGCCATACCCATGAATAGTCCTCGAAAATATCGACAAAAGTATCTGTACCCCAATCTAATAGATCTATACCAATTGGGACTTCCACTCCGTTATCAAGAATCATTGTTGCTTTGATCGAATGAAGCTCATATTCTGGTTTGTACCCAAGGTTTTTTAAAAACTCAAACACTTCAAGCTTTGATCGAATTGGAGCAAAGAGATCAATATCTGAATCCCAAAGAATAAAGTCTTTATTTCGAGCAAACCCAAGAGCAGTCCCCCCTACCGCCACAATTTTACAATTTTCTCTTAATTCTGACATTATCTGGAAAAGT
The DNA here is from genome assembly GCA_019823025.1 of Methylophilales bacterium. Taxonomy (NCBI): domain Bacteria; kingdom Pseudomonadati; phylum Pseudomonadota; class Betaproteobacteria; order Nitrosomonadales; species Methylophilales bacterium. Next base: position 81,048 of record CP081940.1, on the reverse strand, counting down.
TTTTTTGCTGTTTGTATTCTATTTATTTGATCTTTAAATATATGAAAACCTAACAAGGATTTTGCTGGACTATGTATTTTATCTCTGTCAATCCCCATGCTTAAAAGTTGTGGCAGCATCTCTTTAACATATCCTGATGTAATTATAATTTTTTCTATCATGGTAGATTCCAAAACACTTGGCTGCTTAATCTCAATCCCCTCGATAAATGTTCCCCACTTACTTGAATCATTATCAATAAAGAAGTCGGGGTATGTTTTTGTATGCTGACAATATGCACGTCCCGATCCCGCGGCGCCAAAATAAATTGTTTTTCCTTTCATAACTAAAACCTATTTTTGCTTATATTAAAATTAATATCGACGAATTTTTTCATATAGCTTAATAATAAATGCATCACAAAAGAATTTATTTTGCTCCATTTAATTTTGCTCATCAATCTCCCCTACCTCATTCTGTTGTTAATCGTTTAAAAGTGGAGTGTGCTTTTTCAGAATTAAGTATTTTATCATTTGGCAAATTAGATAGTGTTTTAAAAACATCCTCTACTGCACTTTTGTATAATTTCAATTCAATTTGGCTATGAGCCAAGGATGGTTTAAATTGCCTAAAACCTAAAAATCCTTTTTGTAACATTTCTACCACAAATCGAGTATTCAAATCCATAGCATGCTGGCTTTTAAAACTAAAGGACGATAATGTTGGTAATCCACTAACTTCAATATCTAGTCTATTTTTTAGAGCAGCATTTTTCCATATTTCTTGAGTTTTTTCACCAATAGAAATAATGTGTTTATCTGTTTGTGTTTTTTGGTATTTCTTTAATGTTGCTAATGCTGCTGCTGGACCTACACGATCTGTCCAATTAGTACTGGAAATAAATGTTGATTGCGCTGCCTGCATAAACTCTTCTTTTCCAAGTATTGAAGACATTGCATAACCATTAGCCATAGACTTAGCAAAAACAGCCATATCTGGATATATTTTATATCTTCGATGTATACCTCCTGCGCACATTCTAAATCCACTTGTTATCTCGTCATAAATTAATACCGCACCAATTTCTGATGCAATTTCTCGTAAAGTTTGCAAATAATCTTCAGGTGCCTCCTCCCCTCTTGCAGGTTCGATCATGATTGCCGCGATTTCAGACTCATTTCCACTAATCGCCTCCCTTAAAGAATCTATATCATTAAAATGAAAAGGAATTGCTGTTCCTGCGAGCTCTCTAGGAACTCCATTAGGCTCAAGTCCAGGCATTAGCTGTCCATCTAGACCTGATTCATCATCAAGATTTGCTGCTAAATACCAATCTGTCCAACCATGGTAACCACTGAATAAAACTTTATCCCTCCTAGTTTTAGCTCGAGCAATTCGAACTGCAATAGCGAGAGCTTCACCTCCACCACGGGCGTAACGAACCATATCAAACCATGGATGTAAATCAATTAATGCTTCCGCTAACTCAACTTCTTCAGGGCAATTCAGTGAACTATTCACACCTTTATGAATTGATTCAATTACAGCTCCATCAACATCCTCATCTGAATATCCTAAAATACATGCACCAACCGCCATGATTGACATGTCAATAAACTCTCTTCCATCCAAATCCCAAACTTTGCAACCTTTTGCTTTTGAATAATAAGCAGGCCATATATCAGGTACAAACATCTCAGGTCTCTTTGATAATAATTGGGTACCCCCGGGAATTAACTTTTTTGCTTTTTCATACAGATTGGGCCCCTTACCATTTTTAAGTGTATTGATGTCAACCATTGTTAATATTTTCCTTCTGTATTGATTTTTGATATCCTTCATTACGAACAATATCAGAATTAATCGCTAGCAATTTTGGGTTTCTTTGAATGAATTGTAAAATTTCATGTGTTAGAAACGGTGAGTTTTCCCTATATAACTGATTAAATATTTTACTTAGTAACTCATAATCACTTGGCATATCAAGAGTCCATCGATGCTTATCTAATCCTTTAAACAATTCCAACATACCATTATTAAACATCTGGGGATTTTTTTCTATATAAGGACAAACATGCTCCCTTTCTGATTTTAATTTAGCCCTCTTCCATGCTTTCTCTAATGCGCTAAAAGAGAAAACCGTACAATCAAGGCCATCGGGAAATTCACCTCCAAGACCATATAAATCATATTTGTTTGAAAGATATCCAGCAATAACAGCATCAACAACTATTGGGTCAATTACAGGACAATCAGCAGTTATGCGAAGAATCGTTTCAGCATGATAAGTCTTAGCAGCCTGGTAATAACGATCTAGGACATCATCAAGACTTCCACGATAATAATCAATATTATTATTTTCACAATACTCGGCTATTGGGTCATCTCTATCTTCGTGAGAAGTAGCAATTAAAATATTTTCGACAAGCTTGCAATAAGATAGTCGCTCAACAATATGAGCCAGAACAGGTTTGTTTGCCAAAGGCATTAAGACTTTTCCTGGTAATCGCGCTGAATTCATTCGTGCTTGAACAATTGCAATTACCTTCATAGTGAGGCCCATTCAGATGGGTTTAAAAGTTTTGTATCTTCAACACTTAAGTCTTGTGGGAATTTATTTATATTACTATTTGACGCAGCAATAACCTCCTTCAGCTGACCAAGGCTATCAACACCAACTGTAACCTTTGTAATTCTATTATCTGATATTGAGAAAGAAACTGCGGCTTGAAGTGGACTAACATTATTACCCTCAAGCCAATCATGCCATCGATTCCAAACCTCAAGCCATTTATTGAATTTTTTTGGCCTAGCATTTTTATTCATTAACAATAACCCTTGTAAAAATATAGAGCGAATATGTATCTCAACATTTTCATTATATAAACGCTCTAACCATCCGCTAGTTTCTAGGCGTCGATCAAAAATACTATATGGAGCCTGAATTAAATCAGGTTTATATAAATTCCATAAATCATCTAATTCAGCAGGTGTATAAATGGAAAAACCAATTTTTTTGACAAGACCCTCATCCTTTAACCGAAGTAATATCGACCATAATTCATTCTTATCTGAATCAAGCAATTGACTTGGTCTGTGAAGGAGAAGACCTGATAATGATCCTACTGAAAGTGTTCTTAATGAATTTTTTATATGCTTTTGAACCCATGATTTTAAATTTCCATAATTATCAGGAATTTCTGGTAGCTTCGTAATCACTTGAAACCCATCCAATCCAATCTCACCTAAACATTTCTCACTTGTCCCATAAGCTATTGCTGTGTCTATTGAATTTATCCCTGAGCTTTTGGCATAGTCTAAAATATTTTTTGCTTCTTTTTTTTCTACCTGACCTTTAGAATTAGCAATTCCATAGGGAATCCCAAACTGAACTGTACCTAACTCAATCTTCATATTTGTAATGCTTTTTCCAGAGAACTTATAACAAAATCCTGCTCCAACTCAGTCATAGCGGGATATAAAGGAATACTGATCGCGTCTTTATAATATAGCTCAGATTGTTTAAGATCATGATATTCAGTATCTATCTCACTATAATATGGGTGCATATGAACAGGAATATAGTGTAAATTAACACCAATATTTTCTTTTCTAAGATGTTCGAAAGTCTGCTTATGTTTTTTTCTATCCCTAAGTCTAATGATATATAAGTGAAAAGATGAATAATTATCACTATTTTGATAAGGAATTATAAGGGGTAAATCCTTAAGAAGATTGTTGTATCTCATAGCAAGCTCATGTCGACGAGATACATAACTATCCAATCTTTTTAATTGACTTATCCCCAAGGCAGCTTGAATATCTGTCATTCGATAATTAAAACCTAAATCAATTTGTTGATAATACCAATCACCTTCTGGCTCATGAGTCATTAGCTTTGGATCTCTTGTAATGCCATGGCTGCGTAATATAGATATTCGTTCAGCAATGACGCTATTATTTGTCAATGCCATGCCGCCCTCACCCGTAGTAATAATTTTTACTGGGTGAAAACTAAAAACTGTAATGTCACTATATTTACAATTACCAACTGGCTCATTAAGATATTTCCCTCCAATTGCATGTGATGCATCTTCAATAATTTTAAAATTAAATTCTTTTGATAACTCATGAATTGCTTTCATATCACAAGACTGGCCACTGAGGTGAACAGGGACTATAATTTTTGGTAATTTACCAACTTTTTTTGCTTGAATAAGCTTCTTTTTAAGCGCTTTTGGGCAAAGATTGTATGTTTCAGGGTCAATATCGATGAAATCAACTTTTGCTCCACAATAAAGTCCACAATTCGCTGAAGCAACAAAAGTAATTGGGCTAGTCCAAAGCCAGTCTCCTGCTTTGAGACCAAGAGATAAGCAAGAAATATGAAGAGCGGAAGTTGATGAATTGAGTGCTACAGCATGTTTAACACCACAATATTCAGAGACTCTTTTTTCAAACTCTGGAACACAGGGGCCCTGAGTTAGAAAGTCAGATTTCAAAACATTTGCAACATTTTCAATATCGTCTTGGGTAATTTCTTGTCTTCCGTAAGGTATAAATGGTTTTCTTGACATAATATTTAAATTTGAATTTATTTGATGCTTTGTTATAGACAAAATATTACATAGGCTCAAAGCTTGAATCATACTCCTCTTTAATTAACTGTCTAAGCTGTTCAACTGAGAGAAAATCTGGATTAGTGCCAGAATTATAAGAAAATCCATCACCAACAGCTGTTCCCCCAAATTCCTTACAGTATCGTTCAACTGAATATTTTCCTGAACTTGATATAATTGCCCAGTAAATACCAAGATCGACAGTATTTAAACTATCGCTTTCAGTGATCATCTCTTCATGAATTTTTTCGCCAGGTCTGATTCCAACATTTACTAGTTTAGCACTTGGAGAAATTGCTTTCGCTAGATCAGTTATAAGATATGATGGTATCTTAGGAACAAATATCTCGCCCCCTTTTGAATTTTCCAAGGCCCATAGAACCATTTCTACTCCGTCCTTCAACGATATATTAAAGCGTGTCATTCTGGGGTCTGTAATTGGTAATTCTCCTTTTCGCCTTTTTTCAATAAAAAATGGTATTACAGAACCACGTGAACCCATAACATTGCCATAGCGGACAACGGAGAAAGTTAAAACCCTGCTTCCTTTGTAACCATTTGCCGCAACAAAAAGCTTATCACTGCAAAGTTTAGTGGAACCATATAAGTTTATAGGTGCTGCAGCTTTATCAGTTGATAGTGCCACAAGACCTTTTACATTATTGTCAATGCAGGCCTCAATTAAATTTTCTGAGCCAAGAATGTTTGTTTTAATGAATTCAGTAGGATTATATTCAGCAGCAGGCACTTGTTTCAATGCAGCAGCATGAATGACATAATCAACACCTTCCAAAGCCCTCCTTAAGCGATCTATATCTCTTATGTCTCCAATAAAATAACGCATGCAAGCATATTTTTTTTCAGGGAACTCTTGTGCCATATCGAATTGCTTTAATTCATCACGGCTAAAAATAATAAGTCTTTTAATCATGGGAAACCGATTAATTATCTCTTTAACCAAAGCCTTGCCTAAGGTTCCAGTACCACCTGTTATTAATAATGATTTATTATTTAACATAAACACCTCTTAAGTAATTTTTTCTAACGACCAATACATTGATTATCAAGTGATTACTGACTCTTAAGTCCAGTATTAAATTAATAAAATTTTTGATTTTCATAAGCCATTTTCAAGTAATTAAATTTGCCATTTTTTTAAACTTGATATTATTATTTAATAAGGTTTGAAAACTGCCTTTATCTGACACCTTGCCTTTATCAATAAAATAAATCAAATCACATTTTTTTAAAGTTGATAATCTATGCGCAATAATAATTATTGTCTTTAATCCAGAGAAGTTAAAAATTGAATCCATAATTACTTTTTCTGTATTGCTATCAAGTGCACTTGTAGCTTCATCGAAAACTAAAATTTTAGGATCATTATATAAAGCTCGAGCAATCCCAATCCTCTGCCTTTGTCCTCCAGAAAGTTGTACGCCTCTCTCACCAACGTCAGTTTCAATTCCATCAGGTAATTCATCAATAACTTTTTCAAGGCCAGCTAATCTAATTGACCTTCTAACTTTACGTTTATTAATTTTTTCTTTTGGAATTGTAAATGCTACATTTTCTAAAATAGTTGCATCTGATAAAAAAATAGACTGTGAGACAAAGCCTATTTCGTCTTGCCAGCTTGGAATATCTCCAATAGATAAAGGATTTTCATCAATTAATATCTCTCCTTTACTAGGCTGTATCAAACCAACTAATATATCAATAATTGTTGACTTACCAGATCCAGATTCACCTGCTAACCCAATTATTTTATTTACTGGAATTTTGATATTAATATCTTTGATTGTTGCTATATTTTTTTTAGGATAAGTGAACTTAATACAATTTAATTTTATTGACTCCTTTATTTTTATTTTTTTTCTCTTGTTTGATATAGGTATTTTAAGAAAACTAAGGCTTTGTTTCAGATCTTTCTCAATCAAACTAAAAGAAGAAATATGCCCACGTATTAAAACTGTACATGCATATATATGCTGCAATGCTGGGATGAGCTTAAAACTTGCTAATGTATAAACTGATAATATAGGTAAAACTTCGTCAAATTTACCATCATATTTAATTATTAAATAAAGTAAAAATAAAATTAAGCTTCCAAATGCAACTAATTCCATAATATACCTTGGGACGTGCGCCAATGCTAATGTTTCTCCTTGATAATGTGCGTATGAATTGCCAGACTTTTCAAATTTATCTATGTAGTGTTTCTGTGACCTTGATAATAGAATATCTCTTACGCCCCCAAAACCTTCAGCCATTAATTTAAATCGTTCTTTTGCGGCAGCAGAAACCATATCTCCATTTTTTGATAACCTATACCGAACTAATCTAAAAATCATAAAATATGAAAATGAAAAAATAATTAAGGCTACTAAAGTAACTAAAGGATTGTAAATTAACAAAGCGATGGATATAAAAAAACTAGTAACAATTTTTGAATTAAGTTGCATAAAAGGAGTAATAACTCCGTTAGTTATTCTGTTTACTTCAACTGTTATTTTCTTTGTAAGATTTGAACTGCTGGAAGTTGTGTGAAACAACCATGTTCTATGCAGATAAAATTGAAATAAGCGACTACCAAGCTTTACTCCAACTTCCTGACCAAAAATTGCTAACAACCAAGTTGTATACATTGATATTATACTTCCTATAAGTAGTAACATTAAAACAATCATTCCAATTAAAAATGCAAATTCAAAATGATTATTTAGTCCAGTTTCTAAGTAAAAATTTGCAATGATATTGTCTCCTTCTAGAACAGAAAAATCTGAGACAAGGATCATGAAGGGGCCAATTGAAGCAATACCAATGAGCTCAAATACAGCTGTAATTACAACTAAAATTTGTAAAAAAATAAATTTTTTTTGTTGCTTTTGGCTTAGTAAATTTAATAGATTTTTAAGTTTATTAATCATATTTTTTTAATAAATATTAAATATCCTTAGTTAATAAATATGCTTTTTTTAATGACTCTTTCCAAAAGATATTTTTTAAGTTTAAATATTTTTCAATTTTAGTATTATCCAATATTACCTTTCTTGGTCTTCTTGCAATTGTTGAATTTTTTTGCGTTTCTACAGAAATTGCTTTGCAATTAGACGATGCTATTTTTAAAATTTCATTAGCAAATTCATATCTACTTGTCTGCCCTTTATTTGAGAAATGATAAATCTGCGTGACTGGATTCTTTTTTCTAAATTCGTCATTATTAAGAATTTCTAAAATTAAAAAAGCTAAATCAGATGCGTAAGTTGGGGAGCCAATTTGATCATTTACCACACTTATTTCAGTTTGGTCTTTACCTAAACTTATAATCTTCTTAAAAAAATTATTACCGAACTCTGAATAAAGCCAACTGGTTCTTAAGATAATCGCATTTGTTGGCATTATTTTTTGTATTGATTTCTCACCAGCAAGTTTAGTCTTTCCATAGATATTTAAGGGATTCGTCTTTTCTATTTCTGTATATGGATTGTCACTTTCTCCATCAAATACAAAATCTGTAGATATATGTATTAATTTTGCATTTTTTTTATAAGCTATTTTAGCGAGCTGCTTAACAGCAAAATGATTTATATTTTTAGCAAAGTCAACTTCATGCTCCGCTTGGTCTACAGCTGTATATGCAGCACAATTGATAATTAGATCAAAATTTTTATTTTTAAAATAACCATGGATTCTATCCATATTGTTCATGTCTAAATCTTCTCTGCCAATAAAAATAAAATTTTCAAAACTTTTTTTAAAATTATCATTTAATTTAAGAATTTTATGAATGGACTTTCCTAATTGCCCATCTTTACCAATAATTAAAATTTTCATAACTCTTAACTATTTAAATATTTCTTTGGCATCAATTAAATTGGGATTTAGCTTATCTTTTTCTGAAAGATGAAAAAGCTCCGGAGATAACTTCCAATCAATGGCCAATTTACTATCGTTATATGCAATGCCTCTATCAAACATTGGCGCATAATAATTATCGACTTTATATGAAAAGGTTGCACTCTCACTAAGAACAATAAACCCATGTGCAAATCCGTGTGGCAAAAACATCTGTCGCTTGTTATCTGCTGAAAGCTCAGTTGCAATATGCTTGCCAAAGGTACGACTAGACCTTCTTATGTCTAAAGCTACATCAAGAATTTTCCCTTCAATGACTCTAACAAGCTTGGCTTGGGTATAGGGTGGAAGTTGGTAGTGCATGCCTCTCAATACACCTTTTTTTGATTTTGACTCATTATCCTGAATAAAATTTACTTTGTACCCTACAGTTTCTTCAAATAAATCCTGTCTAAAAGTTTCCATAAAATAGCCACGATTATCTATATGAACCTTTGGTTCGATAATAATTACATCAGGTATTAATTGGGGAATATACCTCACAACAACTCCTTTGAACGACTTAAAATATATTGCCCGTATTGGTTATTTGCCATAGATTGCCCCAGTTTTATAAATTGTTGTTTACTTATAAACCCATTCCTATAAGCAACTTCTTCAATACAAGCCACTTTAAGCCCTTGCCTCCTCTCGATGACTTCAATTAAAGCTGAGGCTTCTAATAAGCTCTCATGTGAACCTGTATCTAACCAAGAAAAACCTCTCCCTAGTAACTTGACAGTTAAACGTTTTTCACTCAAGTACATTTCATTTATAGTGGTTATCTCTAATTCCCCCCTCTTAGATGGCTCTATTTTTGGAGCTTTCTTTATTACATCATTTGGGTAGAAATAAAGCCCCGTTACTGCGTAGTTACTTTTTGGATTTTCAGGCTTTTCTTCGATACTAAGAACCTTTCCTGTTTGATCAAAATCTACTACACCATAACAATTTGGATTTTGGACGTGATATCCAAACACTGTTGCTATATTTTTTTCTTTAGCATTTGACACAGCGTTAGATAATATGTCAATCATGCCATGACCATAAAAAATATTATCGCCTAATATTAAACATACATCTTCATCACCAATAAAATTTTTACCAAGTATAAATGCTTGAGCCAGTCCATCAGGACTGGGTTGAATAATGTATTTAAACTTCATACCAATATCAGACCCATCCCCTAAAAGCTTTTTAAACCTTGGAAGGTCTTCAGGAGTGGAGATAATTAAAACCTCTTGTATCCCAGAGAGCATTAATACTGATAAGGGATAATAGATCATTGGCTTATCATAAACTGGCATGAGTTGCTTCGATACCACTTTGGTTAGAGGGTGAAGGCGTGTGCCTGATCCACCTGCTAAAATTATTCCTTTCGTCACTTTACAACTCCTAATCGCTCTCCCATGTAACTTCCATCTTTAACATGGTCAAGCCAAGCAGTGTTTTCTAAATACCATTCAACAGTTTTCTTGATTCCAGATGCAAATGTTTCATTTGGCCTCCATCCAAGCTTATTAGATATCTTTGAGGCATCTATTGCATATCTTGTATCATGCCCAGATCTATCTTTTACATAAGTAATGAGCTGTTCATATTTACCAATCCCTCGATGCTCACATGGTTTTAAATCATCTAAAATACTACAAATAATTTTAACAACTTCGATATTTTGGATTTCATTATGTCCACCAATATTGTATGTCTCACCAGTTTCCCCTGTCATGGCGACATGAATTAATGCTTTTGCATGATCATTAACATATAACCAATCTCGAATTTGTTTACCATCACCATAAATTGGTAAGCCTTTACCTTCTAATGCATTCAAAATAGTAAGAGGTATTAGCTTTTCGGGGAATTGATAAGGGCCATAATTATTTGAGCAATTAGTAATTAAAGTTGGGAATTTATAAGTTCTTTGCCATGCCCTTACTAAATGATCTGAGCTTGCTTTTGAAGCAGAGTATGGTGAGCTAGGTGCATATGATGTTTCTTCATTAAAAAGATCATCTGTTCCTTCCAAATCTCCATATACCTCATCAGTAGAAACATGATGGAACCTAAAGTTATTTTTTTTAGAACCCTCTAAGCAAGACCAATAATTTTTAGCTTCTTCAAGCATTACATAGGTACCATAAATATTGGTTTGAATAAATTCACCAGGAAGATCTATTGATCTGTCTACATGAGATTCAGCTGCCAGATGCATTACAATATCAGGTTGATGTACGTTAAAAACTCGATTCATCTCATTGGCATTACAAATATCTACGTGCTCAAATACATATTTTGAATCATTTTCTATAGACTTTAAGGACTCCAAATTACCTGCATAGGTAAGTTTATCAATATTAACCACGTAGTGATTGGTATTTTTAATAATGTGCCGAATTACTGCAGAGCCAATAAAACCAGCACCGCCAGTGATAAGTATTTTTTTACACATTGTTATATTCCATGTACCATTTAGCAAAGTTTTCTAGGCCTTTTTGAATGTTCGTGGTTGGCTTGTAGCCAAAATCTTCTGCAAGATCATCTATATCTGCATAAGTGTCTGGGACATCACCGGGTTGAAGGGGAAGTAGTTTTTTTTCTGTTTTTTCCCCAAGCGAGGTTTCTAATGTTTCAATAAACTCCATTAGCCCAACTGGGTTATTATTACCAATATTATAAACTCTATATGGCGCACTAGATGTTGATGGGTCCGGTTTGTTGCTATTCCAGTCTGGGTTTGGTTGTGCTGGGCTATCTAAAATTCTAATGATGGCTTCAATAACATCATCAATATAGGTAAAGTCTCTTCTATGTTTACCATAATTAAATATAGAAATAACTTCATTATTCATGATTGCTCTAGTAAATTTTTGCAATGCCATATCAGGTCTGTCATAAGGCCCATAGACTGTGAAGAACCTTAACCCTGTAGTTGGTAAATTATATAAATGGCTATACGCATGCGCCATTAACTCATTAGCTTTTTTTGTTGCTGCATAAAGGCTCACAGGATGATTAACCGCTTCGTGGGTAGAGAATGGCTGCTTAGTATTAAGGCCATAAGTAGAGCTTGATGAAGCATATAAGAGGTGTTCTACTTTATTATGTCGGCAACCCTCTAGAAGGTTTGCAAAGCCTACTAAATTAGAATCGATATATGCTGATGGATTCTCAATAGAGTACCTAACACCTGCCTGTGCAGCTAGATTAACTACGCCTTCGAATTGGTGGTCTTTAAATAGCTTTGTTATAGCCTCTCTATCTTCAAGATTCATTCTGAAATGAGTATAATTTTTATGATCAATATGTCTTGCTAATCGAGCATCCTTAAGTTTAGGATCATAATAATTATTATGGTTATCAATACCAATTACCGTATTGCCCTTATCAAGTAATTTAAGTGATAACGCTGATCCAATAAAGCCTGCTGAACCCGTTACTAATATTTTCACTTAACCCTCCCATAAAGATCTTCAAATCTCACAATATCATCCTCTTTTAAGTACATGCCACTTTGTATTTCAATAATTTCCAACTGTTCTTTTGTCTTATTTTCTAAACTATGTCTTTGCCCAACTGGGATGTAAGATGACTCACCTTGTTTTAATGTAAGAACATCTTTACCATTAACTACCGTCGCTGTTCCTCTCACTACTACCCAATGTTCCGCACGTTTGTAATGCATTTGTAGAGATAGCTTTGCGCCAGGTTTAATAAATAATTTTTTTACCTGGAAATTCAAACCTTTTTCAATTGAATCATACCAACCCCATGGACAATAAACCTTTTGATTTGTTACAGCTTCATCTCGTTGTTTACTATTTAGAAGCTTAACCATAGAGTTAACTTCTTTTGCTTTATCTTGAGTGGCTATGAAAGTTACATCAGGCGTATTTACTATAATTAAATTATCTACTCCAATAGTCGCAACCATATGATAATTAGAATTGACATAAGTATTAGTTGTATCTTGGATAATAGCGTCGCCCTTAATCACATTACCATTTGTATCTTTTTTACCGATATCATAAAGTGCATCCCAAGCTCCAATATCATTCCACTGCGCATCCATAGGAATGACAACAACCTCTTTGCTTTTCTCCATCAATGCATAGTCAATGGATTCACTTGGGGATGATTCAAATGCCTTCTTATCAAGACGAATAAAGTCAAGGTCTTTCTCAGCTTTCTTAACAGCATCATTAACTGAAAAAACAGTTTCAGGCGAATGGACAATAAGTTCATCAATTAACCTAGCAGCCTTAAACATAAATATGCCAGAGTTCCAAAGGTAATTATCTTGCTTTAAAAAAACCTGAGCATTTCTTTTATTAGGCTTTTCAACAAACCTTTCAACTTTGTAAGTACCATTAATACAGTCTTTTGAAGATTTAATATAACCATAACCGGTATTAGCAGCTGTTGGTTTAATACCGAAAGTTACTAATTTTCCTCTTTGTGCTTCCTGCAATGCAATATTTATTGTTTGATGAAATGCATCAATATCTTTAATCACTTGATCAGCTGATAAAACAAGCAATAAAGCATCATCTGCTTCTGTAAGTGATTGAAATGCAGCTGCAGCAATTGCAGGTGCGGTATTTCTCCCAACTGGTTCTAATAATATTGTTGGATTTTTAATATTAATTTGTTGGCACTGATCAGCTACTAAAAAACGGTGGATAGCGCTACAAACAATTATTGGATCTGCAAGACTTTCTAAGCCTCTCAAACGCAAAATAGTATCTTGCAACAAAGAATTTTTTGATTCTAAAGTTAGAAATTGCTTCGGGTAATCTCTTCGTGACAAGGGCCATAACCTTGTTCCTGATCCACCAGATAGTATAACTGGATGAATTTTCATGAGTTTAGATTTATCCATCTATTTCCTCTGAGAGCTTTTTAATTTCTATTTTCAATGCATCGAATTCTATTTTTTTACGACGCAAAAAATCTAAAGCTAATTTAGATTTTTGCGAAACCCCTTCCCGAGTTAATAAATATAAATAAATAGACTTATTTGGATTTCTTTTAAAATTTCCAGCCTTAACCCAGCCCTTTTTTACTAAAGCTTTAAGACAATAGTGAATGGAGCCTAAACTAACTCCAGTCTTTTTTGCTAATTCACGCTGAGTGATGTCAGGATTATTATGAATCAAGTTCATTATCTTAAAGTGAATATCTGGATGCTGAATCTTAGATGGAGAATTCATTTTTATCTAATTACTCTATAATTTGGCTAAATTATTGTTAATATAATTTAAATTTATGTTCAACATTGAACAAAACTATTCTAATCATAAATTTAAATAAATACAAGTTTATGAGGTAAAAATAGGCTAAATTAAAGATGAGTAATGTCTTAGGTTGATGTAAATCTTAAACACAAAAAAATTATTCTTTAAGATGTAATCCTTCTTCAATCAGGTCACAAAGTATATGACCGATTAATATGTGCATCTCTTGAACTCGTGCAGTGGATTCTGAAGGAACAATAATTGATTGTTTTGCAATGCTGGATGCTTTCCCTCCGCCTTTGCCTAACAGACAAATTGTCGTCATATGTTTTCGATTAGCAACTTTTAAAGCATTTAAAATATTTTGACTGTTTCCAGAAGTTGAAATACCAATTAATATATCTCCTTTTGAGCCTAATCCTTCAACTTGCCTAGAAAAAATATGCTCGTATCCATAATCATTAACTATACAGGTTGTAACCGAAGAATCTGCAGTTAAAGCAATTGACTTGAGCGGTCTTCTGTCTCCAACAAACCTACCAACAAGCTCACCTGCTAAATGCTGACTATCTGAGGCACTACCTCCATTGCCACACCAAAAAATAGTTCCATTATTTTTTAGGCAACGAATTAATAGATGTGCCACTTTTTCAATTGACTCACCCAACTCAGCAACTGAGTCAAGGGTGGCTTTATGCTCAATAAAATGCTCTTCAATTATTTTTTCATACATTTTTGAATATTTTGGATATTTTAGATATTTTGGGTTATATATTTTAAAAAATTACATTAAAAAAGTGTCTATTTATATTTTTTATATAAAAAAAAGATAAGTTGATAAATTTAAAAAATTAATGAACGTAAAAATTTATACTTACTTTTTTGAATACCTAGAATTTTGTAGGTTAAGATTTAATTTTTTTCTAGTTGCTCTTTAATTCTTAACTTTTCTTTCTTAAATTTTCTTATCTTTAGATCAGGCACATAATTTTTGAAGCTTAATTCGATGATTTCATCTAACTCTTTATGTCTACTTTTCAACTGCTTTATATCCATAAAACACCTCCGAAAATTGATTAAAAAATTACATAAAAACTTTTTTTTACTGGAACCTATATATATATTAATTACATTTATACTTTATACCGATTTTTTTATTAATTCTAGCTTTTTATTTACAATAAAAATCTTGAACAATCATTTGTAAAAGCTGTCATTAAATACTGATTAAATAGTAGAGAAAACCAAACATATTTTTTGTACATAGCTTATTTGTCATATAATTAGGTTTAAATTTTTAAATGGAGTTACATGAAGGCATTAGTTAAAAGTCAGGCCAAAGAGGGTATTTGGTTAGAGGATGTTTCTGAGCCAGATCTTGGCAACAATGATGTATTAATTAAAATACACAAGACTGCTATATGCGGAACAGATATCCACATATACAACTGGGATGAATGGGCAAAAAAAACTATACCTATCCCAATGACTACAGGACATGAGTATTCTGGTGAGATAGTAGAGCTTGGTTCGAATGTAACTGATTTAAAAATTGGAGATATTGTTTCTGGTGAAGGGCATATTACTTGTGGCAGGTGCAGGAATTGTCTAGGGGGAAGAATCCACCTCTGTCCAAATACCATTGGTGTTGGTGTTAATAGAACAGGTGCTTTCGCAGAGTATTTGTCAGTGCCATCAAAAGTAGTTTTTAAACCTAGTCGGGATATACCAACCGATCTATTATCCGTATTCGATCCTTACGGTA
This sequence comes from Methylophilales bacterium, assembly GCA_019823025.1. NCBI lineage: Bacteria > Pseudomonadati > Pseudomonadota > Betaproteobacteria > Nitrosomonadales > Methylophilales bacterium. The sequence goes on along the minus strand of CP081940.1, from coordinate 65,551 downwards.
ATGCTGTTCATACAGCTTTATCCTTTAATATGGTTGGAGAGGATGTTTTAATAACGGGTGCAGGGCCAATTGGGATCATGGCAGCAATGGTTGCTAAACATGCTGGGGCCAGAAATATTGTTATTACTGACCTTAATGAATATCGATTAAAACTTGTAAAAAAAATCCTGCCAAGCGTCATCACAATAAATGTAACCATGCAAAAAATTGATAAGAAACTAATGGAATCTGTTGGAATCTATGAGGGTTTTGATGTTGGTCTTGAAATGTCAGGATCGCCAATTGCATTTAGTGGGATGCTAGAGTTAATGATTAATGGTGGGCATATCGCTATGCTTGCAATAATGCCACCTGGATCAGGTATTGATTGGGATATGGTGGTTTTTAAAGGCCTTACAATCAAAGGAATTTATGGCAGGGAAATATTCGAAACCTGGTACAAGGGTTCAATGATGGTTCAATCTGGGTTACCTCTTGAAAAAATAATTACGCATCGTTTTTCATATAAAGATTTTCAAGAAGGTTTTGATGTTATGAGGTCAGGACAATCTGGAAAAGTTATTCTTGATTGGATTAATTAAATTAAAGGAATCAAATGAGTTTTGAGAAAGTAAGAGAAAGTCTAGCTAGTGATTTAGAGGAAATAAAGTCGGCAGGTCTTTGGAAAAGTGAAAGGAACATTAACTCAAATCAAGCAAATCATATTTCGCTTGAGGATGGCCAGCATGTAACCAATATGTGTGCCAACAATTATTTAGGGTTAGCCAATGACAAAAGAATTATCCAAGCAGCCAAAGATAGTTATGATCATTGGGGGTATGGGCTCGCCTCAGTCAGATTCATTTGTGGTACGCAAACAATTCATAAGACACTAGAAAAAAAAGTCAGTGAATTTTTAGGGATGGAAGAAACTATTCTTTATGCTGCCTGTTTTGATGCAAATGGTGGCTTGTTCGAAACAATCCTAAGTGCTGAGGATGCGGTGATATCTGATGAATTAAATCATGCATCAATTATTGATGGCGTGAGGCTGTCAAAGGCCCAAAGATATCGATACAAGAATAATGATATGGATGACCTCAGATCAAAACTCATTGAAGCTAAAGAAAAAGGTGCACGAAGAATTCTAATCACAACAGATGGTGTATTTTCAATGGATGGAACAATCGCTCAACTGGATAAAATATGTGACCTTGCTGATGAATTTGATGCGATGGTTCATCATGATGATTGTCACGCAACTGGGTTTATGGGTAAAACAGGAAAAGGAGTTCATGAATACTGCAATGTTATTGATAGAGTTGATATCATTACTAGTACATTCGGTAAGGCTCTAGGTGGTGCATCTGGTGGTTTTACTTCTGGCAGGAAAGAAATTATTGATATGCTAAGACAACGTTCTAGACCCTATCTATTTTCAAATACATTAGCTCCCTCAATTTGTGCAGGAACACTTAAAGCGATAGAAATCTTACAATCTTCAACAAAACTAAGAGACACATTAGAGGAGAATACCCACTATTTCAGAAAAGGCATGCAAGAAGCAGGTTTTGAGGTTAATGACGGGGATCACCCTATTGTCCCTGTGATGCTGGGTGATGCAAACCTAGCTCAGACTATGAGTCAAAAGCTCCTTGAGCATGGAATTTATGCAATTGGTTTCTTCTTCCCTGTTGTACCCAAAGGTAAGGCTAGAATAAGAACGCAAATTTCTGCTGCACATACCAAAGAAGATTTAGATAAGGCGATTAATGCTTTCGCAACTATCAGAGATGAACTTCAAAATTAAATATGAAATTATCTTTTTACCTAATTACAAAATTATTAGTTTTTTTCTTTGTGTTACTTACCCTTCAAGCAAATGCGCTTCAAATTGGTGATAAAGCACCTAATTTCAAAGCTGATACGACATTAGGTAAATTAGATTTTTATGATTGGAGTCAAGATCAATGGATTATTCTTTTATCTCATCCTGGAGACTTCACACCTGTCTGCACAACTGAACTCGCAGAAGCTGCAAAATTACAACCATTACTTAAGAAAAAAAATGCAAAAATACTCACATTAAGTGCAGATTCAGTTGAAGATCACCTTGAATGGGTTGAGGTGATTAATAATTATAAAAATAAAACAACCACAACGGATGATTTAAAAAATCTTTTTCTAGGGACAGAAGGTGATACTGATGTTAATTTTCCTATTATTTCTGATCCAGATTTAGAGGTTGCAACACTTTATGGGATGTATCATCCAAAAGCATTACCAAATGCTAGTTCTTTGGGAGGTGAAAATAAGTCAACCATCAGAGCAGTGTTTATAATTGACCCTAAAAAGAATATTCAAGCGATGTTGACTTACCCTAAGAATATTGGCCGTAACTTTAGTGAAATTGTAAGAACATTAGAGGCGCTTCAAGTATCTTCAGAACTAAACGTCTCTACTCCGGCAAACTGGGAGTTTGGTGATGATGTTATTGTTTCAAATGACATTCCCGACGAGGATATAAAAGAAAAATATGAGGTTGATGAATACAATGTTTTTGAGACATTCCTAAGAACCATCAAGCAACCTGGTCATTATGATGGGAATGATGCCCGACGAAACCGCGTCAGAAACTAAACGCTAGTTATTTTTTTAAAAAACGCCATTGCCCTAGTGGCAAATTCCCTAATTTGATATCCCCAATACGCACCCTTTTAAGACTAGTGACTTTAAGGTTAACCATGGCGCACATCTTTCTAATTTGACGATTACGTCCTTCAATGAGTACAAACTTGAGTTGGTCTTCATTTTGCCAGGATACTTTTGCAGGTTTTAACTTATAACCATCTAAAGTGAGTCCATGGTTTAAAAGTCTTAAGTTTTCATCAGTTAAATTGCCCTGCACCTTCACTAGATATTCCTTTTCAACAACGACATTCTCGCCAATAATTTTTTTGGCCATCGTGCCATCTTGAGTCAGAATTAACAGTCCTGTTGAGTCAATATCTAGCCGGCCAGCAGGAGCTAAGCCCTCCCTATTAAATAAGGGATCGCGATTGTTTAACTCATTGGAGAAATAATTATCTTGATTTATTAAGTCTGAGGCAGGTTTAAATTCTTTATCGTCATCCAGGTGAGAAATATAACCCACGGGCTTATTGAGCAGAATGGTTAATTTTTTTGATTGTTTAAGCTTGCCCTTCTTATTTAGCTCAACCTTTTGTGAGCGGTAAGCCTTGGTTCCTAGCTCATTAACCACCTTTCCATCAAGCAAAACCTGGCCTTGCTTTATATATTCGTCAGCTTCTCTTCTGGAACATAAGCCAAGCTCGGATAATATTTTTGAAATACGGACTTGTTCCAAGGTATTTTTTACTTAAGTAAGGGTTTGAGATTTACTACTATTTCTTGACCAAGTTGAGTCAGACACTCACTCTGTGCTTGGACCATTTTATCAATATCCGTTGTTGAGGCTTGAGCTGTAAATGTGGATCTTTTATTTAAGATTGTTTTGTCGTTGGATTTAATTGACCACTGAGCCACCAACTGACTTTGACCATCCTGGTCAACATTTAACTCTAAAATATCAATCTTGACCTGAAAATCAACACCTGGTCTTTGTGGCCAGGGGTAACGGATCATTCTATCAGTGCCTAACTGTGAGGGAAGTGTCTTAAACAATGCTAAGGAAATATTTTGGTCTAATTTTTCTGCCCATCGATGACCGTCTATCAACTTATATTTATTTTCAGAGACAGCGACAACCATTTGAAATCGGTCTAAGTATTCCGGTAATCTAATCGGACCTAATCCAATCATGGGGCCTTCATCACCCTTTGAAGTTTGGTTGTTGTCTATTCCAACTGAGGCATCTAGCATATAGTACTCAACCGGCTTACTGCTTTTAGCACAACCTAAAATTAGAAATGTTAAACATAATAAAAAAGTATATTTAAGAAGTCTTTTAGTTAAGTATAGATTCATTTTATTCATCACCCTTACCGTAAATTATTGACTCAGGATTTCTTTCCAGCGTATCTGTTAAATTTTTAGTTGATTCAGCCGCCTCTTTAAGTGCTTCTAATGCCTGCCATAGTGGTGCTTCAGGTGACGAAAAATCCTCAAATGAGCGCACTGCGTATTGCGATTCAGATAATAGTTCAGTTGCCTTGTTTAATGTTTTTTCTAAGGAACTCAAAACAGGTTTTATCTCCCTTGAAAATTCCTGCACGACCACCCGAGTATCCTTCATTGTCCCGTTTAAATTTAACATGAGTGGTGTAAAGTTGTCGTTTAAGTTTATTAACAACTTTTCCATCTCTTTAATGGATTGATTAACCCCTTGTCGATTTTCTTTAAGTGATTTTGATGTCAAAATCACTTTTATCTCATGCATGTTGACTGCTAAATCCTCAACAATCTCTTCGAGAGGGAGTTTACCAATTCTATCTGCTACTTCCTGGGCCTCCCTTTTTAGGTCTTCAGTGACATTTGTTGTGGTAGGAAGCTCTTGTAAGTCACGAAAATTTCTTCCACTCATCACCACTTCATCCTGAGGGCTGAATTGAAACTCAATATACAATAAACCTGTCAACAAACTTTGTGTTTTTAATTGCGCTTTCAATCCCTTTTTAATAAAATTCTTTGTTGATTGATTGTGTTCATCGCCATCTTTTGATTCAAAATCAGTATCATCACCATCATCATTTATAATGTTTGAGTAATCTAACTCAATTACCACAGGCTTAACAACATCTAGCGTTTTTTCATCCAGTAAGAGCGCGACTTCCTTGACCTCGCCTATCTTTACCCCTTCAAGCTTGACTGGCGCACCTACATTTAAGCCATTTAAATTATTTTCTGTATGAAAAAATAAAACAAACTGATGATGTTTTTTAAAATAACTACCTCCACCAAACATCAAAATAGCAATAATCACAAGACCTAAGGCGGCAAGAAAAAATGAACCTATTAACGTAGGGCTTACTTGCTTACTCATTATTTTAATACTCTCATAATTTTTTACTTCTTGATAAAAATTTAATTACTCTCTCATCCTGAGATGTTTTCAATAATTTTTTTGGGTCGCCCTCAGCTATCATTGTCCTAGATTCCGGGTCAAGAAAAACCGAATTGCTCCCGATTGCAAATATACTTGCGAGCTCATGCGTCACCATCACTATAGTAGCATTTAAATTATCCCTTAAACTTAAGATCAAATCATCAAGTAATTTAGAACTTATCGGATCAAGGCCAGCGGATGGCTCATCAAAAAATAAAATTTCAGGATCTAGCGCCATCGCTCTTGCGAGCCCCGCCCTCTTTTGCATGCCGCCACTAATTTCAGATGGATAAAAATCACTAAAGCCTGACAGACCCACAAGGGAAAGCTTGTAGTCAACGATTTCTTGAATATTTTTTTTATTTAATTCGGTATGCTCAGAAATTGGTAGAGCAATATTTTCACCCAGTGTCATTGAGCTTAATAAAGCACCGCTTTGAAATAGGACACCCGTCTTATTTAATAATAATCTCTGGTTTGAAGCATTAGAGCCCCACAAATTTTCATTACCATAGTGAATGCTCCCTTTTGAAGGTGCAATCATTCCAATTAGGTGCATCATTAAGGTACTCTTACCGCAACCACTTCCGCCCATGATGACAAAGATATCGCCTTGATTGATTTTAAAATCCAAATCCCTTTGGATAATGAAATCACCATAAGCCATGGTCATTTTTTTTATCGTAATACAAGCTTGTGACATTTACTTATATTCCAAGTTGATTAAATATTATCGTGATAAGTGAATCGGAGATAACGATTAAAATAATTCCCGTAACTACTGCAGATGTCGCAGCATCGCCGACCGCTGAAGCACTTCGACCACATTGCATACCCCTTATACATCCCGAGTAGGCTATTAATATCCCAAAAATTGATGCTTTAAATAAACCAACTAGCACATCTTTAAACTGGACAGCTAATTCAGTTCTTGTCCAATACTCTGTTGAGGAAATATCAAATAAGCCGATAGCTACAGCTGCTCCTCCTAACATACCCATAAAGTCAGCATAGAGACACAGCAGTGGCATCACTAAAATGAGTGCCAACATGCGTGGCATCACTAAAAATTCCATAGGATTAAATCCCATTGTTTTTAAGGCATCTATCTCGCTATTTACGTTCATGGTACCAATCTGCGCAGCATATGAAGCACCCGTTCGTCCAGCCATGATAATGCCAACCATAAGCGCACCCATTTCACGCGTCATACCCAAGCCAACGAGATCTGCCAGATACATTTGGGCCCCAAATAATGACAATTGGAGTGCTCCTACAAATGCCAATATCAGACCAACTAAAAAACTAATTAAACTGACGATAGGTAATGAGCCAGGCCCACAGTCCTGTATATATGTCATCAAATCAACAAAACGGAAACGCCCTGTTCCTTTGATTAGAGAAAATGCGCTTTGAATAAGGTCTCCTAGAAAGGTGACTAAATTTTTAAGCTCAACTTTTGCAGCCAACAAACTTTTTCCGATTAATTCAATCAAGGATGTTTTTTTCTTTTGCTTTCTTGCCCCATCTCTCTCTGGAACAGAATAAGCAAGCGCTAGGAGCCCTTGAATACCTTTTGGAAGAGATTTAATATCAACAGTGATTTTTTTGGTCTTAGCAAAATCGATGATTAGTATTAACTGAGACATAAAAAAACTATCCCATGAGTCTAGCTTTTTCGTAGAAAATGTCAGTTTTTTAATTTTAGGATAGTCGACCAAGTTTGAAAGTAATTCTTCCACTCCCTGATTAGCCGAACCTGCCGTCCAATGACCAAAAAAATTTATCTCAAAAAGCTCTTTTTTGATAATTAACTTTATTTCATTTTTCGCAGTATTATTAATATTACGCACTCAACTATTTAGATTTTGTATTCATTATAGTAAGTTTTTGTGCTCAATCAGACAATAGTTATTACCTTCACTTGTATAAAAATCCTCTATACATTGTTTAATATCATCTTTATTGTCGACAAGCTTTATTAAATTTAAATCTTCGTCGCCAACAAGACTATTTCCTAGCAGTTGCTTTTTAATCCATGCCAATGATTCTGACCAGAAATCTTTACCGACAAGTATGATAGGAAATTGTTGAATTTTTCTTGTTTGCATCAAAGTCATCACTTCAAATAATTCATCAAGCGTTCCAAAGCCTCCCGGAAAAACGACATATGCTGATGCATACTTCACAAACATCACCTTTCTAGTAAAGAAATATTTAAAGTTAAAACTAATATCTTGGTAACTGTTTGGTGCCTGCTCATGAGGCAAGATAATATTTAGGCCAATACTGTTGGACTTCCCCTTGTAAGCTCCTTTATTGATAGCCTCCATAATTCCAGGCCCACCTCCAGAGATAATAGAAAATCCTAGGTTAGATAAATCATATGCGACCTCCTCAGCCATTAGGTAGTACTTATCTGTCGTTTTGGTTCTTGCACTTCCAAACATAGATATTGCTGGCATTATTTTTTTAAGCTCTGACGTTTCCATCAACTCTCGCATGATCTCAAGAAACTGGTCATTTTCTGGATTGTTAATATCTATTGTTTTTTTCATAAAATATTATCTTTGGTTATCTAGGTGAAAATAAATATTACAGTAATATTCATTGTTGGAGTGGTTATTGATTTTGCTGATGATATAAAAAAATGGATCTCGTAATAAAGGATCATCCATATAAATGGTGGAACAAATTAAGCTAAAATAAGAGATATGCTATCTAAATTTTAACCTTGGTTTATTTAGAATTATTTTTCTAGAAGGCTTCTAAGCATCCACGCGGTTTTTTCATGAACATTTATTCTTTGTGTCAACATATCCTCTGTTGCCTGATCACTCGCTTTTCCAACTAACTCATAAATACTGCGGATAGTCTTAATCACGGTCTCATGACCCTCAACTAAAAGCGCGATCATCTCCTCTGCCTTTGGTGGATTTGAGGGTGCATCCTTAACAGATGAATAGTGAGAAAAATCTTTATATGAGCCAATCGCAAATTGATCTAGGGCGCGAATTCTTTCTGCGATGACATCAACCGAATTCCACAACTCGGTATATTGATCCATAAACATTAAATGTAAAGTATTAAACATTGGGCCTGTCACATTCCAATGAAAATTATGCGTATTTAAATAAAGTGTATACGTATCTGCTAGAAGCTTTGAGAGGCCTTCGGCAATTTGTTGTCTATCTGAGTCATTTATACCAATGTCAATTTGTCTTTTATCATTACTCATTTAGCACTCCCTCGTAAATGTTTATTGTACTGTTAACAGAGTGGTATCAACTTTTTTAACACCTTTGATAGCCTTTGTTACTTTAATTGCTATATTAGCAGCTGATTGAGTGACTATACCCATTAAGTAAACAACTCCACTCTCGGTATAAATCCTTGTGTGTAGCTTAGATACTCCATCAGTTTCAAGAAGAGCCGTAACTACTTTGGCTGAAATTTCAACATCGTCAGCAATACCTGAAGATGTGTTGTTAGGTCCAACAGTCATTTTGTTATAAACAGTCTTCACATTCTCAATTTTCTTAACAGTTGAAATTACCTTATCAATAATTGCTTGATTGGCTGCCTGCCCTGTTACTAAAACTTTACCTTGGTAAGCATTACAACTCGCTCTAAATTCTCCCTTAATATCAGAAAAATCACTAGTACAAGTAAAGCCAATTTTCTCATCATCGTATTGTGTAGATAAATCTCTCTTATCACCGGCAGCACTTATAACTGTTGTGCATCCTTGTAAAAAAATTGAAAAAATGATGATAGAAAAAACAAGGTAACTTCTGAGTGATTTCATATTTGATGCCCTGATAGTTTAATTTGAAAAAAACTATTATACATCTTGTGAATAAATACAAAACACACACTACGTTGTTGTGTTGTTATTTATCTTCTGCATTATTGCAATTCTTTCATCTACCTTTTGATCAAGAACGAGAAAGAGAGTGGAAGCAGCAAGCAATAAAATTATACTTTTTACTAAATAATTCTTAATCATGATGCTGCCCCTTTTCTTGCTGTTTCTGTTTTTATTTTGACTTTTGATTCTCTCATTGAGATTTCTTTAATCATTGATTTTGCTTCAATTACACCTAAGGAAGAAGCTCTTTTGAACCATTGACTTGCTACCAAATCATCTTTTTGGACTCCATTTCCATCCTTATAAATTAACCCGAGGTGATAATGTGCCTGGGGTAAATCTTTTTTAGAGGCAATTTTGAAGTATTCAAATGCAACAGAGGGATTCACTGGCACCCCAAGTCCGTAATAATATAAAAATCCGAGATTGAGCTCTGCCTCAGCTATATCAGCTTCAACTGCTTTGAGATAATGTTGCCTTGCTAATACATAATCTTGAAAGGTACCTCGGCCATATTGATGCATAAGACCAAGATTAAATTCAGCTTCTAGTAAGTTTTGATTTGCTGCTTTTTGATACCAACTATAAGCCTTTTCATAGTTGAGTAATTCATCAGGACCATAATGTAAAATTTGTGCAATATTAAACTGAGCCTCTTTCATCCCTTTTTGTGCTGCTACCTCATAAAGCATTGCTGCATAAGTGAGATTTTTTTGAGTACCCAGACCATAGTGATACATTTGCGCTAAATTGTATTGAGCTTCAATAAGCCCTTCTCTTAGTTCATTACATTGATATCTATCTTGAGATACTTGCTGTCGTGATGATTTTTCAAACCAACTGAATGCATTCTTCATATTTATTGGTCTACCAAGCCCATATCTCTCCATCAAGCCAAGATTAAATTGTGCTTCAGGATTATTATTTTTTGCTGATTTATAGTAGAAGTCATAAGCCTCCTGATAACTCACCAACCTACCTTTGCCGTAGTGATGCATCAAGCCAAGACTAAAATTAGCCTCGTCTATACCTTTATTTGCGGCCTTTTTATAGAGCTCTAGCGCTTTTGCATAGTCTTTAGTTAAATTATTGCCGAAATAATACTGATTGGCTTTTTCTAATTGAGCATTGCCAATTTGATTTGTTGAGGGCGGGTTTCCAAAACCAACAAATTGACTTTCCTTAAACCATGTTTGCCAAAAGTCACCATTTTGGCAGCTCTCATTTGCGTAACCTAGAGATGAGAACATAAGTAATTGAACGAACGTTAAACATAAACTTTTTATTTTCATAACCTACCTTTTAAATATTAAATTAATATTAGGTAGACGAAAATAAGTTTAATTGTCAGGAAGTATTTTTAGAATTTAATAAACTAAACCTTTTTTAATTAGGTATTCCATGTTCGATCTGGCATCTTCATTTCCAAGCGCGGATGATTTTTTATACCACTCATATGCCTGAAGGTAGTTTTGATCGACATTTACGCCAAGTTCATACATAAGGCCTAGATTAAATCTTGCATTCGAGTTGTATTGATTTGCCAATTCTAAACAGGCATTAAAATTCAAGGTGGCATTGTGAGAGCAAAAATTATCAACTTCTACTATTGGAATATTCCTCTCATTAATTTTTGGAATATATCGTGACCAAAACCCTGTGAATCCGCCATGCTTATCGAAGTGCTCATCCCAAAATCCGTTTTCCTCAATTTCATTTTCAGCTTTAGTTTTAGTGGTATCTTTTGCAAGCACAACATGATTTAACTCCTCAGCTACAGAGACCAATCCATCATATGTTTTCTTTGAAGCATAAACAACGCCTGTTCCCAATATAACAACTAGAAATGCTTTAAATTTATTTTCAAAAAAAGATGTCCATAAATTTTTTGAAGCCATCTTATCCTTTTTCTTTTTTAAAGCCTCTTTAATATTTTGGTAAAAAGCTGGATCGTGATCAGGGATTTTGTTTTCAATTTTTTTACTCTCCTCTAACCACGCTTTCTTCAGCAAGCGTGCTTCTAATCTAACCTTCGAATCCATACCACGTACATTGATACCTTGAAGTGTATCTATCCAATTCTGTAATATTTTTTGATCTTTATTTTTCATTTTTTACTCATCAATCTCTAAACATCTCTCTAGAAAAGGCTTAAATTTTTTCCTACACTGACTCATAAACTGCCTTGTGGCCGCATAAGACCTACCGATAGTTAACCTTACTTCTTCAACATCAAAGCCTTTCAAAATATAATCCACGACTTCTGCATGTTTTGGTTCCTTATCACGAAATATTTTAAGTTGCTCTTGCACACAATCACTTCTAGTTTGGTTTTTCTCAACTGATGCTTCCTCATAAGATTGATCTCTAGCTTCATCAAGAGATACCTCTCTATTTTTAGTTAGAACCCTACCCTGATCATTAATCATATTTCTAAAAACCATATACATCCAGGTTCTTGCATACTCAATATGTTCAATTGAATCTGATTTCATATACAATTTACCAATAATAAATTTTTGAACTAGATCACTCGCATCTTCATAATCTATACCTCTTGTGACCGCAAAGCATATAAACTCTTTTCTAAAGCCATACTTTTCAAAAAGTACCAAAGCTTCATCGCTACGACCCTCCCTAAACAACTGAATAATTTCAGTTGCCTGATGTCGTTTTGATTCCTTTTCTTTTGTCATTTACTTCCTCCTGTAAGTAAACTACACCACTTTATTTAGTATTCATAGGCTTGTTGTTTTTACAATATCTTCGCATAATTCCTTTGCTTTTAATTTTGCTGCAACGTACCCATTTAGGCTGTATTCATCTGAAGGGATATCAAAATAAATTTTGTGAGGTTTAGTAACTTCAATCCTTATTGTATTGAAATATGCCATTAATGAATCAAACATCTGACCTTGAATAAAATTTCCAAGGAAGGCTATTTTCAGATTGGCAAATCCAAATATACTTATCAAATCTGTATTGATAATGGCTGGGTCCTCCCCATCTGCCTGAGGAAAATTTATTCTTAAATTAATATTTTTACCTTTAAAATCATTAAGGCGATCTTTATTATTCTTTTGAGTTGAGATAGTTGTAGCAAGAATATCTGTATCGCAATTACCAGCCTTTTTTATCCATCCAAACCGATGTCCATGGACTATGCTACCGTGTGTACTATAGCGAACTATATTATTGTACTTATCTACCTCCCAATCTTCATATGTATCGATTTCTTTTTGTTCGAATTGACTCTCTAGTTCATTAGTTTCAAGATTTTTAGCATGAATGATATTGCCCATTAAGCAAAATATTATGATTAATATAATGTTTTTTTTCATTTAGCATCTCTCCCTTTTAATTGGTGGCTAGATTTTCGCACTAGCCCGACGGCAGAAGAAAAACAGGAGGAGGTATTTCTCTGCAACAAATTTTTAAGTTATTTGACCTGAAGTGATAATGACTTTTTTATTTTCAGAATGGATTAGATAACAATCCAGGTGATATTCAATTTCTGTAATAGTCCCCTCACCCATCCTTTTAGCAATTTTTTGAAGTGATAGTCGATCAAACGTTCTGAGATATTCGGCAATGCCAATCTTTTTCTTTTCACCAAACTTAAGCAGGATATTTTGAATTCTTAATGGAATCTCTCCTGTATTAAATTTTTTTCCATCTCGCTCCATACTTCTTCCCCTATCTATAAATATTCATTAGGTAGACGATGAAATTAAAAATTGTCAGGATTTATTTAAAGAAAATTTAATTATGTTATCTTTATATTTTCATATATTTTTTATCCAAAACTATGCTCCAAGCCTTAGAATCATTTGTAAGCCAGTTAGCGGGATGGATGTGGGGAGCACCCTTACTCATTCTTTTATTTGGGACGCACATCTTCTTAACATTTCAACTCAGAGGAATTCAATTTAGAACACTTCCACTCGCTTTTAAGATTGTTTTTAGTAAATCTGATCAAGATGGCGATATTTCTCACTTTTCTACACTCATGACAGCGCTCGCAGCCACAGTTGGCATTGGTAATATTGTGGGTGTTGCAACAGCGATTACGTTAGGTGGTCCTGGTGCTATTTTTTGGATGTGGTTGACAGCTCTTTTTGGTATGTCAACAAAGTACTCAGAAGCACTATTAGCGGTTAAGTATCGTGAAAAAGGTCCCAATGGTATGAGGGGTGGCCCAATGTACTATATCGCTAAGGGGGCCGGCTTACCTTGGTTAGGTTCTGTTTTTGCTGTCTGTACCTTTTTAGCTGCTTTCGGTGCAGGTAATATGGTTCAAGCAAATGCAACCGCCTCCATTTTTCTCAATGTTTTTGATATCCCTACTATGTGGACGGGTGGTGTTTTAGCAATACTTGCTGGCCTCGTAATCGTCGGTGGCATAAAATCTATCGGTAGATTCGCCTCATTTTTTGTTCCTTTTATGATCCTACTTTATGTCGGAACAGTTTTATTTGTTTTGGTAATAAGATTTGATGAAATACCGGGTGCTTTTTCATTAATCTTTAGCCATGCATTTAATGGCCATGCAGCAACAGGTGGTTTTGTGGGAGCAACACTTGCCGCAGCCATCCGCTTTGGTGTTGCACGTGGTCTATTTTCTAATGAGGCTGGACTTGGATCAGCGCCTATTGTGGCAGCAGCAGCTAAAACGAATGATCCTGTGAGGCAGGCATTAGTCAGTATGACGGGGACATTTATTGATACGATTATTGTTTGCACACTCACAGCGTTAGTTATCTTGACTACAGACGTGTGGACAGAGGGTATCAGTGCTGCTGAATTAACTGCCAGAAGTATCGCGGTTACACTGGGTAACACAGGGGCAACTATTGTCGCTGTATGCTCTGCCCTTTTTGCTTTCTCAACGCTTATTGGCTGGAGTTATTATGGAGAGAAAGCTATTGAGTATCTATTCGGCGCTAGGGTAGTTAGTTTTTATAAAGTAATCTTTTCACTTCTTACTTCTTATATTTGTTGGTGCCACCATGAGCTTAGCCTTCGTTTGGAATTTTTCGGATGTGATGAACGGCATGATGGTTATTCCTAATTTGATTGGAATTTTATTGTTGGTAAAAATCCTTAAGTCAGAAACAAATCGGTTTTTTAAATAAGGTTTTTAAAAGGTTAAATAAAGTCTATTAAAATTTAATAACGCCTTTAGAGAGGTCAACTTCTTTGAGAAAACTCAACAAGCCAAAAACTAAAAAGGTCATGGCTAAAATAAATAAAATTGTAATCAGCTGGTCAAAATTAAAGCTGACTTCTGTCGCAATGAAAATCATCGCGATCAACACGCATACAAATAGAGCTGAAACGGTAGTTAATGCAATCGCCCAATGCGTCCACTTAGAGCGTTTAATTAAATACTCTATTTCCCTCTTATGCTCCATATTGAGTTTTTTAGGACCTTCATTTAATACTCTGTATCGATCCACAATCCTTGAAAGTCTTGTCGACATGACCGCCAAAATAGCTCCTATACCTGTCAGCAAGAAAGCAGGAGCAACGGCTAGCTGAATAACTGTAGCAACTTCAGCGAATTCAATCATGTCTTTTTATTTATTTTTAAAACTTAATTCTACCACTTAGTTTTTTGAAGTTACACTTATCTTGTTTTCATAAATATTTTTGAAATAGCCATGGGTAATAAATGAAGCAGTTATAAAGCCAGCAACAAAAATTAAAATGAAGATGATTGTTGTCTTAATATTTTTCATTACCTTTCCTTTGCTCCTTCTTTTCCATGCCTTCCACATCCAATAAAATCCTATCAAAGTTAATATAGTCGCTATCAACATGACATAGGGATTGCTTGCTATGGCGGCGCCACTCGCCCCAAAAATTAAAAATAAGAATCCATTTATATAACAAGCTGGGCACATTACATTGATTTATTTTTCATGAGTTGTAAAGATTAAATAGAGAAAGGTACCCGCTTGTGGAAGGGTAAAACCACTTTTGATGATTTTTAAAAAAGAAAAAACCACAAGCGAGATATACATTAAAGACAACTATATCGTTTGATGAGTTCATTCTTCTTTAAAACATTTCGGGTATAATCATTTCATTAAAAAAGGAGAATCGTCATGAGAAAAATTTTATCTTTGTTATTTTTATTAGGTTTTATGAGTAGTGCTTTTGCAGATGAAGAGTTTTACGGAAAAATAGAAAGCATGCCTGAGAATTCATTTGAGGGTGAATGGATCATTGATGGCAAGTCATACCAAGTTACGAGTGAAACTGAAATTGATGAAGAAGATGGTAACGCAAAGGTCGGTGCCTGCGTCGAGGTTGAGATTGATGGTGGTGAAAAAGACTCTGGTGCAGTTGAAGAGATAGATGTTAAAAAATATAGCTTCTTATGTAGCTTTTATGAATTTATTGATTAAAAATTAATTATTAGGAAGGGTAAAAATGTTATTTCATTTAGATTTTCGTGTTGAATATTCAGCCGAAATGTCACAAAACGATCTCTTTGACATATGGTCTGAAGAAGCAACTGCCGCCGTTGGTGCAAAAAAGGCTGGGGTTGTGGTTGACCTATGGAAGGCCGTTGGAGATCGCCGGGTAATTGCTATAGTAAATGTTGAAAGTATGGAAATGCTTGATCAGATTTTACTTGATCTACCCATAATGAAACGCATGGGTCAGCATGTAAAGGTAGACGTTACCGCCTTAAGAACTTATGAGGGTTTTGCCGCGGATGTGAACGAGCGCCTAACTAAATAATTTCGAGTTAATTAAATTTATTCCAAAAGTGCATTGAAAACTTTTTAAAGAAAAGTGCATTTAGTAATATTGGAAAAAAAATACCCAAGACAAGAGAAAGAATAACCCACTGGACATCACTAACAGCCATCAAGCGCATTTTTCTGTCAACTAAGCCAAGGATTAAAATAGCCATACCGAATAAGTAAGATAGGTTGGCTAGAGTGTTTGTATATTTACTCATTTGATTCTTAAAAAAATATTCTATTTTTATAATCTCACTTAATCATCAATAAAGTCAATTGTTAGAATTAATCGAGATGCTTGATCATACAATTGAGGTGAGCGATGAATAAGTCCTTTACCCTCATTCCCAAGCCACGCTTCACCCTTTAACAAGGCGACATCTCCTTGGCTTAATTGTTGAACATCAGATTCATCTTGATAAATTCCAGACTGTGAATCTGGCTTACCCTTATTGCCAATACCAAGTTTGCTTCGATCGGCATCATTATGTGATAACCATTCTGTTGCGATACCCTGGTAGGTTGTAATCAGTCGACATGGAACATTATCGACATGGAACCTTGGACACATCGCATGTTTTAGTGAGGTCAATCTCAAGCCTACGCGTTTAAGATCAAAAAGATCACAAAACATATTTACAAGCCTATGAATATCTTCAATTAAGATCATTATCATCTTTGATGAATTTAATCTTCCCTGTAAGACAGAAACAGTATCTTGAGGAGAAACAACAAGAGATATTTCCAAATCAGGGTTTGTTGAAAGAACAATATTTGAAGCCTCAAGCAACTTATCAGTTAGGCTCCGTTTCCAAACAACAATGTTTGTATTTTCTTGATAAATATCTGCGAGGACATCAACATGATTTACATCATTACCTCTCCAGAACTGATTGGATATTACTGGAACCTCAGTTGCCGTGATTAATGGTTTCATTGGATTTGTTCCCATTTATAAGTAAAAAAATATGTTTTAAGATAACTCCCCTTTTCAAAGGGGAGTTTAAAAAGCTTACTTTTTACTAAAAGGTACCGGTCATCCCAAATATCACAGCACGAGCACCTAATGGTGTTTTATCTTTTATGATTGATGTGCTCTCTCTTTGTGTTGAGTCAAGTAAATTAGTCCCCTTTACAGAGAGAATAATATTAGCTTCTACAGGAAGCGCATAACTTACATAAGCAGATATATCAGTGTAATCATCCGTCTTATATTCATTTTCAGCAAGCTTATCTTGCTCAAAAACGTGCATGACTTCTACTCCTGTATTGAACCTGTTCCATTGGTAGTTATGACCTGTTCCAATTCTCATCGCAGGCATTAATGGTAAATTACCTCCATCCCTATTTTTGCCTCGAACATAGTCACCCCAAACATCTGCAGTGTAATTTGTGGTTATTTCTCTGCTTCCCTCAAATTCATACCCATAAAAGTCTGCTGGGACACTTTGATATTGATAGACATCTAATGCCTCTTCTTCACCTTCGTGTTCATGGTATTGAACAGTGCCGGTATTGATTTCAGCAATATAGTCGTCAAAGCGGGTATAAAACGGACTAAAGGACAACTTAGTTTTTCCATCCTGCCATGAAATGATTGTATCAATTCCATTAGATTTCTCTTTCTTTAAATTCCTGTCACCTTGTTCGATGGTCTCTGTTGCATGATGCTCACCATAGATATAGAGCTCATTCATCGCAGGTGCCCTCTCTACGTGACTCACATTAACCGATAATGACCAATTTGGATTTAAATTAAAAACAGATCCTATGGATGCATTGGTAAGATTAAAGTCCTCTTCTGATGCATCAAAGGTTGTTTCACTTTCCTCACCGCCTGGTTCTGTTGCTCCATTATCACTCGTGAAACTATTAGCATCATATTTCGTATAGCCTTGCCTAAATCCAAAGCTAATAGTGTGATCAATAAACTCAAAATCTTCTAAGAAATAAATAGCGATGTCTTTATTCTGATTATTTGCAATCAAAGGTTTACCCGCATCCTTAGAAAACCTGCCCTGCCCTGCATCGATTCCAATGACACCGGGTGTGTTAAAAAATGAGTGGGCAAATTCAACTTTCCCATCAAATTGTTTATCAATATAATCTGTCCCGATTTCACCTTCAGGCTCTACTTCTTTGTGATAGTAGTCAGAAAAGGCAAACGCAAACTTAAAATTATCAATATTAGTTGCAATATCTTTTCTTTCCATTTTAAAGTCATACTTATCTACATCCATATCGATGTAAGCACCGTCCTCGAGCGGAATCCCGTATTCCATTTGGTGGTTTGAGTAAGATAAACCTGTATAGCCTTGATCGTTAATTTTAGAAATACCAACAGATCCCCCTTGGCTTTCAACATAAGAATTAACTAATGTGTCATCACCATATTTATCTCTTGGGTACTCTTCTGGCTCGGCTTCATTTAAATACTTAGACACTGACAGACCTGGAATTTTCAAGTTTTTACTGGAACGATCATAACCATCCACATGAATCATTACGTCATTGATACCGTAGTCAATTAAAAACGAACCCGCCTGCTCATTATTTGCCCCACCCGTACCTAAGTCATAGGCACCCATTAGGCCTTCGTAGTATTCACTATGAATTCTGTTATCAATAATATTAATCACACCACCCGTAGCGCCACCACCATATATAACAGCTGCAGGACCTCTTACGATTTCAATTTGCTCGGCTGCTAATGTATCAATCGCAACACTATGATCACCAGACATAGCTGAGACATCATTAATTTGAAGGCCATTATTTAAGATTTGAACACGATTATTGCTCATACCCCTTATGACAGGCCTACCGATAGCATCGCCAAAGGCAGAATTAGATACCCCTGGAGTACCATTTAACGTAGCACCAAGAGACGAGTCCCTTAGTCTACTTAATTCTTCACCATTATAAATTTGAATGGGTTTTACCATTTCATCATTCGATAACTTTAATGGGTTAGCAGTTACAGGGACTTGTTGTAATTGGACATGTCCAACCCCATCTGCATAAGCACTCGTACCAATTATTGGTAGAGCGAATAATAAATATCTTAAACGCACAGTGTTTCTCCTAAAAATAAATTTTGATTAAACTTCTTTAAATAAATTTTTAGGTTTTTAAGGGGCTCTGGATTGGTAAGCGGCAATACCAAGGGAGAATGCATCTCTTACAAGGTAATTGTCGTTAATTTGAAATGTTTGATTAAAAGAAAAATCAAAATCAGATGAAAGATTTGTCGTTTTGGCTGAATGGTCCGTGACTGTAAATGTACAATCCTCACATTCAATTAAATTATTATTTTTAACATCATCATGGTGGTCACTATCATGATGCAAATCCTCAGTGTGCTCGTTATCATGATATGGATGCTCTATATCATGCGTGAAGCCCACTTGTATATTAAATAAAAGGCTTAATAGGACAAGTATAAATGATAGGTTTTTCTTCATATTAGGTGATCTTATAATATAAAACCATTTTTTCCAAATGGTTTTATATTTCATTTAACTTTAATTTAATAAAAAAAAGTATCCTCTGAGAAATATAGTGATTTCAGGTTGTATAATTTTCCTAAATTCATAAATTTACTAAATGTATCAATGATAAAAAAAGGAAATCCACACAGCTTAAGCACCTTATTTTTCACCGAAATGTGGGAACGCTTTAGTTATTATGGAATGCGGGCGCTCCTTGTACTCTATTTAGTTAACTCACTGAACTATAGCGAATCTGATGCACTGCATATCTATGCTGTCTATACTGGCTTGGTTTACCTCACCCCCCTTATTGGTGGCTATCTTGCTGATAGGTTTCTTGGCGTCCAAAAATCAATATTTATTGGTGGCTTGACCATGATGATTGGTCATTTCCTGATGGGATTTCCTGACTATCTTTATCTAGCAATTGGAATGCTCATTATCGGAAATGGTTACTTCAAGCCCAATATTAGCTCTTTATTAGGGCGGCTATACAAATCAAATGATTTAAGACGTGATAGTGGGTTTAGTATTTTTTATGTAGGTATCAATCTAGGAGCATTTTTAGCCCCCCTTATTGTAGGTTATGTCGGGGAAACCATTAATTGGCATTATGGTTTCGCAATCGCAGGTTTTGGTATGTTCGCTGGCCTCATTCAATTCTATTATGGCCAGAATAAGATAATCAACGAGGATACAACGCATCAATCTAAAAAATTAAAGTTAGCAGATTGGGGTTTAATCTCAATCATTTCCATAATTAATATCCCACTTATCTTACTCATCCTCGAAGTAAATGAAGTGTTAAATAACTTCTTCTTTGAAATTCTTTTGACTGTCATTGTTATAATTTTTTCGTACCTCTTTACAAGAAAAAAACAGCTTTTTTCGGCAAAAGAAGATCTAAAAAAGATTATTTATATTGGCGTACTTTCAGTATTTGTTATATTTTTTTGGGTCGGGTTTGAGCAAGCAGGTGGATCGTTAACGCTCTTTGCAAACAATTCCGTTGATAGAAACTTCCTTGGATTTATTATCCCAGCTTCTTTTTTTCAATCTATCAATCCTCTAATTATTATTCTAATTGGTCCCATGATTGCAAGCTTTTGGTTAAGGGTCGATAGAAGTAAAAATAATATCAATACCCCTCAAAAAATGGGGTTAGGTTTACTCTTGCTCGCAGGTGGTTTTTTTCTTATTATGCTTGTTAACAATGCCAGTGATACATCTATTAGCCTATGGTGGCTTGTTGGGGTCTACTTTTTGCACACCTTAGGCGAGCTTTGCCTCTCCCCTATTGGTTTATCGATGGTATCCAAGGTATCCCCTAAAAAAATTGCATCCCTCATGATGGGTTTTTGGTTTTTATCATCAGCAGTTGCGAACTTTATGGCAGGCAAATTACCAGGAATTTTAGAATCTAATAATTTGGATTTATTCACATTTTTAACGGTCACATCTGTAATTGCTGGATTATTACTACTTTTAATATCTAAATTTTTGGAAAAATTAGTTAAATGAAAAAATTGTTATGCGCCATCTTTTTAGTTATTTCAAATTTTGCTTATGCCGAAGTGTGGGAATTTGATGCCGTTCTCAAAGATAAAGTGATTGGGCAACATACCTTCATTTACGAAGATGAAAAGACAGTAAGTGATGCAAACTTTAAATTTGAATACCTTTTTATGGATTTTATCTATCAACATAAATCTTCTGAAACTTGGCAAGGTAATTGTTTAAAGACAATATCAAGCAAGACAGATGATGATGGTGATATGTATGATGTCAGTGGTTACATGGAAGCTAATCAATTCATGGTCACAACTAATAATAAAACCTCAGAGCTTCCTTTATGTGTCATGACTTTTGCCTATGGTAACCCTAAAATTCTTGATCAAAAAAAACTCATGAATGCACAAAATGGTGAATATTTGGATGTCGATATTCAATTCCTAAGGGAAGAGAGTCATATGGTAAAGGGTAAAGATATTCTTACAGACTTGTGGCAGATAGAAGCAAAGAGAGACGATGGAGATTTGCTTGTTCACTTATGGTACGATAAAAACATGAACTGGGTTAGCCTTAAAAGTCAGACACCCATTGGTGATATGCAATATAAACTAAAATGAATTCACTTCTAGCTTATATACAATTTATCTTTATCGGGCTTGTTATTTATGGATCAGTTTTAACTTTTAGCGATACATCAGTCAACACAAGCATATCTGGTATTGTTGCTCCGATATTGGCCTGGTTTGCTGGCACTGGTTTAAGAGCATCATTCAATAGTGATAACAAGCAAACAAAAGGTGGTATCTTTATGGCTGTTATTCTCTTAGCTACAAGCTATGTTTGGATTAACTCAACAGGCTATTGGTTCGTTGCTCACGCAATTGAAATTTCAGGAAAAAACTTATTAATAATTAGTTTTTTTATTGGGTTTTTAAGCACAACAAAATCTATATCCGATATCAATTCTAAATCTTAGGTAATTTACTATTTACAGGCGCCTTTGAAACTTTTTCTAAAAGCATAAATAGTATTTAATTGAGAATTTGTTTTATCTACTCTATTGAATTCATGCGTCCAAAAAATATCATTCGCAAGGATGTTAATTTCAACATTATCAATTTTGATTGTTTGAATCTCTCGACCTTCGATTAAGGCATTTGTTGAAAAGTTTCTGGCTGCAAAAATATTATCTTTCTTTTTAACAAAGCTTCTTTCGAGCAAATAATCTTCTGTAAAATCACTCTTATTATCAAACCATTCTCCATCTAATCTCATACCCTCTTCATAGAGCTGAATCCCAATAACTTTTGTTGTAACTTCTTTTGAATTCGGATTTCCATCGAGGTATTTAGTCTCCTCGCCATTGCATAGCAACTCAAAATCATCGGCAAAACCCAACAATGGAAAAAATAACAATAAAATTAATATTGACTTCATATCCTCACACCTCATCTAATAAGACCTATCTTCTCTTTTACAAAGGGCTTGAAAATTATTACTCATACTTTTCACATTAGTTTTTTCATTGCGAATAATTTCCGTCTCATTCAATTCACCCGTCAAAAGATTAATATCGAGACTAAATAAGTTAATACTCGATTCTTCACTATCTCCAGTATCAGCAATCATTTGTGAAGCTTTAATTATTTTTGGTGTGTATTGATACTGCTCTGTAATCTTGATATCTTCGTGAGGTGGTCTTTTGCGCGCCGTATACTCTCTATTGCTGAAAAAATAACTCCTTCCCGAATTAACTCCAATATATTCCATTGCATTATTATTAATTTTTAAGAGGACAGACTCAAAGTTGGTGACATTAAATTTTTTACCACTTAAGCTGCTTACTTTCCTTTCACCCTCACATATCAAATTAAAATCCTCACTGAAGGCAAGTGAACAAAAAAACATGGGTAATATTAGTAAAATTTTCACAAACAGACTCTTTATTTATCTAGAATTAAACTGACCAGTAAAGGTTTCTTTAATTCCTAGTATTTATTAAAAAGTCAAAAGTCTTTAAGATAAATTTTTGATACTTCTTAGATACTGAAATTACTTTATGTTCCACAGAATGTCTGATAGTAGGGATTTGGGTCCACAGGTGAATTTAGAAAAATTTCATTTGATTGTGAAAATTCAAAAGGCTTTTCTAGTGCTGAAAGAAGTTTAAAAAAGGGGTTCATATCCCCCTCTTCTGCCGCAACTAATGCTTCCTCTACTAAATGATTGTAGGGAATAATTACAGGATTATATTTACGCATCATACTTAATGCAGATTTTATTGGTTTTGAGTTTCTTGATAATCTTGCCTGCCATAGGTCATACCATTTTTTAAAGTCAGGTGAATTATAAATATCTTTATCAGCAAGATTTTCATATGAAAGATCCCTAAAGGTACCTGTAAAATCCGCTTTAATATTTTCCATCCAGCTAAATAGATTCTGGGCTAATACATAATCACCCTCTTCTTCGTTAAATAACCCGAGTTTAGATCGCATACCAGAAATCCAAGCATTATTAAAATCATTGACATATTGGTTTATAGTAACCTCTGCTAACTTCATTGCTTCATCCGAATTTTCATGTAAAAGTGACAAAAGACTTTCAGCAAGCTTTGTCAAATTCCAATGCGCAATATGAGCCTGGCTTCCATATTCATATCGTCCATTTTGATCAATTGAACTGAATACTTTGTTCATAGAAAAAATATCCATGAAGGCGCATGGACCGTAATCAATCGTCTCTCCGCTAATAGCCATATTATCTGTATTCATGACGCCATGAATAAAGCCAATATGCATCCATGACGCAATAAGTTTAGCTTGCTGAGTTATAACAGTTTTAAGAAAACTTAAGTAGGGGTTTTCCTTGCTAATAAGTTCTGGGAAGTGGCGTTTTATTGCATAATCAGCTAATTGCTTTAAGGCACTGCGATCAAGCATTTTATTTGCATACTCAAAAGTACCCACCCTGATATGGCTAGACGCAATTCTTGTCAAAATTGCACCCTCAGTTAAAGATGACCGCATAATAGATTCACCAGTGGACACAACAGATAAGCTTCTGGTTGTAGGGATATTGAGGGCATACATTGCCTCGCTAATAATATATTCTCTTAACATTGGGGCCAATGCTGCCCTTCCATCACCATTTCTTGAATAAGGTGTTGGCCCAGAGCCCTTAAACTGTATATCAAAACGCTTACCATTCGCAGAGATTTGCTCACCAATCAGGTGTGCGCGACCGTCACCAAGAATTGAGAAATGACCAAACTGATGACCTGCATAAGCTTGAGAAATAGGTTTAGCTTTTTTAGGCAATTTATTCCCTGAAAAAATTTGTGCGAGAAGTTCTTTATTATCAGGTAAATCGATACCAAGTTCTTTTGATAATGCTTTATTAAAAATAACAAGGTTAGGTTTATTGACTGAGATTGGATTTATACGAGTATAGAACTGTTTAGGTAAATCTGCATAGCTATTCTCTAATTGCCATGTATTTAAATAATTCATTACAAATTTATAGATCTAAATCTTGATTGTTGAATAATTCTTCTGTCTTACGTTGCTGTACTAACCAATTTTCAATCAATGCATAACTCCATAAAGTTGTTCTATCATTTATCCTAAAGGGGCGAGGAAACTTACCTTCTTTTATCCATTTCCTAAGATTATCTTCACTTATCCTTAAAGAATTAGTTATATCGTTAATATTTAAGTAATTTTTTTTCATATTTATTTAATATTAGCAAAAATTAAACTTTTAAACTTGTTTCATATGATTATTTTGATAGGATAATCAAACATTTTAAATTTATAAAAAAGGAAAAAAAGATGAAAAAGTTGTTAGCTATATTGGCATTGGCTACATTTATTACAGGCTGCGCTACAAAAGAAGCAGAAAAGGCTTATCACCCAACTGATGATGTGAATGCGAGCTCTCAAGGTGGTAAAGGCTTTGAAAGTGATGGTTCTGAAGTTGATTTTGGATTAGATGAAGAGCCAGCAAAGGTTCAGTACGAAGATCCAAAGAAATATTATCCTAAAAAGTAATTTTGATTTAAAAATATAAGATTAAATAAGGAGCTTTTTAGCTCCTTTTTTATGCATAGACTATAAAAAATTATTTATAAACAACAAAATTCGACTTAAATATTTTTTCCACAACATTTCTTAAATTTGCGTCCGTTACCACAAATACAAGGATCGTTACGCCCAATCTTTGGAGTATCTCGTATAATTGGAGTTTTAGGTGGGGGGCAGCAGCCCGTATCGGTACAGCAGGCAACTTCTTCATTAAGTATTTCTTTTGACAATTCGTCTGTTTTTTCAATCATATTTTATAACTTTCTAGCAAGCCACATTAAATCAAATGCAAGGTTAATTTAACAATGCAGCCTAGAATATTAAAAAGGTAAAAAAGTTAATTAATATGAAATGATTAATCTTTACAACAACATTTGTCTTTACAACAAGAACAAGTTTTTTCCTTACAACATTTTGAAGCTTTACAATTACATTTACATTTATCTTGTATTATAACTTTCTTCATTTTTTTGATATTAGTTGCTTATTTTGAAAATGTCAAACAGAAACCCTATTAAAATCATGGGTTTATATTGAATTAATGGTGGGTCTGAAGTGCACCGGATCTATCTTCTATAATATCTAATTGATTTTTCTAAACTTGTATTTATTTATATTGAAAATATCTATAATAGCCAATAAGATTAATTTTTTTTAAAACAAAAAAATTAATATTCAAAAAATCACATGAAGTAATTATTTGAAAAATAAGACTTTGAATAAACCTACTAAAAATTATGATCTTATTAAAAGCTCTAGAAAAAAATTAGTATATTTCTATGGAGCTTTTATCACACTCCTAGCCCTTGTTTACATTATTTTTTTAAGAGTTCCTTTTTTATCTGAACAGCTTGGCTGGGATGAGCTTCAATTTATGAGCTGGGGTAAGTCCCTTATTGAGCATGGTCCATTTTCATTAGATATAACTTTCCGTCTATTTACCGTTTTTTATCATTCAATGTTGTATTACTTTTCAGGGATGGACACTATTATTTTTAGATTTATTGTTACGTCTATCCTTATCGTAAATACTTTTTTTATATTTCTTATCTGCTACCGAACTTACTCATTACTAAGTGGAATTACTGGTTCATTAACTTTTTTTTCATATATGGGGCTAGGAGCTTTTCAAGGAAATAACTTTACTCAAGAATTGTTAAGTAATTTTTGGATGTCATGTGCAGTCATAGCTGCAATTTACCGGAAATCCTTTTTTTCGACTTTTATTTTAGGAGTTATCGTTGGTGCAGGGTTTCTTGCCAGACCATTATTTTTATTATTTGTTGCAGTAATATTTATATGGCAGTTTATTATATTGAGCTACCCCGATTATGTTATTCGGCTAAAGCATGCCTCAATTTACGTTCTTGGTTTCTTTATTCCTATTTTAGCTGAATTTGCTATAACTTCTTATTATTCTGGAAGTTTCGAGACTTATATAGACCAATGGTTAAACTTAGTAAGTTATGGTACTGGAGCATCAGCTCTTACGTATTTTAATAATCTTCAAAGTTTAATTAATACACAAAAGTCTCTTTTACTTCCACTAGTTACCATAGCACTTATCGGGTTATATCGGATTCGACTTTCTTCAAAAAAATATAGTTTATTTTTTTTATTATGGCTTGTGGCATGTTTAGTTAATATTTCTATTACTGGGCAATTTTTTCTACACTACTCACAAGTATTAATTTTACCGTTAGCCATTCTATCAGGGGTTGCTCTAGGAGATTTCATTTCCTTTTTATATGTAAAAAACAAATATCTTCCAACTTTTTTAGTGACACTAATTTTATTAGGATTTACCTATTTGGGACATCCACATATAAGATATTACATGCCGTATCTTGAAAAAAAAATTACTTCTCGTGAATTCTGGTGGAGAACTGGAACCCCAGATTGGTCAGTAGCTATGGAGGCTCCTCAATACTTAAAAAAACAAATGAAAAAAGATGATGAATATTTTGCATGGACAGGTGTTCCTATCTTTTATACTTATTTAGGCCCCTCTGTTTTGCCCAGTGTGATTTATGATGTAGAGATGATGGCCAAGCAATATTCTTATATGAGTTGGAAAAGATTTCCATCTTTTGATTACAAATTAAATCAAAAAAAATTAATAGCAAAAATTAAAAGTGAGACCCCCCCTAAATGGATTACAATTCAAAATAGAAGTGGTCGATTGCTAAAAATGATAGATGGATTTCCCGAATTTTTTTACCTTGTCTCTTCAAAATATAACCTAGATGTCAGTTTTGATCATGACTTAGTCTATAAAATAAAACCTAAAAATGAATTAATTAATTCATTTTTAGATGAAATACCTATATCAATCTTGGTTAGAAATTATATGATTAATTCATTCGATTTTTATCCTGAAAAAGTTTCAATATCAGCTAACAACCTTAATTCATTATCAGAAAATAAAACCGTTACTTATTCTGGAAATTTTTCTAATTTACTAGGAAATAATAAACACCTTAAAATTAGTTTAGAAGAATTATCTACTAACAAAAAATATCGAGATTCCTTAAAAAGTGAATTAGGTTTATCAATCAATAATGCTAATTATGATTTTCGTAAAGCTACAACTAAAGAGCAAATTGATATTGCAAGTACTAGCTTATCCGAAGCATTATTATTAACTACCGATTTTTACAAAGGAGTAGAACGAATTTTTATTCAAACGGATAATATCATGTATGAGGGACCTGGACTTTTAGGAAGGCTTCCTCCTATATATCAAGATATAAAAAAACCTGAAATATTTCTTTTCGGTAGAGACGTAGATTTTTTAAACACTAAAAAAATAATATCTATATATATTATAGGCAAAGATAATGCTAAAGTTTATTTCAACAACATAAGCATAAAAAAATAGCCTTTACTTCATCGCTGTTTTAGGAACAAAATATTTATCTTGTCAATAAAAATAACCTCGAAAGTAAACCATAGGTGATTAGTAATACATCTAAAAATCAACAAAATACTTGCCATTTATCAAAAAAAAATTTTAATTAAATTAAAAGAAATAACACAACTCCTTGTTTCTTAAATTTCCTAGGAATAGATACAGCCAAGCTATAACAAAAATACTTTTTTCTTTCGAATGTTAAAAGCCTTATTTTTTCTTTTTGAATACAAAACCAGAATAGATAATAAAATTTAACAGCGCAAATGGAATTACAAGAATTATGATCGCAATAGTTCTATTACTCACGAAAGGAAGAATTAAATTTATAGAAAATAAAAATAAAAAATAAATGAAAATAGATACTACTAAAAATTTGGGTACCAATTTTAAATTAGTAATATTAAAAACATAGTTACCAGTTGTGAAAAAATTAAATGCTAATCCTACTAACTGAGATATCAAAAGAACTAACCAAGTATCTATATCTGTAAGTGAAAGAAAAAATAAAATTACCAAACCAAAGAAAGTATTTAGAATGCCTACCATTAAAAAAACAATAAACTTCTTGTCGAAAAACTTAAACATAAAATAGCTACCAATATTATAATTTTCAATATGTAAATTAATTATTATTTTTTTGAAGTATCATACGTAAGAGGTTAATAACTAAAAAATATAAGTATATACAAATTATAATGAATGATTGAATGAGTAAAAATATATTAATAAAATTTAAAGAAAAATTAGTTGATGCAAATGGGATTATGATCGATAAAAATCATAACGATCTCCCTTTTTTAGATAATGAACAAGAAGATATTTGGATTAAAATTCACGATAATTCATTTTGGTACGAATATAGGCAAAACTTAATTTATGAAATGCTTCAAAAATATAGCTTCACGAATGATATTGTAGACATCGGTTCAGGCATCGGCACCACATCAATTTTTTTATCTTCAAAAGGTTATAATACTGAGTCGATTGAGCCAAGTTATAAGTCATGCTCTATTAGTAAAAAAAGAGGTGCACAAAAAGTAGTAAATGCAAATATTACGAATAGCAACATTAAAATTAAAGCTGACATTAATGTTTTGCTTCTAGATGTATTAGAGCATATTGAGGATGATAATATATTTCTAAAAAATATTAACAAAAAATGTAGTAATTCAACCTTTTTTATCACAGTTCCTGCTTATAATTTTTTGTGGAGCAGTGAAGACGAACATGCATTGCACTATAGAAGGTATAGTCTGATTGAGATAAAACAAAAGCTAAAAGATGCTGGATTTAAAATACAATTTAGCTCTTACTTCTTTTCTTATTTGACTATACCAATTTTGTTATTTAGGACAATTCCATACAGATTGAAGTTTAAAACCCAAGCTGCAACTAATAAAATTAATCACCATGTTCCAAGTAATTTTTTTACAACTATTTTAAAATTTCTCCAAAAGCAAGAATTAAAACTTATGTCTAATAATAAGAAAATATTATTTGGCTCTTCTGTTTTAATAATTGCAACAAATAAATAATGATCCCTTTTAATAAAATATCTTATTCAAATCTAGAAATAAAATTTATCAAAGATGCTCTCGAGAAGGATTCAATTTCAGGAGGTGGTTATTTTTCAAAAAAATGTGAAAAATTTATT
Organism: Methylophilales bacterium; assembly: GCA_019823025.1. NCBI lineage: Bacteria > Pseudomonadati > Pseudomonadota > Betaproteobacteria > Nitrosomonadales > Methylophilales bacterium. Next base: position 36,222 of record CP081940.1, on the reverse strand, counting down.
AATAAAAAATTTAATTTTCATTCTTATCTTACAACTTCATGTACCGCTTCAATTGAAGTAGCAACATTACTAGGAAATTTTGTGCCTGGTGATGAGATTATTATGCCGTCGTATACATTTGTTGGTTCAGCAACACCATTTACTCTCAGGGGGTGTATCCCTGTTTTTGTAGATATCAATCCAGATACGCAAAATATTGATGAAGACAAGATTGAGGAGAGTATTACAAAAAAAACAAAAGCTATTTTAGTCGTTCATTATGCAGGAATCTCATGTGATATTGACAAAATAATAACACTTTGCAAAAAATATAATTTGATACTAATCGAAGATGCTGCGCAAGCCCTAGGTTCAAAATATAAGAACAAATTTTTAGGTAGCTTCGGTGAAATTTCAACTTTTAGCTTTCATGACACTAAAAATATTACTTCCGGTGAGGGAGGATTAATAAATATTAATGAAAAAAATTTCATTAGCAGAGCACAAATTATCATAGAAAAAGGAACAGATAGATCAAAATTTTTAAGAGGTATGGTTGATAAATATACATGGCAAGACATTGGCTCCTCATTTATACCTAGTGAGCTAAATGCTGCTTTTTTATATGCTCAACTACTGAAATTTGATGATATTCAAAAAGAACGGAAAAAAATATGGTCTATTTATAAATCACTATTTGATGAAATAACATCAAAATATCCAGTCCAACTCCCTTTTATTCCAGCTTATTGTGAACAAAATTATCATATGTTTTACGTAAAACTTCCATCCTACAAAAAAAGAGAGAATGCTATTAATTACTTAAAACAAAATAACATTCAAGTTGTTTCACATTATCAACCTCTTCACTCCTCTCCTGCAGGTAAAGTTTTATGTAGGTTTAGTGGCGAAATGAGAAATACTAATAACACATCAAACACTCTTATTAGGCTTCCATTGTATATAGGACTTAAATATGCTGATCAAGAAAATATAATTAATTTATTAATCAAAAGCTTGTCAGTTTAAAGAGAGATACATTTCATTATTTTTTTAGTGGTTCAATTATTTTTTCTATAACATATGTATCTTCTTCATTTGTATTTAGGTTTATTCTCCACAAATACTCTCCCAAAAAACTAAGAATTAAGAAATTGAACGAAAAAAGTAAAAACATACCTACTATTATCGTTGTCCACCCAGGAATCAAATTATCAAACATAAAATAAATAGAAAAATAAAATACACTTGCAATGAATGATAATAAAAACAATATCATAGAAAATATAGATATAAATTTAATTGGTAAAATTGAATACGCAAAAACTCCGTCGATTAGGTATTTTATTTTCTTAGTAAAACTTGCTTGAGATTTTCCATGCACTCTTTTTTGCCTGTCATAATATATTATTGACGAAGAATATCCTGTATTTAGAATTTTTCCTTGTATGAACACCTCTTTATTATGAGACTTATTAATAATTTCTTTGACGTTTTCAGAAATAAGGAAATAATCAAAGCCTCCTGTGGGGATTTTAAAAGAATTAATTTTGTTAAGAACTTTCCAGGCTATGCGAGAGAAAAAATTAGTCAAGAAGCCATCATCTCTTTTTCTTCTTGCTGCGATTACTATTTCAAATTTTTTTTCATACTCATCAACAAGCTTTTTAATGATTTCTGGTGGATCTTGAAGGTCAGCAGACATTACAACAGCTAATCCGTAGTTGGAAAATTTAAGTCCAGCTATAATTGCATTAAGTTGACCAAAATTACGAGTTAATTTTAAAATTTTAATATTTTTGTATTTTCTATGAATATCATTCATTCTTTCCCAAGAGGAATCAATAGATCCGTCATCAACCATAATGATATTAAGACTATAATTACTAAGTTTTTTCTCTAATAAAAATAATTTCGATACTAACTGATTAATTGAAGTTTCGTTATTATAAACTGGAAGAACTACTGATAAAATTTTTTTCATACTAATGTCTTATAAAATAACAGAGTTTGATCTCACTATTATCAGTTAACCTTAATGTTTGTAATTAGGTCTGCGTATGCTTTATCAGTCCCAGGCCAATAAGTAGTTTTCCAATCTGGGCATTGACCACAAAAACTATGATTTTTAAAGTTGTTAGTCAAATGAGCATTTCTTAACTCCCGATAGAAATCACTGTTCCACATTTCTTTTATTGAGATATTTTCATAATTTGCCATAACTGATCCGTGAACCCAATCAGAAGGACAAAAAGCTAAGTCACCCCTAGCATTTATAACAATTCTTTCCCATGGATATACACAGGGTCTTCTTTCTCCATCTTCTTTTTTCTTTCCATTTGCAAAAAACTTAATTTCTTTTTTCGCTCCAGAACATGAATGCATTTCTCTAATTAATACTTGACTTGCACCTCTTTTATTCCAATAATTTCTAAAATCTTCCACTTCATTTGTATTCTCCGCCTGTTCAACAAAGCTTACGACAACTTTAGTTTTGTAATTATATTTTGCAATAAAATCTAAAAGGATATCCACATTTTTATTCGTTGTTTCTAAATTCCCACCAACTCGAATATTCTTATAAGTTTCAGGTAAAAAGGCATCAATACTTATATCTATCATATTTAAACCGGTATCCATTAATTTTTGAATCCTTTTCTCATTCATAATGGTTCCGTTTGTTGTTAGGGTAACGAACACCCCTGAATTTTCAACTGCATAATCAATCATATCAAAAGCGTTAGGATGAATTAAAGGCTCTCCGTTACTTGCGTAGCGTATATATTGAGTAAAACCTTTTCCATGGGTCTTAACTTCATCAACCATTTTTTTATTTAACAAGGGATCCACGTAGCTAGAAGTATAATGTTGAGATTGTTTAAAGTCAGGGTGAGGGCAATGCGTGCAACCTAGATTACATACCTCTGTAATATCCATAAGTATCTGTGAAGGGAAACTTTCAGCTAACCTCCCTCGAAAACTATAATCACTCATTCATTAAAAATCCTATTTTTTTAAGCATATTTTTTACATTTAATTATAATGTAAAAAAAAATTTATATCCTTATATTTTATTTATTGAAGAGCATATATTCCCTTACGTTTGGTCCAGTATGAACTAGTAAGTCAATAATAGAAACTCTATCCTCGTAATTATTGTATAGTTGAGTATATTTTTTCATATATGAATAAACCATCCATTGAACTTTTATTCCTTCTTTAAGGAAGACATCTTCTTCTATGTAATCTTTTGCCGCAGGACCAGAAAGATAGTGTGTAGCACCAGCTTTTTTCAAAAGATCTAATACCCGTGCCATTTTCTTTTCTTTCGATACAAATTTTCTAGAATCTAGAAAATTTGTATTAATTTTTAGAAAATCTTTACATATTTTTTTTATGATAAATTGGTTAAGTTCAGATAAATTTACCCATTTTTTTTTTAAATAAATCAGCTCTAAAAAAGGGAGAAGATATTTAAAATATGGCGCTCTATTATAAGAAGCAAAAATCTGATTAAAGTGACTTTTTTGCCAATCTGATGCAACCAAAGATACATCACAAATTAAGGTATCACTTTTAAAAGAGACCGGAGCCGTTAACCAAGTTAAGCCGTTTTCTGTTTTAATCAAATTTCTATTTCGCCAATCTTGTTTGGTATATTGAATATCATCATGGAACATAAAAGCATCAACATGACCAATTATATCGAAATAGCCCTTCCATGGTATGTAGTTGGATTGCAGTATGGCTACTTTTCTCATTATTTCTCACCTAATACCCAGCAAATTTATATAGAGATTCTACGGTACAGAATTCACCTAGTCAAAATTATCAGAAAAATATTGATTAATTATAAGGATGATTATTTTTATCAAATCTGTGACTGCTTTGATAAACAAAAAACCACTGATAGTGGTCGTTCAAAGAGATTGTATTATTTTAGAGAGGTAAAAAAATCTATATAAAATATTTGTTGATGAAGTTGCAGTCACTAAAATTAATACTTTAAACACAATTGGTAATAAGTAATTAATACTTTAATATGTTAGATTAAATTTCAAAGATAGTAACTTGAAATTATATTAAAAAATAAAAAAAAGCAATTATGGATAAGATGGTTAATTCTAAAAATATTAACGTATAGATTTACTCAAATAAGTAAAAGGTTTTGCTTACGATTGGGATGTTGAAAAGTTCTTTAACTTAAGGGAGAAAGAATGAAGCATAGCTATAAAATTAATAATGATGAAATTGAAGTAATGATCGAACCAGATGAATACTCCCTAGGGCTAGCAGAAAATCTTAGTGAACGTTTTAATGACCTTGCACAAAAAAAAGATTGGTTTAATGAGGGTTTTACAACAGAAAAAGCACAGTTGTTTTTTGATTTTGCCAAGCTGCATAGTGCCACAGAAAATATTTTACGAAAAACACTTTCTTCGCTCGATTCATCATTAGATCTGACTAATTTTAAACTTGAAAAATATCATCAATTTGTGACTGATGATCTTCACTTTGAAACAATAAAGCGATTGAGAAGAATCTTCCCAGAAGATTTGTCTATTAATGTAAGTGAAATCGTGCAAAGGTTTAGTGAATATTTTGAGACAAAACTTTCGTTTAAAAATCCAACATTTGGAACTGACCATTTTATGATGGCAAGAATTAATCGACCTCAAAGTAATGATTTTAATACAGCTCATAAAGATATATATGAATTCTTTGATAATTACCAAAAAATACCACAGATGATAAATGTGTGGGTTCCTTTGTCTGGAGTAACAGAAAAAAATACTCTTCCTTTAGTACCTCGAAGTCACATGTTGCCCGAAAGCAAGATACTTCGCACTAAAGCAGGAGCAACTGTTAATGAAGTTCGCTATTCTGTTAATTCAATAAAATCTTGGGGTGATGATACATCGCTGATAAAAATACCTCTTCAGCATGATGAAATATTAATCTTCAGCTCTCATTTGATTCATGGACTTGCAGTCAATAATGAGAAAGATATTACCAGAATTTCATTCGAGTTCAGACTTTTCGTAGAAGTTGAAAGTTGAATTTCTAATCTATAAATTCAGGTTTAAGATGTGAATTAATTGATTTCAAAAATAGGTATTGGGGGTATGGGTAGCAAATACCAAAGTAGTTATATATGTAGTTATATGCCCAACAATTTTTAAATCTTATATTGCAGACCCACCATCAGTTCTTGCGTTTTATTTTACTATCGTTAGCAGACATTGATTATTACTCAGTGCATTATATGAGTATAAACTCTACTGCCTGATAATATTAAACAATAATCAAGCTTTTATATTCTTTAAAATAAGTGTTTTTTTATATAAGATATATTTATGTATAAAAGTACCTGCTTATTTCTTTCCTTAGTTTTTTCCGCCTTTAGTATTTTTTCAAACCCAATTGATACGATAGATTATAAAAATTCTATAAATCCTGATTATAATTTTTTTATAGAAATTCCTGCTGGGACTAAAGAAAAATGGGAAGTTAATAAAACTAATGGGAAACTTGAGGTTCAAAAAAACAAAAAAGGTAAAAGGATTATCAATTTTATTAGCTATCCTGGCAATTATGGATTTATTCCTCAGACAATTGCTGATGATGGGGACCCGCTTGACGTAATTGATCTTGATCCATCCGCTGTTAGAGGGTCAACTACTCCAGTAAATATTATTGGCGGTCTATACTTTAAAGACAAGAAAAAAACTGATATCAAGCTAATTGGGATTAATCCGAGGGGAAGCTTCAAGGACATTGCAAATATTGATGATCTTTTATATGAACATTCTGCAATTACAGAAATTTTGAAGCTCTGGTTTCTAAATTATAAGAAGCCGGGGAAAATGGTTTTTATAAAATATCTAAATAAGTCTGAATCTCAAGGCATTATTGAAAAAGCACATTTAAAGTGGAAAAGAAATTTTAAGAACTAAGTAATTTGACTATGATATTTCAAATAGTTTAGACAATGCCTCATTGTACTTTGAGAATCTTGTCATCTTGTCCCCAAGTAGCGATGAAAATAATGAATCATTAATATTTTCATATTTAACCTCAAAAATATTATTTTGTGATTTTATAAAGTTATTTTGGGTTAAATTTTTAAACTGAATATTATAATCATACGTGAACCTCAATCCTGATTTATTAGCATAGTAAAGTCTTTCATAGGATACTTGGCAAATAGGATATAAATAATCTTCACACTTGGCATTTATTGCCGATTTAACTTCTGAAAAATTATTAAATTTAATACCTACGCTTTCTTTTGTTTTATAGTTATCAAATGTTTTTTTAATCTCAACCTGCCCACTATTTCCAATTTTTAATGAATTGCCATACCACCTAAATCTATATTTTTCTCTTGGAACGCTCCCCTCTTCACCTTCATCATAAAACCTATGATTATCTGTATCGAAATAAATTGAATTTACTGTTCTGACTGGATGAACCATACTTGCATTAAAGGCGCTTAAAATAGATGATATTTCTTCAAAATTCAAAAAAAATTTTTGTTCTTGTCTTTTCATTAAGGTTAGTGGAATTCCTTTAAACTATATATTCCTAAGTCATTGTCATAAAGTCCCATATTGACATACTGATTTTCAATTTTTACCTCTAAATCACATGGCTCATTTACTTTACATGTAGCTTTATAATTTTTTTGGATAAAAGAATTTAGATTTTTAATTTTCTTTGTTTTACCGTCCATCACATTTAAGTAAAAAAGACTGTTATAAGGCAATGGTTTTTTTATTGCAACTTGAATTGATTCATTTTTTATACATATATTATAGAAATAATTTTTTTCAACTTTCATGCATGACTTCCCTTTTACTAATTTTGATCCATTTTTCAATTTCACACTACAGTCATTAATTTTTTTATCCAATATAATAGTCCCAGGCCCAAACTCTTGTTTTTTTTGATAAACATTTATACAGTCTTCCACATTACTTTGTTTAATGGAATTTAAACTGACTTCAGATAAATCCTTTACTGCAAGGCCAATGTTTGCATTTTTTATGATGGCATTATTGATAGCGACTAAACTTTTTTCGCCAATGCTTATTGCTTTGTCTGCACAGGTATCTGCATTTATTTTTTTAAAATTATATGTTCCTGCAGAAACATCAATACAATCATTACCTGAATTTTGAATATTAATTTCATTAAATGTTAATGTAGAAAAGTCTGCATCTAAACCATCAAACAATGAGTTATTTATATTTATAGAAACATCTGATCCATTCGTCCTAAGAAAGTTAAGTCCATCTTCAAGTTGGCAGTTTAATGATGAAATGAATGTTTTATGAACGCTGCTATCAATGAAGCTTGCGCACGATGTAATTAACCGAGAATCATACCTCACTAAATTTTCGTTAATTTTTTCACTTTTATTTGCATTTGAATGAATAAAAACTTTACTGTCTTTAAAGCTAGCTTGATAAAAAATAATTTTGGATTTTTGGTTTTGTAAAGTGATATTAATGATTGAATTTGAAGCAGACAATTTGATATATTTTGTTTCGTTTGGACTAATTTGAATATCAAGCGATTGGTTTATAGCATTAATTTCATTAAATGATTCTTTATGATTGAAAGGATATGAAATAGAAAGTAAATCATATATTTTAAAATTTTTAACTGTTTTAGGTTTATCATCTCCAATTAAATACTTATTAAGCTCTTTATATTCTATTTCTTTATTTTTTTCCCAGACTTTACTTTTATCATCATATTTTAATCGATATACAAGCTTGTCATTAGGTTTAATTTCAACAATATCCGGCCAAACTCTTATACTTTTTTCTTGTTTTTTTATTTTTACTTCCAATGAACTAATAGCCTTTTTATCATTGAATTTAATTGGTTCAATTGCTTTAATTTTTGTCAGGCTCGAAGAAATTTTTTGATTGAAGAATTTTGCTGCTATGCATTTCATATCATTAGTAAGATTATATTTTTTTAAAGTTCTATCAAAATACATTGAATTAAGCACATTAATTTTTTTCTTTACATCATTATTGTAATTATCAAGATTAAAATTAGTGCAATCACTTTTCATTTTTTTGATATATATCATTCCATCAAAATAGATAGGAATGTAATCATTGTATATTGGATCATAAATAAATTTTCTATTATGCCAATTTAATCCATGACTAGCATAAGCTTTATTGAGTTTATTAAAATCATCAATTATTAAATTTTTAAAATCAGATGAAATTAATGAAATTGCCTTTAAGGAAATTTTTTGTGAAATGTCATTTTTAATAAAGTCTTTATTTTTTACTTTATTTTGATAAAAAAAACTACCCACAAGTTTTGAAACAGGGTCTTTTACATTGGAAGATTTGTTCAATTCCCAGAATTGTCTTTCGTCAACCTCTACAATAGGTGCCTCTCTGATACCGATAGATTCTAAAAATTCTTTTTCAGGTTTTTCCTCAAAAATAAATGTAAAATTACTGTTAAAGATATTAACGTCGATATATTTCCTTAATGGAACTGGGAACCCAATTTCCTCCATGAGTGAAGACCAAAAAATTTCATATATACCACCTTTTGTTTCTGGCAGAAGAAGTCTAAAATTTGTTACGCCACCAATATTTGATTTTTTTAAAGAAATTGATAGCGAAGAAAAGCCATTTTTACCAATATGGTCCTTCCAATCCCCAGTAATTCTAGCTTTTCCTTTAAACAGAACTTCTGAACCATTCTTATCGATATATTTACCATTTATTCTGAATTTTTTTTTAAATTTTTCAGTAATTGTTTTACCAGGATCTATATTAACGGCAGCAAGTAGGTTTAGATAAGTTTTAAATGAATTGCCTGTAAAACTCATTGTTAATTTATCAGGAATCTCGTGCGGCGAATTACTATATGCATAAATATTGTTTGAAATAAATAAAAAAAATACCGAAAATAATACTCCGATAAGTTTAGTCATTTTAACTATTTGATATTGATAAAGACTCAGGCTTCACTTTAAGCCCTCTCTTGAATCTGTAAGCATCTTCTAATGAATCAAAACTAAATAAGTAATTACTTTGGTTTTCTTTAGCATTAGAATCCACTCTTATTAATCTCCCATTCTTTGGATTATTTTCTATCGATTCTATATTTGCCTTGTTGAAAGTAGCATTTAGTTGAGCTCTCCCATCACTATAGAACCGCAATTCGCTTGAAATACCCGGAAAGAACTTTAAAATAACTTCATAAATAACTGGCAATATTATTAGGATACTAGTTAAAAAAATTGCATATTTTGGGTTTACACCAGAGACAATGCCTATCGCTATCAAAGCAAATAAATAGGCTAATTCATATTGGCTTTTAACAGGCGTACGATATCGAACAATTGATAAAGCTCCAATTAGACCAAGCGATAAATATAAATTGGTTGCAATGGTTTGCGTTAAGATAAGTATGATTACTGGAAGCATCATGGTTAAGTAGACTGTATTTCTATTAAGCAAAAATTTAAATTTAAAAGAATGGGTAAAAAGAAGCAACCCAGACAAAGCTAACGCAATAAAAGGTTTATAAACAAAATTGAGGTTTTCTAGGACTTCGAGCATAGTTTCTAATACCTAATTAAATTTGAAAATATGTTATCACAAAAATTTTTAGGTTATAAGTTTAAATAATAGAAGATAGTGGTGCTTTTGGGCATTTGTCTAGATTGTCTTGCCTTAAACATAAAAATCATATTTTTCTAACTAATGGCCTAGGTTAGGTTGAAGTTGATTCCATAATTCTTCTTCATAATAAAGAACTTTCTGAATATCTAGTTGCAGGCAAAGCCAAAGTAGTTATATATGTAGTTACACATTCGGCATTTTAAATTGATTGGATTTCTTCATTCCTTAAAGGTTAAGGCTCGTAGGAGACTTAAAAATTAGTTTGGTGGAGCTGGGGGGAATCGAACCCCCGTCCGCAAGCCCTCTGCAGGCAGTTCTACATACTTAGCTATGTTGTTTATGTTTAACTTTTACTTCACCAACAAGCAAGCAAATATAAAAGCGAGTTACCTTAAGTTTAAGAAATTACTAAGTAGCCCAATAATTTCCGAGTCTCTCTTTATGACGCTGTAACCTGAGCGAGTGACCCATCAGGACAGCGTTTAGCTGGAATTAAGCAGCTAAAGCGTAGTTATCGTCATTTGCGATTACTGTTTTTCTAGTTTATTAACGAGGTACCTAGAAGCCTCGGTATGCACTGATCTGTTTTGTAACCCACGTCGAAACCGGGTCAGCCCCAATCAAGTTCCTATTATACTACTTTCCCTTGTTTGTTGCGCTGAGAATCTGTTTACGCTCCCTATTCCAATCCTTTTCCTTCTCAGCCTGTCTTTTATCGTATTGTTTTTTACCTTTAGCCAATCCTATTTCACACTTTATCTTTCCTTTACTAAAGTGCATGTCCAGAGGGACTAGTGTAAAACCTGAGCGTTCAACTTTGCCGATTAGTTTAGCAATCTCATCATGATTTAAGAGTAGCTTACGCGTACGAATATTATCCGGGTTGATATGAGTGGAAGCACTGCCTAGGGGCGTGATATGGCATCCCAAAAGATAGATCTCACCCTTTTGAATAATAACGTATGCCTCTTTAATGTTGACCCTATTATCTCTGATTGCTTTAACTTCCCAACCTTCTAAGATAATACCTGCTTCGTATTTATCTTCAACGAAGTAGTCATGGTAGGCTTTTTTATTTTGTATAATGCTCATAAGGAATGTTAAATTTATTATCTTTTAATTGTACGCTATAAGTAATATTATCACTTCATGGTCTCCATCAAAAAAAGTGCACTAGTTTTATATTCAAGAGAAGAAATGTTCGCCTTAGTCGATAATGTTGAAGAGTACGAAAATTTTCTTCCCTGGTGCGGGGGGACTGAAATCATAAAAAAATCCGATAAAATTACAAAAGCATCAATTAAAATTAATTATCATGGCGTCAAGCAAACCTTCACCACAGAAAATAACAAAACCTTTCCTGAAAAAATGGTAATCAAACTGATCAATGGGCCATTCAAACAACTCAGTGGTGAGTGGCGTTTCAAAGCGCTTGATAAGAATGCGTGTCGTATAGAGCTAGAGTTACACTACCAATTTAGTAATATTATTTTAGAAAAACTTATCTCGCCTGTGTTTAATATCATTGCCAATACGTTCATTGATAATTTTGTTAAAGAAGCTAACAGGAGAAACGATGCCTGATGAAATATTAGTTGAGATCGCCTATGCAATGCCTGAAGAACAAGTCATTATCTCCATTAAAGTCCCAACTAAATCTGACGTCAAGCAGGCAATTGAAAAGTCAGGTATCCAAAAAAAATTCCCCTGTATTGATTTATCAAAAAATAAAGTCGGTATTTTTGGGAAAAAAACTACGCTCGATCATCTGCTTAAGGATAGAGACCGTATTGAAATTTATCGGCCCTTAATTTTAGACCCCAAAGAAATGAGGAGGAAGAGAGTAGCAAAAAAGAAGTAAAATAACAATTTTTTTCTATTTATACTGACTCTTGATAAATAAAATTATACTCGCTTTACTCTTTACTATCCCCTCACTTTCTTTTGCTATAGATTTAGAGGGTTATTACATTACGGCAAAAGGCGGTGTATCTAAAACAAGTGATACAGGGGAGACGAGCTTTATTCTTTCTAGTGGGGCATCTCGTGCTTTACAAAATGATGATTTAGGCACGGGCAGTGCATTTGGATTCAGTCTGGGTAAATACCTAACCGATAGCTTTAGACTAGAACTAGAAGCCATCAAAAGAACCGGTTATGAATATGATGGTCGTGCTATTCCATTTCCTACCTTCACTTATAATACAAAAATCCAAACAGAGTCTTTGTTTATCAATGGCTTTTATGACTTCCAACCTTTTAATATGAGTAATACCGCTATTACCCCTTATCTAGGAGGTGGGGTGGGTATCTCAAGAAATAAGATGGGGACAACTGTGTTCCGTAATAATGGGATTCCTAGTGGCTCGACTATTGATGGCGACACTATTAATCAGTTTGCCTATAAACTCTCAGCAGGGACTTTAGTTAGCATAACCGAACAGCTCTCGTTAGATGTGAATTACCAGTATGTCAATTTAGGGGCATTTAAAGGGGGTACTGAATTCTCTAATAATGGAGTTCGCTTCCCGCTTGACCGACAAAGAGGAATAAACGGCGGTGACATCAAAACACAAGAACTGATGGTGGGACTGCAATATAAGTTTTAAAGGATAAAGATATTTGGGTCTTTACTTTTTTTAAAATTTCCATCGATTTATTTTTTCTATTCTGTATAATTTCCTTTTGCGCGATAAGGAAAATAATATGCGTCTACCCAACAAAGCTTTAACATTCGATGATGTGCTTCTTGTTCCCAATCATTCTAGCGTGCTGCCGAAAGACGTTTCATTAGAAACAAAATTAACTAAAAAAATTAGCCTTAATATTCCAGTGATTTCTGCTGCGATGGATACAGTGACAGAAGCCAATATGGCAATAGCACTTGCAGAACAAGGTGGTATGGGTATTATCCACAAAAACTTAACGCCCCAAAGACAAGCGAATCGTGTCGATAAGGTTAAACGATTTGAATCTGGGGTTGTGAGTGACCCGATTACCATTGACCCTAACATGTCTGTTGACGAGGTAATGCAAATTACACGTAAGAATAAAATATCAGGCTTACCTGTAGTCGAAAAAGATAAGATCGTTGGGATAGTAACCAATCGTGATTTACGATTTGAGACAAACCTGACTCAACCCATTAAAAATGTCATGACTCCAAGAGAGCGGCTTGTGACTGTCAAAGAAGGGGCAAGTAAAGAAGAGATTACAAGTCTTCTACACCAACACCGAATTGAACGCTTACTGGTGATTAATGATGAGGACACCCTAACAGGATTAATCACAGTCAAGGATATTCAGAAATCAACAGATCACCCGTTTGCCTGTAAGGATGAGCATGGAAGATTAAGAGTCGGCGCAGCCATTGGTGTTGGAAATGATACTGAAGTAAGAACAGAGCTTCTCGTTGAGGCCAGCGTAGATGTTCTCATTGTTGATACAGCGCATGGTCACTCTGAAGGTGTTTTAAATCGGATTAAATGGATTAAGAAAAATTATCCCAAGGTCGATGTCATTGGTGGGAACATTGCCACCTCTGAGGCTGCAATAGCGATGATAGATCATGGAGCTGATAGCGTGAAAGTTGGTATTGGGCCGGGGTCAATATGTACAACGCGTATTGTTGCAGGAGTTGGTGTCCCGCAAATTACTGCGATCAATGATGTCTATGAAGCATTAAAGAAGAAAAATATCCCCTTTATTGCTGATGGTGGCATCAGATTCTCAGGTGATGTAGCCAAGGCCATTGCTGCTGGAGCAAGCTCAGTCATGTTAGGCAGTATGTTTGCAGGAACTGAGGAAGCACCGGGTGAAGTAGAATTATTCCAAGGCAGGTCCTATAAATCATATCGTGGTATGGGCTCGATTGGGGCAATGAAAAAAGGCTCCAGTGATCGTTACTTTCAAGACGGTGAGAATAATTCGGATAAATTAGTCCCTGAAGGAATTGAAGGTCGCGTTCCATTCAAAGGGACAGTAGTTAATGTCCTCCATCAGTTAATGGGTGGGCTTCGTGCATCAATGGGATACGTCGGAGTGGATACAATTCCTAATATGCATAAAAAAGCAAAATTTATTGAAATTACCAACGCTGGGATTAAAGAATCACACGTTCATGATGTTCAGATCACAAAAGAAGCACCTAATTACCGAGTTGACTAGCGTCACTCACCATTAAACAAAAACGACTTAATATCTTAATGGATAAAATTTTAATTATTGATTTTGGTTCTCAATACACTCAGCTTATCGCAAGAAGAGTCAGAGAGCTCAATGTCTATTGTGAAATTTATCCCTATGACGCTTCTATTGAAAAAATTAATTCTTTTGAAGCCCGAGGAATGATTCTTTCCGGTGGTCCTAATTCAGTTTATGAGAATGAAACACCCAATGTCAGCTCACATATTTTTGATCTAGGAATCCCAATTTTAGGTATTTGCTATGGCATGCAAACGATGGTGAATCAATTAGGAGGCACCGTTGTAAATAGTAATGAGAGAGAATTTGGCTACGCAGAAATTAGGGCTCACGGACATTCTGATTTATTAAAAGATATTGAAGATAAAAAAAATGATGGGGGTCATGGATTGCTTGACGTATGGATGAGCCATGGTGACAAAGTCAATCAATTGCCTGACGATTTTGAAATTATCTGCAGCAATCAATCTACCCCAATAGCGGGTATTGCTAATAAATCAAAGCATTTCTATGGATTACAATTTCATCCTGAGGTGACCCACACAAAAAAAGGGTTTGAAATAATCAAAAAATTTGTAATTGATATTTCAGCGTGTAAACCTGAATGGAATATGCCAAATTACCTTGAAACAGCGGTTAAAAAAATGCAAGAAGCTGTCGGTTCAGATGAAGTTATTTTAGGACTTTCAGGTGGTGTTGATTCCTCTGTCGCTGCAGCATTAATTCATAAAGCGATTGGTGACCAATTAACTTGTGTTTTTGTTGATCATGGCCTACTTAGACTGAATGAAGGCGAGATAGTGATGAAAACATTTAAAGAAAACCTAGGTGTTAAGGTGATTCACGTCAATGCGGAAGGTAAGTTTTTAAAGGATCTGGAGGGAGTTACCGATCCCGAAGAAAAAAGAAAAATTATTGGTCGCGATTTTGTAGAAATCTTCCAAGAAGAATCAAAAGAATATCCTCAAGTCAAATGGCTGGCGCAAGGCACCATATATCCTGATGTCATTGAATCTGCCGGAGGAGACACAAAAAAAGCACATAACATCAAAAGTCATCACAACGTAGGTGGTCTTCCTGATACTTTAAAATTAAAATTACTAGAACCTTTAAGAGATCTTTTTAAGGATGAAGTCAGGAAATTAGGTGTTGAGCTTGGTCTTCCAAAAGATATGGTTTATAGACACCCCTTCCCTGGCCCAGGATTGGGAGTCAGAATCCTAGGTGAAATAAAAAAAGATTTCGCTGATTTACTCAGAGGTGCGGATGCGATTTTTATTGAGGAGTTAAAAAAATCTGGTTGGTATGACAAGACATCTCAAGCTTTTGCTGTTTTCCTTCCAGTTAAATCAGTAGGAGTGATGGGGGATGCTCGGACCTATGAATACGTTGTTTCTTTAAGAGCGGTTGTGACTTCAGATTTCATGACTGCCAATTGGGCTGAACTCCCATACGATTTATTAGGAAAAGTCTCAAATAGAATTATCAATGAAGTAAAGGGCATTAATCGAGTTGTTTATGATGTTTCAGGAAAGCCGCCCTCCACCATTGAGTGGGAGTAATATTAGTAAGGATTAGCTAATGGCAAATTTTGATACTCAAGTTGATATCGTTTATTTGTGGGTCGATTCTAATGATAAAAATTGGCAAGAAAAAAGACGCAAGTCTTTTGATGCCTTTTTAAAAACTAATAAAGATGATATTGCGCTTTATGCTAACACTGATGGAAGATTTCGTGATAATGGTGAGCTAATCTTCAATTTAAGATGTCTAGAAAAATTTTTCCCAGACCATGGACATGTTTATATTGTCACTGATGAACAAAGCCCTAGGTGGTTAGCACAAAATAAGGGAGTAACAGTCATTGATCATAAAAGTATTATTCCCAAAAAAATAAATCCAATTTTTGCGTCAGCTCATATCGAGTCTTATATCCATCACATACCAAACTTATCTGAAAATTTTTTTTATTTAAATGATGATATATTTTTTGGAATGCCGGTAGATAAAAACTGGTGGTTTAATAAAAAATTAAAGTATTTTTATGATAACGAACCACATGATGAGTATAATAAGATGCAGTCAATACATTTGTCTCCGATTAATTCCTCCATCCAATCAAAGTTATGGTTAAAAGAAAAATATAAAAGCTATAAACATCGAAATATACCTTTAGCGCACGCACCAAGACCATATAAAAAATCCTTTTTATTTGAGATAGAAGATCAAGCCATAGCTTTGTATAATAAAATAAGAGAGAAAAATTTTCGAACATGGCGAACACCTGGAATTATAGGTGATTTTGTTCCGAGATGGCTTGAATATAATAAATATGCGAAAATAATCCACTCAGAATTTTTATATATTGAAAGCGGTTCAAATAAAATTGAGTTGGAGTTAGATCGCCTAAAGCAAAAATTTGGTAAGATCCCTTTTTTTTGTATTAATGATACCTGCGATAATGCAGACGCTTTAGATAAAAGACTACAGCTAGTTAGGAAGCAGATGGAAACATTGTTACCGCATAAGTCTAATTTTGAAATCTAAAAAAATGCTCTATGCTTTTACCTAGCAACATCCTTAAAGCGAAATTTTAATATGGACCCAATAACACAAGGTACGGTCGGCGCTGTTATCCCACAGGCGCTGGGTAAAAAAAATCTAGGGATAGTTGCAATACTTGGATTTCTGTCTGGAATGGCGCCAGATTTGGATATTTTAATTCGATCAAGCACTGATCCACTCTTATCTTTAGAATATCACCGTCAATTTACCCATTCCTTAATATTCATCCCTTTTGGTGGACTAATATGCGCTCTAATACTATTTGTAGTTCTCAAAAAAATAAGTCCATTTAATTTCAAGAAAACATGGCTTTATTGCACTTTAGGCTATGGGACTCATGGGTTAATTGATGCATGTACAAGCTATGGTACTCTCCTTTTTTGGCCTTTTAGTGATATGAGGGTTGCTTGGAACAATATTTCAATCATTGATCCGTTATTCACGTTTCCCTTGATATTATTGATAGTACTAGCAACAATAAAGAAAAAAAATGTTTATTCAAAAATTGCCTTAGCATGGGCAGTCACATACCTTACGCTGGGTGTCTATTTGCATAATGTAGCATTAAATGTAGGTAAAGAAATTGCGGAGCAGAGAGGTCACGTTGTAAATAGAATAAAAGCTAAGCCAAGCTTTGGGAACTTAATTCTATGGAAGACAATATATGAATCAGATGATCACTTTTATGTTGATGCTACAAATTTATTTTTTAGAAATATAATTCCTGGAGAGAGTATTAAAAAATTAAACCTAAATAAAAATTTTCCGTGGTTAGATAGAGAATCGCAACAATACAAAGATGTAGAAAGATTTAAATGGTTCAGCAATGACTTTCTTGCGGTTAATCCAAACAATAAAAATCAAATTATTGATATAAGATATTCAGGTATTCCAAATGAAATAGGTGGTCTCTGGGGTGTACAATTAAATCCAAACAAACATAAACAGGAACATGTTGAGTTTGTAAGTATGCGTAGTGCAACTATAGAAAGGATTAAAGTTTTAAGAGATATGATTTTAAAAAATTATTAATATAATCATATATTTAAAAATAATTTATAATAAAATAGATTAAAAAAGGTAAATAATAAAATGATTGCATGTCTAGATTTGGAGGGGGTATTACTACCAGAAATATGGATTAAATTTGCTGAGAAAACTGGTGTGGAAGATCTAAAATTAACAACTCGAGATATTCCTGATTATGATGAATTAATGACTAAAAGACTCAACATCCTAAAAAAAAATAATTTTAAGCTAAAGGATATAAAAGACCTAATTAGTACTCTTGAGCCCCTTGATGGAGCAATTGAATTTCACAAATGGCTCAGGTCCGAGTTTGAAGTAATCATTCTTTCAGATACCTTTTATCAATTTGTCAGTCCGTTGATGCAGAAATTAGATTACCCAACCCTCTTCTGTCATCAATTGGTCATCGATAAAAATGATTCAATTATCGGATATAAGCTACGCCAACCAAATGGGAAACAAGAGGCTGTAAAAGCACTTCAAAATTTAAACTTCAAGGTTGTTGCTGCAGGTGACTCATATAATGATATTGGAATGCTTAAACAGGCAAATGAAGGTATTTTGTTTGATCCACCAGAAAATGTAATCAGTGATTATCCACAATTTTCTGTTTCAATGAGCTATGCAGATTTTCAAAAAAAATTAGAGGCGTGTAAAATTAAGTTTGAAAGCTAAATTAAAATTATTGCTTATGTTACTACTCACCAATTATGAGTTGTAATTAAATTCTAAAATTACCTAACGTATATTTTACATTATAAATTTTATATATAATACTGATTTAAAATAAAAAATGAGTAGAGCATTTGTAAAAGAAAATGATTTAGAGCATGCTGGAATAGATGTGCCAGAACGCCCTATAAGCTCTGAAAAAAATTACGTAACTCCTTATGGGCTTATGGAGCTAGAAACAAAAATCTCATATTTGGAAGAGGAAAGAACAAAATCATCCCTCACTACCGACTCCATACATAAGCAAAAAAAATTGCAATTGGAGCGTGATTTAAGATACTTTATTAACCGACTTGAATCAGCAATTTTAGTTAACCCCCAAGAGCAGGATAAAAATAAGGTTCTTTTTTCTGCTTCGGTTGATATCGAAAATGAATTAGGAGAAATTCTTAATTTTCAAATTGTTGGTGAAGACGAAGCAAATGTTAAAATAAATAAAATCGCATACAACTCACCTCTTGCGAAAGCTCTAATTGGAAACGCTCTAGATGATGAAGTTGTTTGGATAAAACCCTCAGGAAATGAAATTTTAACTATCGTAAACATACAGTACAAGCTATAATTCGTAAAAATTTTTAACTTCAACATATTTAAAATCATAATTTTCTAACTATTATCAAGGAATAAAGGCCCCTAGACTTGCTAATTACAAATAATATTACGATGCAATTTGGTTCAAAACCCCTTTTTGAGGATATATCAATAAAGTTTGGAGACGGTAACCGCTATGGTCTTATTGGTGCAAATGGTTGTGGTAAATCCACCTTTATGAAAATTCTTGCTAAAGAGCTTGAGCCCACCTCGGGTTCAATTGCCATTGAATCAAACGAAAGAGTTGCTTGGCTGAGACAAGATCAATTTGCATATGAAGAGCTGAGGGTTCTTGACGTTGTCATGATGGGTCATGAAGAAATGTGGAATGCTAATGAGGAAAAAAATAAGCTTTATGCGAACCCAGATGCAACAGATGAAGATTATATGAAGGCTGCCGAACTAGAAACAGTTTATGCGGAATATGATGGCTATACAGCTGAGTCAAGGGCTGGGGAGTTGTTAGATGGTGTAGGTATCGAAAATAGCTTTCATGATGGAGCTATGAGTGCAATCCCACCTGGGTTAAAACTTAGAGTTTTATTAGCTCAAGCACTATTTGCAGACCCAGACATTCTGTTGCTTGATGAACCTACCAACAATCTGGACATTAATACAATTCGATGGCTTGAAAAGATAATTAATTCAAGAAATTCGACCATGATTATTATTTCGCATGATCGTCATTTTCTTAATCAAGTATGCACTCATACAGCAGATATGGATTATCAAAAGTTAACAGTTTATCCAGGTAATTATGATGACTTTATGGCAGCAAGTGCGACAGTAAAATCGCAGCAACTCAAAGCAAATGAAAAAGCTAAAGCACAAGTAGCCGAACTTCAAGAGTTTGTCAGAAGATTCTCAGCAAATGCATCCAAAGCCAAGCAAGCAACATCAAGAGCAAAACAAATTGATAAAATAAAAATAGAGGATATGAAGCCATCAAGCAGACAGTATCCGTTTATTCGATTTGAATACGAAGAAAAAGATAAATTGTATCGTCAAGCAGTTACAGTTAATAAATTAAGTCACGCTTATGAAAAGCCCTTATTTAATAATTTAAATTTTATGGTTGAGGCTGGAGAAAAAGTTGCCATTATTGGTGAAAATGGCATAGGCAAATCTACCTTACTTAAAATTCTTGCAAATACAGTTAATCCTAATGATGGATCAGTCAAATGGGCTGAAAAAGCAAAAATAAGTTATTTTGCACAAGACCATAACGACGAATTTGATAAAAGTACTCCAATATTTGATTGGATAAATGATTTCAAACAAGCGCAAGATGATGACCAATCTATTAAGAGTATTTTAGGCCGATTATTATTTTCTGGAGACGATTTTAAAAAGAAAGTGAATGTATTGTCAGGTGGAGAGCAAGGTCGGATGTTATTTGGAAAAATTATGCTCGAAAGAAATAATGTTTTGTTATTAGATGAACCCACGAATCATATGGATATGGAATCAATTGAATCATTAAATACAGCCTTGGATAAATATAAAGGAACGGTATTTTTTGTAACACACGATCGTGAATTTGTAAGCTCGGTAGCAACTCGCATTTTTGAAATAAAATCTGACAAAATTATTGATTACACAGGCAACTACGAGGACTATATTGCTGCTCAAGAGCTAGATTAAGCTTCTCTGGACGCCCTCTTTCTCTCGTGCTCAATTAGATATCGTTTCCTGATTCTGATTGATTCAGGCGTAATTTCAACAAGCTCATCGTCATCAATGAATTCAACTGCATATTCTAAACTCATTTGAATGGGTGGGACCAGCCTAACAGCCTCATCTGTACCGGAAGACCTAACGTTTGTAAGCTGCTTTCCCTTGATTGGATTAACAATTAAGTCATTATCTCGAGAATGAATACCAATGACCATGCCTTCATAGAGCTTATCACCTGGATGAACAAACATTCTGCCTCTGTCCTGTAATTTCCATAAAGCATAAGCCACTGCCTCACCCTTCTCTGAAGAAATTAAAACGCCATTCCTTCTTCCAGGAATTTCAGTCTTAACAGGTAGATATTCCTCGAAAACATGCGACATAATCCCAGTCCCCTTAGTCATTGTCAGAAATTCACCTTGAAATCCAATAAGACCTCTTGCAGGGATTGTATACTCAAGACGAGTCCTACCGAGTCCATCAGACTCCATATTAGTCAATTCACCTTTTCTTCGCCCTAACTCTTCCATCACGGCGCCTTGTGTTTCATCTTCTATATCTACTGTGAGGCTCTCATATGGCTCACATTTATTTCCATCAATTTCTTTGTAAACAACCTGAGGTTTACCTACAGCAACTTCATAACCTTCCCTTCTCATATTCTCTAGGAGAATTGTTAAATGTAGCTCACCCCTTCCTGAAACCCGAAAAACATCTGCATCTTCAGTATCTTCTACTCTCAGGGCAACGTTAACTAATAATTCCTTTGTGAGCCTCTCTTTTATCTGCCTACTCGTCACAAACTTACCCTCTTTACCAGCAAGAGGTGAGGTATTAACCATAAAGTCCATATTTAATGTGGGTTCATCGATAGGGATTATTGGAAGACCTGAAGGGTTATCAAGTTGCGCAATCGTAACACCAATACCGATATCCTCAATTCCAGTCACAATTACAATTTCACCTGCCTCTGCCTGTTTTACACTAACCTTTTCGAGCCCTTCATAACCAAAAACCTCATTTATTTTTCCCTGGCCAACTTTTTCATCTCCCAACATAATTGAAACGGGACTGCCAGGCCTTAAAATACCGTTACGAATTCGGCCAATCCCCATTCTTCCTGTGTATGAGGAGTAATCAAGAGCAGAAATTTGAAACTGTAAGGGAGCTGCCGTATCACCTTCTGGTGGCTCAACATGGAATAAAATAGTCTTGAATAGAGCAGTCATATCTTTTGTTTCATCTTCCTCTTTCATTTTTGCATAGCCATTTAAAGCTGATGCATAAACAACCGGAAAATCAAGCTGCTCATCAGTGGCACCTAAATTAGCAAACAAATCAAAAGTATGGTTAATCACCCAATCTGCCCTAGCTCCTGGGCGATCTATTTTATTAATGACAACTATAGGCTTTAAACCAAGTGCTAATGCTTTTTTGGTGACAAAACGTGTTTGCGGCATTGGTCCATCAACGGCATCTACAAGTAAAACAACACCATCAACCATGCCTAAAACTCTTTCAACCTCACCTCCAAAATCAGCATGGCCTGGAGTATCTACAATATTAATATGGTGATCTTCATAATTAATCGCTGTATTTTTAGATAGGATGGTAATACCACGTTCTTTTTCAAGATCGTTAGAATCCATGACACGTTCACTCACTTGCTGATGCTCAGCGAATGTACCTGATTGTTGTAATAATTTATCGACAAGAGTGGTTTTACCATGATCAACATGGGCAATAATTGCAATATTACGAAGCTTTTGATTCATTGATGGGTGACCATTAATTTTATTAGACGCGCGATTTTAGCACAAAGAGGATAACTTAACTTACTGTCTTTTAAGTATTAGAACAAATCTTTGAGATTATTAATTATTTTTTTGTTATCTATATTTTCTTTATCAGAATTACTTTTCTGCACTCCTTTAAACTTTTCAATGATTTTTTTAGCATTGTTTCTGATATCTGTTTTAAGTGATTTAAAGTCAAATAAAGTTTCTAAATTATCATCTATTTTAAAGATAACACTTTCTAAAATAAATTCAGGTGAGGCCCCCTTTGTTTCTGAGCCAATATTTTTTATTATTATCAATGGAATTTTTTTATTTAAAAAATCTTTTTTTATAGAACTTACTCTTGCTTTTACCTCTAGATCTACAATTATTAATTCCTTAATAAAAAAAGTTTTAGAGGTTTTTTTATCTTTATTTTCTTTTGTTTGCTTTTTTTCAGTTACTTCGCCTATTTTTTTTTCATTGGATGAATTATTTTCATTTTTTTGATAATTTTGGATATTATCTTTAAGTACATTAAAGTTGGTCTTTTTCCCATTATATTCGTAGATAATCTCTGGATTATTAATCAAAACAAGTGGAACCTCTATAACATCTTGATTTAACGATTCTTTATTAACGTGAATCTTAACCTTTTTTACCTCAAAGGCTTCGTTATTACTAAAGCTTTTTGGGTTCTCAATACCAATTCTATTGATCAAAATCTCCCCTTTTGAAATGTCAGTTTTGACAGAGTCAACTTCAACATCAGTTTTGGTCATTTTGGAACCATACTCGACCATATAACTTTTGATAAAATCATCTAAATTCTCAAAAAACCAATAAGTCAAACCTCCAAGAACTGCTGCAAGAAATATAAAAACTAATACTATTTTTTTCATTACTCTATCTCTTTAGTTTTATTTTAATTTTTAAGGCCGCTTCTTTTACATTGTGTAGTGCAGCCTGCATAGTATTTGATGAAGCTAATATGACCCCCATTCTTCTCTTCTTAAGTGATTTTGGTTTACCAAATAGCCTAATATCAACACCAGGAATTTGAAGTGCCTGATCAACTCCCTCAAAATAAATATGATCAGCATCGTGATCACCATAAATCACTTTACTTGCGCTTGGACTTAACAAAGATGTATCAACCGGTAACCCAAGAATTGCCTTAGCATGCAACTTAAATTCAGATTGTCTTTGAGATGCCATTGTGACCATCCCGGTATCATGAGGTCTGGGACTTACCTCTGAAAACCATACTTCGTCCTTCTTAATGAATAATTCAACACCAAAAATACCAAGACCACCTAAGGAATCAGTTATTATCTTTGCAATTTTTTTTGACTTTACCAGTGCAGCCTCACTCATCGGTTGTGGTTGAAAACTTTCGATATAATCTCCATTTTCTTGATGGTGTCCTATCGGATCACAAAATTTTGTGCAAACTTCACCATTTGAGTCCTTCGACCTAACAGTGAGTAATGTAATTTCATAATCAAAATCAATTAAACCCTCTGCTATCACAACACCTTGATCTACTCTCCCGCCACTTGCTGCAAATTTCCATGCAGATTCAATTTCACTTTCAGACTTTACTAATGATTGACCTTTCCCTGAAGATGACATGGTAGGTTTAATAAAACATGGAAATTTTATTTTATTTAGAATTAAATCTTTTAGCTCCTCAAAACTTCTTGCAAAACCATAGTTTGATGTTGGTAAGCCTAATTCTTCAGATGCAAGCCTTCTAATACCTTCTCGGTTCATTGTTAACTGAACTGCTTTTAAACTAGGAATTACTTTGGAATAACCCTCGCTATCGACTTCCGATAAGAAATCTGTATTAATTGCTTCAATTTCTGGGACGATATAGTGTGGTTTCTCTTTTTTAATAATTTCTCTTAGTTGCTTTTCATTGGTCATATCAATAACGTAAGCGCGGTGAGCAACCTGATGGCCTGGTGCATTTTGATATCGATCGACAGCAATAACCTCCACACCCAGTCTCTGGAATGAAATAATTACCTCCTTACCAAGCTCTCCAGCACCCAATAACATTACTCGGGTGGATGAAGCACTTAAAGGCGTTCCAATGTCCATAAATAAGCCTGTAGTATTATTAAATCGATTATAACAATAGATTTACAAGTTAATTGTTTATAAAATTTTATTCTCTTTAGCTAAATTATAAAAATCGAGTATATTTTTTGCATTTAATTTTTGTTTAATTGATGTTTGGTAATTTGCTGCTGTATTGTAACTGATATTCAATTTTTCAGCAATAGTTAGTAAATCTTCACCTGATGCAAGAGATTTAAAAATTTCAAATTCTTTGTTATTTAAATCCTTGATTAATGAATCTTTAAATTCATCTACATCTACCGATGCTGAAATAATAGTCTCGTTATTCATGACTTTTTCAACTGCATTCAGTAAATCATCAGATAAGTCGTTCTTTAAAATATAACCGTTAGCACCAGCCTTCATCGCTTTTTCAATGATCATGGAATTATCATGCATTGAGAGCATTAAGATTTTTATTTTTGGATATCTCTTTTTAATTTGATTTGTTGTCTCAATACCTCCTTTTCCAGGCATAGAAACATCCATAATGATCAAATCAACTGTATTTCTTTGTAAGAATTGATAAGCCTCTTCTCCGGAACCTAAATCAGCAACTATATTAAGGTTTGGCGTGTTTTCTACAAGACGCTTAATACCTGTACGAACAATTTCATGATCATCTACAATTAATAAATCAGTCATCTAATTACTCAAATTAATAATTATTTTAAATAATTTCTTTTTAGAAATTTCTAAAGTACCTTGAATTTGGTCTACTCTCTCTGCAATACCTATAAGACCAAGCCCATCCTGATTGGAAGAGTCATTGCTAATACCATCGTTGCTAATCAGAATTCTTGTTTTATTACTGTTATCTATATATTTAATGCTTATTTGAATTTTTTGTGGGGATGAATGCTTTGCAATATTTGTAAGTGCCTCTTGAAAAATTCTGTAAAGATGAGCCGTTTTCTTTTTTGTTATCTTTTTAATAGCTTTTTCATCAATAGAATATGCAAATTTTACCCCTTTAAATCTTCTTTTCCAGTTTTCAAATAATTCAGTTAAAGCTGACTCAAAACCCAAGTCTTCAATTAACCCTAAATTAAGTTTCTTTATAATTTCTCTTGTAGAGAGCATCATATTTTTTGATAATTTTATTACATTAAATATGGCTTCATCACGAGATTTCTTCTTTGTTGTTTTTGAAATTGAGGCAGCTTCAGCTTGAAGTGCGGTTAGAGATTGACCAAGTTCATCATGCAAATCTCTAGCTAATTCACTTTTTTCTTGTTCTTGAACATCAATTAAATTTTGGCTTAATTTGTGAATCTTATTATTACTCTGTCTCAAATTATCAATCATGCTATTAAATTTTTTTCCAATAATATCAAGCTCAAGGATATTTGATTTTCTAATCTTTGATTTAAAGTTACCAGCTTCCAGCTTCTCAAATCCTTCAATGATTTTATTGATAGGTTTTATCATATGAGAAAAAAGAAGTAAAACTACAAGGTTTATAAGAATAAGAAAGCTTACGATAATCCAAAGTCCTACCTTTATTTGTTGCCATATTTCTGCATACTCATAGATTGGTTCAGGTTTTATAAGAACATATCCTGTTAATTCTCCCCTTTGTTCAATATTGATTTTTGAAAAAAATATCTTATCAGAGAGGCTTTCAATTACATTGATAAACCAAGCTGGAGGAGGCTTAATTTCATCAGGCATATTCAATGTTTCTTCTAATAAAACATCATTTTGATCAAAAAATTGAATTTTTAAATGTCGAATTCCTGATAATTCAGAGATACCTAATTCATTATTATCTCTTTGGAAGAGGTAGAAATCAGGGTTCTTTTTTACCCCTTGCTCAATCGCAAATTCAGCAAGAGACATCGTTGACAAGACCTCTTCCCTCACATTTTTTTGAGTAACCATCATAATGGTCATCAAACCAATTAAAGTCGCGATCAAAAGTAAAGAGTTTATATAAATAATAAGTTGTGACTTTAAACTCATATAACACCAAGTTATCTAAAATTATAATATACACCCGAAGATAATAAAAAAGGGCCTAAAGCCCTTTTTTATATATTACTTTTACGTTTAAAATTCGTAACGTAAGCCAACCCACCCTGCTCTTGGCGCCCCACCAATCATCGAGGATGTTGCTATCTCATCGTCACTAAATGAACGATCAGCATTTACCCTTGATTCTGCAATTCGTCCACCAGTGTAATATTTATTATCAAGTAAGTTAGTAACTTTTGCGTAAATTTTCCAACCTTCTAACATATGTGTAAAATTATATTCACCATCCAAATTTACAACAGCATATCCTGGGACTTCGCTCCTAACAAAAGGAGATTGAGATGAATCATTCTCTTGGTTTTCATTTCCCATCATATATGATGAGCTAAATGCCGTCATTGTTGCACCTAAATACCAATTAGATTGTGGATTATAAACTGCCCTGACTTTGAAACTGTGTGCAGGTATATTTGGTAAGTAATCACCATCTTCAACACTAATCTGACCCTCATTATCATCAGAAGATGATGAATTGTTTTCGCTAACCATATTAATGTCAGTTCCATATGTCGCTTTTACATAATTATAGTTCATGCTAAGTGTCCACGATTCAAAGGCATTACTAAGACCTACATCAACACCTTGTCTTTTTGTTTTATCAACATTATCAAAGTACCCCGCAGTTGAATTTGATTCAGTGTATAGAAATAAAATGTCATCATGATTCGTAGCACTGTAGCCTGAAATATTCCACGACATATTACTGTTATAGATACTCGCAAATTTACCTCTTGCACCTAGTTCAAATGTTTTTGCAACAACTTGATCAAGTGGCGGATCATCTGCCATCTGAGTTGGCAACGTACAAGGGTTGTCTGGGTTTGCACAACCAAGCTCAATACTTGTAGGAGCACGACTAGATTCGTTATAAGAACCATATGTTGTTAAATTATCATTTGGGTTATAAGTAAGACCTACTGATGGATTTAATCGATCATAATCATGTTCGCCAGAAAGTGAAGCGTTACCGCCATCTGGGTTAAATGTATCGTCATTGTCAATCACTACGTAGTTATAACGTGCTGCAGTGTTAACACTCCATTGATCATTTAATGCATGGTTATTTGAGATAAACCCACTGTATGTATATGTTTGACCCGTTAATCCTGAATTTTGTTCTAATTCACCTAAGTCCCCTGAGAAAAAGCCAGAAGGATCAAGTGTTTCAATTTCTTGTTCGGTTTGCTTAAATTGTACTTTTGAGTACTCATATCCAGCCCCAACAATTAACTGATTTCTTCTTGATAGCCAATCATTATCAAATGTCACTTGGCCATTACCTCCATAAACATTTGATTTTGTTTTTGATCGATTAATAACTCCCTCATCATCACCTGGATTCTCGTATTCATCATTTAAGTCACCGTTATAGGTACTTTGATCAAGGTTTCTCCAGTAGAGGTTACCTGACGCCATCACTGTATCACTTACAAATTCTGTACCATTCAATTGAACTTGGTTATATTGTGTTCTCGTTTTATCGATAAGTGTATGAACACCCTTCAAGTCATCTCCAAGAAGGTAATCAGGAACCATGCCGTTACCTACAAGGCTGTTATGAGCACCTGTGTAAGTTAAGTCATATCTTGAATCCTCATCTTCATAACCAAATTTACTAAACCATTGTTGAACTTCTGTTGGTGAAGGCTCTCTCCAGCCATCTTCCTTAAAATACGAATAACCAGCATAGTAATCAAATCTACTATCATCGGAAACTCCACCTGACTCAAAAAGGCCGGTATTTCTCCCCCACGAACCTGTTGATCCATCAATTGCTGATTTATTAAAAATTCGACCACTCTTTGTTTGCAAACTTAATGAGCCACCTAGAGTGTTAAGTCCATAAACAGGATTTGAGCCACCGACTAATTGCATATCATCAAGAGCAAAATCAGGAATCGTATCCCATAAGACATTATTACTAAATGGCATATTTGCTCTCACGCCATCAACATAAATCGAAAGACCTTGAGGATTTCCCATAATTGGGGTTGCGTTATAACCACGATAATTAATTTCTAATTGATATGGGTTTCCGCCAACTTCGTTCACAGTAACTCCTTCAAGATTATTCACCATATAATCAGCAATACTAACCCCAGCCTGCTCTCTAATTTCCTCACCTGTTGCTGTCTGAACAGCATATGGAACATCCTTAACAGGTAAACCAATTGAAGGTAGGTATGTTGGAGAATATACTTCAATACTGTCTACTTTTAACGGTTCACCTGCAATGATGGCGGTTGGAAGAAGCATACTAGTGATCGCAACAATACCCGTTGCTTTAGAAATTTTTTTCATGTGAAGAGCCCTTTCAAAATAACTTGTTGTTTAAGAGCGATATTTTACATAAACTTTCTTTTTACTAAATAGGAATAATTCCTAATTTTTTAATTGCGTAACCAATTTATTTGATAGCCCTCTTCTCCTATACTTGATTGGTATTTATGATGTACAGCAAGATTTGGGATTGCAACTAATTCATTTTTTGCAAAAATTAAAGGAATCTGTCCTCTTTCCCAAATAGGTATATCAGCAATTTGAAATAAATATTTTAGGCTTCGACTAGGTTGATCTGAAAAAGGCTTTAGTTTCTCGCCTCCAATCCTACTTTTAACGCTAAGTGTTTTTACACCAAGCTTGGATAAAGATAATCCCCCTTCTTCGATTTTTATGAATTGAAGTTTTGTTTTATTGGGTAAATGAAGCTCCTCTTGACCCGACCATTTCAATTCAAAAGTACTTGAATTAATATCTAATTTGACAATTAAAAGCTTATTGTTATGTGCACGAATAGATACTTCGTCAGAAACTTTTAAATTCAAAGCTGTATCCTTTTTTATAAAGACAGTTTGTTTATAAAGCTCGTCCATATTCTTTTTACTTGGCATAAGTAAATTGTTAAATGAAAGCCACCAACGCAGTAAATTTATAGCTCTTAGCTTAGGAAGTTTTTTTAATTTGTTAATTAATAAATAACTGCCATCATCTGACATAATATTTTTACTGTCATCTAATGCTAAAAATTCATTTAAATAATGACCATCTGAAATATTGGTTGCAGAACGACTTACTGTTTCAATAGATGCTGGATACCTAGATTCAATCAAAGGCAAAACTTTCTTTCGAATGAAATTTCTATCGAAATTGATATCTTCATTACTTTCATCTTTAATATATTTGATATTGTTTTCATTGGCATACTTCTCTAGAACCTCTTTTTTTATATTTAGCATGGGTCGCCAAAACTTTCTTTTTACATCAAACTCAGGCATACCTGCTAGTCCCTTTAATCCTGAACCTCTCAAAAGCTGCAGCATTAATGTCTCTGCCTGATCATTTTGATGATGTCCAAGCGCTACAATGCCCTTTTGTTTTTTCTTTATTGCCTGATACCTTAATTCTCGGGCTTCTCCTTCAATACCTAATATGCGTTTATCATTAATTTTTACTTTTTCATCATAAAATTCGATATTTAATGATTTACATTTTTCTTTACAAAAATTTAACCAATCATCAGCAGATGAGCTGAGCCCATGATGAATATGAATCGCTTTAAGTTTAAAATGTAATTGAGTTTGCATTTGAAAAAGAAGATGAAGTAAAACGCAAGAATCCAAACCCCCACTAAACCCTAAAAGAATTTCTAGGTTAGCATTATCTTGTTTTAAGTTGTCTTGGAAGGATTGATAAATTTTATCCTGAATTTGTTTTTCATTTTTCACTGTGGCTATGTTGTCCAAAGCTCGTTAAGCGCTCATATCTATTTTCAAGTAACTTGTTAATAGAGGTAGCTTTTAACTCGATCAATTGATCTTTTAAGGTTTGTTTAACATTTTTCATTGTGACTTTATAATCTCTGTGTGCGCCACCTAATGGCTCTGAAATAATTTCATCCACAAGTCCTAATTTTTTCAATTTCGTAGATGTTATCCCGAGGGTATCTGCTGCCACTTCTGCCATTTCCGCTTTTTTCCATAAAATAGAAGCGCAGCCCTCAAGAGAAATAACCGAGTATGTTGAAAATTCCAACATTGATAAGCGATCAGAAACACCAAGTGCTAGAGCCCCGCCAGATCCACCTTCACCGATTACCAATGAAATAATGGGTACTTGAAGCTCAGTCATCACATACAAATTCCTTGCAATTGCCTCAGACTGTCCCCGCTCTTCAGCACCTATTCCTGGATAAGCGCCTGGCGTATCAATTAAAGTAATAATGGGTAAAGAAAATTTTTCGGCAAGCTTAAATAACCTTAAGGCTTTTCGATAACCCTCTGGTCTTGGCATACCAAAATTACGATGCTGTCGCTCTTTAATGTCACGACCTTTTTGATGGCCAATGACCATGACAGACTGTCCTTCAAATTCTGCTAAACCACCTATAATTGCTGGGTCATCTGAATAAGCCCTATCACCATGTAACTCCTTAAAATTCTTAAAAATGGCTTGGATATAATCTTGCGTATAGGGTCTTTGCGGGTGTCTAGATACTTGAGAAATTTGCCATGCAGTTAAATTATCAAAAATTTTATGTTGCATTGACTCAAGCTTTTCCTGAAGGGAATTTAATTCTTTATTGACATCAATGGTTGGATGATCATCATGCGCCTTCTTCAAGCTTTCAATTTTAGCTTCAAGTGTTTCAACAGGTTTTTCAAATTCAAGGTAAGTACGCTTCATAATCTAAATCGGGCCATAAATAATTTGCTAATTATAAAGGATTTTGACGTTGTCATCTTCGTATGATGCCACAAGACCAAAAATTAAATCCTCATGAAGCGCCACAGACCACTCAGGACCCAACATCAATTCAACCTTTCCTTGTTGATTTTGATACTCGACCTTCACTCGACATTTTTTTATATCAGCCCCAAAAGCACCATTACAAAAGGGCTTAAGTAAATTTTTAAGGACATCTGGATTCGCCTGTTTATCAAGCGTAATTTTAAGTAGTTGAGCTTTTGTACTTTGTATACTCAATAAATCAAAAGCCTTAATTACATTAATTCTATTCCCACCCGTAAAGTCATCATGACTGACCCTTCCTTCAACAAATAGTAATTGATCTTCTTTGATGAGCTCATAGAAGTCATTGAGCACCTTGCTCCCCACCACCATATCCATCCTCCCTTCAGAATCATCTAATGTGATGATGGCAATCTTCCCTCGGCTTGTCATTTTAAACCTGACATCAGAAATAATACCTGCGACAAGATAGGGTGGCTCCCTGGGGATGAGTTCGGATAATTTTGTTGGAATGAACTCTCGAATCATTTTTTTATAGTAGGTGAAGGGGTGCCCACTAAAATAAAAACCTAAAGCCTCTTTTTCCTCTAACAACTGCTTTTGTGTATCCCAGCTTTCAACAGAAACAAGGTCAACTGCCTGCTCCTCGGATGCTTCGAATAAATTATTCTGACCGATATTGGCATTGGCTTGATCAGCAAAATTTATTGCTAAACCAATACTCGCCAATAATGAGGCTCTGTTTTTTTCTATTTCATCAAATGCCCCCGCCTTTATTAGTGATTCAATGACTCTTCGGTTAACTTTCCTTAAATCAAGTCGAGATGTGAAATCAAAAAGGGATTTGAAGGGTCCATTCTCTTTTCTTTCTTGTAAAATTTCTTCAATGGCAATTTGACCTGAACCTTTTAAGGCACCCAGACCATATAAAATTTGATCTTGGTTGACGGTGACAAACTTGTAATGGCTTTGATTGATGTTGGGTGGAAGCAACTCGACTTTATTTCTTGAGCAGTCATCAAATAATAAATGCACGTTATCGGTGTTATTCATATCTGCTGACATTGAGGCTGCAATAAACGAGGATGCGTAATGCGTCTTTAAATATGCAGTTTGGTAAGCAATCTTGGCATATGCTGCTGCGTGTGATTTATTAAAGCCATAGCCTGCAAATTTTTCTAATAAATCAAATAAATCATTGGCCTGCCTTTCGTTAAGATCATTCTTTGTCGCACCTTCTATGAAATTTGCACGCTGTGCATCCATTTCCTCAACTTTCTTCTTACCCATCGCACGTCTCAGCAAATCAGCACTTCCAAGTGTGTATCCTGCGACTACCTGCGCAATTTGCATCACCTGCTCTTGATATACGGCAATGCCATAGGTCTCTTTTAAAATTTCTTTTGTCGCAGGGTGAGGATAAGAAACAGCATCAATCCCATGCTTTCTTCGACAAAATTCTGGGATTAAATCCATGGGACCCGGACGGTAAAGCGCGACGAGCGCAATAATATCTTCAAAGCAATCCGGTTTCGCTTGTTTTAACATATCCTTCATTCCTCTGGATTCAAGCTGAAATACCGCTGTTGTATTTGAAGCCTTCAACAAATCATAGGTAGGCTCATCATCAATTGCAATCTCTTCAAGATCAAGCGGTTCTAAATCATCTTTTTGTCTTAATGAATTCGCATTTTCTAACGCCATTGACAAGATAGTGAGTGTTCTTAGTCCTAAAAAGTCGAACTTGACCAAGCCCAAAGCTTCAACATCATCCTTATCAAACTGACTCACCACACCTTCACCTTCGGCCTGACAATAAATGGGGGAGAATTTAGATATCTCACTCGGTGCAATCAATACACCGCCGGCATGCATACTCACATTTCTAATCAACCCCTCGAGCTTTAATGCCAAATCAAAAAGCTCTTTGACTTCTTCTTCCTTTTTAATCCTGTCTCTAATTTGACTCTCTTTTTCAATAGCATCCTTTAATGTAATGCCCAGCTCCATCGGAATTAATTTGGCAATGCCATCCACGAATAAAAAGGGGAGATCAAGGACACGCCCCACATCACGAATGACTGCCCTTGCAGCCATGGTGCCAAATGTCGCAATCTGTGACACAGACTCAGCCCCATACTTTTCTTTCACGTAATCAATCACTTGATCTCGTCCTTCCTGACAAAAATCGATATCAAAATCGGGCATCGACACCCTATCTGGATTCAAAAATCGCTCAAAAAGTAGGTTATATTCAATGGGATCTAGGTCGGTAATACCTAAGCTATAAGCCACTACTGAACCCGCACCTGAACCCCTGCCGGGTCCTACGGGAATATTGTTTTGCTTAGACCAATTGATAAAATCAGAGACGATTAAAAAATAGCCCGCATAACCCATTTGGTTAATCACATCGACCTCAAAATTAAGTCGGTCGAAGTATACTTTTTCGTCAATGGCTTCTTGGTTTGGTAAACTTTCAAGCCTTTGTTTAAGTCCCTTTTCTGCCTCTAATTTTAAGAATTCATCTATCTTCATCCCTTCAGGGATGGGGAAATTAGGAAGGTAGGTCTCACCTAGGTGAAAACTAAAATTACATCTTTTAGCAATTTCGAAAGAGTTTTCAATCGCTGATGGAATATCTTTAAAGAGATCCACCATCGCCTCACCATCTTTGAAAAATTGGTTGGGTGAGAATGTTTTAGGTCGTCTGGAGTCAGCCAAAACATAACCTTCAGCAATACAGGTTTTTGTCTCATGTGCTCTGAAATCATCGGCCTGCATAAACTGAATAGGATGTGTCGCAACAACAGGTATTCCATGTTGAGTGGCTAAATGAAGAGCTTGTTGGATATAACGCTCTTGATCCTCTAATAACTTTCCTTCTGCATATCGTTGAAGTTCTAAATAAAATCGATCGCCAAATTTTTCTTGCCATTTTAGTACAACCTTTGATGCCTCTTTGGTCTTATCATTCAAAATCAGTTGCCCAATTTCACCCTGAAGTGCGCCTGATAATATAATTAAGCCTTTATTAAAATCTTCGAGTAACCACGCAGATTTAACTTCGGCCCGTCCTTTATATTGATTATCTAGAAAAGATTTTGAAATCAGACGTGATAAATTTAGGTACCCTTCCTGAGATTGGCACAATACGAGAATCCGGTAAGGCTGCTCGCGATTTTTTTCATTTTGCAACCAAACATCGCAACCAATGATAGGTTTAATTTTTTTATCGATCGCCTTTTTATAAAACTTAACCGCCCCAAAAAGATTACTCAAATCGGTTAAGGCTAATGCTGGCATATCTACTTCTAGTGCTTGGTTGAGGTACTCTTCTAATTTGACAATGCCATCTGTCACTGAATATTCGCTATGGCATCTGAGATGAATAAATTTTGGTTGTTCTGCGTCTTTCATATATTAATTTATTTTACCTGATAAGCTTTGATAGAATATTAGTAAATCAGAAATATTTTAAATTATTTTGGAGAATAGAATAATGTCACAAGTAACCCTCAAGGGAGACCCAGTTCAGATCGGTGGAAGCTTTCCTAAAGCCGGAGATGCCGTGAAAGATTTTAGTTTAGCAAACAATAAACGTGAGAATGTAAATTTAGAAAGCTATGCCGGTAAAAAGAAAATTTTAAATATTTTCCCCAGCGTGGATACACCAACCTGTGCCCTATCCGTCAAGCGTTTCAACGACGAGGCATCAAATCTAGATAACACGGTTGTGTTATGCATCTCAGCAGACCTACCGTTTGCACAAAAGAGATTTTGTGGTGCAGAAAAAACAGAAGCTGTAGAAACACTCTCTGCCTTTCGTAACATCAGTCAGTTTTCAAATGACTATGGTGTAGCCATTGAAGATTCTAGCCTACAAGGTCTGACTTCAAGAGCCGTGATTATACTCAATGAATCTAATGAAGTGATTTATAGTGAATTGGTCAATGAAATCACCGAAGAACCTAACTATGACCAAGCGCTCAGTGCATTACGCTAGATTTTAAGAATTTTTAAATTTAATTTATAATCCTGAGCTGATGAAAAAAAAGAACCTTTTTAAACATTACTTTGCATTAATCACAATGTTGTTTGTTGTATCGGGTTCTTTTGTTTCAAATTTGATGGCTGCAGATGTTGACTATCAAGTCATCTGCTCCGGAAATACCGTTAAACTTGTTGCTTTATCAGATGAGGGAAACAATACTTCAGCATCAAATGCCTTAACGAACTGTTCATTTTGCAATCTGGGCGAAGATGAAGATTTTTATACCTCATTCGCAACTTCTGAAACATTCGCTGGCAGATCGCAAATTCTCAAGAAGGTTTATCTTTCATTCATTAGCAATAAAACTGCATCAAATTTTTACTCCCAAGCACCCCCGCACTTTTCTTAAAAATCTGTATTAAAAAGTAGTTCCTAAATTCGTTTTTTAAACTAAAACGAATTGTTTAAATTTACAAATTAGAGATTAAAAGAAAAATGAAAAAAATAATTGCAGGTGTATGCACAAATTTATTAATTACCAACTTAGCGATAGCAGAACATCGAATAGAAGGTATTGATATTACCGAGGAGTATGAGGTGCCATTTTCGGATAATAATCTGGGCGTCGGTGTATCAAGAACTGAAAAAATCATGAGTAATGATTCAGGTAAGCTCATCAATAATTTCCTAGGCGGTAATAGTATAAACAATGGCGGTTTTTCAAGCTTGCCTATGATCCAAGGCCTATCGGATGACCGAATCAAGATCAAAATTGATGGCATGGATTTAATTGCCTCTTGTGCGAATCACATGAATGCACCCCTTTCATATTCGGATCCCGTTAATATAAAAAATATCTCCGTATTAGCAGGTCTATCTGCAGTGGATCAAGGAGGAGATAATATTGGCGGAGTGATCAAGATTGATACCGTTAAGCCTATTTTTGCAGTAGATAAAAACCCTATTTTCTTTGGTGAGGTGGGAACAAAATATAAATCAAATAATAAAGCGATGAGCGCGAATGTCTCTCTCAATTCATCAAACCAAGATACGGCGATCAGTTACTTTGGCTCTTATGTTAAGG